>NZ_VFVM01000004.1:0-538287 GCF_006442845.1 Mesorhizobium sp. B2-4-2 | reverse complement strand
GCCCCGCACCGCCCGCCTCCTCACTCCCCGTGCCGCGCGCTTCGCCTTCTTCGCTCCGGTCAGCTCATGCATGGCGTCGAGCTGCATCTGCTGCATCTCGGCCAGGCGGGTCCATTGGCGCGAGATGAGGTAGTCGAGTTTTTCGTGCAGATGGCGCACTTCGAGCTCGGCCTTGAGGTTGACGCGGTAGTCGTTGAAGGAGCGCAGGCGGTCTTTCACCTCCTGGCGCTTCTGGCTCATCATGATGATGGGCGCCTGGATGGCGGCGATGCAGGAGAGCAGCAGGTTGAGCAGGATGAAGGGGTAGGGATCGAAGGCGCGGTTCAAGCCCTCGAACAGGTTGATGGCGATCCACACCAGGAGCACGCCGGCGAACGAGATCAGGAACCACCAGCTGCCGCCGAAGGCCGCCATGTTGTCGGAGACGCGGTCGGCAAAGGAGCGGTGCTCCTCGAACTCCTCTTCCGAGTTTTCCGAAATCGTGTCCTGCCTGGCGATCGATTCCACCACCTGGCGGTCGAGCTCGGAGAATTCGCCGTGCTCCTGCTGGAGCAGCTCCTCCATGTAGCGCATGCGGTAGCGGCCGAGCTCCTCGCGGCTGATGCGGGCGCCATGCGGCAGGTCCGGATGGTCGGAGCGGATGCGGTCGGCCAGGCTCGGGCGCAGATCGTCGATGCGCACCAGGTCGCGCTTGCGGAATTTGCGGCCCGAGATCGCCGACGGTCTTTTCTTGGGCTTGGCCCGCGAAGCGCCGGGCAAGGCCGGCTCTGAGTCCGGCACCTCCGGCGTGTCGAAATGCTCGTCCGAAACCCCGTGCAGGTCCTCCCCGGCGGTCGGCGCCTCGAAATATTCGCCGCCGCTGTCATTGTCCGCCGCCTGCTGCTCGGACGCCTTGGGAACGGTGCTCATGATGCGGGCTCCTGCTGTGGTGGAAGACGATAGACCGATGCGGCGATGCTTAGCCAGCATCGCGGCGAATTGGCATGCCTATGCCACGCCTTGCGGACGATTGCGTGACAGGAAGGGCAGCGGGCCGCCTTTCGGGGCTGGTAGAGAGACATTCGAGGTTGGCGGCGGCTCAATGAAATCGTCATCAACCCCCTGGGGGCACCATAACGGGGGCGAAGCTCCGTCGCGGAGCCTGGATCCATTCCGTGACATTGGCGGCGGTGAGCAGAATTGCGAACCGTTGCGGCGCCTGCCGAGTCGCGGCATAGATCCTCGCGCCGCGTCGCTACGCTCCTTGCTCCGCCCGTGGATGACGAAGTGATTGGCCGGCGCCTGGGCGACGGCACAAAAAACCCGCCTTGCGGCGGGTGGCTGGCGCAAATCAGCACCATAGCGAGAATAGTAGCATAGTTGCCTTCACCCTGTCAAGAAAAAATTCCTATCGGGCCAGTCGACGCCATCGCCCGCTTTCGAGCGACTGCGCCGCCCCTCACTGTCCTGCCGGACATCTCTCCCCGTAGAACTGGGAGAGAGGGGCTGTTATCGCCGGTTTCGCCAATCACCAACGCTGCAAAAAGGGTGCCGAGGTTGCGGTCAGCCCCTTCTCCCCGTCACTATACGGGGAGAAGTGCCTGGCAGGGCGATGAGGGGCGGCACTGACTTCGATAGTTGAGCAAGCTGGTCCGAAGCGAGGCAGCCCCGCAGCTCGCCCGCTCACTGCTGTTCGGCGTACATCACCCTGGTCGGGGCGTCGGCAACCGCCGGCGATAGGTTGCGCTGGATCAGCGCCTCGACATGGTCATTACGCTGGCGGGCGCTGTCGGCGCCCATCACCACCACGATCAGCTGGCGGCCGTCGGCTTCGTAGGAGGTGACGATGTTGAAGCCGGAAGCCCTGATATAGCCGGTCTTGATGCCGTTCACGCCGCGCACGCGGCCGAGCATGTCGTTGTGGCCGCGCACCAGCCGGCCGCGGAACATGAAGTCGCTTTCGGAAAAATAGTGGAAATGCTGGGGGAAGCGCTGGTGCAGCGCCATGCCGAGCACCGCCATGTCGCGCGCGCTGGTGACCTGGCCGTCGTCGGGCAGGCCCGAGGCGTTGCGGAAAATGGTGCTGGTCATGCCAAGCTGGCGCGCCTTCGACGTCATCATGGCGGCGAACTCGTCCTCCGAGCCGCCGAGATATTCGCCCACCGCCACCGCCACGTCATTGGCCGACTTGACGACGATGGCGCGGATGGCGGAATCCACGTCGATCGTTTCCCCGCGCCGGAATCGCAGCTTGGTCGGCGGCTGCGAGGCCGCGTGGTCGGAGACCGGGATCTGCGTTTCCTTGGAGACGCGGCCGCTCTCCATCGCCTCGAACAGGAGGTAAAGCGTCATCATCTTGGTCAGCGAGGCCGGATAGCGCTGCGCCCTCGAATTGACCTCGAACAGCTGCTTGCCGCTTCTGATATCGACGACGATGGCGGCGTATTTCTGCGGCGGCGCCGGCACGGCGAGCACAGAGTCCGGCGGTGTCGTGGTCGAGCAGCCCGCAGCCATCAGCAACAGGCCAAGGGCGACGAGAAGTCTCTGGACGAGCGGAAGGCGACGCAAGGGGGACAAGGACAGGTCTGTTCTGGCTGGGCTGTTGCTGAGATGCGGCGAAGCTAACGTAACCCGCCAGCCGCGTCCATTTGGTTAATGGCGGTAGCCCAGCTTTGTCTGCTTTCGCAAGCTTGTGTTCCAAGGATGATGCAAAATGCCGGTCGCGGCGCTTGCGCAACCGGCGGCGAAGGGTTCTTGTTGCGCCTTCGGATTCGATGAGAGCGCAATGGATACGGTCACCCTCAAGGCACGCGGCATTTCGGTCTCGCTGGACACCACGGTCGGCCATATCGCCGACATGGTAGTCGAGGATGGCGGGCGCCGGCTGCGGCCGCTGCACCGCGCACCCTGGGTCGGCGCGCCACGCGACACGCTGCCGGCCGACCTGCCCGAGGGCACGGTGCGGCTGTCCGGCGATTTCCTGTGCGCGCCGTTTTCGCGCAGCGACGTCGAGGAAGCGCCGCTGCATGGCTGGCCGGCCAACAGCGCCTGGGACGTCACCGAAAGCAGCGCCGTGGACGGCGGCTGGCGAGCCGTTTTCCGGCTGCGCCGCAAGGTCATGGGCGCGACCGTCGACAAGATCCTGACGCTGCGCGACGGCCATGCCTTCCTCTATCAGGAACATGTGTTTTCCGGCGGCCGCGGCGCGATCTCCGTCGCCCATCATCCGATGACGGCGATGACGGATGGCGGCCGGCTGGCCTTTTCGCCAAAACGCTTCGCGGCCTCGCCCGCCGATCCGCTGGAGCCCGATCCCGCGCGCGGCCGCTTCCTGCTCGCCTATCCCGGGCGCAGCAGCGATCTTGGCCATTTTCCCGCTGCCGGCGGCGGCACGCTCGACCTGACGGATTACCGCATGGACGACCGGCGCGAGGATTTTGTCACGCTGGTCGAGGCCGATCATGGCGGGCCGGGCTGGACGGCCCTGGCGCGCCGGGCCGAGGACGATCTGGTTCTGGTGCTGAAGAACCCGGCGGAGCTGCCGGTCACCATGCTGTGGTTCAGCAATGGCGGCCGCGACTACGCGCCGTGGAGCGGACGGCATCTGGGCGTGCTCGGCATAGAGGACGGGCGCACGGCGATAGGCCACGCCGCCTCGATCGGCGACAACTGGCTGACGCGCGAAGGCGTGGCGACGGCGTTCGCGCTCGGCGAAGGCGCCAGCGTCTCCTTCCGCCATGTCATCGGCGCCCTGCCGCTGGCGGGCGGCGAGCCGCCGCAAGAGGTCACCACGGCGGAGGGCCGCATGCGGCTCTTGGGCCGAGGCTCGGCGCGGGAGGTGCCGTTCGACAGCGATTTCCTGCGCATCGGGCAGGCCGCGGCTGGTTGAGCGGATTGGCTTCGAACGTCGGCGTTTCGACACTTGACCACCGCACCTTACCCAAAATGCCGGTTTGAAATTTCCGCCGAGTGCCGCCAGAATAACGGTCGCGCCAACCATCAGGGGCAAGCGAGGCCGCCATGTCCGAAATCGCCCATCTCGCCGCCACCATCTTCAAGCGCGCCGGCAAGGCAAAGCGCTTCATCGTCGCCATTGCCGGACCGCCGGGGGCCGGCAAGTCGACATTGTCGGCGAGCCTGCACGATCTGCTGCCGGAAGGCGCCGTGGAGGTCGTGCCGATGGACGGCTTCCACTATGACGACGTCGTTCTCAACCAGCGCGGGCTGCGCGCGCGAAAGGGCGCGCCGGATACGTTCGACTTCGGCGGCTTCGAGACGCTTCTGAAGCGCATCCGGGCGGGCGAGCCCGACATCGCCATCCCGGTGTTCGACCGCGGCATGGAACTGTCGCGCGCGGCGGCGGCGATCATCGGCGCGGAGACCAAATTCATCCTGGTCGAGGGCAATTATCTGCTGCTCGACGAGGAGCCGTGGTCGCGGCTGGCGCCACTGTTCGATTTCTCCATCTTCGTCGAGGTGCCGCGCAACGAGCTCGAGCGCCGGCTGATGGAGCGCTGGCACGAACATGGCCGCTCCGAGGAGGATGCGCGCGCCTGGATCGCCTCCAACGACATGCCCAACATCGAACGCGTGCTGGCGCGGCGCCGGGCGGCCGACCTGGTGATTGGTTAACCTGCTTAATTGTCGGTATTTTTCGACGGGAACCTTAAGGGGTTTCGCACCGTTATGGCCAGGAACCGATTGTCCTGCCTAAGGGGATTTTGCAATGGCAACCAAGGCAAGAAAACCCGCGACCGCCAAGACCAGGACGACGAAGACGACGCAGGCGAAAGCCGGCGCTGGTCCGGCGATCGCCGAACGTTCGAAGGACGCAAAGCCCAGCTTCGGCAAGGCCGCGCCTCGGAAGGTCGCGGCCGCGGCCGCAAAGCCGGCCAGCGCGCGCAAGCCGGCCCCAGAGAAATCCGGCGCCGTCCGCACCGTGGCAAGCGTCGCGGCCGGCGCGGTGGTGGCGACGGCACGCGGCGCCGCTTCGCTGGCGGCTTCCGTGATGGGCAAGGGCGGCCCGAAAGCCAAGGCGAAATAGCCCAGCCGAGTCGGCCAAGGCTACGATATCCCGCGCCCCAGGGCGGCCGGGCCGCTTCAGCCCTTTGCCGGGAGTGTCAGGCCCTTCTGCACCGCCGGCCGAGCCAGGCCGCGCTCCAGCCATGCCGCCACATGCGCGAAATCATCGAAGCCGACGAGGTCGCGCGCTTCATAGAAGCCGATCAGATTGCGCACCCAGCCGATGAGCGAGATGTCGGCGATGGTGTAGTCATTGTCCATGATCCATCGGCGGCCCTTCAGCCTGCCGTCGAGAACGCCGAGCAGGCGGCGCGATTCATCGCGGTAGCGCTCCAGCGGCCGCTTGTCGGCGATCTCGCGGCCGGCGAATTTGTGGAAAAAGCCGACCTGGCCGAAGATCGGGCCGACGGCCGCCATCTGGAAGAACACCCACTGGATCGTCTCGTAGCGCCGCGCCGCGTCCGCCGGGACGAGCAGGCCGGTCTTGTCGGCGAGGTAGAGCAGGATGGCGCCGGACTCGAACAGGCCGATCGGCTTGCCGTCGGGACCGTTCGGATCGATGATCGCCGGTATCTTGCCGTTGGGATTGAGCGACAGGAATTCCGGCGTCCAGCTTTCGCTTTTGCCGATGTCCACATAATGCGGCTCGTAGGCCAGGCCGATCTCTTCCAGGGCGATCGATATCTTCACCCCGTTCGGGGTCGTCGCCGAATAGAGCTGGATCCGGTCCGGATGCCTGGCCGGCCAGCGGGCGGTGATTGGAAAGGCGGACAGGTCGGCCATCGAGAACTCCTGGGCGGGGATTTCGCACCGAGCGGCGCGGTCTGGGTGGGGTCGGCAAAGAATTAGGCGCACGCCCCGGCACGATCAATGCGGCGTCAGGCGTTTGGCCGTGCACGCACAGTCAACAAATCGAATGATGCCGGCATCGGGAGCCGGCAGATTGACCTGCCGGGCAGAACATGATCGCCGGGATCAGATCGCCTTGAAGGCCAGCACCGCATTGGTGCCGCCAAAGGCGAAGCCGTTGCTGATGGCGGCGCGCACCTTGCGCTCGCGCGCGACGTTCGGCGTCACGTCGAGATCGCAATCGGGGTCGGCCTCGCGGAAATTCGCCGTGGGCGGCACCACGCCCTCTCGGATCGCCATCACGCAGGCGATCATCTCCAGCCCGCCCGAGGCGCCAAGGCAATGGGCATGCATCGACTTGGTCGACGAGACGGAAAGCGAGCGCGCGTGCTCGCCGAAGACGCGCTTGATCGCGGCGGTCTCGATCTGGTCATTGGCCTTGGTGCCGGTGCCGTGCGCATTGAGGTAGTCGATGTCCTCGGGATTCAACCCGGCGTCCGCCAGGCAGAAGCGCATCGCCGCTTCCGGCCCTTCTATGGTCGGCGCAACGATGTCGGAGGCATCGGCCGAGAGGCCGGCGCCGACGATTTCGGCGAGGATGTTTGCGCCGCGCGCCACCGCGTGATCGTAGCTTTCCAGAACCGCCATGCCGGCGCCTTCGCCGAGCACCAGGCCCTGACGATCGGCCGAAAACGGCCGGCAGGTATCGGGCGACAGCACGCGCAGCGCCTCCCACCCCTTCAGCACGCCCCAGACCAGCGGCGCCTCGGTGCCGCCGGCGACCATGACGTCGGCGCGGCCGAGCCTGATCTGGTCGACCGCCGATGCGATGGCGTGGTTGGCCGACGAGCAGGCCGAAGTGACGCCGAACACCGGTCCGCGCAGGCCGAGATGCATGCTGACCTGGCCGGCGGCGGCGCCCGGCATGACCTTCGGCACCGTGAAGATGCCGGCGCGATTCTTGCCTTCGATCAGGATGGCGCGGTAGTTCTCCTCGACCGTCTCGAAGCCGCAGACGCCGATGCCGATAACGGCACCCATGCGGTAGGTATTGTCCGCATGGGCGGCCAAGCCGGACTGCTGTAAGGCTTCGCGGGCGGCAATCACCGCCAACAGGCTGAAACGGTCCATCGACACCAGCTGCTTGCGCTCGATGCCATGGTCGGGCAGCGCCTTGATCTCGCAGCCGATCTTGACCTTCAAATCGTGCAGGAACGGGTTATCGATGGGGCCGATCGCCGAGCGGCCGGCGCGCATCTCGGTCCAGATCGCCGGCACGTCGGTGCCAAGCCCGCACAAACCGCCGATGCCGGTAATGACGACGCGCTTGTGCATGCGGTCAGGCTTTTTTCGCGATCAGCGCGCGAACGGCCTCGACCATGTCGCCAACATTCTTCAGGTTGCTCCAGGCATCGACCGTGTTCATCTCGATCTCGATGCCATACTGCTCCTCGAGATCGAAGATGATCTCGGTCAGTTCCAGCGAATGGATGCCGAGCGCCGTCAATTCGGTGCTGGTGGTGATCTCCTCGCCGCCCGGCTCGGCATGAGCCTTGATCTTTTCGATGATTTCGGTCGCCAGTTGGTCAGCCATTCGGTTTCTTCCCCACTTTGTCGTTTCCCGACGCCAACTGAACAGCGCCTTTTTGTCCTCGATATCAGGCCGCGACCGTCGCCTTGGACCCCCGCCAGGCGTCGCATGAGCGTACCAAGGTGGCTCCCTCTATAGAAACGGAAACGCCATCAAGCAACAAGCTATATATCGACAAAGCCGCCGCGGTGCTTAACCTGACGGCGTGGATACGATCGAACATACCGGATTTTCGGCTCCGCCGGCGCAGCGGGCGGCCGGACTGGCGCAGCTCGTCTGCGCCAGTCAAGACGGCCGCACACGGCTGCGCCGCCTCTATCAGGACGGTTCCGCCAAGATAAGGATGCCGGCCGTTTCCGGCGGCCCGCTGGAAGCCGTGCTGATCAACACCGCGGGCGGGCTGACCGGAGGCGACCGCCTCGGCTGGGAGATCGACGTCGGCGCGCATGCCAGCGCCACGATAACGACGCAGGCCTGCGAGAAAATCTATCGCGCCGCTTCCGACCGGGCCGAAGTCAGCGTCCGGCTAACGGTCGGCGAAAACGGCCGCGTCGCCTGGCTGCCGCAGGAGACCATCGTTTTCGACCGATCGGCCTTTGCCCGCACGCTCGACCTTGATCTTGCCGCCGGCGCCGAGGCGCTGGTGCTGGAAGCCACCGTCTTCGGCCGGACGGCGATGGGCGAACGCGCGGTCCAGGGCGGCTTTCACGACCGCTGGCGCGTCCGCCGGGGCGGGGCTCTCATCCATGCCGAGGATTTCCGCATCGGGCCCGACATCGCCGCGACCCTGGCGCGCCCACCGATTGCCGGCGGCGCCGTCGCCATGGCGACGGTGCTATTGATCTCGCCGCGGGCGGAAGCGCTTCTCGATCCGGTTCGGGAGATCATCGGCGGCCAGGGCGGCGCCAGCACCTGGAGCGTGCAGGAATCTGGCAAGCTTCTTGCGAGGCTGTATGCCGGCGACGGCTACCGGCTGCGCCAGCATCTGGTTCCGCTCGTCGGCTTGCTCAACGGAAAGGCGGGGCTGCCCAAAATATGGTCACTGTGATCGTGTCCGCATCATTTCAGGGAAACGCATGAACCTGACGCCGAGGGAAAAGGACAAGCTGCTGATAGCCATGGCGGCGGTCGTGGCGCGCAAGCGTCTGGAGCGCGGGGTCAAGCTCAATCATCCGGAGGCGATCGCGCTGATCACCGACTTCGTCGTCGAAGGCGCCCGCGACGGCCGTCCCGTCGCCGAGCTGATGGAAGCCGGCGCCCACGTCGTCAGCCGCGCCCAGGTGATGGAAGGCATCGCCGAGATGATCCATGACGTGCAGGTGGAGGCGACATTCCCCGACGGCACCAAGCTGGTGACCGTGCATGAGCCGATACGGTGAGGAGACAGATATGCTTGAGCTGCGCCCGAACTGCGAATGCTGCGACAAGGACCTGCCGCCGGAAGCGGCGGATGCGTTGATCTGCACCTTCGAATGCACCTTTTGCGCCGATTGCGTCGAAGACGTGCTCGGCGGCGTCTGCCCCAATTGCGGCGGCAATTTTTCGGCACGGCCGATCCGTCCGGCGGCAATGCTGAAGAAATATCCCGCTTCGACCAAGCGCGTCCTCAAAGCCGAGGCCTGTGGCCCGCGCGAGGCCGCGTGAACGCCAGACGACCCTGATAGGAAAGACGATCCTGATAGGAAAGACGCACCGATGATCTCAGCACAGATGAAACGCACAGCCCTCTCGGCGATTCTGCTCATGGCAGCCGCAATGCCCGCCTACGCCCATGTCGGGGCCGGCACGACCTCCTCCTTCGCGGCCGGCTTCATGCATCCGCTCTCCGGCCTCGACCACATGACGGTGATGGTCGCGGTCGGCCTGTGGGCGGCACAGAAAGGCGGCAAGGCCATGTGGGCATGGCCGGCGGCCTTTGTGGGCGTCATGCTGGCCGGTGGCGCGCTCGGCATGCTGCATGTGCCGCTGCCCTTCGTCGAGCCGGGCATATTGGCGTCGGTGGTGGCGCTCGGATTATTCGTGGCGCTGGCCGTCGATCTTCCTGTCACGGCCGGCGTCGCCATCATCGGCGCGTTCGCGCTGTTTCATGGCCACGCCCATGGCACTGAAGTGCCGGAAAATGCCGCAGGGCTTGAATATATGGCCGGCTTTGCCGTCGCCACGGCGCTGCTGCACGCCGTCGGCATCGCCGCCGGGCTTGGCCTCGGCAGGCGATTTCGCGTGCTCGTGCGGGCCGCTGGTGCCGCCTGCACGGCGATAGGGCTCGGCCTCGTCTTCGGCGCCGTGTGACGAACGATGATCCCAGGTGAAATCATTCCCGCCGACGGCGACATCGACCTGAACAAAGGCCTGCCGACGGTTACGCTCAAAGTGGCCAACAGCGGCGACCGGCCGATCCAGGTCGGCAGCCACTATCATTTCTTCGAGACCAATGAGGGCTTGAAATTCGACCGCGAACAGGCGCGCGGCATGCGCCTCGACATCGCCGCCGGCACCGCCATGCGCTTCGAGCCCGGACAGGAGCGCGACGTTACGCTGGTGCCGCTGGGCGGCAAGCGCGAGGTCTATGGCTTTCAGCAGAAGGTGATGGGCAGGCTGTGAGGCCGAGGGCGTCTCATGCGCGGCGTGCAAAGAGGGCAAAGGGCTTTCGGGCGAGCACGAAAGCGAGTTGTGCCCTCGGCTCAATCGGACGGCTTGGCCGCCGCATAGATGACGATTTTTCCGGGGTCGTCGAATTCCACGGCGAGAACGTCCTGCGCAAGCACGCGTCGCGAGTCGATGGCATTGAACAGCAGCGCGTTGGCCTCGATCTCCTTGCGCAGCTCCGCAATGTCGTCCTGATGCTGCTTGACCTTGGTTTCGATCGCCGGCGGCGGACCGCCTTCGGTGCGCGCGGCATCGGTCAGGAACACGATATCGACCTTGTCGAGCTTGGATGTCTTGCGCACCGTGCCGATGTTTTCACGCGTCCGATCAATCGCCCTGGCAACTTTGCCGGCTTCGGCATCGCTCCTGGTTTCTTCCTGCTTGACGTCCGAGCCGATGATCCGGTTGACGGTCTCAGGGCTTTCGAGCCCTTGTGCGTGAAGGGAGGCTCCGGGGCTGCCCACCGCCAGGAATGCCATGGAGGCGAAGGCATAGAGCCGTCTCTTGCCGGGATTGATCGCCATCGCTCGCTCCTGGACGGGTTCATTTCGCGGCGCCGTTCAGCGCCGATGAAACGAAACGGCTCCTGCCCGGCCAAGGTTCCCTTCCAGATAGCGCGGGCGGACCGGACGACGGCCCGCCGCGCAGGCGCGCCGTCAGCTCGCCTTCTTGGTGATCAGGGTCAGGGCGCCGTTGGGCTCCATGCTGGCCGCGACCACCTGCGCCGAGGTCATTCCCTTGGCCTCGAGGGCGGATTTGACCTTGGGCGTGGCATCGATCGAGCTGCGCAGCTTCTGCAGGCCGGCATCGCCGCGCTGGGCGATCACCTGGTTGACCTGCGTCTGCGTGTCCTTCGGCAGTTCGGTGATGTCGACGATGTTGACGCTCTGGATCGTCGGCGCGGCCTGCTGCCCGCCGGGGGCGGGCGCGGCCGGCGCTGCCGGAGCGGGCTGCTGCGCGGGCTGCTGCTGGGCACTGGCGGCACCCGCCAGCATCAGGGTGGCGGCAGCGGCGAGAACTATCGTTTTGCGCATGGATTTTCCTTCCATCGATTTGGCAAACGGTCGTTTTGGGGTGACCCTCCAACCTCAACCGCCAAATGGGATCAGAAGGTGTCGACCAGCGGGTCATTGCGTGACCATTGGATGGCAGCAATGTGCAGCCCGGTTTCACCAGCACCGCAATTCGGGAGCAATCACTGATGGCCAGAATAACCCGCGCCGCCTATGCGCAGATGTACGGGCCGACGGTCGGCGACAGGGTGCGGCTTGCCGATACCGAACTCTTCGTCGAGGTCGAGAGGGATTTCACCATTCATGGCGAGGAGGTGAAATTCGGCGGCGGCAAGGTCATCCGCGACGGCATGGGCCAGAGCCAGGTTTCCCGCGCTGAAGGAGCGGTCGACACCGTCATTACCAATGCGCTGGTGATCGACGCCAGCGCCGGCATCTTCAAGGCCGATATCGGCCTCAGGGACGGCCGCATCGCGGCAATCGGCAAGGCCGGCAACCCGGACACGCAGGATGGCGTCACCATCATCATCGGCCCCGGCACCGAGATCATCGCCGGCGAAGGCAAGATCCTTACCGCGGGCGGCTTCGACGCGCATATCCATTTCATCTGCCCGCAGCAGATCGAGGAAGCGCTGATGTCGGGCATCACCACGATGCTGGGCGGCGGCACCGGCCCGGCGCACGGCACGCTCGCCACCACCTGCACGCCCGGGCCATGGCACATGGCGCGCATGATCCAGTCCTTCGACGCCTTCCCGATGAATATCGGCCTGTCGGGCAAGGGCAACGCTTCCCTGCCCGCGGCGCTCGAGGAGATGGTGCTGGGCGGCGCCTGCTCGCTGAAGCTGCACGAGGACTGGGGCACGACGCCGGCCGCGATCGACTGCTGCCTGTCGGTGGCCGACGACCATGACGTGCAGGTGATGATCCACACCGACACGCTCAACGAGAGCGGCTTCGTCGAGAACACGGTGGCGGCGATCAAGGGCCGCACCATCCACGCATTCCACACCGAAGGGGCGGGCGGCGGGCATGCGCCCGATATCATCAAGGTCTGCGGCCTGCCCAACGTCATCCCGTCCTCGACCAACCCGACGCGGCCCTACACGGTCAACACGCTGGCCGAGCATCTCGACATGCTGATGGTCTGCCACCATCTGTCGCCGTCGATTCCGGAAGACATTGCCTTCGCCGAAAGCCGCATCCGCAAGGAGACCATCGCGGCGGAGGACATTCTGCACGACATCGGTGCCTTCTCGATCATCTCCTCGGATTCACAAGCGATGGGCCGCGTCGGCGAAGTGGCGATCCGGACCTGGCAGACCGCCGACAAGATGAAGCGCCAGCGCGGTTCGCTGCCGCAGGAGACCGGCAACAACGACAATTTCCGCGTCCGCCGCTATATCGCGAAATACACGATCAACCCTGCCATCGCGCATGGATTGTCCAGGGACATCGGCTCGGTCGCTGTCGGCAAGCGCGCCGACCTGGTGCTGTGGAACCCGGCCTTCTTCGGCGTCAAGCCTGATATGGTGCTGATCGGCGGCATGATCGCGGCGGCGCCGATGGGCGACCCCAACGCCTCGATCCCGACGCCGCAGCCGATGCACTATCGGCCGATGTTCGGCGCCTATGGCAAGGCGCGCACCAACTCGTCGGTAACCTTCGTCTCGAAGGCGGCACTAGAGTCCGGTCTGCACGGCCGGCTCGGCGTCGACAAGCAGTTCGCCGCGGTCGAAAACACGCGTGGCGGCATCGGCAAGCACTCCATGGTGCTCAACGACGCCACGCCGCATATCGAAGTCGATCCCGAGACTTACGAGGTTCGTGCCGACGGCGAACTCTTGACCTGCGAACCAGCGACGGTGCTGCCGATGGCGCAGCGATATTTTCTGTTTTGATAAGATCGCCGCGAGCCATTGCTCTCGTTAAATGCGGCGGTGAGTGGGTTGTGCCGACTGCCCGAATGGGCCCACTCGTTCTCCGCGGGCTTGGAAATTGTGCACTTTGGGAGCAATATCTCCTCAATGAACAAGATATTTCGCAAACAGCAATTGACGCCCTACGAGGCCGACTATGCTCAGTGGTGCGCCGAGCAGGGCGCGTTGCTGCGCGAAGGTCGTCTTTCCGACCTCGATCGTGAGAATGTTGCCGAGGAGATCGAGAGCTTGGGGCGGAGCGACAAAAGGGAAATTGCGAGCAGGCTTGGCACTTTGGTCCTTCATTTGCTGAAATGGGAGTTTCAGTCTGAGCAGCGCAAAACGGGCTGGTTGCTGACAATTCGGGAGCAACGGCTTCGGATTGAGGGCCTGCTTGATGAAAGTCCGAGCCTCAAAAAATATCCTGCGCAGGTGCTCGATCGAGAGTTCAAGATAGCAAGATTAAAGGCCTTGGACGAAACAGGCCTGAGAGATCGGGATTTCCCTGTCCATTGCCCCTATGGGATCAAGGAAATCTTGGACGATGATTATTTCCCAGGATCACCGTGGTCTTCAGACAACCTTATGCGCGAATAGACTGATAGTGGTGTGTTGACGGACGTTCCATCACCTGGCGAGCATTCGGCATGGCCACCGAAATAGCTTCGCCCCACGACATCTTCCCGCATATCCGCATCGTCCTGGGCATGGTGATCGGGCTCGGCGTCGCGCGCCTGTTGTCGGGGGTGGCGCGCATCGTCCAGCATCCCGGCCAGTACCGGCTCTATACGGTGCATCTGGCCTGGGTCGCTTCGGTGCTGTTGATGCTGGTGCATTTCTGGTGGTGGGAGTTCGGCCTCTACGCCATCGAAACATGGACCTTCGGCAAGTACCTGTTCATCATCTTCTACGCCATCACCCTGTTCCTGCTCTGCGCGCTGCTGTTTCCGGATTCGATGCTCGACTACACCAGCTATGAGGATTTCTTCTATTCGCGCCGCGCCTGGTTCTTCGGCCTGCTGGCCGCGACCTACGTGCTCGACGTGATCGACACGCTGCTGAAGGGGCCGGAGCATTTCGCCCGCTTCGGCAACGAATATCTGTTTCGCACGCCGGTCTTCGTCGCGCTGTGCATCGCCGCGATCCTGGTGCGCGACCGCCGGTTTCACATCGCCTTCGTCGCGGCGGCGCTGATTTACCAGGTATCGTTCATCCTGCGGCTGTTCGACACGATCGTATGACGGCCGCGGATGCTCTAGGCTGACCGGGAAAGGCAGGGTTCAATCATGTACAAGGCCGTCGGATCGCGTGGATCCCGGGTTAGCCGTGTTCTGTGGATGCTCGAAGAACTCGGGCAGGCCTATGAATTCGTCGAAATTCCCCTGCGCTCGCCCGAAGCCTATGCGCTCAATCCCTCGGGCAAGGTGCCGATCTTGATCGACGGCGAGCTGACGCTGACGGATTCGGCGGCGATCTGCGTCTATCTCGCCGATAAGCACGCGGATAGGGGCATGGGCGCCAGTCCCGGCCTCGCAGGCCGCGCCGAAATGGATTCCTGGATGCATTTCGCCCAGTCCGAGCTGGAAGCGCCGTTGTGGAACAAATTGCGCCACCGTTTCCTGCTGCCCAGGGAAGTCCGGGTCGATGTCGGCCCCGCGGCCGCCTACGATTTCGCCTCGGAGGTCAAGGCGCTGGACCGCCGGCTTGGCGACAAGCCTTTCGCGCTCGGCGACCGGTTCTCGGCTGTCGACGTGCTGCTCGGCGACATGGGCGGCTGGGCCCGAGCCGGCCGCTTTCCAATAGAATCCGACCGCGTCAACGCCTATTTCGACCGCGTGCTTTCACGCCCTGCCCGTGCCCGGGCGCAAGCCAATGGCGGAGCCATGAAATGAAGCTCAACCTCAACACCGACTTCACGAAGTTCCCGCGCGCCATCTCGGTGCTGACCTCCGGCAATGCCGGCACCACGGCGCCATCCGGCCGCGCGGTTCTTGCCCATGACGAGCGGCATCTGCGCCGCCGGGCGATCGAATTGTCCGATGGCAGCAAGGTACTGGTCGACCTGCCGGAGCCCGTCACCCTCAACGACGGCGACAGGCTGGTGCTGGAAGACGGCCGCCACGTCGAGATCATCGCGGCGCCGGAGGAGGTCTATGATATCCGCGCCCGCGACGCCGTGCATCTGGCCGAGCTTGCCTGGCATATCGGCAACCGCCATCTCGCGGCGGCGATAGAGGCGGAGCGCATCCTCATCCTGCGCGATCATGTCATCAAGGCGATGCTGGAGGGGCTCGGGGCCACGGTGAGCGAGGTTTCCGAACCGTTCAAGCCGGTGCGGGGCGCGTATTCCGGCGGCCATGACCACGGCCATGCGCACGCCCACAGCCACGCCGAAGCGCACAGCCACGGCGGGTCGCATTCGCACAACCATTCGCACGACCACCATGATCACCACGACTGATCAGCCATCCGGCATCGCCCTGCTGCGATTGATGGCATGGCTGTCGCCGGTCTTTCCGGTCGGCGGCTTTTCCTACAGCCATGGCCTCGAACGCGCCGTGCATGATGGGCTGGTGACCGATGCGGCGGGCCTCGCCGCTTGGCTTGAAACGCTGGTCGAGATGGGCTCCGCCTGGAACGATGCCGTGCTGTTCGCGGAGAGCTGGCGCAACGCCCGCGACGGCGGCGATCTGGCCGAAGTCGCCGCACTGGCCGAGGCGTTGGCCGGGTCGCGCGAGCGCCATGCCGAGACGATGCTGCAAGGTGCTGCTTTCCTGAAGGCCGCGGCGGCGTGGCCCAACCCGGTGCGGGCGCGCCTGCCGGCGGAGTGTGCCTATTGCGTCGCCGTAGGCGCGGTCGCCGGCGGAAACGGCATCGCCTTGCCGGACGCCCTGTCCGCCTTCCTGCAGGCCTTCTTCTCCAATCTCGTCCAGGCTGCAATCCGGCTGGGTGTCATCGGCCAGAGCGACGCCGTGATGCTGCTCGCCAGCTTCGAAGTACTGGCCCTTGCGACGGCCGCCCGCGCATCCCGCTCGACAATGGACGATCTCGGCGGTTGCGCCTTTGTCTCTGATATCGTGGCGATGCAGCACGAAACCCAGTATTCGCGATTGTTCCGCTCATGATCGTCCTTGCCTTCATCCTCTCATTCGTCCTGCTGGTGATCACCGCGTTGCACGTTTATTGGGGCATTGGCGGGATATGGCCGGGCAAGGATGCGGCGTCCTGCGCGCATGCGGTCGTCGGCTTTCGCGGCGTCGACGAGATGCCGGCGCCGTTCGCCTGCTTTGCCGTCGCCGCCTGCCTGGCGCTGGCAACGCTCTGGCCGATGGCTCTGGAGGGCGTGTTTGCCTCGCCCTTTCCCAGGGAAGGCCTCGCCGCCACCGCGCTGCTGATCGGGCTGGTGTTTCTCGGACGCGGCATTGCCGGCTTCACGCCCCGGTGGCGCCGGCTGGCACCGGAACAGCCTTTCGCGCGGCTCGATATCAGGCTTTATTCGCCGCTGTGCCTGCTGATCGGGCTCGGCTTCGCAGTTCTCGCCATCACGGAGTTCCCGACATGACGCAGCCCAACGGTCCTCTTCGCATCGGCATTGGCGGCCCCGTCGGTTCGGGCAAGACGACGCTCACCGAAAAGCTCTGCAAGGCGCTGCGCGAAGAATTCTCGATCGCCGTCGTCACCAACGACATCTACACAAGGGAAGACGCCATGATGCTGGCGCGGCTGCAGGCGCTGCCGGAAGAGCGCATCGTCGGCGTCGAGACCGGCGGCTGCCCGCACACCGCCATCCGCGAGGACGCCTCGATCAATCTGCAGGCGATCGCGGAGCTCAACCGCAAATTCCCCGATCTCGACATCATCTTCATCGAATCCGGCGGCGACAACCTTGCCGCCACCTTCTCGCCGGATCTCGCCGATCTCACGCTCTATGTCATCTCCGTCTGCCAGGGCGAGGAGATCCCGCGGAAAGGCGGTCCGGCGATCACCCGTTCCGATTTCCTGATCATCAACAAGAGCGACCTGGCGCCCTATGTGAACGTCAATCTCGACGTGATGGAGAGCGACGCCACCCGCATGCGCGGCAAGCGGCCGTTCGGCTTCACCGACCTGTCGCGCGGCAAGGGGTTGCGGGAGGTGATCGATTTCATCGTCGAGCATGGCGGCTTGAGGCTCGGGACCGCCGCAAGCACGGCGGCGTGAGCCGGCTGCACCAACCGAAACCGGTTGCGGGCACAAGCAGGGCACGGCATTGTTCCTAAAACCCGGAGGATTTTTCGATGAGCATCGCCCGCCTGCAAAAGGAACCGCTGACCAACCTGCCCCTCTACGAGGAGCGCGTCGATCTTGCCTGCGCCTTCCGCTGGACGGCGCGGCTCAACATGCACGAGGCGGTGGCCAACCATTTCTCGCTGGCGGTCAACGAGGACGGCACAAAATTCCTGATGAACCCCAATCAGGTGCACTTCTCGCGCATCAAGGCGAGCGACCTTTTGATGATCGACGCCAACGATCCCGAGACGCTGTCCGGCCCGAATGCGCCCGACCCGACGGCGTGGGGCCTGCACGGCGCCATCCACCGCAACGTCCGTCATGCGCGCTGCGTTATGCATGTGCATTCCATCCACGCCACCGTGCTGGCCTCGCTCGCCGATTCGAGGCTGCCGCCGATCGACCAGAATTCGGCGATGTTCTTCAACCGCCATGTGGTCGACGCCCATTATGGCGGTCTGGCCTTCGAGGAAGAGGGCGAGCGCTGCTCGCAGCTCCTGACCGACCCCAAGGTCAAGGTAATGGTGATGGGCAATCACGGCGTGCTGGTCATCGGCGACACGGTGGCCGACGCCTTCAATCGCATGTTCTATTTCGAACGCGCCGCCGAGACCTACATCAAGGCGCTGTGGACCGGGCGGCCGCTGCGCACGCTTTCCGACGCCATCGCCGAGAAGGCGGCACGCGAAATGGACGACTATCCCGGCCAGGCCGAGCGGCATCTCAGCGAACTGAAGGCGATCCTCGACGAGCAGGAGCCGGTCTATCGGAACTGAGGTTTAAAGCCCCAGTTCAGCCCGCAATTCCTCGGCGCTGTTGATGACCACCGCACCGGGCGGGCCGTCCATCGGTTTTTCCGGCCAGAAGATCGTCTTCATGCCTGCCGCCAGCCCCGCCATGGCGCCCGGCCAGCTGTCGTCGACCGCCACCGCGTTCGCGGGATCGACATCGGCCAGATAGGCGGCGCGCAGGAACGGCTCGGCTTGCGGCTTGCCTTCGCGCACGTCGTTGCGGCTGATGGTCTTCATGCCTGGATAGATCAGGCCGACCATGTGCAGATTGGCGTCGACGATCATGCGGTCGGAATTCGAGACCACGGCCTGCTGCACGCCAAGTGCGCGCAATTCGTTGAAGATCTCGATCGCACCGGGGCGCGGCTTCAATGTCGTGACAAGCGGCAGATAATGCTCGTATTTATGGACGATCCACTCGTCGAAGGGCAGATCCAGGCCGAACTCGTCGCGCATCATCAGGTAGACCGGCCAGGCAGCGACCCCGAGAACGCGCTCATGCAGGTCGGGCGGAGGCTGAAGGCCGACATTGCGCATCGCCGCCACCAGGGCTGCTTCGTGCAGCGGTTCGCTGTCGACCAGCGTGCCGTCCATGTCCCAGAAAACCGCTTTCGGTGTCATGCAACGCTCCTTTTGGCGTTCCCTTAAAGGGTTTACCCCGCGAGATAAACCATCCGGACGGCAGAACGTGCCACCTGTCGGAACGGAAATCCTCCTTTTGCCTGCCGTGGAATCCCCAGGCCGACGATGATCCGGCCGATCCCACGCCCGCATGCGCAAGCAATTGCCCTGGCGATTTGACAATTGCGCAGCGCGCGGTTCCCTGCGAAAGTAGGCGCGACCGGTTCCATGACCGGCGGTTTCGGGAGGCAGGACGTGAACAACCGGCAGGAGGGCGGCAGCAACAGGTTGGACGATGCCGCGCGCGCGGGCTGGCTTTATTACGTCGCCGGCAACACGCAGGACCAGATCGCCGCCACGCTCGGCATCTCGCGGCAGACTGCACAGCGGCTGGTGTCGCTGGCAGTGTCGGAAGGCCTGATCAAGGTGCGCGTCGACCATCCGATCGCCAACTGCCTCGACCTCGCCGCCCGCCTGAAGTCGCGCTTCGCGCTCGACCTGGTCGAGGTGGTGCCGAGCGACCCGACCTCGTCGTCGACGACGATCGGTATCGCCGAGGCGGCGGCAGCGGAAATCGAGAGGCGGCTGAGATCGCCGGCGCCGATCGTGCTGGCGATCGGCACCGGCCGTACGCTGAAGGCGGCGATCGAGCAACTGCCGCCGATGGAGTGCCCGCAGCACAAGGTGGTGTCCCTGACCGGCAATATCTCGCCGGACGGTTCGGCCGCTTTCTACAACGTCATCTTCACCATGGCCGACAGGGTCAAGGCGCGGTCGTTCCCGATGCCGTTGCCGGTCATCGCCTCCTCGCCGCAGGAGCGCGAGATGCTGCTCAGCCAGCCGATGATCCAGCCGACGCTGGCGCTGGCCGCGGAGGCCGACGTCACCTTCGTCGGCATCGGCGACCTCGGCCCGAAGGCGCCGCTCTATGAGGACGGCTTCATCTCCGACGCCGAGCTGAAGGCTTTGCAGAAGGCCGGCGGCGTCGCCGAAATCGTCGGCTGGGTGTTCGATCGCGACGGCCGCATGATCGAGGGCATCACCAACGACCGGGTGTCGTCGGCGGCCCTGCCGTCACGCGAGAAGTCGCTGGTCATCGCGCTCGCCATGGGTGAACGCAAGCTGCCGGGCATCCTGGCGGCCGTGAACCGCCGGCTGGTCAACGGCCTCATCACCGACGAACGAACCGCCGCCGCCCTGCTGGCGAGCGGGTGAGCTAAAAGCCTCGAAGCAACATCGATTTGCGATAAAATCCGGGCCTGCTATCCATGCCGTCCGAAAGGATCGTTGCCGTCGAGGAAGCCAAGGTCCCGCTGCAGGTGCGGCGACAGGTCCCTGATGTCGAGATGCGCCTTTTTCCTGGTCGCGAACCAGCCGAATCCGTCCGCAAGCCATGAAATCCAGCGATGATCCGGAGCGGGAGTGCATTTTTGCTGCGCCATGGTCATGATCGTCAACCTTCGCTATCTTCAACCCGAGTGACGGGCTGAGGATGAATGTCGGTCTTGCCGGCCGCCTTTGCCAATCGAACGTCGATAAGGACCCATAAGGAGGCTTTATGCCGGATCTCAGCTCGCGACAGGTTGCGCAGCTTCCGCCGCTGCAGGCGATCCGGGTGTTCGAAGCGGTGGCGCGGCATCTGTCCTTCACCAAAGCGGCCGAGGAACTGGCGATGACGCAGGCAGCGGTCAGCTATCAGATCAAAGTGCTGGAGGAGCGGGTCGGCGCGCCGCTTTTCCTGCGCCGGCCGCGGCAGATCGAACTCACCGAAGCCGGACAGCGCCTGGCGCCGGCGGTCAGCGAAGCCTTCGCCTTACTCGGGCAGGCCTATGCGGCGGCCCGCGGCGGGGCGGACGGTCTGCTGTGCGTCACCACGGTGCTGACCTTTGCCTCCAACTGGCTGGCGCATCATCTGGGTTCGTTCCAGATCGCGCATCCCGCCCTTGCCGTGCGGCTCGACACATCCAGCCGCCTGACCGATTTCGCCCGCGAGGATGTCGACCTTGCCATCCGCTCGGGCGGCGGCAAATGGCCGGGACTGGAGGCCTACAAGCTGCTCGACGCCGATTTCACGCCGATGCTCAGCCCCAAGCTCGCCGCGAGCATCGGCGGCGTCAAGGAACCGGCCGATCTGCTCAAGCTGCCGATCCTTGATCCCGGCGACATCTGGTGGACGCAATGGTTCGAGGCCGCGGGAGTGCAAAGCCATGACCTTGCCAAGCGCCCCGGCAGCAGCATGGGCGCGCAGGCTTATGAGGCCAATGCGGCCATCGCAGGCCATGGCGTGGCGATCCTGACCAGGGCGCTGTTCAAGGCGGAACTCGCCGACAGCCGCCTGATCCAGCCCTTCGACCTGGTCGGCGACGACGGCCACGCCTATTGGCTGGTCTATCCGGAGGCGCGCCGCAACGTGCCGAAGATCCGCGCTTTCCGCGACTGGATCCTGGCCGAGATCGCCTGCTGACCGGCTAACTCCAGGATCAAAACCGCGCTCCATCCAGATCGCCGTTGTCGCCCGATCCGCACCTGCGGGACGGCCATTTGCAACGCGCCAGGTCGGCGCTCCTCCATCGAGTGTGCGCTGCACCATCGAATCTGGCTTGACATAATTCATTCTTAGTGAGTAATTGCTCACAGCCAAGGCAAATGCTCATCTTGGTCCATGGGAGGAATTTGATGAAACTTCGTACGCTCATCCTGGGCTTGTGCTCGGCCAGCGCGCTCGCGTTCGCGGCACATGCCGAATCCATCACCATCGCCACCGTCAACAATGGCGATATGGTCCGCATGCAGAAGCTGACCGACGACTTCACCAAGGCGAACCCCGACATCCAGCTCAACTGGGTGACGCTGGAAGAGAACGTGCTGCGCGAGCGCGTGACCACCGACATCGCCACCAAGGGCGGCCAGTATGACGTGATGACCATCGGCACCTACGAGGTCCCGATCTGGGCCAAGCAGAGCTGGCTGTTGCCGCTCGACAAGCTCGGCGACGACTACGACGCCAAGGACATCATCCCGGCGATCGCCGGCGGCCTCTCCGTCGACGGCAAGCTCTATGCCGCGCCCTTCTACGGCGAAAGCTCCTTCGTCATGTACCGCAAGGACCTGATGGAGAAGGCAGGCCTGAAGATGCCCGACGCGCCGACCTGGGACTTCATCAAGCAGGCCGCCGACAAGATGACCGACCGCGCCAATGGCGTGAACGGCGTGTGCCTGCGCGGCAAGGCCGGCTGGGGCGAGAACATGGCCTTCCTGACCGCCATGTCGAACTCCTTCGGCGCGCGCTGGTTCGACGAGAACTGGAAGCCGCAATTCGACCAGCCCGAATGGAAGAACACCTTGCAGTTCTATGTCGACCTGATGAAGGCCGACGGGCCGGAGGGCGCGTCTTCCAACGGCTTCAACGAGAATTTGGCGCTGTTCCAGCAGGGCAAGTGCGGCATGTGGATCGACGCCACCGTCGCCGCCTCCTTCGTCTCCGATCCCAAGGCCTCGCAGGTCGCCGACAAGGTCGGTTACGCACTGGCGCCTGACAACGGGCTCGGCAAGCGCGGCAACTGGCTGTGGGCGTGGTCGCTGGCCATTCCCGCCGGCACGCAGAAGGCCGATGCCGCCGAGAAGTTCGTGTCATGGGCAACCAGCAAGCACTATGCAGAACTGGTCGCCTCGAAGGAAGGCTGGGCCAACGTTCCGCCGGGAACGCGCTCCTCGCTCTACGCCAATCCAGAGTACCAGAAGGCGGCTCCGTTCGCCAAGATGACGCTGGACTCCATCAATGCCGCCGACCCGACGCATCCGACCGTCAAGCCGGTGCCCTATGTCGGCGTGCAGTTCGTCGCCATCCCCGAATTCCAGGGCCTCGGCACGACCGTCGGCCAGCTGTTCTCGGCAGCCCTTGCCGGCCAGTCGAGCGTCGACGACGCGCTGAAGCAGGCCCAGGACGCCGCAACCGCGGCGATGACCGAGGGCGGCTACATCCAGTAAGGCTCCTCCCGGTGCCTAAGGCCGGTCGCCGACCATGGCCGGCAACGGCCGCCCGAAACCCAGTTCGGGCGGCCACTTCCCGACAGCTCGAGAAAATTCCGTCCGATCCTTGAAGGGTGACCGTCATGGCTACTCAGCAGACCCGTTCGCTTGCCCGTTTCATGATGGCGCCATCCGTCGTCCTGCTGCTCGTCTGGATGGTCGTTCCGCTGGCGCTCACGCTCTGGTTCTCCTTCCAGCAGTACAATCCGCTCAATCCGATCCGCGACGGCTTCGTCGGCTTCTCCAATTACGCGCTGTTCTATTCCAACCCGGCCTTCCTGCAATCGATCCTGAACACGCTGCTGATCGTCGTCAGCGTGCTTGTGATCACCGTGGTCGGCGGCATCCTGCTGGCGCTTTTGATCGACCAGCCGATGTGGGGCCAGGGTATCGTGCGCATCCTCGTCATCTCGCCGTTCTTCGTCATGCCGCCGGTGGCGGCCCTGGTCTGGAAGAACATGATCATGCATCCGCAATACGGCGTCTTCGCCGACATAGCGCGGTTCTTCGGCCTCCAGCCCATAGACTGGTTCGGACAATATCCGCTGACCGCCATCATCATCATCGTCGCCTGGCAGTGGCTGCCTTTCGCGACGCTCATTCTTTTGACTTCGCTTCAGTCGCTGGACGGCGAGCAGAAGGAGGCCGCCGAGATGGACGGCGCCGGCTTCATCAGCCGCTTCATCTACCTGACGCTGCCGCACATGTCGCGGGCGATCACCGTCGTCATCCTGATCCAGACGATCTTCCTGCTTTCGGTCTATGCCGAGATCCTCGTCACCACCAATGGCGGTCCGGGATACGCCTCCACCAACCTGCCCTTCCTGGTCTACCAGAAGGCACTGCTCGAATTCAAAATCGGCCAGGCCTCGGCCGGCGGCATCATCGCGGTCATTCTCGCCAACATCGTCGCCTTCTTCGCCATGCGCGCCGTCGGCAAGAACCTTGACAGGTAAGGGAGGAAAAGATGGCACGCGCAGTCACAACCCGGCACAAGACGATCGCGACGGCGGCCGCCTGGATCGTCGCCCTGCTGATCTTCTTCCCGATCCTCTACACGATCATCACTTCGTTCAAGTCGGAACAGGAGGCGATCCAGGGCTTCAACCTGATCCCGTCCGGGACCTTCGAGAGCTATTCCGAGGTCCAGGCGCAGAACGGCTATTTCAAGTTCTTCCTGAACTCGGTGCTGCTCTCGGTCGGCTCGACCATCCTGGCCCTGCTGGTCGCCATTCCGGCGGCCTGGTCGATGGCGTTCTCGCCGACCAAGCGGACCAAGGACATTTTGATGTGGATGCTGTCCACCAAGATGATGCCGGCCGTGGCCGTGCTGTTTCCGATCTACCTGATCTTCCGCGACACCGGCCTGCTCGACAGCCGCATCGGCCTGATGGTGATGCTGATGCTGATCAACCTGCCGATCGTGGTGTGGATGCTCTACACCTATTTCCGCGAAATCCCCGGCGAGATCCTGGAAGCGGCGCGCATGGACGGCGCCTCGCTGTGGAACGAGATCATCTATGTGCTCACACCCATGGCGGTGCCGGGCATCGCCTCGACCATGCTGCTCAACATCATCCTGGCCTGGAACGAAGCGTTCTGGACGATCCGGCTGACCACGACGGAAGCAGCACCCTTGACCGCCTTCATCAGCTCCTTCTCCAGCCCGCAAGGCCTGTTCTGGGCGAAGCTCTCGGCCGCCTCGACGCTGGCGATCGCGCCGATCCTGATCATGGGCTGGTTCAGCCAGAAGCAACTGGTGCGCGGCCTGACCTTCGGTGCGGTGAAGTAGGGGCGGCGCCGTGAAGTAGCAGCGTGCGCCAGGCGGCGGACGGAAATCCACCGGGAGGAAAGCATGGGAAATATCACGCTCAAGAACGTCTCGAAATCCTTCGGCTCGACGTCGATCATTCCGAACATCGATCTCGTCATCGAGGACGGCGAGTTCGTCGTCTTCGTCGGCCCGTCGGGCTGCGGCAAGTCCACGCTGCTGCGCCTGATCGCCGGCCTGGAGGACACCAGCGGCGGCACCATCAACATTGACGGTCGCGACGTCACCGGCGAGGCGCCGGCCAAGCGCAAGCTTGCCATGGTGTTCCAGTCCTATGCGCTCTACCCGCACATGACGGTGGCCAAGAACATCGCCTTTCCGCTGAAGATGGCGGGCGAGGACCAGGCGACCATCGACAGGAAGGTGAAGGACGCCGCGCGCGTGCTCAACCTCACCAATTATCTGGAGCGCCGCCCCGGCCAGCTTTCCGGCGGCCAGCGCCAGCGCGTCGCCATCGGCCGCGCCATCGTGCGCCAGCCTTCGGCCTTCCTGTTCGATGAACCCTTGTCCAACCTCGACGCGGCACTCCGCGGCACGATGCGGCTGGAGATCAGCGAACTGCACCACCAGCTCAAGACGACGATGATCTACGTCACCCACGACCAGGTCGAGGCGATGACCATGGCCGACAAGATCGTCGTGCTGAATGCCGGAAATGTCGAGCAGGTCGGCTCGCCGATGGAGCTCTACAAGACGCCGAAGAACCTGTTCGTCGCCGGCTTCATCGGCTCGCCGAAAATGAATCTGATCGAAGGCGCCCCGGCGGCGAAGTACGGCGCCAAGACCATCGGCATCCGGCCCGAGCACATGGCGATCTCGACCACGGCGGGCGATTGGAAGGCAACAGTCGGCGTTGCCGAACACCTGGGATCCGACACGTTCCTGCATGTCCAGGCCGACGGTGTCGGCCCGCTGACGGTGCGCGCCGACGGCGAACTCAGCGTCCACCATGGCGACAGTATTTATCTCACGCCCGACAAGGCCAAGCTGCATCGCTTCGGCCCCGACGGCAAGGCGTCGGCGGCATGAGGCTGAAAGGCAAATCGGCGCTGATCACCGGGTCGGCGCGCGGCATCGGCAAGGCCTTCGCCGAAGCCTATGCCCGTGAGGGCGCCATCGTGGCGATTGCCGACATTGATCTCGAGGCGGCGCAAGAGACAGCCGCCGGGATCGGCGGCAAGGCCTATGCGGTGAAGCTCGACGTCACGGACCAGGCCTCCATCGATGCCGCGGTGCAGGCGGTGGAAACCAGGACCGGTGGCCTGGACATACTGATCAACAACGCCGCGATCTTCGACCTTGCGCCGATCGTCGATATCTCGCGGGCGAGCTATGAAAAACTGTTCTCGGTCAATGTCGCCGGCACGCTGTTCATGCTGCAGGCGGCCGCGCGCTCGATGATCGCGCAGGGAAAGGGCGGCAGGATCATCAACATGGCGAGCCAGGCCGGACGGCGCGGCGAACCGCTGGTCGCGGTCTACTGCGCCAGCAAGGCGGCGGTCATTTCGCTGACCCAGTCGGCCGGGCTCGACCTGATCAAGCACGGCATCAACGTCAACGGCATCGCGCCTGGCGTCGTCGACAGCGACATGTGGGACCAGGTCGACGCGCTGTTCGCCAAATATGAGAACCGGCCGAAAGGCGAGAAGAAAAGACTGGTCGGTGAAGGCGTGCCTTACGGCCGCATGGGCAGACCGGAGGACCTCGCCGGCATGGCGGTCTTCCTCGCCAGCAGCGACGCCGAATACATCGTCGCCCAGACCTACAATGTCGATGGCGGCCAGTGGATGAGTTGAGGCGGGGGCGGCCTCTTCTCCCCGTGCCTCCGCGGGGAGAAGAGGCCAACATCAAGGTGGCGGCCGCATCGCCTCGGAAGTGCCGCTTCCTACCCTCTCCCGGTGAAGGGGAGAGAAGGGTAACGAAGGCCGCAACCCGGCCAAAAGGTAAACAGATGACCGTGAAACTCTCTTCCGCCAATCTCGCCAACCTGCCCGCCAGGGTCGCAGGTCCGAAATACGACCGCGCAGCGCTGAAGGCCGGCATCGTGCATTTCGGCGTCGGCAACTTCCATCGCTCGCACCAGGCCGTCTATCTCGACGAGCTGTTCAATTCGGGCGTCGGCCACGACTGGGCGCTGGTCGGCACCGGCGTGTTCGAGGGCGAGAAGATCGGCCGCGGCAAACTGGAAGAGCAGGACTGGCTGACGACGGTGGTCGAGCAGGACGAGGGTCATATGAGCGCCCGCGTCACCGGCGCCATGATCGACTTCCTGACGCCGGGCGATGCCGCCGCCATCATCGAACGGCTGGCCGATCCGGCGATCAAGATCGTGTCGCTGACCATCACCGAAGGCGGCTATTTCATCGATCCTGCCTCCGGCGTGTTCAACCCGACGCATCCCGATATCGTCGCCGATGCGCAGCCGGGCGCGACGCCGAAGACCGTGTTCGGCATCATCCTCGCCGGCCTGGTGCGGCGGCGCGGCGATGGCATCGCACCGTTCACGGTGATGTCCTGCGACAACATTCCCCACAACGGCCATGTCACGTCGGATGGCGTCATCGGGTTGGCCCGCCTGATCGACGAGGATCTGGCGGCCTGGGTCGGCGGCAATGTCGCTTTCCCGAACGCGATGGTCGACCGCATCACGCCGGCCACGTCGGACCGCGAACGCGCGATCCTGGCCAAGGATTTCGGCGTCGAGGACAATTGGCCTGTCTTTTGCGAACCCTTCCGGCAATGGGTGCTGGAAGACCATTTCACCGACGGCCGGCCGCCGCTTGAAAAGGTCGGCGTGCAGTTCGTCAAAGACGTCGCGCCCTACGAGCTGATGAAGATCCGCATCCTCAATGGCGGCCATGCCACCATCGCCTATCCGGCCGGGCTGATGGACATCCATTTCGTGCATGAGGCGATGCAGGAGCCGCTGGTGCGCGGCTTTCTCGACAAGCTCGAGCATGACGAAATCATTCCGACCGTACCGCCGGTGCCAGACACGGTCCTGGAGGATTATTACCAGCTCATCGAAAAGCGCTTTTCCAACCCCAAGATCGGCGACACGGTGCGCCGGCTCTGTCTCGACGGTTCCAATCGCCAGCCGAAATTCATCATCCCGACCATCGCCGACCGCTTGAAGGCGGGAAAGAGCGTCGCCGGCCTGGCACTTGAATCGGCGCTGTGGTGCCGCTACTGCTTCGGCACGACGGACAGCGGCGCGGTCATCGAGCCCAACGATCCGAACTGGGACCGCGTGCAGGCGACGGCAAAGGCGGCAAAGGACGCGCCCGCCGCCTGGCTTGCGATGGAAGACATCTATGGCGATGTCGGGCGCGCCACCGCGTTCGTCGAGGCTTTCGCGCATGCATTGAACCTGCTGTGGACGGATGGCACGCGCGCCACGCTGACGCGCTACCTCGCCGGCAAGCTCTGAAACGGGACCATGGCGCCGGAACTGGTCATTTTCGACTGCGACGGCGTGCTGGTGGACAGCGAGGCGCTGTCGGTCTCGGCACTGCTCGGCATGATCGCGCTTGCCGGCGGCAGTATCGGCGAGGATACGGCCTACGAGCATTTCCTCGGTAAGAGCATGAAAAGCGTGCGCGAGATCCTCGCCCGCGACTTCGGCCTGCCCATCACCGATCAGCACCTGACCACGATGCGTGTCGAATTGATGCGCAAATTCCGCGAGGAGCTGAAGCCGATCGCCGGCGTCAAGGAAGTGCTGCCGAGGCTCGGCTTGCCGTTCTGCGTCGCCTCCTCGGGCACG
Source organism: Mesorhizobium sp. B2-4-2 (assembly GCF_006442845.1). Lineage (NCBI taxonomy): Bacteria > Pseudomonadati > Pseudomonadota > Alphaproteobacteria > Hyphomicrobiales > Phyllobacteriaceae > Mesorhizobium > Mesorhizobium sp. B2-4-2. Next base: position 509,961 of record NZ_VFVM01000004.1, on the reverse strand, counting down.
CTCGACCGCATCCGCTATACGCTCGACGTCACCGGCCTGCTCGGATTGATGGAGCCGCATCTGTTCAGTGCCGGCATGGTGGCCAGGGGCAAGCCGGCGCCCGACCTGTTCCTTCATGCCGCCGCCTCGATGCGGGCGCATCCGCGCAAATGCCTTGTGATCGAGGACAGCCCCGCCGGCGTCGCGGCGGCGCGGGCGGCTGATATGCGCGTGTTCGCCTTCACCGGCGGCGCGCATGCCGGCAACCCTGCCCTGAAAGCGCGGCTTGCGTCGAGTGAGCCGGACTTTATATTCGCTGACATGCTGCAATTGCCAGATCTGATTGCAGGCCTGGGAGCGAGAGACAGAGCATCTTGACGAAACAGTTCGTTTGCGCGGTCGATGTCGGCACCGGGAGCGCCCGCGCGGGCATTCTCGACACCAGTGGCACCTTGCTCGGCCGCGCCGAGCACCCGATCGCCATGCACCAGCCGAAAGCCGATCACGCCGAGCATGATTCGCGCGATATCTGGTCAGCCGTGTGCGCCGCGGTGCGTGCGGCCCGCGAAAAATCCGGTGTTGCCGCCGAGAACATTGCCGGCATTTCCTTCGATGCCACCTGCTCGCTGGTCGTGCGCGACAGGCAAGGCGGCCAGCTCAGCGTTTCGGTGACCGGAGAGGAGCGCTGGGACACCATCGTCTGGCTCGATCACCGCGCCATCGCCGAGGCCGACGAATGCACGGCGAGCGGCCATGAGGTGCTCAACTATATCGGCGGCGTCATGTCGCCGGAAATGGCGACGCCGAAGCTGATGTGGCTGAAGCGAAACCTGCCGAAGACCTGGAATGAAGCCGGCTATCTATTCGACCTTACCGACTTCCTGACCTGGCAGGCGACGGGGTCGCTGGCCCGCTCGCAGTGCACGCTGACCGCCAAATGGACCTATCTGGCGCACCGGGAACCCGCATGGCAGCGCGATTTCTTCGAACTCGTCGGCCTCGGCGACCTCTTCGAGCACGGCAATCTGCCCGAAAGAGCCAGTCCGGTCGGCGCTTACATCGGCTCTTTGAGCGCGCAAGCAGCGGCGGAGCTCGGCCTGACGGAGACATGCCGGGTCGGCGCCGGCGTGATCGATGCCTATGCCGGTGCGCTTGGCGTGCTCGGCGGGTTTGCCGGCGACGAGCGGAATATCGGCCGTCATTTGGCGCTGATCGCCGGCACATCCTCCTGCGTCATGGCGATGTCACCCGATCCGCAGCCCTTCGCCGGGGTCTGGGGGCCATACTACGGCGCCGCGCTACCGAAGCTGTGGCTGTCGGAGGGCGGCCAGTCGGCCACCGGCGCCCTGCTCGACCACATCATCCGCTGGCACGGCGCCGGCGGCGAGCCGAACGCGGCCATGCATGCCAGGATTGCAAGCCGCGTCGCCGAGCTGCGCGCGGCGGAGGGCGATGCCCTTGCCGGCCGGCTGCATGTGCTGCCCGACTTTCACGGCAACCGCTCGCCGCTCGCCGACCCGCATGCGGTCGGCGTGGTCAGCGGGCTTACGCTGGATTCCTCCTTCGACAGCCTGTGCCGACTTTACTGGCGCACCGCCGTGGGCATCGCGCTCGGCGTGCGCCATGTGCTGGAAGCGCTGAACGAGAACGGCTATCTCATCGACACGCTGCATGTCACCGGCGGCCACACCAAAAATCCCCTCTTGATGGAACTCTATGCCGACGCCACCGGCTGCACGGTGGTCGAGCCGCTGGCCGACGAGGCGGTGCTGCTCGGCACAGGCATGGTGGCGGCGACCGCCGCCGGGCTTTTCCCCGACCTCAACGCGGCCTGTCTTGCCATGCAGCAGGGCGGCAGGACGCGCGCCGCCAACCCGGCCGCCGGCGCCCGCTTCGATCGCGACTACCGGATTTTCCTGGAGATGCACCGGCAACGCCAGGCGCTCGACGCGATCCAGTAGAACGCGCCTTACCGTGTCAACAAGGATAGGCCGGACTTGGCATCGAACAGATGCATATCCGATTCGTCAAACGTATAGCGGACATCGCTGCGGATAGTTGGGCAGACGCGGCTGGGAACGAGTGCGCTGATCTCCTTGCCGCCAAGAGCGAATGTCACCAGTGCATCGTTGCCATGAAACTCGATGAGATCGGCCGTTCCCGCCAGGAAATTTCCGGCGCTGCCGGGGGTCGCGGGCTTGAGATCCGGAGGCCTGATGCCAAGCACCGCCTGCTCGCCATGTTGTAGCTTGAAGCGCGAGCCGTCGAGGGTGAAGACAGTTCCGCCATTGGTCAGCGTCCAGCCATTTTCTTTCCGGGCCACCGTCAAATCGATGAAATTCATGTTCGGCGTGCCGATGAAGCCGGCAACGAACAGATTGCCCGGCCGCTCGTAGATTTCCGCCGGCGAGCCGACCTGCTCGATGACGCCGTCCTTGAGCAGCACGATGCGGTCGGCGAGCGTCATCGCTTCGAGCTGGTCATGGGTGACATAGACGGTGGTGGTCTTCAGCGACTGGTGCAGCCGCGCGATCTCGACGCGCATGTGGTTGCGCAGCTTGGCGTCGAGATTGGACAGCGGCTCGTCGAACAGGAAGACTTTCGGCGTCTTGATCATGGCGCGCGCGATCGCCACGCGCTGCTGCTGGCCGCCGGAAAGCTCGGCCGGCTTGCGGCCGAGATAGGGTTCCAGCCCGAGCGTCCTTGACACCGCTTCGACCCGCTTCTGGATCTCGGCCGCCGGCACTTTCTGGCGCCGCAGCCCGAAGGCGATGTTGTCGAAGATCGTCATGTGGGGGTAGAGTGCGTAGTTCTGGAACACCATGGCGATGCCGCGGTCGCCCGGATCGAGATCGTTGACCACCTTGCCGCCGATCGAGACCTCGCCGCCGCTGATGTCCTCCAGCCCCGCCAACATGCGCAGCAAGGTCGACTTGCCACAGCCGGACGGGCCAAGGAACACGACGAACTCGTGCTCCTCGATCGAGAGATTGAGGTCGCGGATGACCGTCGTGGTGCCATAGGCCTTGTCGACATGAGAACAGGTGATCGCGGACATGGTCAGCCCTTTTCGCCGCTGAGCAGGATCTGCAGCTTGACGTCCTGCGGATGCGCTGCCGCCGCCCGCTCGAAAGCCTCGATGCTGTCGGAGAAGGGATAGGTGCCGGTGATCAGCGGCTTGAGATCGACCTTGCCGGAAGCGATGAGCTGCAAAGCGCGGTCGAAAATGTTGGCATAGCGGAACACGGTTTCGATGCGCACTTCCTTCGATATGGCCGCCGGCACGTTGAGCGACACCGGCTCCACCGGCAGCCCGACGAGCACCACCGCGCCGCCGGGGCGCACGACGTCGAACAAATCAGCGAAGGCCTTGGGGCTGCCGCTGGCCTCGAAGACGATGTCCGCACCCCAGCCATCGGTGGCCGCGCGCACCGCATCGACCAGCGGCTGCTCGCCGATGTTGACCGGAACGACGCCGGGATAGCGCCCGGCAATTTCGAGCTTGGGCGCGGAGAAGTCGGAAATCAGCACTTTCGAGCAGCCGCCGGCCAGGGCGGCCAGCGCGATCATGATGCCGATCGGGCCACAGCCGACCACAGCCGCCACGTCACCCGGAACGATGCGCGCGCGCGCCGCCGCCTGCATGCCGATGGCGAAAGGTTCGACCATCGCGCCTTCGGCGAAGGAGACGTTGTCGGGCAGCCTGTAGGTGAACGCCGCCGGATGCACGGCTTGCGGCGCCAGAATGCCGTGCACCGGCGGCGTCGCCCAGAAGGTGACGTCCGGGTCGACATTGTAGATGCCGAGTTTTGTCGCCCGCGACGACAAGTTCGGTACGCCCGGTTCCATGCAGACGCGATCGCCGACCTTCAGCGTCCGGACATTGGCGCCGATCTCGACGATCGTTCCGGACGCTTCGTGGCCGAGCACCATCGGCGCGCGCACGACATAGCTGCCGATGGCGCCATGGGTGTAGTAGTGCACGTCGCTGCCGCAGACGCCGACCGTATGGATGGCGATCCTGACGTCGTCCGGGCCTACGTCGAGCGGCAACGCGATCTCGCGCAGGGCCAGCTCGCCCTTTTTCTCAAGCACCAGTGCCCGCATCGTGTCGTCCTCGCTTCAAGTCTTTTTTTGCCGGAAAACGGAATTCAGGAATCCGCTGAGCACGCCGAGAAACAAAAGCGGCGGCAGCGACAGAAGCACGACCGAGGCGTTCAGGATTCCCCATGGCACGTTCATGCCTTGCTGGGAGAGTTCCGAGGCGACGATCGGCAAGGTCTTGGCGTTGGAGCTCGACAGCATCAGCGCTATCAGGAACTCGTTCCAGACCAGCACGAAACTGAAAGCCACCGCGCCGATCAGCGAGCGCGCCGCGACCGGCAGCGCGATCCTCCAGAACACCGAATAGGCGCCGTAGCCATCGACGAAGGCGGCTTCCTCGACCTCCTTCGGCACGGCCTGGAAGGCGGGAATGGCGAGCCACATGATCACCGAGATGGTGAGCAGGCAATAGGTGACGATCAGCGCGGCGAGCGTGTCGTAAAGCCCGAGCTGCAGCCAGATCACCATCAGCGGAATGGCGACCGCCACCGGCGGTAGGAAGCGAAGCGACAAAACGAAGAACTGGATGTCGCCGGCCCAACGGTTCGGGTAGCGCGCCACCGCGTAAGCCGCCGGTAGGCCGAGCACCACGCCGATCAGCACCGCGCAACCGCAGGCGACGACCGAATTGTAGAGGCCGGTCATGACGCTGTCGCGGCCGACGATATAGCTGATGTTAGCCAGCGTCGGCGTGAACACCAGGCGCGGGACGCGGGTGATGATGTCGACATTGTTCTTCAGCGAATTGAGCGCCGTCCACAGCAAAGGAAACACGGCCATGAAGCCTGCAAACGCCAGCACGGTCTTGCCGATCAGGCGGCCGGGTCTCATGCGATATGGTCTCATGCCTGCGCCCGCTTCCAGAGCATGGTGAAGGTGATGACCGTGGCGATCATCATCAGCACCGCCATCGCCGAGGCGTAGGAGACCTTGCCGGACTCGATGAAGCCTTGCGAGAAGGCGTACATGTCGAGCGTTTCGGTCGCCACGCCCGGACCGCCGCGGGTCATCACATAGATCAGGTCGAAGGAGCGCAGCGACTCGATCATCTTGACGAACATCAGGCTGACCAGCGGCGCCTTGAGCATCGGCAAGGTCACATAGGCGTGGATCTGCCAGCGTTTAGCATGGTCGAGCCGGGCCGCCTCGATCGGCTGCGGCGGCAGCGTTTCCAGGAGCTTCAGCACGATGACGGCGAAGAACAGGCCCCATTGCCAGACGTCGACCGAAGCGACGGCGAACAGCGCCGTCGACGGCTTGGACAGCGGATCGAAGATCAGCCCGCCGGTCAGCAGCCGGTAGGGGTAAGTGGCGATGCCGTAGAGCGGATGGTAGGCGAACTTCCAGACGAAGGCCGCCGAGACGCGCGGCAGCAGGACCGGGATGATGAACAGCAGGCAATAGACGTTGCGAAGGCGCGGCGAGGCGACCTCGAACATCAGGACGCCCAGTCCGATGGCGACCGTCATCGTCGCGATAACCGTGACGAATTCCCATTTCACCGACACCCAGACGGCGTTGAGAAAGCGGCGGTCGACGAACAGGTCGGCGAAATTCGAGAGCCAGACATAGGAATAGGCTGTCGAGCTGAGTTCACGGTTCTGCAGGGCGATGACGACCGCGTAGAGCGTCGGCACCATCGACAGCACCAGAAGGATGACGAGTGTCGGCACGACGAAGGTGACCGGCAGGGATGAGCGTCGCGGCATCTGTCTAACCTCTGCTGCGTCTCGAACGATTGAGCATGACTGACCTTTCGCGCGAAGGCTGGCTCAAACCGCAATGATGAACCAAGACCTGCGGCGCACAGGTTCCGGCGCTCCACCGAATGCCGTGGACCGCGCGCCGCAGGGGGAGGATGGCTTATTTCTTCACCAGCTCGTTGGCATAAGCCTCGAGTTCGTTTAGGCCGCCCTTGATATCGGTGCGGGTGCCGGTGACCAGTTCCTCGAGGATGATGCCCCAGCGGTCGCCGAGATCGGGCCAGCGCGGGTCCTGCCAGAAATTGACCGCCGTGACCTTGCCGGTTTCGGCCAGTGCCTGGCCGAGATCGGCGCCGTAAATATCGGCGAATTCCTTGCTGGCCAGGATGCTGGTGCGGTTCAGCTCGCCGAACTGGTGGGCGTCGAGCCGGCGCTTCTCGTTTTCCTTCGATGTTGCCCAGGCGATGAACAGGCCGGCGCATTTCTTCGACGCGTCGTCGGCATTGGCCTTCGTCGCGATGGCGAGGCCATGGCCGTAACCGCCGCCCGGCAGTGGCGACGGCGGCGGCATGAAGCCGATGTTGCCGACGACCTGCGAGGTCTTCGGATCGACCGCCATGCCCGACAGCGGCGTCGATTCGACCAGGATCGCGACCTGGCCCGACAGGAAGGCGCCGGTCGATTCATCCCAGCTGCCGGTCTGCGTGCCGGGCGCCGAATCCTTGAACAGTTTCAGGTAGGTCTCGGTCGCCTTGACCGCCGCATCCGAATTGAAGGCCGGCTTGTCGCCGTCGAACCACTGGCCGCCATAGGCCTTGAAGAAGGGCATCCAGCGCCAGACATTGGCGCCCGAACCGCGCGCGCCGCGCAGCGCGATGCCATACATGCCCTTGTCCGGATTGGTCAGCTTCGGCACGTCGGCGATCAGCTCGTCGAGCGTCTTCGGCGGCTGGATGCCGGCTGCCTTCAGCACGTCCTTGCGATAGACCATCAGGTCGCCGCCGCCGGTCAGCGGCGCGAACCAGACCTTGCCGTCATAGGTGGCGACCTTCTGGCGGCCGGGGTCGAAATCGGCATAGTCGTAGTCGGCCGGATAATAGTCGGCCAGCGGCACGATCCATTTCGAGGAAGCGAACAGCGCGACATTGGCTTCGTCGACATAGTAGACGTTGTAGTTGCCGACCGTGGACGCGTCGGCGCGCGATTTTGCCCGGCGGTCGTTCTCGTTGAGGTAATCGATCTGGAAGCCGGCGCCGGCAAGCTTCTCGAACTCGGCCTTGGAGTCCTCCAGAAGCGTCAGGCCGTCACGTGGTTGCGCCAGCACCTTGACCGGCGCCGAGCAGACCGGCGCCTGCGCCAAAGCGATGGTGGAAACGGTAGCGGAAAGCATGAAAGCTGCACCAAGGCTGGCAGCGAGCCGAATTGGTTTCATTATTTTCTCCTCCAGGAACACGTCGCAGGAAGCGGACGTCCTCGGCTTGCGCGATCCTCACCATCGCCCGAGCGACTTGCCACCCATCGCCAAAATGCGGAGTTGCAGCGGCTCGCGCTAGAAGCCCCGTTGCAGAAGACCTGTACTTTTATGCATTGTGCGGCGCAAAAACCGGCATCCCGTTGCGGCCAATCTCACATGAGTATCGATCGGACTCGGGGGCGGTGGTTTTTAGGGCGTGCTTACGCGCGCATCGCCAGCCGCTGCCGCGACAGCTTGCGATAGGATGACGGCGTCATCTTGTGCTTGCGCATGAAGGCGCGGTTGAAATTGGAGATGTTCATGTAGCCGACCTGGAAACAGATGTCGGTGATCGGAATATCGGTATCGGCCAGCAGCTTGCAGGCCTGCCAGAGCCTCAGCTTGGCAAGGTGGTCACTGAAGGAATTGCCGGTGTTCTTCTGGAAGAAGCGCGAGAATGTGCTCTCGGTCATTCCCGCGAGCGCCGCCACATCAGGCAGCTTCAGATCCTCGGCGAAATGCTGGAACAGATAGGTCAGCGTGCGCTGGATGATGTCGAGCGAGGCGGCATCCAGAACCGGGGAGAAATCCGGCGAGGACAACAGCTCGTATTCGTCGGTCCTGGCGAGGAGATCGACGAGATTCAGGAACAGGCAGAACCTGGTTAGCCCGCTGACCTCCCCCATCCGTTCCATCAGCTCGGCGCCTTCCAATGCCGTGCGGCCATGAAAAACCATGCCGCGCAGCGACCGCTCCAGAAACGGCTCCAGTTCGCGCAGTTCGGGCAACAGGCCAGCCGAGCCGCGCAGCCTCTCGGCATCGAACTGGAGGACGATGTCGCGGCCTTCGATCAGCTCGCCCGGCTGCACCGCCGTCACCCAATCATGCGGCAGCCCGCCGCCGACGATGGTCAGATAACCCGGCCCGAACTCGCCGATGTGGTCGCCGACCAGCACGACGCCGGAAGATTTTCGCAACAGGTGGATTTCGTACTCAGGATGGAAATTCCAGACATTGCGCTCCCAGGGATAGTCGTCCAGCCGCCACAGGAAACTGTCGCTCGCCTCGGTGACGATATGTTCGAAGGCCGGCGCCGTGCGCGGGATCGCGGCCGGATTTTTCCTGCGCCTGAACTGCATCCTTCCCTCCCGGCAATTCGCCGGCTGCTCATGTCTCTTGATGATCCGTAGCAGCCCCTGGCCGGCAAGGGAACGAGACGCAGGCATCTCCCTGAAATGCCGCTGGCTCAATCTCTTCCAGTGCCTCCTCCCTTGCCTTCATGTCGCATTTCGTTCAAGAGACGGCGCAAACGCCGCGAAACTGAAGGTTTTGCCGTTTGACACGCGGCTTCCGGCTTTTTGCCGACGCGCCGCGACCTTGAAAGAGCGGAACAATGTCTGCGATCGAAGCCGGCGCTCGCGCGCCGGAAAATCTTTGGCGTCAGGAAATCAGGGCGACGCTGGCGCTCGCCTGGCCGATGGTGCTGACCAATCTCGGCCAGACCGCCATGACGGCCACCGACGTCATGATGATGGGCAGGCTGGGGGCGGACACGCTCGCCAGCGGCGCGCTTGGCGCCAATCTCTATTTCATGCCGCTGATCTTCGGCCTCGGCCTGATGCTGGCGACCTCGCCGATGATGGCGACCGAGCTCGGCCGCCGCCGCCATTCGGTGCGCGACCTGCGCCGCACCGTGCGCCAGGGCCTGTGGCTGGCGATCCTCATCTGCATTCCGATCTGGATCTTTCTCTGGCACGGCGAGAACGTGCTGCTCGCCATGGGCCAGGAGCCCGCTCTGGCGCACAGCGCCGGCATCTACCTGCGCTGGCTGGAATGGGCGGTGCTGCCCTTCTACGGCTATATCGTGCTGCGTTCGTTCATCTCGGCGCTGGAGCGGCCGGGCTGGGCGCTGATCATCGTCTTCGTCGCCGTCGCCTGCAACGCGCTCTTCAACTGGGTGTTCATGTTCGGCAATCTCGGTGTCCCGGCCATGGGCATATCAGGCTCGGGCCTTGCCACCTCGCTGTCCTCAACGCTGATGTTCGTCGGCATGGCCGCCGTGGTGATGTGGGAGAAGAAGTTCAGGCGCTATCATCTGTTCGGCCGCTTCTGGCGGTCCGACTGGCCGCGCTTCAAGGGCCTGCTGCGGCTCGGCCTACCGATCGCCGGCATCCTGGCTTTCGAGGTGACGATCTTCAACGCCGCGGCGCTGCTGATGGGCCTGATCGACGCGGATTCGCTTGCCGCGCACGCCATCGCCATCCAGATCGCGTCGATCTCCTTCATGGTGCCGCTCGGCCTAAACCAGGCGGTGACGGTGCGCGTCGGGCTTGCGCATGGCGCCGGCAATCCGGAAGGCGTCTCGCACGCCGGCTGGACAGCCTTCGTCATCGGCGTCTCGTTCATGGCCCTGATGGGCCTGATAATGATCCTGTGGCCGCATCTCCTGATCAGCGCCTTCATCGATCTGACCAATCCAGCCAATGCCAGGGTGATCACGCTTGCCGTATCGTTCCTGGTCTTCGCGGCCCTGTTCCAGGTCTTCGACGGCGCGCAAGCGGTTGCCGCCGGCATGCTGCGCGGCCTGCACGACACCAAGGTGCCGATGATCTATGCCGCGATCGGCTATTGGGGCGTCGGCCTGCCGCTGGGCGTGCTGCTCGCCTTCCCTTTCGGCTTCCATGGCGTCGGCATCTGGATCGGGCTGTCCAGCGGACTGGCGGTGGTGGCGGCGTTGCTTCTGGCGCGCTGGCTACGGCGGGATCGCCTCGCGCCGCCGCTGGTGTTCGAACACTGATGCAGAGGGCCGCCGGGTTGTCCGGTGGCCTTTCCGTCATTGTCGGCGTCAGCTGTTTTTGAGCGCCGGGCTGAACACCATCAGGCTCAGTATTTCGAACAGCACCTGGGCGCCGGCATGCGCGGTGTTGGTGGTCGCATCATATTGCGGCGCCACCTCGACCACGTCGCCGCCGACGATGTTGAGGCCTTTGAGGCCGCGCAGCAGTTCGAGCACTTCCCGAGTCGTCAGGCCGCCGACTTCCGGCGTGCCGGTGCCCGGCGCGAAGGCCGGATCGACGCTGTCGATGTCGAAGGAGACATAGGTCGGTCCGTCGCCGACTATTCTGCGCGCCTTCCCGATAATGGCGGGGATACCGAGGCCGGTCACCTCCTCGGCATGGATCACGGTCATGCCGGATTCGTAGGTGAACTCCCACAGATATTCGGCCGAGCCACGGATGCCGATCTGGATGGTGCGCGTCGGGTCGAGCACGCCATCGAGCACCGCGTTGCGGAACGGGCCGCCATGGTGGAACTTGGTCATGTCGAACAAGCCGCTTGTATCGCAATGGGCATCGATGTGGATGAGGCCGACCGGGGCCTTCTTGCCGACGGCCTTCAGGATCGGATGGCTGATCGAATGGTCGCCGCCGACCGACAATGGAATGACGCCGGCATCGACGATCTGGTTGGTGCGGCGCTCGATGTCCTCATGGCAGGTCTCGAGCCGGTAGCGGCTCTGGAACGGCACGTCGCCGATGTCGGCGACCCTGAGCTCATGCGTCGGTGCGCATTCCAGCACGTGATTGTAGGGGCCGATGCGCTCGATGGCGCGCAGCGCCCGCGGCCCGAAGCGGGAGCCCGGCCGGTTGGTGACGCCGAGATCCATCGGCACGCCTGTTATCGCCACCTGCAAATCGCCGAAATCCGGGTTGTCGGCCGATATTTCGCGATAGGGTGCGGCGAGGAAGGTGGGGATACCGGAATAGGGCGCCAGCCGCGTGCCCGACTTGGAGAATATCTTGTCGGCGACCTTGCGGAACTTCGGGTCGAACATCTCGCCGCCATGGCTCTCGCCATATTTGCGGCGCAACGCGTCGAGCTTGCCGCTGTCATAACCCATGTCGGTTTTCTCCTGTCTGTCTCTCCGGAGTGTCCGGTAGCGCTTTGGAAAAATCAATTGCGTTCGGACGGGTTGGCTGCCGCAGGTCTTTCTTTTTGTCGGGCCAGCCTGAAACCGGGCAGCGCTTTTGCCAATTCGATGCTATGAGGCCTGTCGCGATCATGGGCGGCAGGCAGCGAAGGCGGTAACGAGACATGGCCAGGACCGATATTGCGCGGCGCGTCTACAACCATACCTGGAAGCTCGACCCGATCGTGCGCAGCCTGCTGGACACGGATTTCTACAAGCTTCTGATGCTGCAGATGATCTGGGGCATGTACCCCAAGGTCGACGCCACCTTTTCGCTGATCAACCGCACCACTTCGGTGCGGCTGGCCGAGGAGATTGACGAGGGCGAGTTGCGCGAACAGCTTGACCACGCCCGCACCTTGCGCTTCTCCAAGAAGGAGATGATCTGGCTGGGGGGCAACAATTTCTATGGCCGCAAGCAGATCTTCGAGCCGGAATTCCTGGCCTGGCTGGAGAATTTCCGGTTGCCCGACTACGAGCTTTCCAGGCGCGGCGGGCAGTATGAGCTCTCCTTCAGCGGCCCGTGGATGTACACCACGCTGTGGGAGATTCCCGCGCTCGCCATCATCAACGAATTGCGCTCGCGCGCCGCCTTGCGGTCGTTCGGGCCTTTCACGCTCGACGTGCTCTACGCCCGCGCAAAAGCCAAGATGTGGGCCAAGACCGAACGGCTGAAGGCGCTGCCCGGCATCCGTATTTCCGACTTCGGCACGCGCCGGCGCCATTCCTTCCTGTGGCAGCGCTGGTGCGTGGAAGCGCTGAAGGAAGGCATCGGCGAAGCTTTCACCGGCACCTCCAACGTGCTTCTGGCCATGGACAACGACCTCGAGGCGCTGGGCACCAACGCGCATGAACTGCCGATGGTGTTCGGAGCGCTGGCCAATTCGGAAAAGGAATTGAAACAGGCGCCCTACAAGGTGCTGCAGGATTGGCAGCGCTACTATGGCGGCAATTTGCTGATCGTGCTGCCCGACGCCTTCGGCACGGCTTCCTTCCTGCGCGACGCGCCGGATTGGGTGGCCGACTGGACCGGCTTTCGCCCCGACAGCGCGCCGCCGATCGAGGGCGGCGAGAAGATCCTGTCCTGGTGGCGCGAGAAGGGCAAGGACCCCAGGCAGAAGCTGCTGATCTTCTCCGACGGGCTCGAGGTCGAGACCATCGAGGAGACCTACCGCCACTTCAAGGGCAAGGTGCGCATGTCCTTCGGCTGGGGCACGAACCTGACCAATGATTTCGAGGGCTGCGCGCCTACGGCAACCGACAGCCTCGACGCCATATCGCTGGTCTGCAAGGTGACCGAGGCCAACGGCCGGCCGGCCGTGAAGCTCTCGGATAATCCAGCCAAGGCGACGGGTGACCTCAAGGAGATCGAGCGGTATCTGCGCATCTTCGGTGAAAAGGACCGGGTGGAGCAGTTGGTCAAGGTGTGAGGGCACGACCGGTGCTTCCGGCATCGCCATACGAGACGGCAAAGTCGGATAGGCTGAGTTCCTTGGCGCCCCCCTCTGTCCTGCCGGACATCTCCCCCTCAAGGGGGGAGATCATGCTGTCATCTTCGTCTTCGCGAACCTCCGGCGTTGCAAGGGAAGCGCCGACAGAGAAACCGCCAATCTCCCCCCTTGAGGGGGAGATGTCCGGCAGGACAGAGGGGGGCGCCGTAGAGTGCCGTCGTCGGTCATTAGCATTTTTGCCTATCGCTCTATTGCTCCTCTCACCCACCCCAGCCTTCGCCCACGCCTCGGACCGCGGCCACGTCCTGCTCCTGCCGACCGGCTATTACCTGATCGGCGGCGCTTTCGCCGTGGCCGCAAGCTTCCTCGTGCTGGCGCTGCTGCCGGCGCATCGGCTCGATCGTTTCTGGCGGCGGCGCCTGCCACTGTTCACACTGGGTGATGATGCCCGCACCGCTGCCAGCCTGATATCCTTTGCCGGCTTTGCATGTCTCATTGCCGCGGGTTTTCTCGGCAGCCGCGATCCGCTCTCCAACCCGCTGCCTCTGGTGATCTGGACACTGCTGTGGGCCGGCTTCACGCTCCTGCAAGGTTTCCTCGGCGACCTCTGGTCCTGGCTCAATCCCTGGTACGGGCCGGTGCGTCTCCTGTCTCGCCTGGCCGGCAGGGGCGGTGAAGCGGCCAGGCGCCTTCCATCATGGCTCGGATACTGGCCGGCTGTCCTCCTGTTCTTCGCTTTTGCCTGGTTCGAGCTCATCGATCCGGCGCCCGACGATCCGACACGGCTCGCCCGGGCCGCCGGCCTCTACTGGTTGTTCACCTTGCTGGCGATGCTGTCGTTCGGTTATGGGGCGTGGGCCCGCAGCGGCGAATTCCTCACCGTCTTCTTCTCGATGGTGGCACGCTTCGCGCCGGTCGTGCGCGACGAACGCGGCCGGCTTGCGCTATGCTGGCCGGGCGCCAAGCTGCTGACCGCCGCGCCTTTGCCGGCAAGCGGCGTGGCCTTCCTGCTGCTCGCCCTGTCCTCGGTTTCCTATGACGGCCTGTCGAAGACCTTCTTCTGGCTGGGCCTGTTCGGCATCAATCCGCTTGAATTCCCCGGCCGCACGGCGGTGATCGGCAGCGGCAGTTTTGGCCTCGTCCTGACATTCATGCTGCTTGCGGCGGTCTTCCTGCTTGCCGTGGTCGTCGGCCAGAAGCTCGCCGGCGACGGCCACAGGCTTGGCGAGGCGACGGGGCTGCTGGTCTGGTCGATCGTGCCGATCGCGCTCGCCTACCACATCGCGCATTACCTGACGGCGCTGCTGGTCGACGGCCAGTATGCGCTTGCGGCACTGTCCGATCCGTTTGCGCTCGGCTGGAACCTTTTAGGCACCGCCGACATGCAGATCGAAGCCGGCATCGTCGCCGGCGCGGGCTCGGCATGGTGGCTGTGGAACATCCAGGCCGGTGCCATCATTCTCGGTCATCTGCTTGCCGTGCTCGTCGCCCACGGCTTCGCCGCACGCCTGCATCCGGTTCCCGCCCGCGCCGCGCTCAGCCAGTTTCCGCTCACCTTGCTGATGATCGCCTACACCGTCTTCGGCCTCTGGCTGCTCGCCACGCCGACCGTTGGCTAGACGCGGTGGAAATAAACCGGGATCCCCCTGGGGAAACGGCATTGCCGTGTCCGGACTTTGGTGATTTAGTTTGTACACATGCAATTTCGGCCGTCCGCAGGACGCGGTCTGCTACGTTCCAGCCATTGGTCAAAACTCAAAAACAGGGGAACTGCCGTGACTGACAAGAATAGGTTTTTCGATCTCTCCAAGGCCGGTCTCACCCGCCGCACCGCGCTGAAGGGTCTGGCCGCCGGCGCCGGCCTGGCGGTCGCGCCCGGTTTCGTCCGCTACTCCCAGGCGCAAAGCTCCGCCCCGATCAAGATCGGCTTCCAGTCGCACCGAACCGGCATCGGCGCCGCCTATGGCCGCTGGTACGAGAAGACCACGGCCGCGGCGGTCAAGGCGATCAACGCGGCCGGCGGCATCAATGGCCGGCCGGTCGAGGTCATCATCGAGGATGACGGCACCGATCCCGGCCGGGGTGCCGAGGTGGTCGGCAAGTTCGCCACCCAGCACAAGACCGACATCGTCTTCGGCACCTTGTTCTCGCATGTCGTCATCGGCTCGGCACCCGCCGCCGGCGAAGCCAAGATGCCCTATTTCGTCGTCAGCGAAGGCCACCATGTCGCCTCGACCAAGCTCAACCGCTATGTCTTCCAGCCCGGCATCACCGACGTAAAGAGCCAGATCCAGTCGATGGCGCCGTGGATCGCGGCCAATGCCGGCAAGAAGGTGACGCAGATCTTCCCCGATTTTGCTTTCGGCTACGACCACCGCGACTACCTCCCGCCGGCGCTGAAGGCGCAGGGCGCAGAGGTCATCGCGCAAATCGCCATTCCGCCGACGGAGAGCTCCTTCACCAAATACTTCCCGCAGATTCCGGCCGAGACCGAGGTGATCTACCACGTCATGGTCGGCCCGGCGGTGCTCACCTTCGTCAAGGAGCTTGGCGAGTTCTACGGCTCTAACCGGCCGCAGCTGTTCGGCTTCATCGATTCGCTCGAAGCCGTCGACATCAACAGCCCCGGGCTCGAATTCCTGGACGGCAGCCATTTCTGGGAAGGCTCGCCACGTTATGCCCAGACGGACGATTCCGAGGCGCAGAAGGCCTATCGCGCCGCCGTCGGCATCGATGACAATGGCGCGGCCGTCGGCGACCCCAAGGATGTCTCCACCGCCGCGCATATGTTCGGCTGCTGGGAGACGCTCTACGTCGTCAAGAAGGCGATGGAAGACGCCGGCTACAAGGGCCCGGAAGACCGCGCCAAGCTGGTCGAGGCGACCGAGGCGCTGACCGAATTCGCCGAAGGCCCGGAGCATCCGCAAGGGCCAAAGACCTTCAACGGCAAGATCCACCAGTGCTTCGGCATCCAGAACATCTCCAAGGTCGAAGGCGGCAAGCTCAAGGTGGTGCATAAGACCAAGATCGAGGACGGGCTTTACGAGGCCGAGGGGGATTATACGACGCAGGCGTTGTAGGCCGGCTCAACAGCAAGCGTGAGCGCCAAGCCACCCCCCTCTGTCCTGCCGGACCCGGCCCTTCGCTGTCGCTCCGGGCGTTCGTCGTTCGGAAAGCCAAGCAATTGGCTTTCCGTCCGCTGCGCGGACCGCTTCTCACCCCCTCAAGGGGCGCGATTGCGCTATCGGTGAGTACCTAACCCATGCATTTCGGTCCCCACCTCCTCCTTGCCGCCCTCGAAGGGCTCGTCACATCCGCCGTGCTGGCGCTGACCGCGCTCGGCCTGTCGCTGGTGTTCGGCGTGATGCGCGTGGTCAACGTCGCGCATGGCGAGTTCTTCATGCTGGGAGCCGTGCTCGCCTGGGCGATCACGACTGCGATCGGAGGCCATCCGGCGCTCGGGTTCCTGGCGGCACTTATCATCGCACCGCTGGTCGTCGGCGCCCTTGCACTGGTGGCCGAGCGGCTGGTGCTGCGCCGGCTGAACTACAATCCGGAAGCCACCATCGTCGCCACCATCGGCATGCTCTACATTATCCAGCAGCTGGCGCTGACCTTCTATGGTCCGGAAGCGCGCCCGGTAGAGCCGCCCTTCAGCTATCGTATCCTTCTGCCGTGGTTCGGCTATTCGGGCTACAAGCTGTCGATCATCGCGGCATCCGTCCTTCTGCTCGTGGTGACATGGCTGGTGCTGACGCGCACCAGGGTCGGCCTCGTCATGCGTGCCACGCAGTATGACAGCGAGACGGCGCAGGCCTTCGGCATCCCTGTCGATCGAGTCTATGGCGGCGTCTTCGCGCTCGGCGCCATGCTCGCGGCCATCGCCGCGGTGCTGATCGTGCCGATCAGCCAGGCGCATTACCTGATGGGGCAGGATCCGCTGCTGCTGTCCTTCATCGTCGTCATCATCGGCGGCCTCGGCTCGTTGCGCGGAACCGTCATCGCCGCCGTGCTGATCGGGCTGTCGGACGGCATCATTTCGGTGTTCTTCTCGCCGACGCTGGCCAAGATCATCGCCACGCTGCTGGTCGCCATGGTGCTGGTGTTCCGGCCGCAGGGCCTGTTCGGGACGGCGACGCGATGAGCGAGACCTCGCCGGCAAAAGCCTACGGCTTGCATCTCGGCGTCATCGCGCTGCTTTTTGTCCTGAGCTTCGTGCTGCCGGACTATCATCACGGCCTCGTCGCCCGCATCATGGTGCTGGCGGTCTTCGCCATGGGCTACAACATGCTGTTCGGCTATGTCGGCCTGCTCAGTCTCGGTCATGCCATGTTCTTTGCCGCCGGCCTCTACGGCGCCGGCCTTGCCGTCATCCAGCTTGGCTGGAGCGTGCCGGCGGCTTTGTTGAGCGGTATCGCCTGCGGCGCGGTGCTGGCACTGGTGATCGGGCTGCTGGCGCTGCGCACTACGGGTGTCGCCTTCATGATCGTCACCATGATGTTCGCGCAGGTCTTTTACCTCCTCATCCTCTATTTTGCCGCGTGGACCGGCGGCGACCAGGGCATGGTGGTGCCGCAGCCGGCACGCGTCCTGAGTTTCGGCGCGACGTCGCTCGATCTCACCAATCCGACGGTGCGCTACATGAGCGCGCTGGCGCTGTTCTCGCTCGTGCTTCTGGTCACACTGGCCGTCGTCCGCTCCCGATACGGCCGCGTGCTGGTTGCCATCCGCGAAAACGAGGAACGGACCAAAATGCTGGGTTACGACACATTCTCCAACAAGCTCGCCGCAGTGGTCGTCTCCGGCACGATCTGCGCGGCGTCGGGCGCTGCCTATGCGCTGCTGTTCGGCTATGTCGGCTCGAGCTTCGCCTCGGTACAGTACTCGATCCTGCCGCTGCTGTGGGTGCTGCTCGGCGGCGCCGCCACCACGCTCGGACCGCTGATCGGCACGCTGTTCATGTACTATGTTATCGACGTCACCAGCGGCTTCACCTCCGCCTACCTGTTGATCGTCGGCGTCGCGTTGATCCTGCTGGTGCTGTTCTTCCCGAAAGGCATTCTGGGCAGCATCCGGCAGCGCTGGCTCGGATGGCTGCCATGACGCCGCTTCTGACCACCAAAGGCCTGTCGCGCAATTTCGGCGGCCTGCGCGCCGTCGACAGCGTCGATTTCACCTTGGTGCCGGGCGAAATCCGCGCCGTCATCGGCCCCAACGGTGCCGGGAAGACCACTTTCGTCAGCCTGATCAGCGGCCGTATCCCGCCCTCGTCCGGATCGATCGTTTTCGACGGCTCCGACATCACCGGCCTGCCGGCCTATGTCAGGGTCCGCCAGGGCATCGCCTACACGTTCCAGATCACCAGCATCTATGCCAACCTGTCCGTTTACGCCAACGTCGCGCTGCCCGTGCAACTGACGCTACGGCATGGCCATTCCAAGAGCGCGATACAGGCCGCTGTCATGTCGGCGCTCGCACGCACCGGGCTGGCCGACCGCGCCCATATGCCGGCCGGTCAATTGTCCTATGGCCACCAGCGCCTGCTGGAGGTGGCGATGGGCCTGGCGCTGAAGCCGCGCCTGCTGATCCTCGACGAGCCGACGCAGGGGCTCGCCGACAGCGAGATCGACAATTTCATCGCCCTGGTGCGCGAGATCGCCAGGGACGCCACCGTGCTCCTGATCGAGCACAACATGCCTGTCGTCATGCAGCTTGCCGACCGCATCACCGTTTTCAACGCCGGCAAGATCCTGGCAGAGGGCACGCCGGAGGCGATCCGCGAAAATGCGGCGGTGCAGGAAGCCTATCTGGGGACCGCCCCATGACCGAGACGAGCAAGACGCAAGCGTTGCGGATCGCGGGACTGGACTGCTTCTATGGCGAGGTTCAGGTGCTCTATGGGCTCGACCTGGCGCTGAACAAGGGCGAGGTGCTGTGCCTGTTCGGCCGCAACGGCGCCGGCAAGACGACGACGCTGAAAGCCATCATGGGGCTGGTCCGGGCGAGTGCCGGTTCGATCAGCCTCGCAGGCCAGGAATTGACCGGTCTGGCCGCCCACGAGGTGCCTAAAGCCGGCATTGCCTATGTGCCGCAAGGCAGGCGGCTGTTCGCCGAAATGACGGTGGCGGAGAACATCGAGATCGGGCTGATGGCGCGCGGCAAGGGGAAGGCCGTGCGCGAAAACGTGCTCAACCTGTTCCCGCTGCTGCGCCAGCGGCTCAGGCAGCGCTCGGGCACCTTGTCGGGCGGCGAGCAGCAGATGCTGGCCATGGCACGCGCGCTCTGCCTGGAACCGCAGGTGCTACTGCTCGACGAGCCGACCGAAGGGCTGATGCCGTCGATGATCGCAAAGATCCGCGAGACGGTGGCCAAGCTGCGCGAACTGGGCGTTTCCACCATCCTGGTGGAGCAGCGGGTCGATGCCGTGCTGTCGGTCGCCGACCGCGTCGCCTTTATCGAGAATGGCCGCAACCGTGAGACGGTCGACGTAGAGGCGTTGCGCGCCGACCCGTCCGCGGTCAGGCGCTATGTCGGCGTAGGCTGAGGATTTGCCCTCCCCTTGTGGAAGGTAAGGGCCTGGCGTCCTCGCCGGCTCACCCGAAGAACAGGAAGCCCGCCATCAAGAACGTGGGGATCAGCACCGCGCCCGACCACGCCATGTAGCCGAAAAAACCCGGCATGTTCACGCCGCGGTGCCGGGCAATGGCGTAGACCATGAAGTTCGGCGCGTTGCCGATATAGGTGTTGGCGCCCATGAACACCGCACCCGCCGAGATCGCCGCCAAGGTCGAAGCGAGCTCCGTCATCAGATGCCGGGGAGCGCCGCCGGCCAGCTCGAAGAACACCAGGTAGGTCGGAGCGTTATCCAGGAAGGACGACAGCGCTCCGGTCAGCCAGAAATAGGCGAGATCGTTGGGCATGCCCTGCGCTGACGTGACGAGCGCGACCAGCGGCGCAAGCGCGCCTTCGTGGCCGGCCCTCAGGATGGCGACGACGGGCACGATGCAGACGAAGATGCCGGCGAACAGTTTCGCCACTTCCGCGATCGGCCCCCAGTTGAAACCGTTCGCCTGCCGATACTCCTTGCGCGAGACGGCCAGCGAAACGAAGGCAAGCGCCAGGATGACGACATCGCGGACAAGGTTCTGCAACTCGAGGTCCACCCCCTGAATGGAAAGACTGATGCCGGGCTTCCATGTGGCCGAAAGCAGGATCGCGCCGATCACGCCGGCCAGCAGCGGCAGGTTGGGCAGGCCGCGGATGCGCACTTTCGTGTCCGGCGTCGGGTCCTTGATCTTTGGCGCGCCCATTTCGCGGCGATGCAGCGTGGTGTCGATCGCCAGGAAGACGGCGAGCACGACGACGCTGACGAACAGGGTCTCGCGCCAGAGGTTGGCGGTGGTCCAGAAGAAATCGACGCCGCGCAGGAAGCCGACGAACAGCGGCGGGTCGCCGAGCGGCGTCAGCGAACCGCCGATGTTGGACACCAGGAAGATGAAGAAGATGATGACATGGGCGTTGAACGGCCGGTTGTCATTGGCGCGGATGAGCGGCCGGATAAGGATCATCGAGGCGCCGGTAGTGCCGATGACGGAAGCGAGCAGGGCGCCGATGAGCAGCAGCCCGGCATTGACCAATGGCGTGCCGTGGATGTTGCCGGCCACGAGAATGCCGCCCGAAATGGTGAACAGCGCGAACAGGAGAATGATGAACGACATGTATTCCGTGAGCAGCGCATGCAGCACCGCTTCCGTCGCCACCGTCGTGCCGAAGGCCGATGCGAGCGGCACCACCACGAGAGCCGCCCAAAATGCAGCAATCTTGCCGTAATGATGCTCCCAGACATGGTTGAAAAGCAGCGGTCCCGTGGCGATCGACAGCAACAGCCCGGCAAAGGGCAGCGCCCACCACAGCGACATCGTCCGGCCTGGCAGGCCGTGCTCTTCCGCGGCGAAGGCCGTTCCCGGTAACAGAATCGCGACAGCCACCACGGCACTTGCCGTCAAAGCCGTCGCCCCTATCGACCCCTTCTCTTCTCCCACGATGAGGTCAGTCCGCCGCGTGGTCTTCGAGCGTCACGCCTGCTTGGCGCATCCTTGCCAACATCGTCTCGACCGAACCGTTGAGGTCGATCCCGCGGCAGGCATCGAGCCTGACAGTGGTCGTGAACCCCTGCTTGACCGCGTCGAGCGCCGAGAAGGCGACGCAGAAATCGGTCGCCAGGCCGACCAGGGTCAGAGTGTCGATGCCGCGCTCCCTGAGATAGCCGGCAAGGCCGGTCGGCGTCGTGTGGTCGTTCTCGAAGAAGGCCGAATAGCTGTCGATATCAGGCCGAAATCCCTTGCGGATGACGAGCTCGGCCTTGGTCCAGGCAAGACCCGAGTGAAAATCCGAGCCGAGGCTGCCCTGGATACAATGGTCCGGCCACAATGTCTGCTGGCCGTAGGGCATCTCGATGGTTTCAAAAGGCTGGGCGCCTGGATGGCTTGAGGCAAAGCTCGAATGGCCGGCTGGATGCCAGTCCTGCGTCAGCACGACATGATCGGTTCGCCGGATCAGGTCGTTGACCAGCGGCACGATCTCGTCGCCGCCGGTCACAGCCAACGCGCCGCCAGGGCAAAAGTCGTTCTGCAGGTCGATGACGACAAGCGCTTCTTCGGCCATGGGGTTCCTTCCTGTCGGTATCGGGCGCGGGCTCCCAGGGGGATCCCGGCGAAAGAAAGCCGCTGGCGCGACCGGAGGGAGAAACTTGACCAGATGGCGGGCCGCGTCAACCATTAGAGCGCCGGGCGCAACCCCGAACGCGCAAAGGGCGCCCCAGCACCTAGATTTTGCGGAGAACAAATGCGTGGCGGCGGCAGCCGTGCGGGTGCTGCGCAAACTCCGGCTTTGACAATTTCCGCCGACTTGATATCATTTGCATACGAATGAATTTAAGCCGGGCCCGGACGCCGGCAAGTTCCCTCGGAAAGGCCCTTTTTCTGGGAAGGCAAAGCGTGATCCGTTACGCGAAACCCACCACGGTCGACGAGGCGCTCGCCCTGCTTGGCGAAGCTTCGTGGCGCATCCTTGCCGGCGGCACCGACTTCTACCCGGCGCAAGGCAACAAGCCTTTCCGCGACAATGTGCTCGACATCAACGGGCTGGCCGCGCTGCGCGGCATTGCGGAAACGGAAACGCACTGGCAGATCGGGGCGCGCACCAGCTGGACCGATATCGTTCGCCATCCCTTGCCGCCGGCCTTCGATGCGCTGAAAGCGGCCGCGCGGGAGGTCGGGTCCGTTCAGATCCAGAATGTCGCCTCGATCGCCGGCAATCTCTGCAACGCTTCGCCGGCCGCGGATGGCGTGCCGGCGCTGCTGGTGCTCGACGCCGAGATAGAACTGCGCTCGGCGCAAGCGGTGCGCCACCTGCCGCTCCGGGAATTCATCCTCGGCAATCGCCGCACGGACCTGCGGCCCGGCGAGATGGTAACCGCCATCCGCGTGCCGAAAGCGGCCGGCGCGGGTATGTCGGCTTTCGTCAAGCTCGGCGCGCGGCGCTATCTCGTTATCTCGATCGCCATGGTGGGGGCACGCCTGGTCGTGCAGGACGGCATCGTCGAGCAAGCGGCGGTCGCCGTCGGTTCCTGCTCGGCTGTTGCAAAGCGGCTCGGCGGGGTCGAGGCGGCCCTGCGCGGACTGGCGGCGGATCATGGGCTGGCTACAGCGGTCCTCGCCGCGCCGATGGAAGAGCTGTCGCCGATCGGCGACGTGCGCGGCAGCGCCGAATACCGGCAGGACGCGGCGCGCGAAATCGTTGTCCGCGCCGTGCTTGCGGCGGCGGGGCCGGTGAATGGTGACAGGACGGCGGCGGCATGAACAAAGCACAGCCTGACATCAGCCAAGGTCGACCCGGCGGAGCCCTTTCCGACAGTGACGCAGGTCAGCCCGGCCTCGCACGCGCCGAGATTACCTTCGCGGTCAATGGCGCCGCCGTCTCGGTCAACGTGCCGCCGCTGCGCCGGCTGTCCTCGGTGCTGCGCGACGAATTGCTGCTGACCGGGACCAAGGTCGGCTGCGACGCCGGCGACTGCGGCGCCTGCACGGTGCTGGTCGATGGCGATCCGGTCTGCGCCTGCCTGATGCCGGCGGCGTCGGCCGCCGGAGCGTCGGTAACGACGGTCGAAGGGCTCGCCAATGGCCGGCTGTCGGCACTACAGGCCTCCTTCCTGGCGCATGGTGCGGCGCAGTGCGGCATTTGCACGCCGGGCCTGCTGGTGGCGGCGACGGCCCTGCTGGACAAGAAAGCCAGGCCGAGCGAGATCGAAGTGCAGGACGCGCTTGGTGGTGTCCTCTGCCGTTGCACCGGGTACCGGAAGATCGTCGCTGCTGTGATGGATGCCTCCGCCCAGGCTGCAAGCCTGGATTTCCGTCTGCCTCGGTCCGGTCACGCCATTGGCTCCTCCCCGATCCGGCTCGATGGCGTGCCGAAGGTGACCGGCGGTGAGAAATTCGGCGGCGATTCGTTCCCGGCCGATGCGCTGGCGGTGCTGGTAATCCGCTCGCCGCACTACCATGCCAGCTTCGCCTTCGGCGACCTCGACGGCTGGGCAAAAGCTCGTCCCGGCATCGCCGGTATCTTCACGGCGGCCGATATCCCGGGAAAGAACTGTTTCGGCGTCATCGGTCCGTTCGCCGACCAGCCGGCTCTCGCCGAAGGCTTGGCGCGGTTTCGCGGCGAGGCGGTGGCGCTTGTTGCCGGCGAGCGCGAGGCGATGCTCGATCTCGACCTGTCGGATTTCCCGATCCGCTGGACCGAATTGCCACATCTGTTGCAGCCTTGCGAGGCACAGGCCGAAGGAGCGGCGCTGATCCATGCGAACCGCCCGGCCAACCTTCTGACCAAGGGCTTCGTCGAACGCGGCGATCCCGAGACGGCGCTTGCCGATGCCGCTGTCACCGTGACCGGTGCGATCGAGACGGCCTATGTCGAGCATGCCTATATCGAGCCGGAAGCCGGCCATGCCTATATGGATGGCGACATGCTGGTCGTCGTCGCCTGCACGCAGGCGCCCTATATGGACCGCGACGACACGGCGAAGGTGCTGGGCCTGCCCGTCGACAAGGTGCGCATCGTGCCGACCGCGACGGGCGGCGGTTTTGGTTCCAAACTCGACGTGTCCCTGCAACCGCTGGTCGGCCTGGTGGCGATGAGGACCGGGCGGCCGGCGGCGCTTGCCTACACGCGCAATGAATCGATGATGTCGACCACCAAGCGCCACCCGGCGCAGATGAAAGCGACCATCGGCGCCGATGCCGAGGGCCATGTCACCGGCATGATTTTCTCAGGCGATTTCAACACCGGGGCGTACGCGAGCTGGGGACCGACCGTGGCCAACCGTGTGCCGGTGCATGCCTCAGGTCCCTACGCGACCCCGAACTACCGCGCCGAAGGCCGCGCCATCCATACACATGGGCCGATTTCCGGCGCTTTCCGCGGCTTCGGCGTGCCGCAAGCGACCATCATGCAGGAGACCTTGTACGACGAGCTGGCCGGCAAGCTCGGCATCGACCGGCTCGACTTCCGCTTGAGAAACTGCCTTCGTAACGGATCCGAAACAGTTACCGGACAGAGGCTGGAATCGGGCGTCGGCATTGCCGAATGCCTCGATGCCCTGCGGCCGCATTGGGCGCGTGCAGTGGCTGACGTGGATGCCTTCAACAGTGCCAACACGGATAAAAAGCGCGGCGTCGGCATCGCCTCCTGCTGGTACGGCTGCGGCAACACCTCGCTGCCCAATCCGTCGACCATCCAGGTCGGCATCGCGGCGTCAGGCGAGATCATCCTGCACCAGGGCGCCGTTGACATCGGCCAGGGCTCCAACACCGTCATCACGCAAATCTGCGCCGACGCGCTCGGCCTGCCATTGGAGAATTTCCGGCTCAAGGGCGCCGACACCGCGATCACTCCCGATGCCGGCAAGACCTCGGCCTCGCGCCAGACCTTCGTCACCGGCAAGGCGGCCGAGAAGGCTGGCCGTGCCTTGCGCGATGAGATCCTGCGTTTTGCCAATGTCTCGCAAAAGGCGTCGCTTCAACTCGACGGGCCGACGATTATCATATGCGAGGGCGAAGCGATCCGCCGCGTCCATCTTGGCGCCCTCGAAGCGGATGCAGACGGCTTCGTCTTCCGCGCCGAGGAGACTTACGACCCGCCGACCTTGCCGCTCGACGGCAAAGGCCAGGGCAAGCCCTATGCGGTCTATGGTTACGGCGCGCAGATCGCCGAGCTCGAGGTGGACCTCAAGCTCGGCACGGTCAAGCTGGTCAAGATCACCGCCGCGCACGATGTCGGCAAGGCGATCAACCCGCTGCTGGTCGAGGGTCAGATCGAGGGCGGCATCGCGCAAGGCATCGGCATGGCGCTGATGGAAGAGTACATTCCCGGCCGCACCGAGAATTTGCACGATTATCTCATTCCGACCATCGGCGACGTGCCGCCGATCGAGACGATATTGATCGAGGTGCCAGACCCGGAAGGGCCATTCGGCGCCAAGGGCTTGGGCGAACATGTGCTGATCCCGACGGCGCCGGCGATCCTCAACGCCATCCGCCATGCGACCGGTATTGCGATCACCAAAGTTCCGGCGACGCCGACTCGCATCCGCGCCGCCATCCGCGAGAAGGAGGCATGCCGATGAGCGAGCTTGCCGAACGCTTCGAAACCCATGATCCCGGCGAGAAGCTGGTGGCGGAGAAGATCCGCTGCGATGCCTGCCCTGTCATGTGCTACATATCAGATGGCCGCACCGGCGCTTGCGACCGCTACGGCAATGCCGGCGGCCGGATCGTGCGCATGGACCCGCTGACCATTCTCGATCATACCGCCGAGATCGGCGGCGCGGTCGTGCCCTTCATCGCAGAGGGCGAGGCCTGGGACGGCGAACTGGTCAACACCGGCCGCCGCTTCGTCACGGCGATCGGCGCCGGAACCACCTATCCCGACTACAAGCCGGCGCCCTTCATCGTCAGCCAGCAGGTCGAGGGCGTCGATCTCGTCACCGTCGTGACGGAGGGCATCTTCTCCTATTGCGGCGTCAAGGTGAAGATCGACACCGACCGTCATATCGGACCCGAAACGGCTGTCGTGCGGTCGCAAGGCGAGGCGATCGGTCATGTCACGACGGGCGAATATGGCTCGCAGATGCTGTCGCTGGGCGGCGTGCATCATCTGACCGGCGGCTCCAAGGCCGAAGGCCGCGCCACCTGCGATGCGCTGCTCGGTCTGTGCAACCGCAAGCCGGTGGAGCTGACCATCGACGGCGGCGCCACCATAACGGTCGAAGCCGGCAAACCGCCTGTCATCGACGGCAAGCAGGAACACCGCATGCGGGTCGGCTGCGGGTCGGCGACCATCGGCATGTTCGCCACGCAATGGCGCGGCCTGGTCGACGAGGTGGTGGTGGTCGACGACCACATAACCGGCGTCGTCTCGGAGCATCAGGCCGGCAAGGTGCTCGGCTGGCAGGACACGGGGATAAAGATCATCGGCCGCCGCTCGACGCCTGGGCGCTATTTCAAGGTGTCCGAGCCCGGTCTCGGCTGGGGCGGCACCAGCATATCCGACCCGCTGTCGATCCTGGGCGAATGGAACGCCAAGAAGGGCGGGCGGCCCGGCCTGTCGCTGCTGATGGTTTCGACCACCGGCGAACAGTTCGCCTATTACGAACTCGACGACCAGTTGAAGCCTGTCGAAAAGCCGTTCCCGGAACGGTTGCAAAAGTCGGTCAGGCTGATCGAGGACAATTGCGAACCGGCGCTGTGCACCGTGCTGTTCATCGGCGGCGCCGGCGGTTCGCTGCGCGCCGGCGTCACCGAAAACCCCGTCAACCTGACGCGTTCCGTGCAGGGCCTGACCACTTATGTGACGGTCGGCGGCGCGCCGGTCTATGTCTGGCCGGGCGGCGGCATCACGCTGATGGTGGATGTGACGCGCGTGCCGGAAGGCGCCTTCGGCTATGTGCCTACGCCGGCGCTGGTGGCGCCCATCGAATTCACGCTGCGCCGCGACGACTATGTCAGGCTCGGCGGCTACGACGCCGAGATCCGCAGCGTCGAGGATGTCGTCGCCAAGGGTGGCGAGTACCTGAACGCGCGTCGGGGCGACGGTGCGCCGGCCGGCAACCCATGGCCGCCGCTGGCGCAATTGCGGCGCACGCCCGCGAACGGGGCCGCGTGACGATGAACGGCCCGCAAGCGCATTGGCTCGGGGATGGCAGGCGGCTGCACCTCAATCACGGGCCGATCGACCTGATCGTCGAGGCCTTTGGGACGCCAGGCGAATGCCGGCGAGCTTATGAGCAGGCCGTGGCGCGATTCCAGACCATCCTGCCGGAACTGGTGGAGGAATTGCCCGAGTTGCGCCGGCCGGCCACGTTGCGCCCCCGCGCCTTCGCCGGATCGACGGCGCGGCGCATGGAAGCGGCAGTTACCCCATTGGCGGACGACTTCATCACGCCGATGGCAGCCGTCGCCGGTTCGGTAGCCGACGAAATACTTGCCGCACTGATTACCGGGCGAAAACTCGATCGCGCCTATGTCAACAATGGCGGCGACAGCGCGCTTCATCTCGGTACCGGCCAATCGATCACCCTTGCCATTGCCGGCACCGGCCATGGCCTTGCCGACCGCATCGTCATCCGCGCCGAGGACGGCGTGCAAGGCGTTGCCACCAGCGGCTGGCGCGGGCGCTCGTTTTCCTTGGGCATCGCCGACGCCGTCACCGTGCTGGCGAGGACCGGCGCAGAGGCCGATGCCGCGGCGACGCTGATCGCCAATGCCGTCGACTTGGCCAACCATCCCGCTATTCGGCGTGTGCCCGCGCATGATCTGGCGCCGGACAACGACCTTGGCGACAGACTGGTGACGCAGGAGGTCGGGCCGCTTTCTGCCACAGAGATTGCCACGGCGCTGGACAGGGGACTTGCCGTCGCCGAAGATTTCCGCCGCAGGGGACTGATCGCCGCGTCGGCGCTGTTCCTCGCCGGCAAGACCCGCATCGAGGGCTCCATGGCGCTTGCCGCGCCCGACAAAAGTCCAGGGAAGGAAGTTGCCCATGCCTGAGTTTCCGCTCCGCAAGATCGTGGTGCTGACCGAAGAGATCTTTCATGAGGGCGGGCCGGCGCCCAAGGTGCCGCGCCGCCGTGCCGCCGCCATGGCGCTGGTGAAGAACCCGTTCGCCGGGCGCTATGTCGAGGAGTTGCAGAGCGCCATGGACGATCTGAAGCCGCTTGGCCTGCTGCTTGCCGACCGGCTGATCGCGGCATTGGGTGGCGACGTGAAGCAGATCGACGGCTATGGCAAAGGCGCCCTCGTCGGCATCTCGGGCGAACTCGAGCATGGCGCGCTTTGGCATGTGCCGGGCGGCTACGCCATGCGCGAGCGGCTCGGCGACGCCAAGGCGATCGTGCCGTCGGCCAAGAAGGTCGGCGCCTTCGGCTCGCGGCTGGATGTGCCTCTCGGCCACATCAACGCCGCCTATGTGCGCAGCCATTTCGATGCGATGGAAGTCGGCGTCAGCGACGGACCGCGTCCCGACGAGATCCTGTTCTGCCTCGCCATGACCTGCGGTCCGCGCGTGCACAATCGCATGGGCGGCCTGGCCGCCGACGATATCAAGGCATGGGACGGGCTGCGGTGAGCGGCGAGGACAATCTGCTGAAGCTGGTCGAGGTCGAGGAGGCCGAGGACCAGGACTACCACCTGCAGGAGCAGGTCGGCTTCATCCTGCGCAAGGCGCATCAGCGCCACGTCTCGATCTTCGCTGCCCATATCGGCGACCTGACGCCACCGCAATTCGCGGCATTGGCCAAGCTGCGCGATGTCGGGGAGACTTCGCAGAACCAGCTCGGCACGCTGGTCGCCATGGATGCGGCGACCGTCAAGGGCGTCATCGACCGGCTGAAGGCGCGCGGCCTTGTCGAGCTCTCCAAGCACGAGGGCGACAAGCGGCGGCTGCTGGTCAATTTGACCGCCGAAGGGCGCGAGGCGATCGAACGCCTGATCCCGCTGGCGCGCGAGATTACCGAGGAAACCTTGGCACCGCTCACGGCCAGGGAGATCGCCACCTTCATGAAGCTGCTGGCGAAATTGGCGTAGGCCGGCGACGAGGTCCTTTCCTCTCCCTCCGGACGGGAACCACCTGGCCACCGCCGCCGACGGATATTGAAAGGGGACCAGGGCGCAAGAACCTTCCTGCATCGCGCCAAGGGTCGACTCCCACTCCGTCGAGCTTCGCTCGACACCTCTCCCCCGATCGACGGGGGAGAGGTGGGCGCCAAGCTGTCCTGGGACGAAGAACCTGGACCTTGGGCCGGCGCTTATCTCCGGCGAAATCTCAGAGGCCGTTGTCCTTCAGCACCTGGGCGGCGTTTTCCTTGGTGATCTTCTGCGTCGGCAAGGTGATGGTCTTTTCGACCTTCTCGCCATTGAGGAACTTGATCGCCTGCCGAAGGCCCTCGGCGCCCGGGGTGACATAGGTGAAGGTCGCCGTCAGCTCGCCCTTGTTCACCATCTGCACGCCTTCGTTGGGCAGGCCGTCGATGCCGATGAACTTGATGTCCTTCTCGCGGCCGACATCCTTGGCGGCAAGATAGGCGCCATAGGCCATCGGGTCGTTGTGGCCGTAGACGAGATCGATCTTCTCGTTGCTCTTCAGCGCGTTGGCCATCAGATTATAGGCCTGGTCCTGCTTCCAGTCGCCCGACTGCTGGTCGAGCAGGTACTTGATGCCCGGCTCCTTGTCGGTGAACTCATGGAAGCCGTCATGGCGGTCATGCGCCGGCTGGGTGCCCATGCCGCCCCAGATCTCGACGACATTGCCCGATGCCTTGCCCTTGCCGCCGAGCAGCTCGACGGCATATTCGCCGGCCGCGCGGCCGATCAGCTTGTTGTCGCCGCCGACGAACTGGGTGTAGTCCTTGGTGTCGACATTGCGGTCGAGCACGAAGACCGGGATCTTGGCGTCGATCGCCTGCTGCACGACGCCGGTCAGGCCGGCCGATTCCTTTGGCGACACCAAGAGCGCATCGACCTCCTGGCGGATCAGGTTCTCGACATCGGCAACCTGCTTCTCGGTCTTATCCTCGCCGTCGGTGATGATCAGCTCGACCTCGGGGTGCTTGGCGGCCTCAGCCAGTATGTCCTTGTTGAACTGCGCGCGCCAAGGCTCGATGGTCGTCACCTGCGAGAAGCCGATCTTCCACTTCTTGTCCTGGGCCAAGGCGTGGCCGGTGGAGAGCAGCGCGGTGGTGGTCAGCAATGCCGCGCCAAGGGCGGCAAGCTTCAGCGTGTCACGTCGTTTCATTTCTTGTTTCCTCCGAGATTGAGAGACCGGGTCTCTTGCGACGGCCGTTTTGCCGCGGCCGTTTCCTTGTGCGCCGCTCCGGGCAGGCGCAGATAGGCTAGGAGATCACCGGCATTGCGCTCCTGCACGAGCACTGTGCCGATGATGATCATCCCCTTCAGCACCAGCTGAAGGTTCGAATTGATGTTGTGGAGCTGCAATATGTTGGACAGCAGCCCGAAGATCAGCACGCCGCAGAACGTCCCCGTGAGGCTGCCGCGCCCACCCATCAGGCTGGTGCCGCCGATGACCACGGCGGCGATGGCGTCGAGCTCCAGGCCGGCGCCGGCATCGGGCTTGCCTTGCCGGTACTGCGCGACATAGAGCACCGCGGCAATGCCGGCGAGCAGGCCCGAAACGGCGTAGGTGACGATCTTGACCCGGCCGGCGGCGATGCCGGAAAGCCTGGCCGCCTCCTCATTGCCGCCGATGGCGTAGACATAGCGGCCGAACGGCGTGAAGCGCAGCACCGCGCCATAGATCAGGATGGCGCCGAGGAAGAACAGGCCGGGCATCGGAATGACGCCGAACACCATCGAGCGCAGCAGCTCGAAATCCTCGGTGGCGTTCGAGCCGGTATAGACCGGCAGCACAGCATTGTTCTGGCCGGCGGTCAGCCGGGCGATGCCCAACGCCGTCACCATCATCGCCAGGGTGACGATGAAGGGCTGCAGCCGCCCGGCAACGATGATGAAGCCGTTGAGCGCACCGAACAGCAGGCCCACGCATGGCGCGACCAGCAGCACGCCGAGGACGCCGAATTTGGGCTCGACCTGCGGCAGCAGGTACCACAGGGAAAGACAGCACAGGACCACGCCGACGATTGCCGGCGTGACCAGGCCGCGGGCGCGGTCCAGCCTTGCGTCGCGCGAGGCATCGGCGCCGGCGCGCGACTTTTCGAGATTGAGGAAGATGAAGCGGGTGACGATAAAGCCGAGACAGAGCGCCACCACGGCGACGGTGGGCACGCCAAGCACCACTCCCGGCGTCACGCCCGGAACCGTCAGCAGCATGGCGCAGACCACCGAACAGATGGCCATCAGCGAACCGACGGAAAGATCGATGCCGCCGGTGATGATCACCGCCGTCATGCCGGTGGCGATCAGGCCGGTGGTCGACACCTGGCGCAGCACGTCGAGCAGATTGCCGTAGGACAGGAAGATGTTGTTGCCCTTGGAGCTGACCGGCGAGCCCAGCACGCCGATCAGGAAGATGGCGATGAGGCCCCAATAGAGCTTGGTGCGGGACAGGAGTTTCAAGGCGGTCATGCGGCAGGTCTCGAAATCGTGCGGCGCGGCGCGGCGAGACGCATGATGGCCTCCTCGCTCGCCGCATCGCGGGAAAGGATGCCGGTCTGGCGGCCATCGGCCATCACCAGAATGCGGTCGGAGAGGTGCAGCAGTTCCGGCAATTCGGAGCTGATGACGGCAATGGCCAGCCCGTCGCGCGCAAGCTTGAAGATGAGATCGTAGATCTCGCGCTTGGCGCCGACGTCGATGCCGCGCGTCGGCTCGTCGAGAAGAAGCACGCGCGGCCGTGTCGCCAGCCATTTGCCGATGACGACCTTCTGCTGGTTGCCGCCCGACAGCGTGCCGGCTGGCTGGTCGATGTCCTCGCAGCGTATGCCGAGCGCCCGGACCGCGTGGCGCGCCAGCTCCTGTTCGCCGGCCAGCGAACGGATGCCGAAACGCGCCAGCGATCCGACCAGCGGCAATGCGACGTTGTCTGTAATGGAAGCCTGGAGATGCAGGCCTTGGGTCTTGCGGTCCTCGGTCACCAGCGCAATGCCGAGGCGCCTGGCATCGCGCGGCGAGCGGATCTCGACCGGCGCGCCGTCGAGCCGGATCTCGCCGCCGGTGCGGCCATCGCTCGAGCCGAAGATCGCCTCCAGGATTTCGGTGCGCCCTGAACCCAGCAGCCCGCCAATGCCAAGGATCTCGCCTTCGGCGAGTTCGAGGCTGACTCCGTCGATCACGGTGCGCCAGCCATGGGCGTCGGGTTTCGTCAGCGACAGGTTCTCGACGGAAAGCACGATTTCGCCGCCGGAACGGCGCTCCTCTTCCGAGGAGGCTAGCAGGTCTCGCCCGACCATTGCCGAAATGATGGCGTTCTCGTCGAGCTCGCCCATCGGCCGCGTCAGCACGTGGCGTCCGTCGCGAAACACAGTGACCCTGCCCGCCAGGTGCATGACCTCGTCGATGCGGTGCGAGATGTAGACGATGGCGACGCCGCTGTCGGCAAGCTGGCGGATGATGCGGAACAGCCTCTGGCATTCGGCTGGAGAAAGCGCCGAGGTCGGCTCGTCCATGATCAGGATGCGCGCCGACATCGACAGCGCCTTGGCGATCTCGACCAGTTGCTGTTCGCCGACGCGCAAGGTGCCGACACGGGCTTCCGGGTCGAGCTCGATGCCCAGCCGCTGCAGAAGGGCGCTGGCGGCGCGGCTGCTCGCCTTGCGGTCGACGATCAGCCCGGCGATCAGCTTCTCGCGTCCGAGAAAGATGTTGTCGGCGACGCTGAGTTCGGGAACCAGATTGAGCTCCTGGTGGATGATGGCAATGCCGGCGGCCTCGGCGTCGCGCACGCCGGCAAAATTCGCGGCTACGCCGTCGACGCGAACCGTGCCGTCGTAGCCGGTGTAGACACCGGAAAGGATTTTCATCAGCGTCGACTTGCCGGCGCCGTTCTCGCCCATCAAGGCGTGGACTTCGCCGCGCCGCAGCTCGAAACCGACGTCGACCAAGGCGGCAATGCCGCCGAAGCTCTTGGATACGTGCTCAGCGCTTAGGACGACATCCGAACGATCCGCCGCAACATCCCGACGCGCGATGGAATTTCCGTGCTCCATGACAAAGGCGGCCTCCCTTCCGTCGTCGTCTGACCCTCATGAACGCTATTCTAAACGTTTCGATCCTGTCAAGCTTCTATCTGGTGACGTGAGATTGGCTCATTTCAATTCTTGCGAAAAACCGCGATATTCCGTAGGTATGATGCATAGAGAGGCGGCGAAACGTTTCGAAAATGGCAGGGCCAAGCAAGACAAGGCAGCGAAAATCGACGGCGCCGACCATGCTTCACGTGGCCGAAGCGGCGCGCGTGTCGGTCGCCACGGTTTCGGCGCTGATCAACGGCACGGCGACCGTCAGTCCGGAGCTCAGCCAGCGCATCGAGCAGGCGATCCGCGATATCGGCTACAAGCGCAATGCGATCGCCCGCAGCCTGAAAATGGGCACAACGCGCACCATTGGATTGACTGTCCCGCACATCACCAATCCGTTCTTCACCGATGTCGTGTCAGTCATCCAGCAGGCCTTCGACCGCGCCGGCTATGCGGTCATGCTGTGCTGCACGGACGAGGACCTCAACACCCAGGACGACCAGATCAGGCTGCTGCTCGACCGTATGGTCGACGGGCTGATCGTGGCGCGGGTCGGCGATGGGACGATCCTCAAGCGCATCGTCGACGACGCCAACGTGCCGGTCGTCCTGCTTGACCGCATCTGCGACGGTGTCGACACGGATGCCGTGGTGCTCGACAACCAGCGCGCCGTGTTCGACGCCATCACCTACCTGATACATCTCGGGCACCGGCGCATCGGCTACATCACCGGAACGTCGGATATCTCACCGATGCATGATCGCATGGCCGGATATCGCGAAGCGCTTCAGGCAGCCGGCCTGCCGGTCGCCGAGGAGCTGGTACGTTCCGGCAATTTTCACGAGATCGACGGCTATAACGCGGCCATGCAGCTGTTGTCGCTGCACGACAGGCCGAGCGCGATCTTCTCAGCCAACAATCCGATGGTGATCGGCACCATGAAGGCGATCCGCGATATCGGCCTGTCCTGCCCGGAAGATGTTTCGATCGCCTGTTTCGACGATTTTCCGTGGTCGGACGTGTTTGTCCCGCAACTGACCACGGTGGCGCAGCCGGTGCAGGCGATCGGCGAACAGGCGGCCAATTTGCTGCTCGACCGCCTTGCCGGAAATCGCGACGCGCCGCCGCGCAAGCTGGTGCTCAAGGGCCGGCTGATGATCCGCAATTCATGCCGACCGCTGGGAGCGGTGGCGCAGAGTGTGAGTTGCGTAGAGCGGTTCAGTGGTTGAATCGCTATCGGCAAGCGCCGAGCTGGAAATCTCACGCCGCTTGCGACAGCGATTTGTGGGCGTCGGCCAGGATTTCGAAGGACCTCACCCGAGCCGCATGATCGAATATCTGCGCGGTGACCATCAATTCGTCGGCGCCGGTGCGGCGAACGAAGGCGTCGATGCCTTGCCGCACCGTTTCCGGCGAGCCGACGACGGCGCAGGACAGCGCTTGGCCGAGCATGGACTTGGCCATCGGATCGAGATCGCGGTCATAGTTCTCGACCGGTGGCGGCAATTTTCCGGGGCGGCCGGTGCGCAGATTGACGAAAGCCTGCTGCAGCGAGGTGAACAGCAGTCGTGCCTCAGTGTCGGTGGGCGCCGCAAAGACGTTGAGGCCGAGCATGACATAGGGCTTGTCGAGCTGTTCCGACGGCTGGAAGCGGGAGCGGTAGATGTCCAGCGCATGGTCTAGCTCGGCCGGCGCGAAATGCGAAGCGAAGGCGTAGGGCAGGCCGAGCATGGCGGCAAGCTGGGCGCCATACAGGCTGGAGCCGAGGATCCAGACCGGCACGGTCTGGCCTTCACCCGGCACGGCGCGCAGCCGCTGGCCCTCTTCCGCCGGCAGGAAATAGCCCATCAGCTCGACGACGTCCTGCGGAAAATTGTCGGCACCGGCCTCGAGATTGCGGCGCAACGCGCGCGCCGTGTTCATGTCCGTGCCGGGCGCCCTGCCGAGGCCGAGATCGATGCGGCCGGGGAACAAGGCGGCCAGCGTGCCGAACTGCTCGGCGATGACCAGCGGCGAGTGATTGGGCAACATGATGCCGCCGGCGCCGACGCGAATGGTCTTGGTGCCGCCCGCGACATGGGCAATGACGACCGAGGTGGCGGCACTTGCGATGCCCGGCATGTTATGATGCTCGGCCAGCCAATAGCGCTTGTAGCCCAGCCGCTCGGCATGGCGGGCAAGATCGAGCGAATTGGCCAGCGACTGCGAGGCATCGCTGCCTTCGACGATCGGCGACAGGTCGAGGACGGAAAGGGCTGCCATGTCAGGTCTCCACGAGGTTTATCTCAAGCACCCTGCCTCGAAGGCCGTGCGGTCGGGAATGAGGATGCCAAGCCGCCCCCGAGCGCATCGGCAAATCCGCTGGCCGCGGCCATGCGTTTCTGCTCGGCGGGGCTGCCGCGATGATGGACAGGAAATGCAAGCCCGGATCTGTCGACGCCAAATGTTGGCGACGCGCCCAGCCGCGCATCGCGCAAGCCGGCATGGCCGATGCGAGCGAAACAGTCGTCGAGGTCGAAGGAAGCATCGCTCATGGGAAGGGCACCGGCCATTGGACCGGCCGGATATAGGCATTCGAGCCAGGCGCCGCAAACCAGACGCGCGGCTTTATGCCGGAGCCTTACCTTCCTCGGTGGCCTCATCTTCCACCGCCGAGAGATGTTGTGCCGCCAGGAAGTTGCCGACATGGCTCAGACCATCGAAGTGATCGCAGAACACCTTGATGAGGACCAGCAGCGGCACCGCCATCAGCGCGCCGACAAAGCCCCATAGCCATGACCAGAAGGCAATGGCGATGAAGATCGCCACGGCGTTGATCTCGAGCCGCCGGCCGACAACCATCGGCGTTACGAATTGGCCTTCGACGATGTCGCACAAAAGCAGGAAGGCAGGCGCCAACAACGCATAGGAGATCGTGTCGAAGCTGATCAGCGCGATGATCGTGACCACGATGAGCGTGATCATGGCGCCGACATAGGGCAGGAAATTAAGCAGAGCGGCCGTGGCGCCCCAGACGAGCGGGTTGGGCATACCGAGTGCCCACAGACCAAGGCCAATGATCGTGCCGAGGCCGATATTGATGATGGTGACGGTGAGCAGATAGTGCGAGATTTCCCGTTCCACGTCGTAAACGACCCGCAGCGCCCGCTTCTTCTCGGTGAGGCTGGCGAAGGACTGGATGATCTTTTCATAGAACATCGTGCCTGAAGCAAGCAGGAACAGCGACAGCACGAAGATGATGGTCAGGCTTGTTCCCGCCGAAAGAATGTTCGAGGCCGCCGACGACAGGAAGCCAGACTGGGCTACCGCGACTTTCTGTATGCCCGGCTCCTGCGACGTCTCGGTGAGGCCTTCGATCTGATGTGTAACCTCCATCATCCTCTCGAGCGGAGGTCGCAAATGCGCCAGCCGCTCGGTCAGCCGCTGGCCGATCGACGAAGTGTTGTTGATGAGATCGATCACCGGGCCGCTCAGCAGGTAGCCGGCGCTGGCGAAGAGGCAGAGGGACAGAAGCACCAGAAGCGTCGCCGAAATCACCTCGGGTATGCCGCGCTTGCGCAGAAGCCTGACGATCGGCGTCAGCGTCAATGCCAGCAGAAAGGCCAGTATGACCGGCATGAAGAAGGCACGGGCGAAATAGAGCGCGTAGATGGCCATGAAGATGAAGATGCCGACGAGCAGCGAGCGTATCAGATGCGTGTCGGCGCGGGCGGCGATGCGCGCCTCTTCTGCTTCGGAAACGCCCGCGACCGAAGCGGTGGGGTCAGCTTTCATCACGGTCCCTCGGCGGCGCACCGCAATTGGCGCAACCGCTGAGAAAACGCCCCTGCCGGTCCAAGGTTCCGTGAGCCGGCGTTGACGGCGAGCCCACGAGGCCCGCCGTCGCGGTTATTGTTCCCGCGCAATTTTTCGCGGAAGTGCAACACTACGCGGCAGGCGCCGGGGCCGGGACGGCGTCAGCCGTTTCCTTGCGCACGATCGGCGCCACCCTGGTGCCGTAGAGTTCAATCGCCTTCATGACCTTGGCATGCGGCATGATGCCGATCGCCATCTGCAGCAAAAAGCGGTCATTGCCGAAGATCTTGTGCTGGGCGACGATCTTCTCGGCCACCTGCTCGGGATTGCCGACGAACAAGGCGCCGCCCGGGCCGCGTGACTGGTCGAAATGCGCCCGCGAGGTCGGACCCCAGCCGCGCTCGCGGCCGATGCGGTTCATCACCTCGGCCTGTGGGCCATAGAAATCGTCGGCCGCCTTCTCGGTCGTGTCGGCGATGAAGCCGTGGACGTTGGTGCTGGTGGCAAGACCCTTCGGATCGGCGCCCGCGCGCCTGGCGGCCTCGCGGTAGAGGTCGAACAGCGGCGCGAACCGCGCCGGCTCGCCGCCGATGATGGCGAGCGCCAGCGGCAGGCCGAGCGCGCCCGCGCGGGCGGCGGACTGCGGCGTGCCGCCGATGGCGATCCAGATCGGCAGTTTTTCCTGCAAGGGGCGCGGGTAGACGCCGCGATCGTTGATCGGCGCGCGCAGATTGCCCGACCAGGTGATCTTCACCTGATCGCGGATGGCGAGCAGCAGGTCGAGCTTTTCGGCGAACAGCTCGTCATAATCCTCAAGATTGTAGCCGAACAGCGGAAAGGACTCGATGAACGAGCCGCGCCCGGCCATGATTTCGGCCCGGCCGACGGAAAGCAGGTCGAGCGTGGCGAATTGCTGGAAGACGCGGACCGGATCGTCCGAGGACAGGACAGTGACGGCGCTGGTCAGTTTTATGCGTTTGGTGTGCTCGGCCGCCGCGGCCAGAGCCACGACAGGCGCGGACGCGGCATAGTCCGGCCGGTGATGCTCGCCGAGGCCGAAAACGTCGAGGCCGACCTGATCGGCCAGTTCGATCTCCTCGATCAGGTTGCGCAGCCGCTCGTGCGGGCCGATTGCGCCGGGGCCCGGCTGCGGGCTGACGTCGGCGAAAGTGTAGAGACCGAGTTCCATCTGGTGTCATCCTGGCGTTTGATTTTCGCGCTAGAGGTAGCGATCAGCCCGTATCACCACCAGAGGGTCTGACTGCGAACAGTGCGTGTCCGTTTCGGCCGCGAAGGCGTCTCCCGGCTGCAACAGCACGGAATTTCATGGCTGGCATACCGTTTTGGCGCTTGAACTCCCGGTTTTCGCGCGTATGTAAGCGTCGCGAATTGACTTCAGGGAAGTGGACTTGGCTATCTACAGGGAAAAAGACATTTTCGAGCGGCGCAACGCCGCGAACGAGGCAAAGAAGGCGCTTCTGGAGCGCTTCAAGTCAAAACCGGCGGCGGACGATCCCGCGGTGCTGGCGCGACAGGCCGAACGCAAGGCTATCCTTGCGGCGCGTGAGATACGCGAGGCCGAGAAGGCGAGGCTGAAGCAGGAAAGGCTGGCACGCGAGGCAATCGAGAAGGCCGAGCGCGAGACCGCAGCCGAAGCCGCACGGGTCGCGGCCGAAGAGGCGGCGCAGGCGGAAGCCAGGATTCGGGAAGCCGAAGAGGCCGAGCGCATCGCGCGTCTGCTGGCCGACGAGGCCGAGCGCAAGGCGAAGCGCGACGCGCGCTATGCGGCGCGCAAGGCGCGCACCGGCAGGACACCGCCAGGCTTTACCGGCCGCTAGCCTCAGACCGCCGGAGCAACCTGCTTCGAGGATCAGGGTCGCTGCGAAGCGGCCCTGCATGCGTTTGTCCGCGCGCCAATTCATGCGATTGCCGACGCCGTTCGTGATGCGACTTTCGCAAAATTGCTCTGTTTGCTTCGACGCAATTTCGGATGGAAAACCGCTTCGCTCCCTGGATTGCTTTATGCCGCGAATTTCAGCCCCATAATGCCGCAGACGATGAGCGCGATGCAGGCGAGCCTGATGACGGTCGCCGGCTCGCCGAGCAGCCAGATACCGAGCAGCGCCGTGCCGACCGTGCCGATGCCGGTCCACACCGCATAGGCGGTGCCGACGGGCAGCGCTTTCAGCGCCAGTCCAAGCAGCGTGAGGCTGACGATCATCGAGGCGACCGTGAGCACGGTCGGGACGAGGCGGGTGAATCCGTCGGTATATTTGAGGCCGATTGCCCAGCCGATCTCGAACAGGCCGGCGAAAAACAGAAAAATCCATGACATGGGGAACGCT
The DNA here is from genome assembly GCF_006442845.1 of Mesorhizobium sp. B2-4-2. Classification (NCBI taxonomy): domain Bacteria; kingdom Pseudomonadati; phylum Pseudomonadota; class Alphaproteobacteria; order Hyphomicrobiales; family Phyllobacteriaceae; genus Mesorhizobium; species Mesorhizobium sp. B2-4-2. Next base: position 470,898 of record NZ_VFVM01000004.1, on the reverse strand, counting down.
CCATCCAAGCATCGCACCGACGTCCGTTCAGGACGATGCAATGCGCGATCGACCGAGCACCGCGGCAGCCGATGCCCTATCAGACAGTGGGCGGGTCGTCCCGACCGGATTTCAGGAGATGTGGGGTCGTCCCCGCACCAGATATAGGGTGTCTTAACGCCCGATCAACAAACTGCCGGCGGTGTTCCGAACGCCGCCGGCGAACTCCATCCGAGGCACGCGACTATTTTTCCTTGAGCCTCGTTGCCTTGACCGGCGGCGCCTTGAGCGTGGGAGCAGCGGCCGGCTTCTTGGCGTCCTTCTTTGGCTTGCGGGCCTCCTTGCCTGCCTTCATCGCACCTTTTGCCATGATTCGTTCCTCCAGTTGCGGGAAGTGAAGTGAAACAAGAGAAATGCCTGTAGGCAAGGGCCGTTCGCGGTGACGGCCGCGAAAACCGGCAACCTGTTTCGGCGGCCTTATGAATCCGAACCGGCGCGCAGCGACTTGAACGGACGGGGTGTTGGTGCGTCGCGATGGCCGCGGAATTTCGGCGGGCCCGCAGCATGATCTCAAGGAAATCGGCTCCCACTTTTCCTGCAATTACTCTAGACTTCGCGTGTCGGACAGGACGACAGGGAAGCAATGGCGGGGCATGGCGGCTCTCGAACGGTCATCTACGCGGCGCTCGCCGGCAATCTCGCGATCGCGCTGACCAAATTCGTCGCAGCCTTCTTCACCGGCAGTTCGGCGATGTTTTCGGAAGGCGTGCATTCGCTGGTCGATACCGGCAATGGCAGCCTGCTGCTTTATGGCATGCATCGCGCCGCACGCCCGGCCACCCGCGCGCATCCGCTCGGCCATGGCCGCGAGCTCTACTTCTGGAGCTTCATCGTGGCGCTTCTCGTCTTCGCGCTCGGCGCCGGCGTATCGTTCTACGAAGGCGTGACGCACATCATTGCGCCCGAACCGGCCGCCAATGTCAGGGTCAATTACATCGTGCTCGGCCTGTCGTTTCTGTTCGAGGGCAGCTCATGGCTGGTGGCGCTGAGGGAATTCCGCCGGCAGAAGGGCCAGCAGGGCTGGCTGCAGGCCGTGCAATCGAGCAAGGATCCAAGCGTCTACACAGTGCTGTTCGAGGACAGTGCCGCGCTTCTCGGCCTGATCGTCGCCTTTGCCGGCATATTGGCGGCGGAGATTTTCGAGATGCCGGAACTGGACGGCGCCGCCTCGATCGGCATTGCGCTGATCCTGGGTGCGACCGCGGCCTTCCTGGCGCGCGAGAGCAAGGGGCTGCTCATCGGCGAGCCTGCTTCGCCCGCGGTGCAGAAAGAAGTGCTGGCGATCGCGCAGCAGGATCCGGCGGTGCAGCGGGCGAACGGCGTCCTGACGGTCCACCTGGGGCCGGAAGAAATCGTTGCCGGCCTGAGCATCGAATTCGAGGACCATCTGTCGGCGCCGGAAATCGAAGCCTGCGTCGAGCGCCTCGAAGCGCGGCTAAGGAAGGAAATGCCCGAGATCACCCGGCTGTTCGTCAAGCCGCAGACGACAGGCACCTGGGAACAGCGGCGCAAGCTGATCGAATCGGCATCCGAGTAGAGTTTTGAGCAGGTCTCGAAAGCACATTTCACTCCTCGGGATTATGTCTTGGACCAGCGTCGCGTCGTTGCCTTGCGACGCTGCGCCGCTAAAATCAGCCGATCGAGTTTTGGAGGACTGATTATGAAGATCGACGGCGGCTGTCATTGTGGTGCCATCACCTATGAGGCGGAGGTCGAACCGGAAAAGACCTCGATCTGCCATTGTACCGATTGCCAACAGTTGACCGGTACGGCCTTTCGCGTCACCGTTCCGGCGCCTGAAGATCACTACCGGATCACAAAGGGTACACCGAAGGTCTACATCAAGACCGTGGCAAGCGGCGCCAAGCGCGTCCAGGCCTTTTGCGCCGACTGCGGTTCGCACCTTTACGCCACGTCGGTCGGAGATGGCCCAAAGGTCTACGGCATTCGAGTGGGAACCGCGCGGCAACGCCAGGATTTGATTCCGACACTGCAAAAATGGCACCGCTCGGCGCTTCACTGGCTACCTGAATTTCACGGCATGACCACAGTGGAGGAGCAGTAGCGCCGTCCGGTGCGGCGCCTCATTCGTCGCCTTCGACGACCCTCAGCCTGAGCTGGCCGGTCTTTGAATCGGCAACGCGTGGGGAATCGACAACGCGCGGGCCGGGTTCCGGCTTCGCAGGGGCTGGTGACGCCATGTCAGGGTCGGCATCGCCTCCGGGCTGCGCCCCAAACTCCAGAGCTTCGATCTTCTGGCCGCGTTTGGTCACCTTCGACGTCGAGACGAGGATGTCGTCTATATCCTTGGCCGACTGGGCAAAATGGCCCTGCAATTTGCGCACCCGCTCGTCGACGCGCGAAACATCCTCCATCAGCCGGATCACCTCGCCCTGGATCAGGTGTGCCTGCTCGCGCATACGGGCATCCTTCAGGATCGCCTGGATGACCTGGATCGACAGCATCAGGAGCGACGGCGAGACGATGACGACGCGGGCGCGGTGCGCCTTCTGCACCACCGCCTCGAAATTTTCGTGGATCTCGGCAAACACCGATTCCGACGGCACGAACATGAAGGCGGTATCCTGCGTCTCGCCCTGGATCAGATATTTATCCGCGATATCGCGGACATGCACCTCGATGTCGCGGCGGAAGGCCTGCGACGCGACCTTCTGCTGTTCGGCGCCTTCGGCGGCGCGGATGGCGTTCCAGGCTTCCAGCGGAAACTTGGCGTCGACGGCAAGCGCCGGCGCGCCGTTGGGCATCTTCACCAGGCAATCGGGACGGCTGCCGTTGGACAAGGTCGCCTGGAACTCGTAGGCGCCGTGCGGCAGACCGTCGGCGACGATCGCTTCCATGCGCGACTGGCCGAAGGCGCCGCGCGTCTGCTTGTTGGAGAGGATCGCCTGCAATTGCACGACCTGGCCGGCGAGCGACTGGATGTTGCCTTGCGCGGTGTCGATGACGGCCAGCCGCTCCTGCAATTTGGCCAGGCTCTCATGAGTGGATTTGGTTTGCTCGGTCATGGTCTGGCCGAGGCGGCCGGTCATGGCATCGAGGCGCTGGCCGATCGATTGCGTCAGTTCCGCCTGCCGCGCGCCGAAGACTTCCGCGATGGCGCCCATGCGGCCCTGCATCTCGGCTTGGCTTTGCAATATGCCGGCCATCCGCGCCTCGGCGTCGCGGGCATGGTCGGCGGCTTCGGCAGCGGCCACGGCGCGCGCCTTGGCCGAGCGCCACAGCGCGACGACAAGCGCCACGAACAGGCCAAGAAACACAAAGGCCCCGAACGCCAGCGCATGGCCGAGCGTGATCGTGGTCGCGCCAAGCCGGGCGACAGGTTCCGAAAGGATGGATGTCAGGTCGTTCATGCACACAGCATAGACGATTCGGCCGGCCAGCACAGATCAAAACGTGAACGATCCCCCGGCGTACCGGTTGACGCCCTTTATTCAAGGTCTTAGGTGAGACGCCATGCCGATCAAGCCGCTCATCATCCTTCCCGACCCCATCCTGCGCCAGGTTTCCAAGCCGGTGGAGCGCGTCGACGCGCCCTTGCGCAAACTGGCCGACGACATGCTGGCGACCATGTATGACGCGCCCGGCATCGGGCTGGCCGCGATCCAGATCGGCGAGCCGCTGCGCATGCTGGTGATCGACCTCGCCAAGGAGGACGAGACGCCGGCGCCGCATGTCTTCATCAATCCCGAAATCCTGGAAAGCGCCGACCAGCGCTCCGTCTACGAGGAAGGTTGCCTGTCGATTCCCGACTATTATGCCGAGGTCGAACGCCCGGCTTCCGTGCGGGTCAAGTATCTCGCCCGCGATGGCAAGCTGCAGGAAATGGAGGCCGAGGGGCTGATGGCAACCTGCCTGCAGCATGAGATCGATCATCTCAACGGCGTGCTGTTCATCGACCACATTTCGAAGCTGAAGCGCGACATGGTGGTGAAGAAGTTCAAGAAGCTGGCCAAGGACAAGGCTCCGGGCAAGCTGGTGGGATAGGGGACAATGCCCCTTCGCGTCATTTTCATGGGGACGCCGGAGTTTTCGGTGCCGACATTGCGCGCAATTGCCGATGCCGGACATGAGGTCGCGGCCGTCTACACGCAGCCGCCGCGAGCCGCCGGCCGGCGCGGCCTTGAGCTGACGCCGTCGCCGGTACAGCGCGAGGCGGAACGGCTGGGCATCGAGACGCGCACGCCGACGTCGCTCAAGGGCGAGGCCGAACAGGCAGCTTTTCGCGCGCTGCAAGCCGATATCGGCGTGGTCGTGGCTTACGGCCTGCTGCTGCCCAGGGCGGTGCTTGAGGCGCCGCGACTGGGCTGCATCAACGGCCATGCCTCGCTGTTGCCGCGGTGGCGCGGTGCGGCGCCCATCCAACGGGCGATTATGGCGGGCGACAGCGAAACCGGCATGATGGTCATGCGCATGGAAGAAGGCCTCGACACCGGCCCGGTGGGGCTGGTTGAAAAATGCGTCATCGAACCCGATATGACCGCCGGCGATCTGCATGATCGATTGATGAGCGTCAGCGCCGCACTGATCGTGGAAGCGCTGGCGCGGCTGGAAAGGAATAGCCTGGCGTTCACCGCCCAAGCGGTTGAGGGGGTGACCTACGCCAAAAAGATCGATAAATCCGATACGCACGTGGATTGGACGCGACCCGCGGCCGAAGTCCACAATAACATTCGCGGCCTGTCGCCCTTCCCCGGCGCCTGGTGCGAGGTTGAAATTGGTGGCCGGGTGGAACGGCTGAAACTGCTTCGCTCGACGCTTGCGCAAGGCATGGGCGAACCGGGAGGAATTCTCGACGACCGCCTGACGGTCGCCTGCGGAGCGGGCGCGATCCGGCTGGTCGAAGTTCAACGGGCGGGCGGAAGGCCCGCCGCCGCGCAAGAATTCCTGCGCGGGACCAAGATCGAAAAAGGAATGAAATTGTCATGAGCATGATGTCGATACGCGCGGCGACGCCGCGGGATCGCGAGGCCATCCGCCTCGTCGAGGAACACGCTTTCGGCCAGCAGGCGGAGGCCGGGCTGGTTGACGCGCTGGTTTCCGGCGGCGACGCCGTTGTCGAACTGGTGGCGGAAGAAGACGGGCAAGTGGTTGGCCACATCCTGTTTTCGCGGCTTTTCGCCCGCACCGGCGGCAAGGATTTCCCGGCGGTGGCACTGGCGCCGCTGGCGGTGGAGCCCTCCTTTCACGGCACCGGCATTGGCGGCGCGCTGATCCGCGAGGCTCACATCCGCCTGCGCGACGCCGGCGAGATGCTGGCCGTGGTGCTGGGCGACCCCACCTACTACGGCCGTTTCGGCTACAGCCACGCGCGCGCCGAAGGATTCGAGAGCGAGTACCAGGGCGAGGCGCTGCAGGCGCTGGCCTGGGGCGACGCTCCCGAAACCGGCCGGCTGGTCTACGCCTCGGCCTTCACCGCACTCGCCGCCTAGGCGAGTGCGTATAGCCGCCCGACATGCCGCGTTTTCGCCTCGACATCGAATATGACGGCAGCCTGTTTGCCGGCTGGCAGCACCAGGCGGACCAGCCTTCGGTGCAGCAGGCGATCGAGCAGGCGATCGAAAAATTCTGCGGCCAGCAGGTCCGCTTGCGCGCTGCCGGCCGTACCGATGCGGGCGTGCATGCGACGGCCCAGGTGGCGCATGTCGACCTGGCCAAGGCCTGGCCGGACGACAAGGTGCGCGACGCCGTCAACGCGCATCTGCAGGCCGCCGGCAACCGCATCGCGATCTTGAAAGCAACGACCGTCGTCGACGGCTTCGATGCCCGCTTCTCGGCTATCGGCCGTCACTATCTCTACCGCATCCTCAACCGGCGCGCGCCCTCGGCGCTGGAAAAGGGCAAGGTATGGTGGGTGCCGAAGCAGCTTGACGCCGCTGCCATGCACGAAGCAGCCAAAGTGCTGCTCGGGCGGCATGATTTCACCACCTTCCGTTCCACGCAATGCCAGGCCGAGAGCCCGGTGCGCACGCTCGACCGTCTTGACGTCAGCCGTTCGGGCGACATGATCGAAGTCAGAGCCTCGGCGCGTTCCTTCCTGCACAACCAGGTGCGCTCGATGGTCGGCTCGCTCAAGCGCGTCGGCGAAGGCGCATGGACGGCCGGCGATCTCAAGGCGGCGCTCGAGGCGCACGACCGCGCCGCCTGCGGCCAGGTGGCGCCGCCCGACGGGCTTTTTCTGATCGGCGTCGATTATCCCGGATAGAGTCCCGAAAGGCTCTGAGCTCCGGTGTCCGGAACCGTGATGCCAAGCAGCGCCTGCAGCCCGAACAGCACGATCAGCGAAGCGATGAACATGCCAACGAAGACAGCGGTCCCGATTGCGGCCCCCCTGCCGATGGTCGCGTTGGTCATGCGCCAGGTCAGCACCATCGACAGCGCGAACAACAGCAGCGACACAAGGCTGGAGATCTGGCTCGCCGAGGTCAGGAAAAGCCTGATCAGCGCGGACGGCAGCATCAGCCAGGCGGTGATGGCAGAAGCCCAGTTCGAGGCCACGACATAGTGCACGAAGCGGCCGCCGATGCCGGCGCGCGGCGCGACCAGAGCGAGTGCGACCAGAGGCAGCACCCAGGAACCGATATCGACTGTCGCCAGCCGCAACAGCATGCTGAAGCGGCCCGCGAAGGCATCGGGATCGCCGATCTCGTTGGCGATGCCGACCCAGCCGACGATCAATGCCGGCGCCGCGACGACGATGGCGAAAAAGGAATTCCAGAAACCATCGGCAGACAGGTCGAGCAGACGCAGGCCATCGGCCCTGCCGAGCATCAGTCGCCAGGCGCCGGTCAGCGAAACTTGGGTCTCGTCCGCCGAAAGCATGCTGCTCAGTCCTGTCCGAACCAGTCTTCGATGAAGCGCTGATAGATTTGCGTCAGCGTCTCGAGATCGGCAAGGGCGACGCGCTCGTCGACCATGTGCATGGTCTTGCCGACCAGGCCGAATTCGACAACCGGGCAATAGTCCTTGATGAAGCGCGCATCCGAGGTGCCGCCGGAGGTGGATAGCGCCGGTTCTCTGCCGACCACCGCCTTGACCGAGCCGCTCAACGTCTCGATCAGCCTGTCGTCGCGGGTCAGGAAGACATGGCTCGGCCGGTCGCGCCAGACGAGTTCGTAGTCGACCGGCATCTCCTTGCCGGGCCGATATTTCCTGCGGCCCGCCGCCTGGTCGAGACGGTTGTGGATTTCGGCCTGTATGGTCTCGGCGGTCCAGCTGTCATTGAAGCGGATGTTGAAGGTGGCGGTCGCCTTGGCTGGAATGACGTTGGTGGCCGGGTTGCCTACGTCGATGGATGTCACCTCCAGATTGGTCGGCTGGAAATCCTTCGTGCCCTCATCGAAGACGGGATGCAGCAAAGCATCGACCAGGCTCATCAGCCCGCGTACCGGATTGTCGGCAAGCAAGGGATAAGCGACATGGCCCTGGCGGCCATTGACGATGACGTCGCCCGACAGCGAGCCGCGCCGGCCGATTTTTATCATGTCGCCGAGCGCAGCCGGGTTGGTCGGCTCGCCGACGATCGATGCATCCCATTTCTCGCCCCTGGAAGCCGCCCATTCGAGCAGCTTCGTGGTACCGTTGATGGCCGGGCCTTCCTCGTCGCCGGTGATCAGCAGCGAGACCGAGCCCTTCGGGCCGCCATTCGTCTCGACATGGCGCGCTATCGCGGCGATGAAACAGGCGATGCCGCCCTTCATGTCGACCGCACCCCGGCCATACATCTCGCCATTGGCGATCTCGGCGCCGAAGGGCGGATGCGTCCAGGCGGCTTCGTCGCCGACCGGCACCACGTCGGTGTGTCCGGCGAACATCAGATGCGGGCCATTGCCTGAGCGCCTGGCATAAAGGTTTTCGATATCGGGCGTGCCGTCTTCCGAAAAAATCGGGCGATCGACGAGGAAGCCGAGCGGTTCCAGCATCGTCTGCAACGCGGTCAGCGCACCGCCTTCGGCCGGCGTCACGGAGGCGCAACGGATGAGGGCGGCGAGGTTTGCGGCGGGATCGGTCGGCAGCGTCATGGCAAAAGCGATAGTCGAAAGCTGAAGGCCTGTCACGGCCAGACGTAGGGGCCAGTCCTATGACCGGCGATACCGCCGACATTATGGTTTTCATGTCGTATAGTCGTGGGCCCGGTGCGGAGCGACTGGATGGCAAACGGGGACAAGAGAATCGTCATTGCCGGCGCCGGCAGCATCGGCTGCTATGCCGGCGGCTGCCTGGCGCTCGCCGGGCGCCAGGTGATTCTGCTTGCCCGGCCGCGCATCGAGGCGGCTCTGCGGCAAGGCGGATTGCGGGTCAGCGACCTTGAGGGCCGCGACCGGGGCCTCGAGCGGCAAGCGCTTGCCGTCACCACGGATCCAGCCGCCGCCTTGCCGCAGGCGGACGTGATCCTGGTCACCGTCAAGAGCGGCGCGACGCGGGAAATGGCTGCGCTCATCGCCGCCCACGCCCCGCCGGACGCCGTGGTGGTGAGCCTGCAGAACGGCATCGACAATGCCGACAGGCTGCGCGCCGGTGTCGGCGGGCGACCAGTGCTGGCCGGCATGGTGCCGTTCAATGTCGTGCAATCGGCCGACGGCGAATTGCCGCTTCGTGTCCACCGCGCCAGCGACGGCAAGGTCATGATCGAGGACAGCGATGCCGGTCTGATCAGCCTTCTCGGCGTCGAAGGGCTCCGGGTTGAAGCCCATGCCGACATGAAAGCCGTGCTGTGGGGCAAGCTTTTGATGAATTTGAACAATGCGCTGGTGGCGCTTTCGGGCCTGCCGCTGGCGAGCGAGCTTGCCGACCGGCGCTGGCGGCTGATCCTGGCAAGACAGATCGACGAGGCGCTCCAGGCGATGAAGGCGTTGGGCATCGAGCCGGCGCGGATCGCCGGCTTGCGGCCGGCGCTGTTTCCGATAGTGCTCCGCCTCCCCGATTGGCTGTTCAGGCTGCTGGCGCGGCGGATGCTGGCCATCGACCCGGAGGCGCGTTCCTCCATGTGGGACGATCTGCAGCGCGGCCGGCCGACGGAGATCGGCGATTTGCAAGGCGCCGTTCTTCGCCTGGCGCAAGAAGCGGGCACGCCGGCGCCAACGGTCCGACGAATCATCGCCCTGGTGCGTGAAGCGGAAGCGGCCGGCCGCGGATCGCCCGGTTTCAGCGCGGATCAGGTCGCCGCGCCTGAAGCGCGTCGCGTCTGAATGAATTCAGGCGACGCGGATCAGGCCTTCATTTTCATGCATACCGTCAGTAGCGTATCGCGATGATGGGCGCTCAGGGTTCGGCCGGTGCATTGGTGCGCTTGCCATAGCGGTTGGGTCCGGGCTTGCCCGGAAACAGGCAAAGCACGACGAAGGCGACGATCGAGACGACCGGCACGAACAGGATCAACGCCGCGATGCCGGGCTTGTCGAGGTCGTGCAGCCGCTTCACCGCCAGTGCGATGTTCGACCACAGCGAGGCGATGAAGGCGATGAAGAAGACGAACGACCACATGTTGCTCTCGGGCGAGCCTTCCGGCACCAGCGTGAAACGATAGAGCGGGAAGGCCTGGATGATGGCCACGAGCAGCCCACCAAGAAAATAGGCCGCGCGGCTGACGCGGCCCGATGTCTTGAAGAAAAGCCAAGTAAGGTTGGATCTGTCAGGCAAGCGGGTCCCGTCCATATTGATTGACACCCTGGGCGCCTTCGAGAACGCCGAGACCGATCAGCGTCCACCAGCCCGACTTGTCGCGGTCGTGCCAGCGTTTTGCATAGAGAGCAATCGCGAAATAGATCGACGCCAGCGCGACGAGCATGCCGATCCTGCCGCCGCCTGCGGTCGTGAAGCGCGCGCCGAGAATCGCATCGAGAATGAAGACAACAATACCGATGACGATGAATATACCGATGCCGGCCCAGAACTTGGCGCGATTGATGCGGCTGTCGAAGCTCGTCAGCAGATACTTCCAGTCCATGTCACCCCTCCATGTTGAACCGGCGCGACCGATCGTCGCGCCGGCGGAAGGTGCGCCCGCTTTCCAAAAAGATCAATCGCGCAGCAATTCGTTGATCGACGTTTTGGACCGGGTCCTGGCATCGACCCGCTTGACGATGACCGCGCAATAGAGACTTGGACCCGGCTCATTGTTCAGAAACGGCTTGCCAGGCAGCGAACCGGCTACGACGACGGAATTCGGCGGCACTTCGCCGTAGAAAATCTCGCCGGTGGCGCGGTCGACGATCTTGGTCGACTGGCCAATGAAGACGCCCATGCCGAGCACAGAGCCCTCGCGCACGATGCAGCCTTCGACCACTTCCGAGCGCGCGCCGATGAAGCAATTGTCCTCGATGATGGTGGGACCGGCCTGCATCGGCTCCAGCACGCCGCCGATGCCGACGCCGCCCGACAGGTGCACATTCTTGCCGATCTGGGCGCAGGAGCCCACCGAAGCCCAGGTATCGACCATGGTGCCCGAATCGACATAGGCGCCGACATTGACGAAGGACGGCATCAGCACGGCGCCCGGCGCGACATAGGCCGAGCGGCGCACGATCGACGACGGCACGGCGCGGAAACCGGCCTTCTCGAAATCGACGGCGCTCCAGCCGTCGAACTTCGACGGCACCTTGTCCCACCACACGGCCTGGCCGGGACCGCCCTTGATGATCTCCATCGGGTTCAGCCGGAAGGACAAAAGGACGGCTTTCTTCAGCCATTGGTTGACATGCCACTGGCCATCGGCCTGGCGCTCGGCAACGCGGGCGGTGCCGCGGTCGAGCAGATCGAGCGCCGACTGGATGGCGTCGCGTGTCTCGCCTCTGGTCGCCGTCGAAATCGCGTCACGTTCCTCGAAGGCCTTGTCGATGGTCTTTTCGAGGCTCGCCAGATCCGGCTTCGACATGAATTCGCTCCATTACCAGGCTGTTAAGGGGCTGAGCCTTAACCTGTTTTGAAAATCGCGCGGACCCTATGTGAAGGCAGAGTAGGGGTCAATCGCGACTGCGCCATGGGACGGCGCAAGTGAATGAAATGGACGGACCTGACATGACACCCATGGAAAAGGCGGGCTGGACGCCGCTGCCGCATTCGGACGAGGATCTGGAGCGGGCCAGGAGCGTGCCGGACACGCCGCAGACGCGCGCCGAGACCTACCGCCTGGCGTGGAACGATCCCGACTTCATGACGCGGCGCGAACTGCGCGCGGTCAGGCTGCAGCTCGAACTCCTGAAGCCGGAGATGATCCTGGCCGAGCGCGGTATCCGCTCGACCGTGGTCCTGTTCGGGGGCGCGCGGCTGCCTGAACCCGGCGGCGAGGCCTGGGCGGCCAAAAACGAGACGCAGAAGAAGAACCTCGAGGAAAACAGCAAATATTACGAGGAGGCGCGCAAATTCGCCCGCCTCTGCTCGCAGCAATCGGCCAGTTCATACTACCGCGAATATGTCGTGGTGACCGGCGGCGGGCCCGGCGTGATGGAAGCGGGCAATCGCGGCGCCGACGATGTCGGCGCGCCCTCTATCGGCCTTAACATCGTTCTGCCGCACGAGCAGGCGCCCAATGCCTATGTGACGCCGGAACTCTGTTTCAACTTCCACTATTTCGCCATCCGCAAGATGCATTTCGTCATGCGCGCGAAGGCCGTCGCGGTGTTTCCCGGCGGCTTCGGCACGATGGACGAATTCTTCGAGACGCTGACGCTGATCCAGACCGGGCGCATGGAGCGCGTGCCGGTGATCCTGTTCGGCAAATCCTTCTGGAAACGGGCGATCGATCTCGACTTCCTCGCCGAGCAAGGCACGATCAGTCCCGGCGACCAGGACATCATCGATTTCGTCGACACCGCCGACGAGGCCTGGGGCATCGTCAGCCGGTTCTATAAGTTAGGGGAATAATGAGTAGTGAGTAGTGAGTAGTGAGTAGTGAGTAGTGAGTAGTGAGTAGTGAGTAGTGAGTAGTGAGTAGTGAGTAGTGAGTGAGAGAATAAGCCGCTTGCAGCCTCTACTCGCCGATCAATTTCCATTACTCACTACTCACTACTCACTACTGTCTTATCCCCACAACTATCTCCGTCAGAAACCCGGCCAAATCGTCGGTGACGAAGTCGACATCATCTTCCTGCGCCGGATCGCGCTCCCAGATTTCGGAGAATGTCGGCTCGAAATTGCGCGGCACCACCAGGACCGTCGTCATGCCCAGTGACTTCGGCACGGACAGGTTGCGCGCGAGATCCTCGAACATCACCGCATTGTGGCCGGTGACGGCGTGAAGTTCGGCGAATTTCTCGTAGGTCTGGCGCGCCGGCTTGGGGTTGAGCCCGGCGGCGACGATATCGAAGATGTCGTCGAAATGATCAAGGATGCCAAGCTGGCGCGCAGTGCGCTCGGCATGCCTGCGGTCGCCGTTGGTGAAGATGAACTTGCGGCCGGGAAGCTGGCGAATGGCGGTGCCGAGGACGGGATCCGGCACCAGCCAGGAATAGTCGATGTCGTGGACCTTCTCGAGGAAATCGTCGGGGTCTATGCCATGGCGCGTCATCAGCCCGTTCAGTGTCGTGCCATATTCCCGATAAAGTTCCTTTTGCAGCTTGCGCGCGTCCTCGCGCGGCAGCGACAGCAGTTCCCCGACATAGGCGGTCATCTTGACGTCGATCTGCGAGAACAGATTCGAATGATGCGGATAGAGCGTGTTGTCCAGGTCGAACACCCAGTCGGTGACATGGGCGAAGCGAGCGGGGTCGGGGTGTGTAGCCATGCGCCCCTTATGGCACGAAACGGACGATCTTGAAGGGGCTTTATCCACAACTTCTACGCGCCGAAAGTGGCAGAACAGTCTCACCGTTCAAATTTTAGGCATCCTGGAAAGGTGGCCTTCAGGGCTTGCTGGCACAGAGGCGGTCCAGTGGGAGCCAGCGATGAGCAGTATAATTCTGAAGTCCGCCACCATTGCTTTCGTCTCCGTCGCGGTTTCGCTCCTTCTGACCCTGATCATCGTCCCCGCCATGGGATTCCCGGTCAACCGCATGATCTGGCTGACCTCGACATTGTGTCCGCTGGTTCTTGCATGGGCGGCCTGCGCAAGCACGTTCTGGCACAGCGACAGGCTGAAGTCGGCGCATCGCGACCTTGCCCGCACGCACGCCCAGCTTGCCGCAGCGCATCGCCGGCTGGCGGAAAAGGCCAGCCGCGACGACATGACGGGCATGCTCAACCGGGAAAGCTTCTTTGCCGTGCTCAACGGCTCCCGGCACAAGCCCGATCGCGGCGCCTTGCTGATCATCGATGCCGACCATTTCAAGATGATCAATGACAGCTTCGGCCATCTGACCGGCGACGACGCGCTGCTCCTGATCGCCAGCGCGATCAAGCGCGGGGTGCGCGACGGCGACGTCCTCGGCCGCATCGGCGGCGAGGAGTTCGGCGCATTGCTGGTCGGAGCCACGGAACGGGAAGCCAAGCGCGTCGCCGAGCACATCCGCCGCGAAGTCGAGCTGATCCGCTTCCGGCCCGTGGACGAGCGGACCATTCCGCTGACCGTCAGCATCGGCGGAACCCTCTGCGACGAAAGCGCCAGCGTGTCGGAGCTGATGCGGGCCGCCGACCGGCGCCTCTACCAGGCCAAACATCGGGGACGCAACCTGGTGATCCTCGACACCGACATCTCCGAGGCGGCCTGAACGGGCCGATCCAGCACATCGGCCTGTTAAGGAGTCTCTAACCCTGTTTGCACTCGGCTGCGCATTGTTCCGGCTTGCAACCAGTTTTGGCACGCTTCTGGCTTCGATGATGAAGCATGTGCCGTTCAGGGACCATGCCTGGATGTTCAGGGAACATGCCTAGATAGAGACCCCGTCGAGAGACCTGTCATGAGTTTCCTTATCAAGAAGATATCGCGCCGAATGATCATGCAGACGTTGATCGCGGTGCCTGCCCTGTCGCTGTTCCGCAAATTGCCCGATGCGGGTTCTTCCGAAGCCGCCCCCGATGAGATCGTCGAGGTCAATGGCTGGATCCTGAAGCGGAGCGACCTGGCATGATCTTCGACAGTTATGAGGCGTTTCGCGCCGCGAATTTCACGCCTAGGGTCTGCGTTCTCGGCTCCGGCCCGGCCGGCACCACGATCGCCAGAAAGCTCGGTGCCGCCGGCATACCGGTCGTGGTGCTGGAGGCCGGCGGCAGGGAGTTCAGCGACACCTCGCAGGATTTCTACCGCGGCACCACAGTCGGCGATTTCTATTTCGATCTCGATATCACCCGGCTGCGGTTCATGGGCGGCAGCTCGAACCACTGGGCCGGCTGGTGCCGCGTGCTCGACAAACAGGATTTCGAGCCGAAGGCGTGGGTGCCGGACACGGGCTGGCCGATCCGGCGCAGCGACATCGAACCGTATCTGGGCGAAGTGCGCGACATCCTGGAACTGCCGGATTTCCGGCCGGACGCGCCGGTCTCGGACGACATCCGCTGGGTGCAGCTGATCAAGAGCGGTGCCGTGCGCTTCGCTGAAAAATACGCCGACGAGCTCGACAAGAGCAGGAACATCGCTGTCGTGCTCAACACTTGTGCCACCGAGCTTGCCGGCGACGGCAGACGCGTGACGGGCGCCAGGCTGTGGTCGCAGGGGCAGGATGCCGGCTTCTTCAGCGCCGACTATTTCATCGTTTGTACCGGCGGGCTGGAGAATTCGCGGCTGCTTTTGTGGTCGAACCAGCGCTTCAATGGCGGCGTCGTGCCGAACGCGACGGCACTTGGCCGCTACTGGATGGAACACCCGACCTTCCAGGGCGGCAACGCCATCCTGGCCGACTATGGCGCATTCGAGGTCGATGCGGTGAACGAGGCCTTCTTCTCGCCGATGCCGGCCGCGATGGAGCGGCTGCGGATCATGAATTTCGGCATCAGGCTGATCGAGACGCCCTATCCCGGCGTCAAGGACCTGATCGCGGATCTCGCCTGTACGGCGCCCAACATGGCGGAGTGGCTATCGGGCAGGCTCAACCAGAACCTGCGCTGCGCGGCCCAACTCTATGTAGCCTGGGAGCAGGCGCCGCTGGCCTCGAACCGGGTCGAGCTGTCGAAGACCGTGGTCGACCACGCCGGCGTGCCGCGCATCGAGCTGCACTGGAAGAAATCGGACCTGGAACGCCGCACGCTGCTCGAAGGGCTGAGGCTTTTCGGGACGACGCTAGCCCAGAAGAATCTGGGCCGGGTGCGTATAGCCGACTGGATTTCGAACGGCGGCGACTACCCGACGGACGAGGAGACGGCCGGCCACCACCACATGGGAGGCACGCGCATGGGCACCGATGTCGCCACGAGCGTCGTGGATGCCAATTGCAAGGTGCACGGCATGGACAATCTCTATGTCGGCGGCTCCTCGGTGTTCTGCACCTCGGGCCAATGCAACCCGACGACGACGATCACGGCGTTGGCCTGCCGGCTCGGCGAGCATCTCGGCAAGGTGGTCGCCGCCTGAGGGTTCCGCAGTCCCCACTAAATCATCTCATCCCGGCAAAGCCGCGTCACATAATGGCGCGGCCGCCGGAGCGGCTTAAAAGCCGTGGAGATGCGCACCGGCACGGCGGCGACGCAGCTTTCCTGGAATTGTCCTACGCCCGCCGCTCCGACCGGCCAAAACGCCGTTCGAGATAGGCCTGGCCGAACTCCAGCGTGATCGACAGGATCCAGTAGATCATCGAGGCGGTGATCAACATCTCGATATGGCGGAACTCCGTCTGGCCCATGGTGCGGGCGAGATACATGATCTCCCAGACGCCGACGACCGACACCAGGGACGAGTCCTTCAGCATGGCGATGAACTGGTTGCCGGTCGGCGGGATGATGACGCGCATGGCCTGCGGCAGGATGACCAGCGCCATGGTCTGGCCGGGACTCAGTCCAAGCGCGGTGGCGCCTTCGCTCTGTCCGCGCGGAATGCTTTCGATGCCGGCGCGGAAGATCTCGGTCATGTAGGCGCCATAACACAGCGACAACGCCAGAATGCCGGCCGGCACCGCGCCGATCACGTAACCGACCTGCGGCAGGCCGAGATAGATGATGTAGATCTGCATCAGCAAAGGAAGGCCGCGGAACAACGAGGTGTAGAAAGTGGCCAGCCCGTACACAATGCCGTTTCCGGTCAGTTTGGCGATCGCGCCGACAAGTGCGATGGCTGTCGCGATCAGGATCGAGATCGCCGAAATGTAGAGCGTGGTGGTGACGCCCTGGGTGATCAGGAAGCCGATCTTCCTGGCGATGAAGGCAAGCGACAGGTCGAAGGAATAGAAGAACAGCATCAGGAGCACGAACAGTTCGATCCAGACGCCGACGATCTGCTGCCGTCGGGGCAAAAGCAGCAGCAGCTTGCAATTCACCAGCACAACGAGCGCGATCAGCACTGCGGAAAGCGCGCGCGACAGGGCAGGGTTGGCCTGCAGCCAGCCGGATGCAACTGGAATCACCGAGCCGATCCAGCTTGACTTGATGCCCATCGCGTAAAGGCCGGCGGCCAACAGCGCCAGCACGAGCGCCGCCGCTGCGCGGCGGGTGATCCCCGGATAGAAGAGCATCAGCCTGCCGATCATGCCGTCACCTTGTCTTTCGTGGCGGCATGACGTTCTCGCCACCAGTCCTGCGCCTGCAATTTCCAGTAGGTGAGCTGCGCGGCCGCCAGGCCGGCGGCGCCGCCGGCCCAGCTCAATCCGAATGGCGCGAACTGCCGGTACCGGTCCGAAACGCCCAGAATGCCTTCCGCAACGACTTTTCCGGCGATGGCCGTGGTGTTGAGACCATGGCCGCCGAAAGCCGTGCAATACCAGACGCCCGGCTGCAATTCGCCGATCTGGGGCATCAGGTGACGGGCATAGGACATCAATCCGGACCAGGCCAGTTCGGTCTTGAGGTCCGCAAGCTGCGGATAGGTACCGATCATCTCGCGGCGCAACTCGCGCGCCAGCGCGTAGGCGGAAGCGGCGCGCGTGGTGATGCGCCCGCCCCACAAAAGGCGATTGCCGCCATCGACCAGCCGATAGTAGTCGCCGGCCCGCCGGTTGTCGCCGACCGCGTCCGTGGTCGCAACGGCTTGCGCGATCAGGCGCGGCGCCGGCTCGGAAACCATCACATAGGTCGCGATGGGCAGGAAGGCGCGGTGGAGCTGGGTGAATACCGGGCCGGTGTAGCCGCCGGTAGCCAGCACGACGCGAGTTGCCCGAAGCGTGCCCTCTCGCGTGCGCAGCATCTTTTGCGGCCCCGACAGATCACATTGCACGACTTCGGAGCTCTCATGGATGCTGCCGCCAAGCCGCTCGATCTCATCGGCCACGGAACGCAGATAATTAAGCGGATGGATGTGAAAGGCTTTCGGGTCGCGCAGGCCCTGATAGTAGCGAGCCGATTTAAGCACCGAACGGACGTCTTCTCTGCGCAGATATTGAAGCTCGTATCCGTGGTCGCGCGCCGTCTGGTCGGCATAGGCCTTGAGCGCGTCGCCATCGTCGTAGCGCAGGACGCTGACCAGCCCCTCGCGCGGCATGGCGGCCGATATGTCGAGAGCCTCGATGGTATGACGCACGAACTCGACGCCCTCGATCGACAGCCGGTGCAGTTGCCGCGCGGCCTCCTTGCCGACGCGTGCGGCAATGGTGTCGCCGCCGGTGGCGAAGCCAGGCGTGACGAAGCCGCCATTGCGGCCGGAGGCGCCGAAACCGACGACCTGGGCCTCCAGCACGGCGACGCGCAGCCCGGAACGCGACAGCTGCAGCGCCGTGGTCAGGCCGGCCAGTCCCCCGCCGACGACGGCCACGTCACAGTGCGCCTCGCCGCGGAGCGGGGGCCTGATCTTCCGGTCGATCATGGTGCGGGCGTAATAGGTGTCCGGATAGGCCATCGGCGACTTTCAACTGCATCCCGCTCAGAGTCAGGAAAAGCGCGTAGCGCTTTTCCCTGGAGAATTGCGCAAGAACAAAGGTTAGAGAGGGGTGGCGATTGTTTCAAACGCTGCACCGCTCCGGCATCTGACGCGTGATGCCCGCCGGTCGCCGAGCGGCGGCCGGCGGGCAATCCAACGTCATTTGGCGCTGTAGTCCTTGCCGTACCATTTCGTGGTCAGCGCGGCGAGCGTGCCGTCCTTCTTCAGCTCGGCGATGATGCCCGAAACCTTTGCGGTCCACTCGGGATCGTTCTTCTCGGCAATGACGACGAGCGGTTCCCGGAAGGCATATTCCCCTTCGAGGATCTTCACGGGATAGCCGTTCTTGATGGCGTTCTGCGCCGTCTGCTCCGGAGCGATCACGGCATTCAGGCGAACGCCGTCGCCAAGCCGCAGGTCATCGAAGGGAAGCATGGAATCGGCGAAGGTGCGGATCTCGCCGGGCTCCAGCTTGTATTCGACGGGAGGCAGGCCGGGCGCGTCGATCTCAAGCTTGCGGCGGATGAAATCCTCCGAGGTGGTGGCCGTCTCGACGCCGATCACCTTGCCGTTGAGATCGGCGACCGACTTCGCGGTGCTGTCCTTGTGCACGACGTAGACATAGGGGCTGTAGTAATAGATGCCGACAAAATCGATCACCTTGGAACGGGCCTTGGTCGGCGTGACCGAGCCGACGCCGAGGTCGTAGCGCCCTTGCCAGCGGCCGCCGGTCAGCGTCGCCCAGTCGGGCGTCTCGAACGAGACCTCGACCCCCAGCCGTTTGCCGATCTCGCGCGAGACATCGATGTCGAAGCCGGCGAGCTCGTTGCTGTCATCGAGAAAGCTTTGCGGCGGCCAGGCGGCGTTGGTGGCGACGACCATCGCCTTCTTCGACGTGACGCGATCCAAAGTTTCTCCGGCCATGGCCGCCGTCGTGATCGCGAATGTCGCGACGGCAAGAATGGCGAAATCGAGCAGTTTTTTCAAAGTTATCCTCCCTTATGGATGCAGCTGAAATGACGGTACCTGCGTCGGGCACCAGTGGTTGTTTCGATCGGCCTCGTCCGCGACGTCTCCGCGGCGTACCGTGGCGTTCGGCTTGCGGATGCAAGTCCAACGCGGCTCGGTGTCGATTTGCGTCCATCGCAGCCGAAGCTGTTCCCCCTCGTGGACTGGCGTTTGTGACAGTTGACAGTCAGGTCGCGAAAAGCAGGGTTCCACCCGGCGAAATGCCGGATAATGGCAGCCATGCAGTCATTACGTGCCGCGAGGCGGCAAAATGCCAGATATTTACGCCTTGCGCAGCCTGCACCGGCGGTTCCTGAGGATTGTCGCGGCGGTGGTTCAGCCGATAGGATCGCGCCGAGCGATTTGACGGTTCCAGGGCGGATCGAAGGAGAGGATTGATTGTGGAATTGACCGAAAAAGATCGCCAGCTGCTCGCGCTGATGCAGAAGAACGCGCGTGAGCCGGTCGCATCACTGGCGCGACAGCTCGGCGTATCCCGGACTGCCTTGCAGGAGCGCATACAAAAGCTCGAGGCGGGCGGCGTCATCGAAGGCTACGCGGTGCGGCTGACCAAGGAGGCGGCTCAGAATTCCGTCCACTGTTTCACCTTCGCCGCCCTGAACAACAAGAGCTACCCGGACGTCTCCAGGAAGATCAAGGCGATGCCTTCGATCCAGGCGGTCTATGCCATAACCGGCGAGTGGGACCTGATCATCCATGTCGCGGCCGAGACGCTCGAGAAGCTGAACCGGGAAGTGAATGCGCTGAATGAAATCAGCGGCATCGTCAAAACGGCATCGCATGTGGTGATGGAGACGAAGTTCAATCGCAACATCTATGCCGCACTGTAGGAAGGGCGAGGTTTCGCTCGCCCCTGCCCATCCAAATCCGGCTACACAGTCGCCGGGTCGAGTGCGGGCTCGCCCATGCGGCGAGCGACGATCGCCGCGAAATCGGCGGTCTGGAATGTGTCGCGCAGCGCGTCGAAGGACGGCAGCACGAAATAGACGCGCTGGAACTTGTCGATTTCGTAGCCCGTGCGCATCACCGTTTCCAGGTCGAAAGACGCATGGTGCGCATCCTTGCTTTCGACCGCGAACTGCAACTCCGTGAAGGATGACATCAGACCGGCGCCGAAGGCCTTCAGCGGCTGACCACTTTCCTGCATGAGGCCGTATTCGGCCGTGTACCAGTAGAGCCGGCTGATCATTTCGTCGCCGCCGAGCGCGATGATGTCGCCGGCCTTCTGGCCATACATCTGCATGAAGTCGGCGAAGACCGGCTGCGACAGCACCGGCACATGGCCGAAGAAATCATGGAACATGTCGGGTTCGACGATGTAGTCGAGCTCCTGCTGCGTCCGCAGCCAGTTGGTGACGGGGAAACGGCGGCTGGCGAGATGGTCGAAGAAGGGCGCGGCCGGGATGAGCCCTGGCACGGCGACGATCTCCCAGCCAGTCAGCTTACGCAACTTGGCACTGACTTCGTCGAAGTCCGGGATGCGGTCGAGCAGGCCGAGCTTGTCGACGCCGTCGAGATAGGAATGGTGGGCGAGCTTGCGCGTCAGTTTCGTCTGGCGGTCGCACAGTGTGCGCCAGACCGCCTGTTCCTCGGCGCTGTAGTCATAGCCTTGCGCCACGGTGAAATCGGCACGGCAGACCGAGTAGTCGCCGCGCAACCCTTGAGCCGCGCAGTCGCGGGCATATTCGGCAACGCTCATTGTCGTCATGGTTTTCTCCTCGCCAATCTTGAATTCCGGATGTGCCCGAAGTTAACCGGACTTGCGGAGGCAAATCGGTTTTGGTGATGGCCGGAATGAGGATTTTTGGATAACATCCACTCGGAATATGCCATAGCGGAGTGAAAATGCCTCAATTCGACGATTTCGAGATCAAGATGCTCGATATCCTCCAGCGCGACGGACGCAAGCCGGTCTCCGAACTGGCGCAGGAGATCGGCCTGTCGACGACACCTTGCGCGCGGCGCTTCGAGGCGCTGCAGGAGGCCGGCATCATCAAGGGCTTTGCCGCCGTGCTCAGCCGCCGTGCCGTCGGCCTGACGGTCGAGGTGTTCATCCAGGTGCGGCTGGTCAGCCACAGCGACGGTTCGCCCGAGAGTTTCATCGCCGCGGTCCAGCGCATGGACGAGGTATCATCCTGCTGGACGATGACCGGCGACCACGACTTCCTGCTGCATGTCATGGTGCCGTCGGTCGACGAACTCAACGCCTTCGTCATGCACCGGCTGATGCGGCTCGACGGTGTGCGCGACGTCCACACGCAGCTCGTGCTGCAGAACATCAAGGGACCCGGCCACGTGCCGCTCGGACATCTGCGGCGGTGATGGCGCCGGCCAGCATGGGCGGATCACCCATGAAGAGGCCCCGCCATGAAGCTCGTTCTCCATGCGCTGGTATACGGAGATGGACGGCGGCTCTGGTCCGCGAGTCTGGGGATTTCTGACGCGCGATGGCCGGATGAAAGATGGCCGATTTCCGGAGCGCGCCACAGACGCGGAAGAGCAATCGATGGTGTTCGAACGGACGGCATGGAAACCTGCCGTGCTCGCGGCCATGCATTCGCACCGCGCCTGACTTTTTCACGCTGGCCGTTATCAGGCTGCGCGCTACTTCCTGGAAGCAGAGGTGTCCGGCAGGAGGAAGAGATGCAGCTTGTCACCCATAAAAAGACGAAAGAGGGCCGGCTGATGCCTTGGGGAAAAGGCACCGTCGTCAGCGGCGCCAGGGGCTATGTCTTTCTCGCCGGCAATACGGGCACGGCCGAAAATTACGACCCGTCGACGGGCAAAGGTGGCGCCGTCGGGGACGCGGCGACGCAATGGCGCTCCATTTTGACGACCATCAAATCGGACCTGGAGGAGCTTGGCAGCTCGCTCGAGCATCTCGTCAAGATCACCCAATATATCAAAGGACCATTTCCGGACGGCGGCGTTCTGAGTTCCCCCAATTTCCGGCTGGACGTCATGGACGAATTCTTCGCCGCGCACTGCCCGAAGCACTGCAGCTACAACAATCCGCCGCCCTCGGAGGTAATCGGGGTTGCCGCACTTGCGCATCCCGATCTCGTCATCGAGATCGTGGCGGTCGCCGCTCTGCCGGATTAGCGCCGGGCGCGACAGCCCACAAATATCAGGGCACGATCAGCGTGCCGGCGCCGTGCTCGGTGAACAGTTCAAGCAGCACCGAATGCGGCGTCTTGCCGTTGAGGATGACGACGCCTTCGACGCCGCGCTCGATCGCCTCAATGCAGGTCTCGACCTTCGGGATCATGCCGCCCGACACCGTGCCGTCCTTGATCAGCGCCTTGGCCTCGGCGACCGTCAGCTCGTCGATCAGCTTCTTGTCCTTGTCGAGCACGCCCGGCACATCGGTGAGGAACAGAAGACGCGAGGCCTTGCAGGCGCCGGCGATGGCGCCGGCGAAGGTATCGGCATTGATGTTGTAGGTGTGACCATCGCGGCCGGGCGCCACAGGTGCCAGCACCGGGATCATCTCGGAGCGCGCCAGAAGGTCGAGCAGCGTGCGGTCGACCTCGACCGGCTCGCCGACGAAGCCGAGATCGAGCACGCGCTCGATGTTGGAGTCCGGGTCGATCATGGTCTTGCGCGCCTTTTCGGCGAACACCATGTTGCCGTCCTTGCCGCACAGGCCGATCGCCCATTCGCCCTCGGCGTTGATGAGCGCGACGATCTCCTTGTTGATAGAGCCCGCCAGCACCATCTCGACGATCTCGACCGTCTTCTGGTCGGTGACGCGCAGGCCGCCCTCGAATTTGGATTCAATGCCCATCTTGTTGAGCATGGCGCCGATCTGCGGCCCGCCGCCATGGACGACGATCGGGTTGACGCCGGACTGTTTCAACAGCGCGATGTCGCGCGCGAAGGCTTTGCCGAGTTCGCTGTCGCCCATGGCGTGGCCGCCATATTTCACCACCACCGTCTTGTTCTCGTAGCGCTGCATGTAGGGCAGCGCCCGCGACAGCAGGGCGGCCTGCATTTCGGCGGTGGCGGCGATGTCCGTCATCGGCGTGGTTCCCTGGCTTTTGATTTCATGCCTGTCGTTGCCCCAAAACCGCTGCGCATTTTTGGCGACATGCATCAGGTAAAGACGGCGGCGTCTTAGCGGGAATTGACGCGGGCCGCAAACGGCTTTGCTGTCATCTTCGGGCGGCTCACGACCTCGTCATCACTTAAGGCACCATAAGCGGCGCCCTGCGGCCAAGCCAACCGGAGATCTTCTCCATCTGCGCGGCCAGGGACAAAAGCGTCTCCTCGTCACCGGGGCGGCCCGCGGCCTGGACGCCGAGCGGCAGGCCGGCTTCGGTGACGTAAACAGGGAGCGCGATGGAAGGCTGGCCGCTGACATTCTGGATCGCCGGCCAGTGAGTGAACCACAGGCTCTTGTCCATCAACTGGCCGAACAGCGGTTCGATCCTGAGCAGCGCCGTGAGGCGAAGCTTGTCGAGCATATTCTCGATGAGCTCGTCGGCACCCTTCGGGTCCATCGCGCCGCAAGCGAGCGGCGGGTGGGCGATAACAGGCATCAGCACGGCGTCGTAACGCGCCGTCTCCGCAATCAGTTGCCGCGAGGCGGCATGCAGCCGCTGCAAGCCGGCATAGGTCTCGCCGGCCGAGACCATTTCGCCCAGTCGGCCGAGCACCCGCGTCGCGCGCTCGATGTCGCCGGTGACGGTGCGGCCGACGCGCACCGCCTCGGCCCGCAACATGCCTGCGACAGCCGAGGCAACCGTTCTGCAGAAATCGGCGAAGAAGTCGCGACCGATGGAGGGCAAATCGATTTCCTCGACGCTGTGGCCGCCCTCGCGGGCGAGCGCCACCGCGGTATCGAGCGCTTTCAGCGTCTCGGCCGAAATCGGCAGGCCAAGCGGAGAGTTCCGGTACATTGCGAGCTTGAGCTTGCCGGGATCGCGGGCGGCAGCCGCGGCGAACGCACCCTTCGGCGGCGGCGCGACATAGGGTGCGAGCGGGTCGGGGCCATGGGTGAGGTCAAGCAGCAGGGCGCAATCGCGCACCGAGCGGGTGACGGCATGGTCGACCACCATGCCGTACCAGCTTTCGCTCACCAATGGCGACAGCGGGACGCGGCCGCGCGAGATCTTGAGACCGACCAGCCCGGTGCAGGCAGAAGGCACGCGGATCGAGCCGCCGCCATCTGAGGCATGCGCCACCGGCACGACGCCGGCGGCGACCAGTGCCGCAGCGCCGCCGGACGAGCCGCCGCTGGTGTGGCCGGTGTTCCAGGGATTGCGGGTGATGCCGAAGGCTTTTGATTCGGTCATCAGCCGCAGCCCGTGTTCGGGCGATGTCGAGGTGACGATGGGTGTCAGTCCGGCGGCGAGATAGCGTTCGGTCAGCACCGAACTGACCTCGGGCATCCAGGCGGGGATGCGGCTGCCGCCATGCGACGGCACGCCCTTGATGGCGATGCCGAGATCCTTGATGGCGAAGGGCACGCCGGCCAGCGGTAGGGAACGATCGATGCCCTTCGCCCGGCTGCGCGCCGCATCGTAGAGTGTCTCGGCCGTGGCATTGATTTCAGGCCGGCTGGCCTCGGCGCGCGCGATCGCCGCGTCGACCAGTTCGACCGGCGAAACCTCGCCCTTGCGCACCAACGTGGCAAGGCCGGTGGCGTCTTCTTCCCACAGCACTCGTTCGACCGACATGCGCGCTCCCCCGATCCAGGCAAGGTAACCAGCGGCCAATCCGTTGGCAATCGAGCGATGGAACGAGTGCGGCGCGGTGCGGAAAGCTTTGGGTGTACGGAAATTTGCGCCGTTGCAAATACATCGCAATCCCCTAATTTGCCGACATGACGCCACAGGAGATCAGCAATCTGATTGTCCGGACTTCGATGAAGGACCGGGCTTCGTTCGATCTGTTGTACCGGCAGACCAGCGCGAAACTTTTCGGTGTTTGCCTTCGTGTATTGAAGGACCGGGGAGATGCCGAAGAGGCGCTTCAGGAGGTCTTCGTCAAGATATGGACGAAGGCGGACCGTTTCGCCGTCTCGGATCTAAGCCCGATTTCCTGGCTGGTGGCCATCGCGCGCAACCATGCGATCGATCGTATCAGGGCGCGGCGGGAACCTGCCGCCTATATCGATGCCGCGCTCGATGTGGCCGATCCGGCGCCGGGACCGGAGGCCATGACCGTGGCAGGTGGCGAGTCCGAGCGCATCTACCATTGTCTCGAGGAATTGGAGAAGGGCCGGGCAGCGGCTGTCCGGGGCGCCTATCTGAACGGCGAGAGCTATGCCGAACTGGCGGAGCGCCATGGCGTGCCGCTGAACACGATGCGAACCTGGCTGCGGCGCAGCCTGCTGAAGCTCAGAGAGTGTCTGGAAAGATGACGCTGGTAGACGACGACGGACCGGAACGTGGAGGCGACGACCTGTTCGCCGCCGAATATGTTCTTGGCGTCCTGACAGCGGAAGAACGCCAGATCGCGTCCCGCCGCATCGATGGCGACGCCGCATTCGCTCGGCTTGTCGATGCCTGGGAGGCCCATTTTTCGCCCTTGGCCGTCGCCTATCCCGGGACAGAACCTCCGATCAGGGTCAAGGAGGCGATCGATCGCCGGCTGTTCGCCTCGCAGCCTCGCGCCGGCCTATGGTCGAGCCTTGCCTTCTGGCGCGGCCTTGCCGCCGCCGCCATCGCGGCGCTGGCGATCTACATCGCCTTGCCTTTCATCAACCCGCCGCTCCAACAACCACAGCTTGTCGCCTCGCTGGCCGCCGAAGGCAGCGACGTCAGATACCTCGTCGTCTATGACGCGGCGCATCATGAAGTCGGCCTGTCGCACGTTTCCGGTGAGCGGGCCTCCGGCAAGGACTTCGAACTGTGGGTGATCGTGGGCAAGAACGCGCCGGTTTCGATGGGCGTCATCCCGGCCGGGAAGGCTGCGCATGTGGCGGTTTCGCCGGCCGTGCAGCAGAAACTTGCGCAGGGCGCCGTGCTGGCGGTCAGCCTCGAGCCTTCAGGCGGTTCGCCGACCGGACAGCCGACGGGACCGGTGGTCGCGGCAGGCGACCTGAAGGGCATCTGATGGCTCCCCGCCCGGACCGTCGCCTTACAAAATAGTGAAGTCTATTTTTGCAAGGATAACCGCGGACCAAATTCCCGCGGTTGGATCAGCCTATCCACCGAAATCACTGGACCTCATTCGGAAGAAAAGAATTCTTTCATAGAAAGCGAAACTAAGTTTTTCATGGCCCGTATCTCCTCGCGTTCCCAATGATGGGGAAAACAACCCGAGGAGACTTACATCATGCGTAAATTCGCCACCCTTTTGCTCGCCGGTACGATCGGCCTCTCAGCGCTCGGTACCATCGCCTATGCCGCCAATCCGATGGTCGGGGGCGCACCCATGTACGCCAAGAAGAACATCATCGAGAACGCCGTCAATTCGAAGGACCACACGACGCTGGTCG
The DNA here is from genome assembly GCF_006442845.1 of Mesorhizobium sp. B2-4-2. Classification (NCBI taxonomy): domain Bacteria; kingdom Pseudomonadati; phylum Pseudomonadota; class Alphaproteobacteria; order Hyphomicrobiales; family Phyllobacteriaceae; genus Mesorhizobium; species Mesorhizobium sp. B2-4-2. Next base: position 444,496 of record NZ_VFVM01000004.1, on the reverse strand, counting down.
CTGCCGTCAAGGCAGCGGGCCTGGTCGACACGCTGCAGGGCGCCGGGCCCTTCACCGTCTTCGCTCCCACCAACGAGGCCTTTGCAGCACTTCCGGCCGGCACGGTCGAAACGCTGCTCAAGCCCGAGAACAAGGACAAGCTGACCAAGGTCCTGACCTGCCATGTGATCGCGGCGAAAGCGATGGCCGCCGACGTCGCCAAGATGGCCAAGGCCGATGGCGGCGCGCATGTAGTCAAGACCGCCGGCGGCTGCGAGCTGACGCTCAAGGCCGATAAGGGCAAGGTCACCGTCACGGACGAGAACGGCAATGTCGCCCATGTGACGATTGCCGACGTCAGGCAGTCCAATGGCGTCATCCACGTCATCGACAAGGTTCTTTTGCCGAAGATGTAACATACGGCTCGCTGCCGGCGAATAGGCAGCAAGGCTCTCCTGCCGGTGCGCGACTTCGTACACGCGTTGCGCCGGCAGGCGTCCGCTCCGCACTGTGGCTCCATCCAGGAGGCTGGTGCGGGTAACGTTCGGCCCTCAACGGCTTTTGATTTTCAGCCGAGCGTTGAATGTGGCAAACAGATAGCAGGAGGATTGGCCATGAACCGTCGCGACTTTCTCTTGAGCGGCGCCGCCGCCATCGGCGTGGTCGCCGGCACGGCATCTCTGCTGCGCATGGGCGGATCGCAGGATGCACGTGCGGCGGAGACCTTCGAAGTCACCAAGACCGATGCCGAATGGCGCGCGATCCTGTCTCCCGCGGCCTTCGACGTGCTGCGCAAGGAAGGCACCGAATATCCCGGCACCAGCCCATTGCTCAACGAGCACCGCAAGGGCGTCTTCGCCTGCGCCGGCTGCGACCTGCCGGTTTACTCCTCCGAGACGAAGTTCGATTCCGGCACCGGCTGGCCGAGTTTCTGGCAGGAGATCGCCAACGCCGTCGGCAAGACGCAGGACCGGTCGCTCGGCATGACTCGCACCGAAGTCCACTGCCGCCGCTGCGGCGGCCATCTGGGCCATGTCTTCGACGACGGCCCGCCGCCGACCGGGCTGCGTCACTGCATCAACGGCGTGGCGCTGAGCTTCAAGCCCGCCACAGCCTGAGACCATGCGGCCGCGATATGAAAAAACTCCGGGCTTGCGACCCGGAGTTTTTTAGCGGTCAGTCATTTCGGGCGTGGACTGGAGGAGCTTCCCGAAACGGCTGCCCGTGTTTCCTTGCTTCCAGCGCGATTCAGGACGCAAATCGTTTCTCCGGTATTGCCCTGGTGTCAGTGCCCGCCGCCACCACCGCCGGCGGCCGCCGGTTTGCGGATCATCATGGTGAACAGGCCAAGCGTCGCGAACAGCACCGTCAGCATGTAGAACACGTCCATGAAGGACAGCAGCGCCGCCTGCTGCTGGACCATGCCCGACAATTTCGAGATCGCCGCGCTGGCCGCATCCAGGCCGGCGGTCTGCTCGAAATTGAGCGTCATGTTCTGAAGCTTCTGCTGCGCGGCCGCACTTCCCCACTGCACGTGCTCGGAGAGCCTTGCATAGTGGAAAGCGTTGCGGTCGATCAGCACCGTGTTGATCAGGGCGAGGCCGACGGCACCGCCGAGATTGCGGGTCAGGTTGAACAGGCCCGATGCATTCTTCAGCCGCTCGGGCGGCAGCGTGCCGAGCGCGATGTTGTTGATCGGCACCATGCACAGCATCATCGAACAGCCGCGCAGGATCTGCGGGATGAGCAGCTCGTAGAAATCCCAGTCGGCGGTCAAATGCGTCATCCACCATGTTCCGGTGGCAAAGCCGAAGAAGCCGATCATCATCATCAGGCGCGGGTCCATCTTGTTCGACAGGATGCCCGAGACCGGTGCGGTGAAGAACATCGCCAGGCCGCTGACGAACAGTGCCTCGCCGATCATCATGGAATCGTAGCCGCGGATGCGTCCGAGGAACACGGGGTAGAGATAGGTGAGACCGTAGAGGCCGATTCCGATGACGAAGGAGAACAGCGAGCCGAAGGCGAAGTTGATATTGCTGAACGCCTTGAGATCGACGATCGGCTCCTCGGCGGTGAACACCCGCCAGAAGAACAGCACCGCGCCGAAGGTCATGACGACGGCGCAGATGAACACCGCCTGATCCTGCAGCCAATCATTGTTCGGGCCTTCCTCGAGCACATATTCCATGCAGCCGAGGAACGCCGCCATGCCGGCAAGGCCCCACCAGTCGAACTTCGAGAACAGCTTGAGGTTGGGCTTGTCGAAGTCGATCAGCGACCAGGCCGCCGTCGTCACCAGAATGCCGGGCACGACATTGACGAGGAACAGCCAGTGCCAGGACATTGCGTGGCTGATGTAGCCGCCGACGGTCGGACCGATGGTCGGCGCCAGGGTGGCCACCAGGCCGATCATCGGCGACACGACGGCACGGCGCGACGGCGGGAAGATGGTAAAGGCGGCCGCGAAGACGCTGGGGATCATGCCGCCGCCGATAAAACCCTGAATGGCGCGATAGACGATCATCTGGTCGATGTTGGTTGCGGTCGCAGCGAGCGCGCTGGCGGCGGTAAAACCCGCCGCCGAAATTGTGAACAGAACGCGCGTCGACAGCATCCGGCTGAGAAAGCCGGATAGGGGGATCATGACCACCTCGGCGATCAGATAGGCCGTCTGCACCCAGGGGATCTCGTCGGAACTGGCGCTCAGGCCAGCCTGGATCTCGGCCAGCGAGGCCGAGACGATCTGGATGTCCAGGATGGCCATGAACATGCCGAACACCATCGCCAGGAAGGCTATGACGCGCCGCGTCGAGATGGTGTCAGGCACTGCCGGCCTCGCCGGCGGCGCTCCTGCGGTCAGGGTTGCGGTAGCCATGGCGTTGCTCCCCGGAGCGCGCTCAGTTGGTCGCGGCCGGCGCGGTGCGGCTGTCGACGGCGACAACGACGCTCAAGCCGGCGCGCAGCCTGCCGCTCTTCAGGGCATCGGCCGGCACGTCGATGCGGACCGGGACGCGCTGCACCACTTTGGTGAAGTTGCCGGTGGCGTTTTCCGGCGGCAGCAGCGAGAACACGGCACCCGAGGCCGGCGCCAGCGAGGAGACGGTGCCCTCGATGGGCTCGCCGTCGATGGCATCGACCGAAATCCTGACCTTTTCGCCGGGCACCAGCCGGGCAAGCTGGGTCTCCTTGAAGTTGGCGACGATGTAGAGCTTGTTCATCGGGACGATGACGGCGAGCTTCTGGCCGGGGCTCACGAGGTCGCCCTGCTCGACGGAACGGTTGCCGACGACACCGTCATAGGGCGCCTTGAGCACCGTGAAGGAAAGGTCGCGCGCGGCCTTGTCGCGGCTGAGCTGCAAGGATGCCAGCGTGCTTGCCGATTCAGCACGCTGCGCCTCCAGCACGCCGATATTGGCCTGTGCTGCGGCGATCTGTGCGTCGGCGCCGACGAGAGCGGCGTTGGCCTGGTCGAGCGCCGTCTGGGCGTCGTCGAGTTGCGCCTGCGTACCGACATGGGTCTTGAGCAGTTGCGCGGCGCGCTGCTGGGCGCGCGCGGCATTGGCCGCCGCGGCCTGGTCGGCGGTCTTGGCGGCCTGCGCCTGCTGCAAGGAGGCCTGCGCCGCCTTGGTCTGCGCATCGATGCGATCGAGCGTCCTGGCCAGCGTGGCGATCTGCGCCTCGGCCTGGGCGACCGCTATTTTGTAATCACCGTCATCGACCGTCAGCAGAGGATCGCCGGCCTTGACCTGCTGGTTCTCGCTGACCTTGACCTGATCGACATAGCCGGAGATCTTGGGCGAAATGAAAGCCATGTCGGCCTGGACATAGGCGTCGTCGGTCGAAATCATGAAACGGCCGGTGGTCCAGTAATCGTAGCCGTACCAGGCGCCGGCGCCGAGCAGGGCGACGCCGATGATCGGCAGCAGGAAAGAGCGCACGGAACGCTTCTTCTTCGCCGGAGTTTCCGCCAGAGGCGGCGCGGCGACTGGGTGGACGGGAACTTCCGGTGCTTCCGTCGCCGGGGCGACCTTGGCGTTGGGGAAGGGACGGACTTCGGCGGTGGACGGCGCGTTCGAGGACATGACATCTCTCTAAGTTATAATACTGAACCGTTCGGTTCGATCCGGCCGTTGACATAGCGCCTAAAGAGGACCATATCAAGAGGCAATCGAACCGCTTGGTTCGAATTATTTTCGAGGTGTGACTTTAATGGCCGACACAACGCCCGACGTCGAAAACGACAATTGCGGCGACCTGCTGGACGGCTTGCGCCGCGGCCGCCCGGCAGCCGGACAGGATCCGGTCAAGCGCAGCCAGATCATCGATGGCGCCCGCCGGGTCTTTATCGACAAGGGCTTTGAGGCGGCCTCGATGAACGACATCACGCGGGAAGCCGGCGTTTCGAAAGGCACCATCTATGTCTACTTCGCCAACAAGGAAGAGCTGTTCGAGGCGCTGATCGAGGAAGAGCGCGGCACGATCTTCAAGAACATGTATGACGTGCTCGACCGTGCCGACGACCTGCGCGAGACGCTGGTGAAATTCGGCAAGGTCCTGTCCATGAAGATCACCTCGGCCAAGGTCATCCAGGCCCAGCGCACGGTGATCGGCGCCTCCGACAGGATACCCGACATGGGCGCGCGGTTTTACGAACGCGGCCCCAAACGCGGCCACGACAAGGTCGTGACCTTCCTCAATGCCGCCATCGACCGTGGCCTGCTCAAGATCGACGATGTCGACCTTGCCGCCTATCAGTTCACAGAACTCTGCCTGGCCGGTCTTTTCCGGCAGTGCATCTTCGCCTATCGCGCCAAGGCTCCGAACCAGGACGAAATCGACCATATCGTCAGGTCGGGCGTCGACATGTTCCTGAAGGCCTATGGCACCGAAATGCTTGCCGCGGAGGAAAGCCACAAGATGATCGCCCTGGAGGCGAAGGCTTAACCCGGCTTTTTGTGCCGCTAGCCGCCATTGGCCGCGAGCACGATCGCGGCGCGCAGTTCCTCCAGGCCCTCGGCCTTTTCCGATGACGTCGCCAGCACGAAAGGAAACGCCGCCGGTCGCTTCTTGATCTTGGCAAGCGTCTCCTCAATCAGCCGCGGAACGCCGGCGGCCTTGATCTTGTCGGTCTTGGTCAGCACGACCTGGTACGAAACCGCCGCCTTGTCGAGCAGCGACAGCACCTCGTCGTCCTTGGCCTTGATGCCGTGGCGGGCGTCGATCAGCACATAAACCCGCTTCAGCGTGACACGGCCCTTGAGATAGTCGAAGACCAGCTTCGTCCAATCGTCGACCTTTTCCTTGGGCGCGGTGGCATAGCCGTAGCCCGGCATGTCGACCAGCGCCATTGGCGGCAGGTCGGCGCCCTCCCCCGAAAATCCGTCCGGCACGAAATAATTGAGTTCCTGCGTGCGCCCCGGCGTGTTGGAGGTGCGCGCCAGGCCCTTCTGGTTGACCAGAGCGTTGATCAGCGACGACTTGCCGACGTTGGAGCGGCCGGCAAAGGCGATTTCCGGCGGCCCTTCCGGCGGCAGGAACTTCATGGCGGGCACGCCGCGGATGAAGATCCACCCGCGGGTAAACAGGTCCGTGCCGATCGTGGTGCTGTATTGAGCGTTCAAGCTGCTGTCTCCAGAAGAGAAATATCGGCGCCCCTGATGGCATCGAGGTTGCGGCTGATCTTGTCCACCGGCCAGTCCCACCAGGCCACCGCCAGCAGCCGCCGGACCGTCCTGTCGTCGAAACGCATCTTGACGACCTTGGCCGCGTTGCCGGCGACGATGGCATAGGGACGCACGTCGTGCGTGACCACGGACTTCGCCGCGACGATGGCGCCATGGCCGATTTGCACCCCCGGCAGGATCACTGCCTCCATGCCGATCCAGACATCGTTGCCGACCACCGTGTCGCCGCGCACCTCCTTCGACCATGTGGCGGGGTCGAAACCCTTTTCCCAGCCATGGCCGAAAATGTTGAACGGATAGGTCGAAAAACCGGACATGGCGTGGTTGGCGCCGTTCATGATGAAGCGGGCACCTTCGGCGATGGCGCAGAACTTACCGATGATCAGCCTGTCGCCGATGAAGGAATAGTGGTGCAGTACGCATTTCTCGGCGAATTTATCCGGCCCTTCCGGATCGTCATAATAGGTGAAGTCGCCGATCTCGATGTTGGGCGCGCTCACCAGTGCCTTGAGGAAGCCGACGCGCGTGTGCATCGGGATCGGGTGCTTGATGTCGGGATTGGGTCCGGTCATGGCGGTTCGTCCGGGAATTGGCTGGCGGACGCGTCCCGCGTCGGCGCACACCTCGTCAAAGTAGCGTAATCCGCCGTATAGCACCAATCGCCCCGGGAGCGAGTCTTCGATGGTGGACAAGCGCATTTGCCGGATCGGACGGTGCCGCGCGTTTGCAGTTTCGCCCATCGCGGGCGGACGTGGACCGATGCCGGCGCACAAGAAAAAGCCCAGGCGACCGGGCTTTTTAGCGAAGAATGAGGCTTTATTCCGCCGGAGAGGGCTTCTTGCGGAACAGCGCCACCAGATTGTCCCACAGTTCGATCTTGGCGCCCTGGCGCTTCATGATCACGCCTTGCTGGAGGATCGACAGCGTGTTGTTCCAGGCCCAGTAGATGACAAGCCCGGCCGGGAAACCAGCCATCATGAAGGTGAAGATGACGGGCATCCAGGTGAAGATCGCGGCCTGCGTCGGATCCGGCGGCGTCGGGTTCATGCGCATCTGCAGGAACATGGTGACACCCATGATCAGCGGCCAGACGCCGATCATCAGCATGTGCGGAAGCGTGATCGGAACGAGGCCGAACAGGTTGAAGATCGACGTCGGATCGGGCGCGGCCAGATCCTGGATCCAGCCGAAGAACGGCGCATGGCGCATCTCGATGGTGATGTAGAGCACCTTGTAGAGCGAGAAGAAGACCGGGATCTGCAGCGCCACCGGCCAGCAGCCGGCGAGCGGATTGATCTTCTCGGTCTTGTACAGCTCCATCATCGCCTGCTGCTGCTTCATCTTGTCGTCCGCGTATTTCTCGCGGATCTCGAGCATCTTGGGCTGCACCTTCTTCATGTTCGCCATCGACGCGTAGGACTTGTTGGCGAGCGGGAAGAAGATGGCCTTGACGATGACGGTGGTGGCGAGGATCGCCAGGCCGAAATTGCCGAGGAATTTGTAGAGCGTGTCGATCAGCCAGAACATCGGCTTGGTGATGAAGTGGAACCAACCCCAGTCGATCAGCAGGTCGAACCGCTTGATGTGGCGGTCTTCGGCATAGGCATTGATCTTGGCGACTTCCTTGGCGCCGGCAAAGACCTCGGTCTCGACGGTTGCCGACTGGCCGGCCTCGACATTGATCGGGTCGGTGAGGAAGTCGGACTGGTAGCGGTGGCGGCCGTCCACGAAATAGCCGAAGCGCGGCTGGAACGGCTGCTTCTCGCTCGGGACCACCGTCACCGCCCAGTATTTGTCGGTAATGCCAAGCCAGCCGTCCGTCGACTTGCCCGGCTTGACTTCCTTGTCCTTCTCGATGGACGCGTATTTGTGTTCCTGCAGGCCTTCCGCGCCGGTGAAGCCGATCAGGCCTTCATGCAGCACGTAGGTGCTGGCGACTGCCGGCTTGTCGTAGCGCGTGACGCGGCCGTAATTCGATAGCGTAACCGGGGCCGAACCCGAGTTGCGCACCTCGTCGGAAACGGTGAACATGTAGTCGCTGTCCACAGAGAAGGTGCGCTTGAAGGTCAGCCCCTTGTCACTGGTGTAAGTCAGCGTCACCGGCGTCGACGGGGTCAGCGTCGGATTGCCTTCGACGTTCCACACCGTATCCGCGCCCGGTACCGTGCCCGTCTTGTCGTTGCCGACGAAGCCGATCTCGGCGAAGTAGCCGCTGGGCAACTCCGAAGGGTTGAGCAGTTCGATCTTGGGCGAATCCTTGTCGACGGTTTCGGTGTAGTGCTTGAGCTTGAGGTCGTCGAGACGGGCGCCGGTCAGGTTGATCGAGCCTTCGAGGCTCGGCGTGTCGATCTTGACGCGCTTCGAAGCCGCCAGCGCCTGGTCGCGGCTGGCCGCGGTGACGGTGTCTCCGCCGGGCGCGTTGGGGATGGCACCGGGAGCGGTGCCGGCCGGTGCCGGCGTTGCCGCGCCCGGATTGGCTGTCTCTGCCGCCTTCTTCTGCTCTTCCACGCGCTGCTGCTCGACGCGCGCCGCCTCGCGCTGCTGTTCGACGCGCGGGTTCATGTAGAAGACCTGCCACAGGGTCAGGATCAGCACCGACAGCGCGATGGTGATGAAGAAGTTTCGGTTGTTTTCCATCGAGAGCCCTTGGCCTATCGTGTTCCGCGAAGTCGGCGGGAGAGTTCGACCTTCAACTGGCCGAACGGGGCGCGGAGCGCATCATCGCGCCCGACGATGACATAATCATTGCCGGGCATCATGTCATCGGCCGCATGGGTGCGCACGGCCTCTTTCAGCCGCCGCCTGACGCGGTTGCGCACGACCGCGTTGCCGACCTTCTTGGTGACGGTGTAGCCGACGCGCGGCGCGCCGCCGTCGCCGCGGTCGAGGACCTCGACGAGGAAAAACCGCCCGCGACGTTTTTCACCACGGCGGACGGCCAGGAATTCCGCGCGTTTCAGAAGCCGCTTGGGATTTTGTCCCACTGGCTTGCCGGTTGCGGGCAACGATCTTGTCTCGCTCAGGCGCTGAGCCGCTTGCGGCCGCGGTTGCGGCGAGCTGCGACGACGCCGCGACCACCCTTGGTGGCCATGCGGGCACGGAAACCGTGCCGGCGTTTGCGGACGAGTTTGGACGGTTGGTAGGTACGCTTCATTTGTTTTAATACCGCGGGGTGCGGCCCTTCTTGATTCTGTCACTCTGTAACAGGAGCTTTGCCGGGCCGGCTTTGGCGCGATCGAAACCGCGCCGGGACGAATGGCCCAAGCGTGAGCGGGCTTATAGAAAGAAGGGTTTTGGAAGTCAATCCGGTGCCGGGCCGGTGCCGGGCCGGTGTCGCCGGGCCCGGGATGCGCACTTTCGGCGGCAATTATATCTCTCCGACCAAGGGGGAAATTGGCAAAAAAGCCGCAATCGCCTAATCTGGGCTGATCAAGCGATTGTGAAGACAGGACCGCATGAGCGAAACCACGCACGCCGAGGAAGGGACAGGACCAGCGCCAGCCGCCGTCCGCAGCGTACCCTTGTCGCGCGGCCTGTCGACAAAACTGCTGCTGTTGACCATCGTCTTCGTGCTTTTGGCCGAGGTGCTCATCTTCCTGCCCTGGATCGCCAGCTACCGGCTGGCCTGGCTCAAGGAGCGGCTGAGTACCGCCGCGGCCGTATCGATCGTGCTGGTGCAGGGCGAACCGACCTCGCTGTCGCGCACGGCGCAGAACGACGTGCTTATGGCGATCGGCGCCAAGGCGATCGCGGTGCGCGACGGCGGCGTGTCGCGGCTGCTTGTGGTGGCCGATATGCCGCCGCAGGTCGACGAGCACATCGACCTCGCCAGCGTCGGCATGGTCAAGGGCATGACCGGCGCGCTCGACACGCTGTTTTTCGGCGGCAACCGGATGCTGCGCGTCTTCGGGCCGGTCGGCGACAGCGACAAGGAGTTCGAGCTGATCATGCCAGACTACAGCCTGCGCAAGGCGATGCTTATCTATTCGCGCAACGTCGCCTTCGTCTCGCTGCTGATCTCGCTGTTCACGGCCATGCTGGTCTATGCCGCGATCGACCTGATCATGATCGGACCGATCCGCAACATGACGCGCTCCATGCTGTCCTTCTCGCAGGCCCCCGACGACCCCAGCCGGATCATTCATCCCGCCGCCCGCGCCGATGAGATCGGGGTGGCCGAGCGCGAGCTGTCGCAGATGCAGGAGCGGCTGCAGAAGATGCTGACCGAGCAGAAGCACCTGGCCGACCTCGGCCTCGCCGTGTCGAAGATCAACCACGATATGCGCAACATCCTGGCCTCGGCGCAGCTCATTTCGGACCGCCTGCGCCAGGTCAAGGATCCGACCGTGCAGGCCTTCGCGCCGAAGCTCCTGCGTGCGCTCGACCGTGCGGTCTCCTACTCGGAAGGCGTACTTCATTACGGCCGTACGCAGGAGCCGCCGCCTTCGCGCCGGCGCGTGCGGCTGCGCCAGCTGGTCGAGGACGTGCACGGCCTGCTCGACATCGAGGAAGGCATCGAGTTCATCAACGCGGTCGAAAAGGCGTTCGAGGTGGACGCCGATTCCGACCAGTTGTTCCGCGTGCTCACCAATCTGTGCCGCAACGCCGTGCAGGCGATGGCGGCGGACACGGAGAGCGCCGTGGTGCGCCGGCTGGCGGTTTCGGCCGAGCGCATGGGCAGCGTCAGCCGCATCGTCGTGACCGACACCGGTCCCGGCCTGCCGCCGAAGGCGCGCGAGAACCTGTTCGCGGCGTTCCGCGGCTCTGCGCGCAGCGGCGGCACCGGGCTTGGTCTGGCGATCGCGCATGAACTGATCCGCGCGCATGGCGGCACGGTGGAGCTGGTCGAATCGATCGGCGGGCGCACCACCTTCGCCGTCACCATTCCCGACCAGCCGGTGCGGCTCGACCAGGCCCGCAACGGGCTGCGCCGCCCGGCCTGACAGGCTTGGGCGCTGTTTCGCCCGCAAACCGGTCCGGCCCCCTTCGCCCTGAATGCCGCTTCGAACAACCCGATTTCCGGCCGGATCCAGCGGATGACGCATCGACGACAAAACTTTTGCCGGATCGGCTTGCTTTTCGCGAATTCAGTCGCTAGGGAACTGCACACATTCGCGGCCGGTCCTCGAGGATCGGATCGCGGGGTCATGGAAAGCATGACCTGATGCGCGCCCGTAGCTCAGCTGGATAGAGCACCAGACTACGAATCTGGGGGTCAGGAGTTCGAATCTCTTCGGGCGCGCCATTTTATCCTATTGAAATCAATAGACTTCCAGGCGTTTCCGGCGCGACGCCACTGGCTTGATTTTCGGAATTCAGCCGGTTTTGGCAAGACGGCGGCAGCCGGTGCCAAAATCGCACTATGGGCTAAAGTGCCCTACTTGGAACGGCACAGTCTCTGCCAAGCATTCGAAAATTTGCTGAGTTTCCTGGCGGTGCACGTGACAGACTCACATTCCGGGGCCGCGCTGGCGTAGTTCGGGATTGAAATCATTGTAGTTCTTCTTTCCGATCTTTCAGTGCGCGCCACCCGCCTCGATATGGCCCGGGTTGCGCAACAGCAGCGTGGCGAAGAACGCGACGACAAGGGCTGCTCCGAGCAGATAGAACGCGTCGCTGAAAGCCATGATGAAAGCCTGCTTGCGCACCATCTGTCCGATGGCGATGACGGCCTTGTGCATCGCGGCTGCGCGATCGCCGGCGCCATGCGCCAGGAAGTACCGGGTCAGATGCTCGATGCGCGCGCGAGTGCTCTCTTCGAACAGCGACACCGACCGCACCAGCACGTTGGAGTGGAACTGCTCGCGCTTGGTCAGAAAAGTCTGCAGCATGGCGATGCCGACGGCGCCGCCGAGATTCCGGATCATGTTGAACAATGCGGAGGCAGAGCCGGCGTTCTCCTGTTCGATGCCGGCCGTAGCGACCGCAGCCAGGGGTACCATGACCAGGGCCTGACCGACGGCACGGACGACATTCGGCCAAAAGAACTGCTCCGACGCGTAGGTCGCCGTCATTTCGATGTTCATGAAATTGCTCGCCGCGAACAGCGCAAAGCCGAAGGCGACGATAATGCGCATGTCGAAACGCTTCATCAACTGCGGCACCAGCGGGATCAGCACCAGTTGCGGCAGGCCTGTCCAGGCCAGCACCATGCCGATCTGCTGGGCGTTGTAGCCCTGGATGCGCGCGAGATAGACGGGCAGGATGAACACCGCCCCGTAGAGCGCAATTCCGAGCAGGAAGCTGGCCAGGATGGAGAAACCGAAATTCCAGCGGGCGAACAGTCTGAGGTTAAGCAAGGGCCTTTCGCTTCTCAACTCGATCCACAGGAAAAGCGAGAGGCTGACGAGGGCGATCAAGGACAGCCGCACGATGAACGGCGAGCCGAACCAATCGTCCTTGTTGCCCTCCTCGAGCACGGTCTGCAAGGTGCCGAGCCCGATCGCCATGGTGATGATCCCGGCCCAGTCGCCCTGGCGCAGCAGCGAAAGCTGCATCGGCGCCCTTTCGAGGGACATCCACAGCATGCCGACCATCAGCGCGCCGGGGACCAAGTTGACATAGAAGATGAACTGCCAGCCCCAGTTCTCGGTGAGATAGCCACCGATTGTCGGTCCGATGGCCGGTGCGAAGGTCGCCGACAGCGCGAACAGGGCGAATCCGATCGGCTGCTTCGCCTTGGGCAGGAGGGTTATGGTGATGGTGAAGGCGACCGGGATCAGCACGCCGCCGCAAAAGCCCTGCAAAGCACGCAGAACAATCATCTGCTGAAGGTTTTGCGCGAAGGCGCAGGCAACCGAGAAGGCGAGAAACAGGATTGCATTGGCCAGAAGATAAAGGCGGATGGAAAAGACCCGCGACAGCCAGCCAGTGAGAGGAATGACGACGATCTCGGCCACCAGGTAGGCGGTCGATATCCAGCCGCCGTCATCGATGCCGGCGCCGATGGCGCCCTGAATGTCGGCGAGGGATGCGTTGACGATCTGGATGTTGAGGACCGCCATGAAGGCGCCGAGCGTCGAGCCAATGACGGCGATCCAGGTCTTAAGCGAGGCGGAAGAGGCATCGGTGGGCGCCAAGCTCGATGCTTTGGCTGCCGCCGGCGCAGGCGTGGGGTTGGTGGTGAGGGTTGCGGGCACGGCTGAATTCCTTGTTTGACGAAGCGCGCGTGAGACACTGGCGTGGCGGCCACCATGCGAGGTCTCGGAGAACCTCGCGCAGCCGCTACGAGTTACCAGCCGGCGATGATCCGGCGGCCGCTGTCCGGTTCACCCCGTTCGGCCAGGATGGTTGCCTTCGTGTCGATCGTCGGTTCCGCCGACATGCCGGCGCGCAGCTTGCCGGCGAGCCTGCCGTCGTTGATCGCGATCTTCACCGGGATGCGCTGCACGATCTTGGTGAAATTGCCGGTGGCGTTATCCGGGGGCAGCAGCGCGAACTCGAGACCGCTGGCCGGCGACACACTGTCGACGCGGCCCTTGAGTGCCACGCCGGGAAAGCCGTCGACGGCGATCTCGACCGGCTGTCCGCTCTGCACATGGGTAAGCTGTGTCTCCTTGAAATTGGCCACGACATAGACCGCATTCAGCGGCACCACCGCCATGAGCAGCGTGCCGGCCTGCACATACTGGCCGACGCGAAGCGAACGGGCCCCGACGGTGCCGTCGACGGGTGCCGTGATCGTGGTGTAGGAGAGATTGAGTTCCGCCTGACGCAGGGCGGCCTGGCTGCTGTCGCGCTCGGCCTCCGCTTTGCCGCGCTCAGTCGTGAGCACGTCGATCGCTTTGCGGGCAGCAACCAGTGCGGCGCGATCCCTCTGCAGTTGGGCTTCGTTTTCGCCGAGGGACGCCGCAGCTTGCTGGGCGCGTTGGCTGGTGCCGTAGCCGCTTTTCAGCAAGGTTTTATAGCGATCACCCTCCTGCTGCGCGAATTTGAGCTTCGCCTCGGTTGCGGCGACGTTGGCCTTTTGCTGTTCGACCACCGAATGCTGCAGGCCGATCTGGGCGTCGAGGTTATGCAGCGTCGCTTCGGCTGCTTCGACATTGGCTTGCGCTTGGTCGAGCGCGGTCCTGAAGTCGCGGTCGTCGATGCGGGCCAGAACCTGGCCCGCCTTGACGGGAGTGTTGTCCTCGACCAGCACCTCGGCGATGTGGCCCGAGATCTTCGGCGCGACAGTCGTATAGTCGGCCTTGACATAGGCATCGTCGGTCGATTGCAGATACTGCCCGACCGTCCAATAGTCATAGCCGTAGAGCGCAGCCGCGGTCAGGCCGGCCACCAGGCCCAACCCGACAACGGTGCGCTTGATCATCGTCTTGCGGGCCCGCAGCGCGGGCTTCACCTCAACCGGGTATTCCAGGGTGGCGGGGTTGACGCTTACGGTCATCGTAATCTCCTCTCACGGTCGGGCCGAGTGGCCGATTGGTGCAAGGACGATGCAACGGCAATCTTGATGTGATAATCGAGGAAAGAACAGAAGGATCATCCATTAAGAGCGGATAATCGAAATGGACAGGCTCACGAGCTTGACGGTGTTTGGCCGCGTTGTGGAATGCGGGGGCTTTTCCGCGGCAGCCCGACGCCTCAACATGTCGACGACGATGGTCAGCAACCACGTCCAGGCGCTGGAGGACAGGCTCGGCGTCCGGCTTCTCAACCGCACCACCCGCAAGGTGAGCCTGACCGAGATCGGCCAGGCTTACTACCAGCGTTCCTCACAAATCCTCGCCGATCTGGAGGAGGCGGACCGCGTCGCGGGAGCACTTCAGGCGACGCCGCAAGGCACGCTTCGCCTTCATTCCAGCATGAGCGTCATCCGTTTTCTGGCGCCGATCGTTTCCGAATTCGTCAACCTTTATCCGGCTGTTTCGGTCGATCTCACCGTCGGCGAAAGAATGGTCGACATGGTGGAGGAGGGCTTCGACCTTGACGTGCGTTCGCTGCCGCTTCCCGATTCAAGCTTGATCGTCCGGCGGCTGACCTCATGGCGCAACATCGTCTGCGGTTCGCCCGGCTATTTCGAACGCCATGGAACACCGCGTCGGCCCGATGACCTCGCACGCCACAATTGCATGCGCCATGCGTCATATCCTTTCGGTAACGAGTGGCGTTTCGAGGACCCCGACGGCGAGCCCGTTTCCGTCCGCGTCGATGGCAACTTATTGACCAACAGCCAGGAGACGCTCAGACGCCTTGCTCTCGACGGCCGCGGTCTGTTCATACCGCCGCCCTTTCTCGTGGCCGACGACCTGAGCGCCGGGCGCCTTGTCCGGGTGCTGGAGGAATATTCAGGAGTCGAGTTCGCGATCAACGCGTTCTATCCGCATCGTCACCATGTCTCGGCCAAGGTGAGGACTTTCATCGATCTGTTGGCCGAGCGCTTTGCCGAACACCGCAGGTGGATGGAATTGAAGTACTGAACGACGGTTACACCGTCCGCCGCCGGAAAGTCGGCGGGCTGATGTGCCTTCTGATCTCTGGCCGGCCACATGCCGGCAAGGGCCGGAGCGATTGCCAGCACCGACATGGCAAAACCCTCGATCCGGGAGGGCCAGCGCTGAGGCCGCGCGCCCGCTCATGATCCTATTATCCGCTCTTGGCGGATGATCCTTTCCAATATTCGAAGATTATCATGAGTGGGTCCAAGATGCATCTTCTTGGCGAACGGGCAAGGACCTGTTCTTGAACCAAGTCCAGAACTCAACCTTAGGAGATTTCCATGAAAAAGATCGCTCTTGCCGCCGCCGCGTTCCTGGCCATCACTGACGCCGCACTCGCCGAGAACCCGAAGGTCGGCGGCTCCGACATCAATGCGATTGCCCGGGAACAGCTCGACAGCACCCACACGTCCTCGATCGCGGATAGTGCAGTCTACGAACTGCTCAATGCGGGCTCGAACGCGGCCATCGCGCGGGATCCGGCGGTCGAGCATCGCCGGGACCTTTTCGGCAACCGTTAGACACCGGCTCCGGCCGCCGAACCCCCAAAGCAGCGAGCTCATTCGCCGCCTTCGCCTCGGGGTTCGACCGGTCGCGAAAAAAAGGAGAAATGCGATGGACGCAGTCGTCAACGGCGCCGCCGTGGAGCGGGCCGAAACAAGGAGTGCACCGCAGCGGCGTGGAGTCGAGGCTCTACAGATTCTGATGGCGCGCGTCGCGGCGATCTTGGTCTGGGTCGAAGCCGGTATGGAAAGGCGCCGGAGCCGCCGCATGCTGATGGAACTCACGGACTCGCAATTGCAAGACATCGGTCTTTCTCGCGCCGACGTTGCCGGCCGAGACTGGAAAACCGATCCTTTCCGCCCTGTTCCAGCCGATGGTCGCTAAATAACCATGACAGGCATCAAGCACCCACCGGGACAAACCGGAAAGCCTTACCTTCATCAACAGGAGAAAGAACATGCAGTTCATGGTCTTGACACGTCGGCGGACGGAAAGCTTCAACGACGCGGACTACACGCCCGAGAGACTGGAAGCCGAAGCCGAAGGCGTTCGCCGACTTTTCATGGCGAGCACCGTGCGACAAATCTGGAACCGCGGCGACATGGGCGGCGCTTGTCTTCTCATGGAGGCCGAAACGGAGGAAGAGGTTCGCTCGGTGCTCGATGCCCTTCCGCTGTTCAAAAGCGGCATGCAGGAAACGGCCTCCATTGTTCCGCTACGGCCATATAGAGGCTTTGGGCCGCGGCAATAGAAGATGTCACAAGGCATTCATGGCATATGGGACCTCGGCCAAGCGATCCCTGGCTCCGCAGAGCTTCATTCCCCGCGCGTGCCTGGGAAAAGAACCGTCAGTCTTTGCTCGGCCGCCGCCCAAGCCCGCAGGTGGTAGCTGCGCAGCACGAACACGCTTGCAGCGAAGGCGAGCATCCCGGCTGCCACACCGAGAGCCATTCCGGCGCCGGCTGCCGCTGTGGCGGCTATGCCCGTAAAGACACCTGCGATGGCGCTGCTGATCACGCTCACCATTCCGGCCGTGGTCATGAAATACTGCAACGGCGATGGGCTGAGCCCCTTGTCCACGAGCACCGCCGAGCGATCGTCATGCGTGGAATGAACGAGGTAGCTTTGCATGGCGGGCGCGACTTCGACGTAGTAGTGCCGGATCCGCGCCATTCCACGGGCGTGCACCATGTCCTCGATGGCGACCTGCACGGCGCGGACGAAGGTGACCAGGCCGATGAAGAAAACGCAGGGCAGCAAGATCAGGCTGAACAGCACGAACGGCGTACCCATTTTCGTGACTTGCGCGACGAATGACAGCGCGATCGCCGCGCTTGAGACCGACGTGAGGAACAGATTGGCGCGCTGATTTGCCTCCTGAATCGTGGCCGCGCGGGCGGTCTGCAGCACAAAGTGCTCGGTTGTCATGCACTGCAGGACTACCTGCGCGTCGTTGCCTTCTTCGGCCATCCCATCGTCCTCCGGTCGGCTCGACCACAACGCCGCCGAAATCGCTCAGGATCGGCAAGCCACTTTCAGTCGCGCATATCCCATGCGGGCCCGGCGGCCTTCCGTAGCCGCCCATGGGATCACGCCGGCCCGAGGGGTTGGTCATTCCACGCGCTCGAACACATCCAGGCTGGTCCCGAAGGCGCGCCATGCCCCAACTCTGACTATCCTGGCAGGCGCCCCTTCCGCCGATGCGGTAAGGGTCTGCCCTGCAACGGTATGCCAAAGCATCTCGAGCTTACTTTCCCTCAGAATACCGGTGTAGCTCACGGCCGCAGGCCCGGCCTTGCCCTGTCCCGCAGCCGTGAAGCCGATTACGTCGCCGCAAGCAGCGCCATGGATCGAAAGTTCCTGACCAAAGAAACTGCTGTCTTCCAACGCCGTCCTGAACATGCCGCGGATGACGCCTTCCGCATCGTCCTCGATGATGACGGTCGAGCCGTATTGGTTTCGCCAAGTCCCGATCCAATCTGGCATGGTGCACTCCACGAGCGGTTCGGGATCAACGTGCAGGGCCCGCCCGTGTTCCGAGGCTGCCTGCGTCGCTGGGCGTCGAGGCCAACTCTCGGCAACGGTCACCGGGCCATGTGCGGCTCTGATGCCGCAACAGCGCCAATTCCGGCTCCCGCGTCAGCTGACGTCGATGACGACCATCAGCCCGCCGCCGCCCTTTTGCTCAACATTGTTGTTCGTCGTGTGGTGCGGAATGTGGCAGTGGATGAGCCATTTGCCGGGTCGCCGCGCCGTCCAGACGACATCATAGCGCTGGCCCGGACCGACATTGATGGTGTCGGCGAGGAAGCGGGCCGAAGGGGGAATGGTCTCGCCGTCGCGCGCGACGACCTCGAATGGTCCGCCATGAATGTCGATCGCCGGACCACGATGGGATACGCAGTAGACCGACAATGTGGATCATACTTGAACGGATGCCACTTTCCGGCGCCGCGATTGCGAGACGGTGAGCCAAAGGGCTGAGACGAGGAAATAGAAGGCGCCGAAGCCAGCGTAGCCTGCGATGTTGGCGATCGAGGGCGGTGCGGACATCTGCGCTTGCGCGATGAAGAATGCGCCGGCGACAGCCGATTGGCCTCCGCTCAAGATCATGGCCCATTGGCCTCCGGCGGTTTTCCAGCGCCGGATTGCGGTTCCGAGCTGCAGCAGGCCGGAGAAGATTGCCCACGCGCCGAAAACGCCGAGAACCCAATTCATGTTCATGGCCAGCGCCATGATGACTGCAAGGGCGACCACCGAACTGACTGCGATGTTGAATGCTTGCGTAGGATTGACGGCAAGCCCGCCGTTGCGGGAAGCATCGACATAATTGGCGGCTGCATCCCAGACAGGATAGGCAACAAGCAAGACAGCCGCGATGGACGCCGACTGCCGGCCGACCGTCAAAGCGGCCACGACCCAGACGACGGAAAAGGCCGCGCGGGCGAGGTAATACAGCTTGAGCCACTTGTCCTGGCCATTTGAAGCAACTTCAACGCGATCGCGTCTCATTGGATATCCTTCGGGTATGGTTCAATGTTTGTCCGATGCACCTCGGCGACCACAGGTGGCCGAGGCGCTTGTCAGCCTGCGAACGAGCGGCGACCTGGCTCACATGGGCGGGACCACGCCATCTTTGCCAACGACGACCTGATGACCGATCGTTCCGCTTGCGGCCTTCTCGCCTGCTATGAAGACGACGGCACCCGGGATCAGATCATCCTGGGTTGCCGGAGCGAGGGTCACGACGGGGGTGCCGTCCGGGATCGCGATCTTCTTTTCCTTGCCTTGGTAGGAAACGGTCACGGTGCGCCCGTCGACGTCCTTGACGGTATCGGCGACTGTTGCGTTGGTCATGCTGCTGTCAGGCTTCAGATCCCACCCGTAGCTTCCCTCACCTGCGCCTTTCAGCGCGGGCGGGAAGATCAGGACTTCCAGAGCGCCGTCACCGCCCTTGTCCTTCGGCAGCGAGGCAATTCCGACGAAGTCGCCTGGCTTGATATCGGCCACCTTCGCAGCAGCGACGCCGGAGATCTTCCAGCCATCAGCCAGCGCCACGTCAACAGTCTCGCCTTCCCGCGTGTTGACCTTCAGCGTCGAAGCGCTGAAGGTCAACACGCTGCCCCTGATGTGGATCTGCTCGGCCTTCCGGCTTTGAGCCTGAGCGGGCGCCGTGATGGCTAAATTTGCCGGAATACCGACGACCAAGAGAGCCGAGAGGAGTTTGTGAAACATAGGGAATTTCTTTACCTACTAGTTGGTAGTTTACCGCGGCGCATTTATCGATGCTCTGGTCGGGGCGACCCGTCGCTTAGCCGCCCGGCACTGATATCATTCGGGCTTCAGCCTCCGCAGGGTCGGGCCGAGAATTGTAGCGAAGACGCCAGGCTGTCCGTATGCCCGAGCCGATAGCATGGCGCCATGAACAGTGGCCATGAGCGCCTCTGCCTCTATCCGCGCCGGGCCAGAGATTTTCAGGGAGCCTTGCTGTTCGCCGCGTTCGATGACCGACGTCAGCCACGCCGAGAGAAACTGAAAATATGCCCGTACCTCCGAGGTGACCTCGTTCGGAAGCGCTGGAAGTTCGCTTGCCAGCAGCGCACACACGCAGAACGGCATGCTTGCATCCTCGATGCATCTGGCCCAATAACCCGCGTAGGCCTGAACGAGTTCGAGCGGTTCAGGCACGCTGCGCTCGAGATCGGCCATGCCGGCTTCGGCGTTCTCGCGGTAACGCGACACAAGCGTACGCACCAGATCGACCTTGCTGGGGAAGTGGTGGTGGATGCTGGCCTTGCGTATGCTGACCACGGCCGCGATGTCTGCGTAGCTGAATCCATTATATCCGCCGGCGATGATCAGCTTTTGTGCAGAGGCCAAAATCTCGTCAGATGTCGTTGAAAAGTTGCTCATGCGATCTGTCTACCTTCTAGTAGGCAGACTGTCAAGCAGACGGATACCCCGCGCAATTAACGGGAGAGCGTCGCGCGGCAATCCCGAGCTTTTCCTGCAAAGCAGTCAACCAGCAGGCTGCCCGGCCGGCTGAGGATCAACGGCTATTTCGCAATTTTTCGATCACGGTCGAGCATTAATGTTTTCGGCAACACGGGACATTGCCCGGCCGCCCTCGTACCAGCCTTTGGAGCGGTTCACGATCCAGACCACGGTGAGCATGACCGGCACTTCGATCAGCACGCCGACGACGGTGGCGAGCGCCGCCCCCGACTGAAAGCCGAACAGGCTGATGGCGGCGGCGACCGCCAGTTCGAAGAAATTCGAAGCGCCGATCAGGGCCGAGGGGCCGGCGACGCAATGCTGTTCGCCCGAGACACGGTTGAGCAGGTAAGCGAGCCCTGAATTGAAATAGACCTGGATCAGGATCGGCACGGCCAGCAGCGCGATGATCAGCGGCTGCGCCAGGATCTGCACGCCCTGAAATCCGAACAGCAGCACAAGCGTGGCAAGCAGGGCTATGAGCGAGAGCGGCTGAAGCCGCTCGAGAAATCGCTTCAAGGCGGCTTCGCGGCCCGCGGCGAGCAGCCGCCGACGCAGGAGTTGGGCGCCGATGACCGGCACGACGATGTAGAGCGCGACGGAGAGGACGAGGGTATTCCAGGGTACGGTGATGGCCGAGAGGCCGAGCAGCAAGCCGACGATCGGCGCGAAGGCGAAGATCATGATGGTGTCGTTAAGTGCGACCTGGCTCAGCGTGAAATGCGGTTCGCCTTTCGTCAGGTTCGACCACACGAAGACCATCGCCGTGCAGGGCGCGGCCGCCAAGATGATAAGGCCGGCGATATAGCTGTCGATCTGGTCGGCCGGCAGATAAGGCCGAAAGAGATACCCTATGAACAGCCAGCCGAGCGCCGCCATCGAGAACGGCTTCACCGCCCAATTGACGAACAGTGTCACACCGATTCCGCGCCAATGCTCCTTCACATGGCCGAGCGCGGCGAAGTCGATCTTGACCAGCATCGGCACGATCATCAGCCAGATCAGTGCCGCGACCGGCAGGTTGACCTTGGCAATCTCGGCCTCGCCGACGGCGTGGAAGACGCCTGGCATGAGACGGCCGAGCGCGATGCCGGCGAGGATGCACAGCGCCACCCACACGGTCAGGTATTTCTCGACGAAACCAATGCCGCCGCCCGCGCTCAAAGCGTGATCGTTCATGATACTTTCCTTGCTCAGCCGGCTTTCGGAAGGTTGAGTATCGCCTCGGCGATGATCGACCTTGCCGAATTGCCCGTGCAGAGGAAAAGAACGTTGTATGGCTCGCTCATGGCGGATGCCTCCTTCTAACACTTGCAGGTGACCGCCTGGATCACGGGCCGACAGAGTTCCGGCGCGCCATTGCAGCAGTCTTCCATGAGATAGGCGAGCAGATCGCGGAATCCGGTCATGTCGGCAACATAGCGGATTGTGCGACCATCGCGCTCGGCGCGGACGAGGCCGGCATGGTCAAGAACCTTGAGGTGCGCCGACATCGTGTTCTGCACGATGTCGAGGCGATAAGCGACCTCGCCGGCGGGGGTCCCCCCGGCGCCCGCCTGGACAAGCAGGCGAAAGACCTCGAGCCTTGTATCCTGGCCGAGTGCCGCCAAAGCGAGGAGAGCTGATTTTTTATCCACGTATCTATAAATCCAGAACTAAGGCTTCGTAGTGCCGACATATGACAGCCGGATGACAATAGGCAAGCGCGCTCATCGCGTTTGAAGCTGGGGCAGAAGTTCGGGAACCGCAAAGCGGGCGCCGACCAAATCTCGGATATTCATTGCCGCGATCATTCCTGAGACCGGCGACAAAAGATGCGTGACTTTCGAGACAGGCATTCGGTTCGCTCAACCCACTCGTTGCGGCGTCCGCCGCCAGCCGTTAAACAGAGACTGACACACGAGCGTGAGAAGCAGCCGTGAGCGAGCCGACGCAGCGAATGGTCGAGACCAACGGCATCCGCCTCAACGTCGCGGAGCAGGGCGATGGCCCTTTGGTGCTCTTGTGCCACGGCTTTCCCGAATCCTGGTATTCGTGGCGCCATCAATTGAGTGCGCTCGCGGCGGCGGGCTTTCACGCCGTCGCCCCCGACATGCGGGGCTATGGCAGGAGCGATCGGCCGGAGGCGGTCGAACAGTATACGCTCTTCTATCTGGTCGGCGACATGGTGGGCCTTCTTGACGCCTTCGAAGCGCCGACCGCCATCATCGCCGGCCACGACTGGGGCGCCGTCGTCGCCTGGCACGCGGCGCTGATGCGCCCGGACCGGTTCCAAGCCGTCATCGGCCTCAGCGTGCCGTTCCGGCCGCGGGCCAAGGTGCGCCCAACCAGCGTGATGCCGCGAACGACGGACTCGCAATTCTACCAGCTCTATTTCCAGCAACCCGGCATTGCCGAAGCCGAGCTGGAGCGGGACCCCCGGACCACGGTGCGGGCCATGCTTTACGCCGCATCGGGGGATGCCTCGGGCACGAGCGCGGGTGGAATCGGCATGGTTCCACATGATGGAGGTTTCCTGCAAGCCGTCGAGGCGCCGCCGGGCCTGCCGCCCTGGCTCAGCCAAGGCGACCTCGATTTCTACGCCGGCGAGTTCCAGCGCACCGGCTTCGCGGGAGGTCTCAACTGGTACCGCAACATCGACCGGAACTGGGAGCTGATGGCGCCCTTTGCCGGCGCGCGCGTCAAGGTTCCCGCGCTCTATATAGCGGGCGACCGCGATCTGGTGGTCGCCTTCCCCGGAATGGACCAGTTGCTGGCCAATCTCGGAAATTTCGTCCCGCAACTCCGCGACAAGTTGATGCTGCCCGGCTGCGGGCACTGGACCCAGCAGGAACGCCCGGACGAGGTCAACGCCGCGATGATCCATTTCCTCCGGAGCGTGCGGGAACAGCGCTGATCCGAGGACACGACCGGAGCGGAAATCATGGAGATGAGCGTAAAGAGATTTTTTGAACGCTATCAGCGGTTTTTCAAGGAGTCGCTTGGCGGCGGCATGGATATGGATGAGGCCGCGTCGCTCTACACGTCGGAGTTCATAGCCGCCTCGCCTGCCGGCGTCGTGACCGGAAAGAACGACGATCAACTCAAGCAAGTCATGGCTCAGGGCTATGCTCACTACCGGGCAATCGGAACGAAAGAGATGCGGATACGCGACATCGGCATCTCGCCGATCGACGAGCATCATTGCGTTGCCCATGTTGCGTGGACCGCGACCTATGCCCGCGAGGGCCAAGCGGACGTCGGGATAGATTTCGACGTTCACTACCTTGTCCGGAAACTCGACGGGGAGCCGAAGATATTCGGATGGGTGGCGGGCGATGAGCAGGCGCTGTTAAGGAAGCACGGCATCATCTGAGGTCCGCCGCTCCCATTCCCGGTTGTGCTCAGCCCCCTCCTCGGCTTCTGTGTGGTGGCCATCATTGGCTGTGTTTTCGAAGCGCGTCGACAATGACCTTGAAGGCCGGCGAGTTCTGGCGACTGCTTGGATAGTATAGGTAATAGCCGGCGAATTTCGGCGCCCAATCGTCGAGCACGAGTTGCAGCCGGCCGGCGGCAACATGCGCCGTGACCAGATCCTCGGGCACATAGGCAAGCCCGTAGCCGGCAATGGCGGCGTCGACCATCGGCAGGGTCGAGTTGAACACGAGTTGGCCATCGACGCGCACACGCAGAGCCTGGCGGGCCTTCTGGAATTCCCAGGCATAGAGGCCACCGGCGCTGGTCATGCGCAGGTTGATGCAATTGTGGCCGATCAGGTCTTGCGGCGCCTTCGGCACGCCACGTCCGGCGATGTAGGCCGGCGAGCCTACGGCAACAAGTCGCCAGTCCGGCCCGATGCGCACGGCGATCATGTCCTTCTCCACGCTTTCGCCAAGCCGCACGCCAGCATCGAAACCATCCTCGACAATGTTGCGCAATCCGTTGTCCCGGCTGAATTCGAGCTTGATGTCGGGATAGTCGGCAAGGACAGGCCGCAGTTTCGGCCAGACCAGCTGCTCGAGCGCATGATCGGAGACGGTGATGCGCACGGTCCCCGAGGGTTTGTCGCGATAGGCCGTCAGCGCCGCGATGTCGGTTTCGATATCGACGATGCGCGGTGCCAGGGATTGACGCAACCGCTCCCCCGCCTCGGTCGTCGAGACACTGCGCGTCGTTCGCGCCAGCAGCCGCAGGCCCAGGCGCGTTTCGAGCCGCTTGATGGTGTGGCTGAGGGTCGATTGAGTAATACCGATCTTGGCGGCGGCCTTGGTGAAACTGCGCTCCTCGGCCACCATCAGGAACCACAGAAGATCGTTGAAGTTTTCGCGCATGGCCTTCTGCCCCGCTGAATACGGCCCGACGTTATTTATGGCCTGCATCGATAAGTTCAAGCGACTTTCAGCCGCTAATCATTCCAATAGTCCGGCGCTATCTCCTGTCGCGAACAGGCCGCCGATGCGTTTTCCGGCGGCCGGCTTTTTGTGCGTGGTGACGGCTGATGGAAACGACTTACGACGACAGGCTGGTGAAGCCTCGGGCAGCATGGGGTGCGGTGTTCTCGATGACGCTTTGCGTCGCCGTCCTCATCGCTTCCGAGTTCATGCCGGTCAGCTTGCTGACGCCGATCGCCGACGGGCTCGGCATCACCGAAGGCCGGGCGGGACAGGCGATCTCGGTCTCCGGCATCTTCGCGGTCGTCACCAGCCTGTTCATCGCCGGCCTGACGCGGCATATCGACCGCAAGCTGGTGCTGACGTCGTTCTCGCTGCTGCTCGCCGTGTCCGGCTTGGTGGTGACCTTTGCGCCCAACTATGCCGTGCTGATGATCGGCCGCGTCTTGCTCGGCATTGCCATCGGCGGTTTCTGGTCGATGTCCACCGCGATCGTGATGCGCCTCGTGCCGGAGGACTCCGTGTCCGAGGGCCTGGCGATGATCAACGCCGGCAACGCCATCGCGGCAACCATATCGGCGCCGCTCGGAAGCCTGCTCGGCGATTATGTCGGCTGGCGCGGCGCGTTCTTCCTCGTGGTGCCGCTGGCCCTCTTTGCCCTTGTCTGGCAAAGCTTCAGCCTGCCTGCGCTGCCGCCACGCGGCCGCAAGGCGTCGGGCAATGTCCTCCGGTTGCTGCTGCGCCGTCAGGTCGCGCTCGGCATGACCTCGATCCTGTTGCTCTTCATGGGCCAGTTCGCGCTCTTCACCTATCTCAGGCCTTTCCTGGAAACCGTGACCGGTGTCGGCGTTTCGGCGCTCTCGGCGATCCTGCTCGTGATGGGACTAGCAGGCGTCGCCGGCACCTGGACCATAGGCCGGCTGCTCAAGACGCGGCTCTACAGCATCGTCATCATCATTCCGCTGGCCATGGCGCTGTTGGCGGTCGCATTGATCGTGCTTGGATCGATGCCGGTGGCCGTCACCGCGTTGCTCGTCGGCTGGGGCTTTTTCGGAACCGCGGCGCCGGTCGGCTGGGGCACCTGGCTGAGCCGCGCGCTGCGCGACGATGCCGAAGCCGGCGGCGGCTTGCAGGTCGCCGTCATCCAGTTCGCCATCACGCTCGGCGCGGCGGGCGGCGGCCTGCTGCTGGACACGCTCGGCTGGCGAAGCCCCTTCGCACTCGGCGCGGTGCTGCTTGTGGGATCCGCGCTGGCCGCGGCGGCAGCCGCCCATGATCATGGCAAGGACGCGCCATGACACGCAGCCACATGACGCGCCGCACCGCGGTTGCCGCCGCACTGGCAGCCGCGTTCGCGCCCTCCGCCGCGCCAGGCCAAGCCCGCGGAACGGACGGACAGGAGAAATCGTTGATGAGGATTGCTATTGAAGTGGACGCGATGCGCGTGACGGCCTCCCTGTTCGACAATCCGAGCGCGCAGGATTTCGCCGCGATGCTGCCGTTGGACCTGACACTGGAAGACTATGCATCCGTCGAGAAGATCGGCTACCTGCCGCGCAAATTGCGGATCGAGGGCAGCGGCCCGTTCGACAACGAGGCCATCGGCGACATCGCCTACTACGCGCCCTGGGGCAATCTCATCTTCTTTTATGGCCCCTACCGGTATTCGCGCGGCCTGATCCGGCTCGGCCGCGTCGACAGCGGTATCGCGCCGCTGCTGCGCGGCGGACGCTTCAACATACGCATAGAACGCCTGACATAGGCTCAAGGAGAAAACCATGCTCGGAACAGTTCTTTACGGTGCCGGCGACATCCGCTGCGAGGAAGTGGCGGAGCCCGAAATCCTTCATCCCACCGACGCCATCCTCAAGCTCTCGGCCACCTGCATCTGCGGCTCCGACCTGTGGCCCTATCGCGGGCTCCAGCCGCTGAACGAACCGATGCATATGGGCCACGAATATTGCGGCGTGGTGGTGGAAGTGGGCAGCGCGGTGAGAACGGTGAAGCCCGGCCAGTTCGTCGTCGGCTCGTTCTGCACCTCCGACAACACCTGCCCGCATTGCCGCTTCGGCTTCCCCTCGTCCTGCGAGCAGCGCGAGTTCATGAGCCGGGCGCAGGCGCCGATGCTGCGCGTGCCGCTTGCCGACGGCACGCTGGTCGCCACCCCCGGCATGCCCGAGGACGATCTGATCCCGAGCCTGCTGGCGGCATCGGATGTGCTTGGCACCGGCTGGTATGCCGCCGACGCCGCGCGCGTCGAGCCCGGCGCGACGGCGGTCGTCGTGGGTGACGGCGCGGTCGGGCTGATGGGCGTGCTCGCGGCCAAGCAGATGGGCGCGGAGCGCATCATCGCCATGAGCCGTCACAAGACGCGCCAGGATCTCGCGCTCGAATTCGGCGCCACCGATATCATTTCGGAGCGCGGCGATGACGGCGTGGCGCGGATCAAGGATCTGACCCGCGGCGTCGGCGCGGAATCCGTGCTGGAATGCGTCGGCACGCAGGAATCCATGATGCAGGCGATCAACTGTGCCCGCCCCGGCGGCTCGATCGGCTTCGTCGGCGTGCCGCATGGCGTCCAGCTCGACGGCCAGGGCCTCTTCTTCGCCCAGAAGAGCCTGCTCGGCGGCCCCGCGCCCGTGCGCCGTTTTCTTCCGCATCTGATGGATCTGGTGCTGGAGCGCAAGATCAATCCCGGCAAGGTCTTCGACCTGACCCTGCCGCTGGCCGATGTCGCCGAGGGCTACCGCGCCATGGATGAGAGGCGGGCGATCAAGACGCTGCTTCGTCTGTAAGCGCCGCACTGCGTTCAGCCCACAAATGCAGGGGAGCGAACCTTAAGGAGACCAAAATGAAGAAAATCCTGACAGCAACGGCCGCGAGTGTGGCGGGAGGTATGCCCGTGCAAGCGCAGGGCATCGAAATCCGGACAAACGGCAGCACGCCGGCGATGATCGGAGCGGCAGAAAACTTTACCGGGCAAGCGGTCATCACTGCGCTGTTTCCCGCCACCGAGATAACGCGCGCAAGCACAGGGCTGGTGAACTTTGCTCCCGGAGCGCGCACCGTCTGGCACACCCATCCTGCCGGTCAGTTGCTGATCGTCACATCAGGCCAAGGCTGGATTCGCGAAGACGGCAAGGAGGCCCTCGTCATCAATCCAGGCGACGTCGTCTGGATTCCCGCCGGGGTGAAGCACTGGCATGGCGCGACCGCCACCAGCCCGATGGCCCATATCGCGTTGAGCTACATGCATGACGGCAAGAATGTCGACTGGCTGGAGCCTGTCTCCGACGAGCAATACCGCTGACCGTACGCAGGAACGAAAGGCATCATTATGAAACCTTCAACCATTCTCGCACTCGCTTTGTCGATGGGGGCTGCCGACGCTGCGGCGCAGACGGGATCGCAGACCGGCAGCCTGCCTCCAGAGGATGTGCAGGCCGTCTCGCCCGCCCTTGCGCGCTATGCGACGGACAAGCTTGCCAATGACGTTTGGAAGCGCCCCGGCCTGTCGCGGCGCGATCGCAGCATCGTCACCATCGCGGCGGTGGTCACCCGCAACCAGGGCATACTCCTGCCGGAGCAGTTGAGCCTCGCCCTCGACAGTGGCGTGAAGCCGGCCGAGATCTCGGAGATGATCACGCATCTTGCCTTCTATGCCGGGTGGGGCAACGCGATGGCAGCCACGGCGATCGCCAAAGCGGTGTTCGAGGCACGCGGCATCGGGTCGGACCAGCTCCCCAAGGCTGTCGTCGATTTGCTGCCGCTCGACGAAAAGGCGGAGGCCGATCGTGCCGCACGGGTCGAGCAAGGCACGGGACCGGCGTCGCCGGGCCTGGTGCGCGACACGACGGAAGTGCTGTTTCGCGACCTGTGGCTGCGTCCCGATCTCGCGCCGCGCGACCGCAGCCTGGTGACGGTCAGCGCGCTGGTCGCCGCCGGTCAGGTGGAGCAGATTCCCTATCATCTCAACAGGGCCATGGATAATGGACTGACGCGCGCCGAGGCCTCGGAGGTGATCAGTCATCTCGCCTATTACGCGGGATGGCCAAACGCTTTCTCGGCAGCCCCGGTCGCACGCTCCGTATTCGAGAAGCGCTCCGCCGACTGATCATTTTCGACCGTAACGACCCTGCCGTTCGAGCCGCGCGGCCTGACGCGGCCAAGTGGCGATGCGGCGAGCATCTGGAGACTGCCCAGCGCAAATTCAGGGCGGTCTGGCGGATCGAGGCCGAAAGCCGACGCGGGCGGCATGACCTGACATTGTGCTCAGCCGGCGCGCGATCCCGGCGCTTCCGGCCGGAGATAGACCGTCAGGCAGCAGCAACAGATCGCCAGTCCGGCGATCGGGTATTTCAGGGCGACGACCGCCGCCAAGCCGAAAAGGCACAGCGTCACCATCGAGCGGATGCGCATGACCTTGCGCACCTTGAGCGGAACGGTGTCGGCCGGCATCGGGTCGATGAGTTCCCGGATCAGGAGAATGTAGGTCAGGTTCACCAGGAAGAAGACGACCGCGTAGAACGCCACCGGCTGCGGGGCCAGCTCGCTGACCGCCATCCACGCGGTTGCCAACGGCAGCAGCGACACCGAAAACAGGTGCGCGAAATTGTACCACATCAGGCTGGTCGTCGCCGCCGTGGCGTGGCGCAGGAGATGATGGTGATTCGCCCAGACGATGGCGATGAAGAGATAGCTCACGCCGTAGCTCAGCCATGTCGGCCACAAGGCCAGCAACGCGGTGAAGGTCGGCACCTCCGGTGGACGCAGGTCAAGCACGAGCACGGTGATAAGGACGGCGAACACGCCATCCGAAAATGCGCTCAATCGCTCAAGCCCTGTCGAGGGAAGCACCTGGAGTGTCCTTGTCGAGGTTCGTCCGGCCTATGGTAGCATCGCCACCCGCAATATCCATGGCTGCCCAGTCGAGATCGCTAACGCGTTGCTTCGCGCCAAGTCCAACCCCGCTCACGACGCCTTGGCCAGAAAGCTCTGGTAATCCGATTTGGCCTGCAGCAGGCGCAGCACGTTCTCGCGCGAGCCGCGCACATGGGCGCGCGCCAGGGCGCCGGCGCGCTTGGCGTCGCCGGCGCAGATCGCCTCGACGATCTCGGCATGCTCGTCGCGGGCGATCTTCCATTCGTCGAGCCACAGCAGTTCCGTCCAGACATAGTGCTGGCACCTGTCGAGGATGCCGCACAGCATGCCGTGCAGCATGGCATTGCCGCTGATTTCGGCGATGACGCGGTGCAGATCGATGCCGACTTCAAGCTCCTGGAATTTTTCCCTTGTGGTTCGATCCGCAATGGCGGCCAGCCTCTCGCATTCGGCCAGCATGGCGCGCAGCCGCGCCTTGTCTTTCTCGGTGGCCGCAGCCGCCGCCAGTTCGGTGGCGTGGCCGTCGAGCAGTTCGCGGATGTCGAAGGCCTCGCGGAACATGTTTATGTCGAACTCGGTGACGGCGTAGCCCTGCCGCGGCCGGCCGGTGACCAACCCGTCGCGCTCGAGGCGGTTGAAGGCCTCGCGCACGGGCGTGCGGCTGACATTCAGCTTTGCCGCAATGTCGCTCTCGGTGACGCGCGCGCCCGGCGGGATCTGGCCGGTCACGATCATTGCCTTGAGCGCGGAATAGACCGAGTCGCGCAGCGTGTTTTTTGTTTCCTTGGCCAAGTTCCGTATCCAGTCTCCGGTCCGTGCCGGAAATCGATGTGTTTCGCGCGTAGCTGTATTCAAAATCGGCGCGTTTTGCCATTCCCCGGCCCCGGGTCGGTGGCCCCAAGGCCCCGCCGAGCGGTGTTGACTTCGCTGATCCCCGAGCTACACTCAAAATTGTATACAAAATCGCATGCGAAATCAAAAACAATGGGAACACCGGTTGGAGAACCGAAATGAACAGCACCAAAGGCATTAGCGTCGTTGCCATAGCGGGCCTCATGGCCACGGTCACGGCGCCCGCCGCGGCAGGCGACACCATTACCGTCGCCTCATGGGGCGGCACCTATCAGGAGGCGCAGGCCAAGGCCTTCTTCAAGCCGACCGCCGATGCGCTCGGCATCACCATCAAGGAAGACACCACCAACGGTCTCGATGACGTGCGCCTGCAGGTGACAGGCAACGCGGTGAAGTGGGACATCACCGAGCTCGGCGCCGACGAATGCGCGCGCGGCTCGAAGGAAGGGCTTTTCGAAAAGCTCGACTACAACCTCATCGACAAGAGCGGCATCGATCCCAAGCTCGTGCATGACGACTGGGTCGGCATCTCCTACACCTCCGTGGTACTCGTCTACCGGACCGACGTGTTCGGTGACAAAGGCCCCAAGACCTGGGCCGATTTCTGGAATGTGGAGAAGTTTCCCGGACGGCGCGCACTGAGCAGCAGTCAGGCGACGGAGACGCTTAGCGTTGCAGCCCTCGCCGACGGCATTCCGATCGACAAGGTCTATCCTGTCGACATCGACGGCGCGCTGAAATCGGTCGACAAGATCCGTGGCCATGTCGATGCCTGGTGGACTTCCGGCGCGCAGGCCATGCAACTGGTGAAGGACGGCGAGGTCGACATGGCAAGCATCTGGAACGGCCGCGCCGGCACCTTGAAGAAGGAAGGCGCGCCGGTCAGCTTCTCCTTCGACCAGGGCGTACTCACCGCCGACTGCATGGTCATTCCCAAGGGCGCCAAGAACAAGGAGGTCGCGATGAAGGCGCTGGCGATGTTCGTCAGTCCGCAATTACAGGCCAATCTGCCGCTTTATGTCGACAACGGACCGGTCAACGAGAAGGCGTTCGAGACCGGGAAGATCCCGCCGGAGCGGATCAAGGACATCAACTCGTCGCCTGAGAACGTCAAGAAGCAGGTGCTGCAGGACGCCGAGTTCTGGCGCGACAACCTCGTCGAGGCGACGGAGAAGTTCAACAATCTGATCCAGCAATAGACCGGAAACCCTGACATTGCGGGGCCGCCTGGCCCTGCTTCTTGGAGTCCTGCCCAGGAGAAAACAATCTTGTCCATTGCGCCATCCGCGCTGCCGATCGGCATGCGCGCGATAGAGAAACGTTTTGGCTCCGTATCGGTGCTGCGCGACCTCAATCTCGACGTCGCGGCCGGCGAATTCCTGACGTTGCTCGGCCCTTCCGGCTCCGGAAAGACGACGCTGCTGATGATCCTGGCGGGATTCGTCAGGGCCAATGCCGGCTCAATCAAGGTCGGCGACGAGGAGATCATCACCACGCCGCCGCACAGGCGCAATATCGGCATGGTGTTCCAGAACTATGCCCTGTTCCCGCATATGAACGTCTTCCACAACATCGCCTTTCCGCTGAAGCAGCGCCGCGTTCCGGCCGCCGAGACGGTGGAACGCGTCGAGAAAGCGCTGGAGTTGGTGAAGTTGCAGGGCCTCGGCGAACGGCGCGTCGACCAGCTCTCCGGTGGCCAGCGCCAGCGCGTGGCGCTGGCGCGCGCCATCGTGTTCGAGCCGCGCATCGTGCTGATGGACGAGCCGCTGTCGGCGTTGGACAAGGGCTTGCGCGAGCACATGCAGATCGAACTGCGCGCCCTGCATCGGCGGCTTGGCATGACGACTGTCTATGTCACGCACGACCAGCGCGAGGCGATCACCATGTCGGATCGTATCGCCGTCATGAATGCCGGGCGCATCGAGCAGCTCGACAAGCCCGAAATTCTCTACGCCGCGCCGCGCACCCGGTTCGTCGCCGGCTTCATCGGGGAATCGAATTTCATTCCCGTCGAATGCCGCAGCGGTTCGGTCTGGTACGAGGACAGGCAAATCCACACCGCGGCGCCGGCGCCGGCATCGGGCCAGCAGCTGATGGTGGTGCGGCCGGAAAAGCTGCGGCTGCTGTCAAATGCAGAGCCGGCCAAGGGCGTCAACGTGCTCAGCGCGACGCTCAGTGACGTGATTTATCAGGGCGACAGCTTCGTCTGCTACGCCGTGCTGCGCGACGGCAGGCAGCTGACATTGCGCGACTATTGCCGCAGCGACGTGCTGGCCAGGTTGCCGGCCTCCGGGCAGCCGATCGCGCTTGGCCTCGATGCGCAGGATACGATCCTGGTGGCGGCGGACTGATGAGCGTGCAAACCGCCACGATGGACGAGGCAATTGGCGCCATGACCCAGGACCTGAACGCGCATGCGTTGCGCGCCGATGCGCGGCGCGAGCAGTTTCGGCTGTTGGCGCTGCTGTCGCCAAGCCTGTTCCTCGTCTTTGCCATCATCATCGTGCCGATCGGCTGGCTGTTCTGGCTGTCGCTGTTCGACGAGGCCGGCGTCTTGAGCGCGGCCAACTATGCGCGCTTTTTCGAGCAGACCTCCTACATCAAGACCTTCCTCACCACCTTCAAGGTCGCCTTCATCGTCACCGCCGCCTGCGTGCTGCTGGGCTATCCCTTGGCTTATATGCTGTCGCAATTGCCGCGCCGGGCGGCGTCGATCTGCCTGATCTTCGTCATCCTGCCGTTCTGGACATCGGTGCTGGTGCGCACCTATGCCTGGCTGGTGATCCTGCAGCGCAAGGGGCTGATCAACAGCTGGCTGATCGACCTCGGAGTCATCAGCCAGCCGCTGCCGCTGGCCAACAATTTTTCCGGCGTCGTCATCGGCATGACGCATATATTGCTGCCGTTCCTGGTGCTGCCGCTCTACGCCTCGATGAAGACCATCGACACCGACTGCCTGCGCGCCGGGATGAACCTGGGCGCCGGCCCCGTCGCCACCTTCCGGCAGATCTTCTTTCCGCTGTCGCTGCCCGGCCTCGCCTCGGGCGTGGTCATCGTCTTCGTGCTGTGCCTCGGTTTTTTCGTCACGCCGGCGCTGATGGGCGGCGGCAAGGTTGTCATGTGGGCGATGCGCATGGAACAGACCACCAGTCTTTATTCCAACTGGGGCGCCGGCGCGGCGCTCGGCGTCGTGCTGCTCGCGGTCACGCTGGCGCTGCTCGGCCTGTTCCAGTGGCTGCTCGGCGCGCGCGCCACAGGTGTGTGGAGTTCGCGATGAGTGGAGATGTCGGCCTGCCGATCTCGCACCGGCAACGTCTGTGGCTCTATGCGCTGGGCGGCCTCGTGCTGCTGTTCCTGATCGCGCCGTCGGTCATCATCGTCATCATGTCGTTTTCGGATTCGACGCTGCTGCAGTTTCCGCCCCAGCAATGGTCGCTGCGCTGGTACCAGACCTACTTCCAGTCGCCGGAGTGGCGCGACGCGACGGTCGTCTCGGTCAAGGTGGCCGTTATGACAGCGCTGGTGGCGACGCCGCTCGGCACGGCCGCCGCCTACGCCATCAATCGCGGCACGCTGCGCTTCAACGGCAGCATCAACGCACTGATGACGGCATCGCTGATCGTACCTGTGATCCTGATCGGCATCGGCACTTTCTTCCTCTACGCGCGCATCGGGCTGAACAACACGCTGACCGGCCTGGTCATCGCGCATACGGTGCAGGCGCTGCCGCTGGTGGTGCTGACGGTGCTTTCGGGCCTGCGCTCCTACGACATGAACCAGGAGCGCGTGGCGCGCAGCCTGGGCGCCGGACGCGTAGCCGCCTTCTGGCAAGTTACCATGCCGCAGATCCGCTTCTCGATCGTCTCGGGCGCGCTGTTTGCCTTCATCACCTCCTTCGACGAAGTGGTGGTTTCGCTGTTCATCTCGGGCGGCGAGACGACGACCTTGACGCGCCGCATGTTCAACGCCCTGCGCGACCAGATAGACCCGACGATCGCTGCCATCTCGACCTGCCTGATCGTGCTGTCGGTCGTGCTCTTGTCGGTGGCGCAGATCTTCGGCAGACGGCATTGATTTCACCGGACCAATTGGCTTCAAGTGACCAGGAGATATTCGGACAGAATGCGTGATTTCCAGTTTCCCGGCCGCTCGCCGGTCCGTGCCACCGAAGCGATCGCCGCGACCTCGCATCCGCTTTCGACGCTTGCAGCCATTGACATGCTGCGCGCCGGCGGCAATGCCATGGACGCCGCTGTCTGCGCCGCCGCCGTGCAGGGCGTGGTCGAGCCGCAATCGACCGGCATAGGCGGCGACTGCTTTGTCCTCTATTGCCCCGCGGGGCAGGGACACGTGCTGGCTTTCAATGGCTCCGGCCGGGCGCCCGCCAAGGCGACCGTGGACTGGTATCGCGACAAAGGCTTCAGCGAACTTCCCAAACAGGGACCGCATGCCGTGACCGTGCCCGGCGCGATCGACGCCTGGTGCAGGCTGCTGGAAGACCATGGCAGCAAGGACCTTGCAGAGGTGTTGGCGCCGGCGATCAACTATGCCGAGAACGGCTATGTCGTGCATGACCGCGTCGCCTTCGACTGGGCCGAACCGGAGACCGACCTGTCGGCCGACGAGCACGCCGCGCGCATTTTCCTGCCGGGCGGCGAGGCGCCCAGGGCCGGCGACGTGCACCGGCAGCCGGAGCTTGCCGCCACCTTACGCATCATTGCCAGGCATGGCCGCGCCGGGTTCTATGAAGGCACCGTGGCCGACGACATTGTGAGCCGGCTCAGGGCGTTGGGCGGACTGCATTCGCTTGAGGATTTCGCTTCGACCAAGGGCGATTATGTAGCGCCGGTCAGCGTCTCCTATGGCGGCCACGAGATCCACCAGATGCCGCCGAACAATCAGGGGCTGACGGCGCTCGTGATGCTGAATGTGCTGTCGGGGCTCAGGCTCGGCGAGCTCGACCCCGGCGGCGCCGAGCGCCTGCACTTGGAGATCGAAGCGGGGCGGTTGGCCTACCGCGACCGCGACCGTTTCCTCGGCGACCAGGACCATGTGCCGGTGCCGGTAAAAGAGCTTCTGTCGGCCGCCTATGCCGAGCGGCTGCGCGCCGAGATCGACCGCCAGCGTGCCATGACGCACCTGCCGGATGTGCAGCTGCCCGGCAGCGACACGGTCTACATCTCCATCGTCGACCGCGACCGCAACGCGGTCTCCTTCATCAACTCGACCTATTATTCCTTCGGCAGCGGCGTCGTCGGCCCGAAGACCGGCGTGGTGCTGCAGAACCGCGGCTCGAGCTTCCGCCTCGACCCGGCGCATCCGAACGCCATCGCGCCCGGCAAGCGGCCGATGCACACGATCATGCCCGGCATGGCGACGCGAAACGGCCGCGTGGTGATGCCGTTCGGCGTCATGGGCGGCGGCTACCAGCCGTTCGGTCACGTCCATCTTTTGACCAACATGCTCGACTTCGGCATGGATCCGCAGCAGGCGCTCGATGCGCCGCGAGTGTTCTACAATGACGGCATGGTGGAGGCCGAGCGCGGTGTTCCCGCTGATGCGATCGAAGGCCTGCGCCGCCGCGGCCATGCCATCACCCAGCCGCACCATCCGCTCGGCGGCGGCCAGGCGGTGTTGATCGACTGGGAAAAGGGAACGCTGACCGGGGCGTCGGATCCACGCAAGGACGGAATGGCGCTTGGGTATTGATGGGATCGGGACAGCCGTCGCGGCCCGGATTTGGCTGCAGTTGCCGCAGCAAGCGTCGGCGCCGCCCCACATGAGCAGCATACCCTCACCCCGCCACCAGGTGACCGCCTCCGACATCGCTCAGCGCCAGCCTCTGCGGGCTCTCGCCCAGCCTCCGCGTCGCACTCGGTATCTCCTGGTCCAGCCTTGCGAACCGGCTCCTGCGCTTCGCCGGATCGGGCACCGGCACAGCTTCGATCAGCCGCCTGGTGTAAGGGTGGCGCGGGTTGGAGAAAACCTGGTCGCGCGTGCCCATTTCGACGATCTGGCCGAGATACATGACGGCGACGCGGTCGGAGATGTTTTCGACTACGGCCATATCATGGGAGATGAAGAGGTAGGCGACGCCGAATTCGCGCTGCAATTCCTTCAACAGGTCGAGCACGCGCGCCTGCACGGAAACGTCGAGGGCCGAAACGCTTTCGTCGGCGATGATCAGCTTCGGCCTGAGCGCCAGGGCACGGGCGATGCAGACGCGCTGGCGCTGGCCGCCGGAGAATTCGTGGGGATAGAGCTCCATCTGGCCGGCCGACAGGCCGACACGCTCGAATAATGCCGCCACCCGCTCCCTGCGCTCTTCCTTCGAAGCGACGCCATGGATGACCAGCGGCTCGGCGACGAGATCGCCGACGCGCATGCGCGGGTCGAGCGAAGCGTAGGGGTCCTGGAAGATCATCTGCACGTCGCGGCGCACCGCCTTGCGCTCGTCGCGGCCGAGGCCCGACAGGTTGCGTCCGCCGATGACGATGTCGCCGGTATAAGGCACCAGTCCGGCCAGCGCCTTGGCGGTGGTCGACTTGCCGCAGCCGGACTCGCCCACCAGCGCCAGCGTTTCGTTGGGCGCGATCGAAAAGCTGACGCCTTCGACGGCATGGACGCGCCGGTTGACCCGGCCGAAGAAGCCGCCACGCAGGTCGAACCGGACATGCAGATCGGTGACATCGGCGACGTTCGCCGGCGCAACCGGCTCGGCAATCTCTTTCGATTTCTGGCGGCCGGCGCCAGTGCCGATGCGCGGCACGGCGGCGAGCAGCTCGCGTGTGTACTCGGCTTGCGGCCTGGCGAAAATGTCCGATGTCTTGCCTTCCTCGACCATGCGGCCATGCCGCATGATGATGACGCGGTCGGCCATTTCGGCGACCACGCCCATGTCGTGGGTGATGAGGATGACGCTGGTGCCGTGCTGGCGCTGCAGGTCGCGCAGCAGTTCCAGAACCTCGCCCTGCACGGTGACGTCGAGCGCAGTCGTCGGCTCGTCGGCGATCAGCACGTCGGGTTCCAGCGCCAGCGCCATGGCGATCATCACCCGCTGGCGCATACCGCCGGACAGCTCATGCGGAAACTGTTTCAGCCGGCTTTCGGCTTCCGAAATGCGCACTGCCTTCAACGCCTCGCTGGCGCGGCTTCGGGCCTCGGCGGGCGAGAGGCTGGTATGCGCCTCGATGGATTCGGTGAGCTGGCGGCCGATCGACAGCACCGGGTTCAGCGAGGTCATCGGCTCCTGGAAGATCATGGCGATGCGGTCGCCGCGGATGCGGCGCATCCGGCGCTCGTCGAGCGCTGTGAGATCGGTGTCGCCCGCATCCCCGCCAAGAAGGCGGATCGTGCCCGAAGATATGCGCGCGGCGGGCCGCGGCAGTAGTTGCATGATCGCCAGCGCGGTCATCGATTTGCCGGAGCCGGATTCGCCGGCGATGCA
This sequence comes from Mesorhizobium sp. B2-4-2, assembly GCF_006442845.1. Taxonomy (NCBI): domain Bacteria; kingdom Pseudomonadati; phylum Pseudomonadota; class Alphaproteobacteria; order Hyphomicrobiales; family Phyllobacteriaceae; genus Mesorhizobium; species Mesorhizobium sp. B2-4-2. The sequence continues at coordinate 406,845 of NZ_VFVM01000004.1, read as the reverse complement.
GAGCGTCTCGCCGCGTGAAAGCGTCAGAGAGAGGTTGGAGACGACGTCGCGCTCGCCGTCCTCGCCACGCACGGAGACGGAGAGATTGGCGATGTCGAGAATGGTTTCGGTGGCTGATGTCATTGCAGACGCAAACCTGCAAGGGATTTATTCTGTGGCGCCCCCCACCCGGACCTTCGGTCCGACCTCCCCACAAGGGGGAGGTAGGGCGCCGGTTTTTTACCCTCCTCCTTGTGGGAAGGGTCGCTGCGAAGCAGCGGGGTGAGGGTGCAGCGCCGACCGAACATCATTCGAACACGCAGCGCGGGAAGTAGAACGACACCACCCAGTTCGGCATGTCGACGATCTCGCTGATCCTGAGATCGCCACAGACCGAGGCCAGCATATAGGCCTCGACCGGATCGATCTGGTAACGGCCGGCGAGCAGGTCGATCATCTGGGCGACCGCCTCTTTCGCGCCGGTCATCAGGTCCGGGCCGATGCCGGTGGTCACCTCGTAGCCCTTGGTGTCGAGATGACGCGTCACCGGGCCCGGCGTGGTGAAGCGCGGCATCTTCAGCCTGGCGTCCTTGACCAGGTCGAGCTTGAGCACGACGTCCATCGGGCTTTCGATCGCCGTGCCGCAGACCTCGCCGTCGCCCTGCGCGGCATGCGTGTCGCCGACCGAAAACAGTGCGCCGGCCACCTCCACCGGCAGATAGAGCGTTGTGCCGGCGGCGAGGTCGCGAATGTCCAGATTGCCGCCGACGCGGCGGGGCGGCACCACCGAGTGATGGCCCATCTCGCCCGGCGCGTTGCCGATGGTGCCGGCGAAGGGTTTCAGCGGCACGCGGCCGTTCTTGCCGAACAAGGCCGGCTCCAGCGAGGCGGCATCGTATTTCCAGATGTTCAGCGCCGGCTGCTTGAAGTCGTCGGCGAGCAGGCCGAAACCTGGAATGTTCGCCGTCCAGCCGAAGCCGGACGGTTTGAACATCTCGATCGTCACCTTCAGCGCGTCGCCCGGCTCGGCGCCCTCGACGAAAATCGGCCCGGTGACAGGGTTGATCCCGGCGAAGTCGAGCTTGGCGATGTCGGCGACGGTGCTGTCGGGCTTGAGCTGGCCACCGGAGGAATCGAGGCACTGAAACTCGATGGTCGAGCCGGGCGCCACGCGCTGCGCCGGGGCAAAGGAATTGTCCCAGCCGAAATGGTGATGGCGTCCGTGGATGGTGTAGTCGCAGTTATTGCACATCTTTTACGTACACATTGTCGTAGTTGATCGGGATATGGACCGGGTCGACATAGAGGTTGTCGGCGCCGCCCATGCGCGCGGACTTCATGGTGAAGCGCTGCTCGTTGAAGACCGGCGCCCAGGGCGCGTCCTCCATCACCTTGTCGTAGATGGCGCTCCACATCTTGTCGCGCTCGCCTGATTTGGCTGGGTCGACCACCGAGTCGGCCTCGGCCGCCTTGGCGTCGAGGTCCTTGTTGCAATACCACGACCAGTTCCAGCCGCCAGGCACCGCGCCGGCGCAGCCGAGGATCGGACCGTAGAAGTTCGATGGGTCCGGGAAGTCGGCGATCCAGGCCATGCCGCCGGACCAGATCATCGGCGCGCCGGCCTTGTCGCCGCCGGCGGCGATGACGTTTGCCTGGGCGAGCGACTGGATGCTGGCCTTGATGCCGATCGCCGCCAAATCCTGCTGGATCGCCTGCGCGATGCGCGGATTGGGATCGGTGTTCATGGCGAAAAGCTGCGTCTCGAAGCCGTCGGGATGGCCGGCTTCGGCCAGCAGCGCCTTGGCCTTGGCGACGTCATAGGGATAGCCCTTGTACGCCTTGTCGTAGCCCGGCATCGACGGCGGCAGCGGCTGGTTGGCCGGCACGGCGCGGTTGTTGATGATCTGCACGACGCGCGCCTTGTTGATCGCCATGTTGACCGCCTGGCGCACCTTCACATTGTCGAACGGCGCCATGGTGGTGTTCATGGTGACGTAGCCGGTGTGCAGTTGCCCGCCCTCCACGACGCGCGCCTTCTGCTCGGGATCGGCCATCACCTCCTGGAACTTGGCCGGCGGAATGCCGTCGCCGGGCACGTCGATCTCGCCCTTCTGAAGGCGCAGCAGCGCCACGATCGGCTCCTGGCCGATTTCGAAGGTGATCTTGTCCAGATGCGGCAGTCCCTTATGCCAGTAGTCCGCGTTGCGCTCGAAGACGATGCGCTGGCCGAGCGTCCACTCCGCGAGCTTGAAGGCGCCGGTGCCGACCGGATGCTTGCCGAAATCGGCGCCGTATTTCTCGACCTCTTCCTTCGGCACGACATGCGAGAAGTTGATGGCCATGACATGCAGGAAGGTGGCGTCGGGCCGGGTCAGCTCGAACTTGACGGTATAGGGGTCGACCACGGTGACACCCGATAGTGTCTCCGCCTTGCCGGCGGCGACATCGTCATAGCCCTTGATCGAGCCGAAGAAGCCGGCGCCGGGGCTCTGCGTCTTCGGGTTGGTGACGCGGTCGAGCGAGTATTTCACGTCCTCGGCGGTCATTTCGCGGCCATTGTGGAATTTCACACCATGGCGCAGCTTGAAGGTGAAGGTCTTGCCGTCGGGCGAGATCTCGTAGCTTTCGGCGAGATCGGGCTTGAGGTTCGTGGTGCCCGGCTCGTAGTCCATCAGCCCGTCGAACAGGCTCTTGATCATCGACCAGTTCTGCCAGTCATAGCCGATCGCCGGATCGAGGGTCGCGACATCGTCCTTGTAGGTGATGGTGATGGCGCCGCCCTGCTTGGCGTTGGGATCGACGGCGTCCTCGGCGCGGACGCTCGTCATGCCGAGCATCAGCGCCAGCGCCGATACGGCCACGGTGGATGCGAGAAGCTTTTTCATTGTTATGTTCCCTTTCTCTGTTGGTTTTCTGGTTTCATCTGAGCTTGATGCGGGGATCGATGAACGGGGCGATGATGTCGGCCAAGAGATTGCCGAGCACGATGGCGAAGGCCGACACCAGGGTGACGCCCATGATGATCGGAATGTCGACGCGCTGGATCGCCTGCCAGGCGAGTTGGCCGATGCCTGGCCAGCCGAACACGCTTTCGACCACCACGATGCCGCCCATGAAGATGCCGATATCGATGCCGATCATGGCGATGACCGGCAGGATGGCGTTGGGGAGCGCATGGCGGAACAGGATGGCGCGGCGGGCCAGGCCCTTGGCGCGGGCGGTGCGCACATAATCCTGGCGCAGCACGTCGATCATCGAGGAGCGCATCATGCGCGCGTACCAGCCGGCGCCGAGAATGCCCATGGTTAGCGAGGGCAGCACCAGATGGCGCCAGGTGCCGTAGCCGCCGATCGGGAACCAGCCCAGCCGCACGGCGAACACGTAGAGCAAAAGCAGGCCGACGACGAATTGCGGCGCCGAGACGCCGACGAAGGAGGCGACCATCAGCGTCTGGTCGGTGGCGGTGCCGCGCTTGACGGCGGCGATCAGGCCCATGCTGAGCCCGATCAGCAATTCGCACAGGATGGCGCCGACCATCAGGAGCAGGCTCGCCGGCAGCCGCGAGACGATAAGCTCGGTGACCTCGGAGCGCTGGATGTAGGAGCGGCCGAGATCGCCGCTGGCGAGCTTCGTGAGATAGTGCCAGTACTGGACCACGAAGGGCTGGTCGAGGCCGAGCTGCTGGCGGATGTTCTCGACCGTCTGCGGCGTGGCGCTGCGGCCGGCGATCTGGCGCACCGGGTCGGCAGGCAGCAAATAAAGCAGCGCGAAGGTGATCAGCGAGACGCCGAGCAGGATGAGCAGCGACTGGATCAGGCGGCGGCCGAGATAGGCGATCATGCCCGGCCCCTTTGCGTCGGATCGAGGATGTCGCGCAGCGCGTCGCCGATCAGGTTGAAGGCCAGCGCCAGCGCCAGGATCGCCGCACCCGGGAAGAACACCAGCCAGGGTGCCGCCTGGAAGTAGGTCTGGTTCTCGAAGATGATGTTGCCCCAGGAGGCCGTCGGCGGCTGCACGCCGATGCCGAGGAAGGAGAGCGTCGCTTCCAGCAGCACCGTGGTGGAGATGCCGAGCGTGCCCCAGACGATGATGGTGGGCAGAAGATGCGGCAGGATGTGGCGAAACAGGATGCGCGGCGCGCTCGCCCCGATGGTGCGTTCGGCATCGATGAACTCGCGTTCGGCGAGCGAAGAGGTTTCGGTGTAGATGACGCGCGCGGTCTGCACCCAGTTGACCAGCGCGATGACCAGAGCGACGATCCAGAGACTTGGCTCGAACACTGCCGCCAGGCAAATGGCGAGCAGCAGCGCCGGAAACGCCATCATCAGATCGGTGAAGCGCATGAGAGCGCTGCCGATCCAGCCGCGGAAATAACCCGCCGTGACGCCGACCAGCGTGCCGATCAACAGCGCCACGCCGTTGGCGGCGATGCCGATGATCAGCGAGGTGCGGGCGCCGTAGAGGATGCGGGTCAACAGGTCGCGGCCGAGCAGATCGGTGCCCAGCCAGAATTTTGCGTCAGGCGGCAAGGGCGAGCCTTCCAACGTCAGCCCGTCGAACATCTGCTCATTCGGGTCATAGCCGGTCAGCCATGGCGCGAGGATCGCGCCGGCAAGGACGATGGCGACGATGAACAGACCGAGCAGCGCCAGGCGGCGTTTGACCAGCCGGCGCCAGACGCCGGCGCGCGACTTGACCGGCATGCGTGCGGCCGCCGGGAGGTCAGGCGCGATAGGAGTGGTCATCGCCGCCTTCCTCACCCGTTACTTCCTCATTGGTCATTGCCACGATGCGGCGCGCCGCATCCTCGACACTGATCTGCCAGCTCATCGCCAGCGAGCGCAGCTGCGCGTAGGCGCGATCGTCGTCGGCGCCTTTCGACAGTGCCGCGACGGCGCGCACGATGGTCTGGCGCTCGGCGACACGCTGACGCAGCGAGGCGATCTCGCCGGCCAAATGTTTTCGCGCCTCGAAACTCTGCCTTGCGATCAGCAGCGCGCTGTAGACGCCGGCAGTGCCGACCGGCTTCAGGAGCTGCGCATCGGCCTTGTGCGAGAGAGCCCATTCGATGCGGCCGGGCGCCTCCGAACCGATCAGCGCCACCAGCGGCATCGGCGCCTCGCCGGCCTTCCACGGGAATTGCTCGTCGAAACCGAGATCGGCGTCGAAGAACACGAAATCGGCGGCCAGCGCTTCAGGCGGCAGTTCGGGCCAGCAGTCGACGGTGACCAGGCCGATGGCGGACAACTGCCTGGTGATGGCCTGCACGGTCGGGTGCGGGCGATGCAGGATGAATGCCCTGGCGCCGCCGAGATTCGGGATGCGCGATGGCCTGGTCACGACACCACCCTCAGGCGCGGCCGGCCGAATGTCGTGGCGGGGTCGTAGCGTGACAGGTACGGATCGGGCGCGACCTCGTGCTGCCGGCTGACGACCTCGAAGAAGCCGTCGGCGATCCGGCCGATGATTACCGGCAGCGTTGCGTGCTGGGAATGAGCGTCGATAGCAATCGGGCCGAGCCGGGTGGAGAAGCGCCGTTCGGCGAAGGCCTTGGAAAATTCCGCCGGACCGGCGTCGGGATCACGCGAGAGCACGTCGGCCATCACTTGCACGGAGGCATAGGCGGAGGCCTCGAAAGACGAGGCGAAGGCCGCCGGGCGAGGCGCGAAATACGGCCCGACCGACAAATGCCCCTTGCCGGTTTCGCCGATCGCCGGCAGCTCACCCTCGGTGAGGTTGCAGGAGATGATCGGGCACACCTCGGGGCTGAAGGCCGGGTCCTCAACGCCCAGGTCGCGGTAGGCCGCCAGGAAGGCGTAGGAGGAGGTGCCGATCAGGTTGTTGAGGACGAAGTTCGGCCGCGTCGCCCGGATCTCGGCGATCAGCCGTGACACGTCGGTCTCGCCGATACGAAGATAGCGCTCGCCCAAGACCTTGCCGCCGGCATCCGCGATCAGGTCGCGCGCAACGCGGTTCATCTCCCAGCCCCAGATGTAGTTCGAGCCGAGCAGGAAGCCGTTGGCGCCGAAGCGGGGCACGACATGGGCCATCAGCGGCACCAGATGCTGGTTTGGACAAGCGTGCATGTAGACGACGTGCTCGTTGGCCTCGAAGCCTTCATAGGGGCAGGCGTACCAGAGCATGCCGCCGGCTTTTTCCAGCACCGGAATGGTCTCCTTGCGGCTCCAGGAGGTGACGCAGCCGACCACGTGGCGGGCGCTGCTGGTCTTGAAGATGTCCTCGCACAGCGTCGCATAGCGATCGGCATTGCTCTGTGGGTCACGCTCGACGGGCACCAGTTCGATACCCGAGCCGCGGTCGGCATTGATGTCGGCGATGGCGCGCATGGCGCCCATCCGGCACGCATCGGAGACGAGCTGATAGCTTCCCGAGCGGGAATAGAGGATGCCGATCTCGATACGCCGTTTCAAACAGATCCCCAAAATAACAATGCCCCGCAGCCACCGCCGGAGGGCGAGGCATACGAGGCATTCTTGCCGCCCGGCGATCAGGGCCGGTATTTTCAGCCTAAACTATTCCGTGCCACCACGCAGTCAAGCGGGAAAGTGGGTAGTGTCTCAGTTTGAAATTAGACGCCGCGCTTGTCGCGATCCTAGCCAAACTCCTATGGAAAAGCGGCGCGATTGAAAAGAACATGTGACCTTTTGGACCGGTCGGAATCAGGCCGCCTTGCGCCGTATGAGAGATGCTAGGACGGTACGCATTCCTGAGTATGCCGGGCCGCCGATTGTCACTTCCCAGTCAGTGCCGCGTTTACGGGGAAACTTAGCACTGCGTAGCGCTTCACGGAATGCTGTCGGCTCAACGCCTACGGTTTGAGCCATTTCTTCAGCGGTTGTGTATTTGGCTATCATGAAATCTCCTGTGCTTTCCTCTAGGCATATAGGGATTCAGAGCGGAATGCGCCAGCAGACCGGCCAGATCGCAACCGGGACACTACGGGAAAGTGCGTTCGTCAGCTCAACCGCGGCGCTGCGGCCCGTTTGGCGCGGCGGCTAGGCTACCGTGCTCGCCGTTCAGAAAATTTTGAGAGAATATTCCGGGCTTCCGGGCGAACCGGGAACGCGGTTCTTTGATAATATCCCTAGAGTTTCTGATGATCTGGACAAGGCTTGGCGTTCCGCCCGGCTTGTGACTTCGCAACCGCAGAGATCCATCATGTCCGATTTCAGGAACACCTTGTCGTCTTCCCTCTCGTCATATTTCAACCGCCGCGCGGGTCTTGGCTTGCTTTTCGCTTCGGCGGTCGCGGTCGCCGGGCTGATTGCGCCCAGCGCTTCGTTCGCCGAGGACAAGAAGGCGATCAAGGTCGGCATCATCAGCGGCGAGGACGAGGATGTCTGGCGCGTCGTCGTCGCCCAGGCGGCGCAAAAGGGCCTCAGCATCGAAACCGTGGTCTTCAACGATTACACCCAGCCCAATGAGGCGCTGGAACGCGGCGAGATCGACGCCAATGCCTTCCAGCACCAGCCCTATCTCGACAACCAGATCAAGACACAGGGCTACCACATCGTGCGCGTCGGCTATACCGGCGTCTGGCCGATCGGCCTCTACTCCAAGAAATATACGAAGATCGCCGACCTGCCCGAGGGCGCGGTGATCGGCGTGCCGAACGATCCCTCCAATGAAGGCCGGGCGCTGCGCGTGCTGCAGAACGAGGGCGTGATTAAACTGAAGGACGGCACCGGCATTCTCGCCACCACCGCCGACATCGCGGAAAACCCGAAGAAGGTCGAGATCAAGGAGCTTGACGCCGGCATTGTCGGCCGCTCCGTCGAGGATCTCGATGCCGCCGTGGTCAACACCGACTGGGCGCTGAAGAGCGGCCTGACACCGGAAAACCGTATCGCGCAGGAGCCTATCGCCGACAACCCCTACCGCAACTTCATCGCGGTCAAGGTTGGCAATGAGAACGAGCCCTGGGTGAAGACGCTGGTCGCCTCCTACCAGAACGAGGCGGTGAAAGCCGAGTTCGACAAGGTCTACAAGGGCACCGGCCTCAGCGCCTATTGAGGCTGTTAGTGCATTTGACATGAAGGCGGTCCGCGCGGTGCGCGGGCCGCGATCGTATTCGGGATCCGCGCATGAACCAGCATTTCTCAGCAACCGCAGAAGCCATGGAGGGCACAGGCCCACCGCCGCAAGACGTGGTGCGGCTCGTCGACCTGAAGCGCCGCTTCGGCGCGACGGCGGCACTCGACGGCATTTCGCTGACGGCGCACAAGGGGGAGATCCTCGGCATCATCGGACGCAGCGGCGCCGGCAAATCGACGCTGATCCGCTGCCTGAACGGACTGGAGCGGCCGGATTCCGGTGAAGTCTTCATCGAAGGCCGCGAGATCAGCCGGCTCGGCGAGCGCGACCTGCAGCCGCTGCGGCGGCGCATCGGCATGATCTTCCAGCATTTCAACCTTTTGTCGGCCAAGACCGTCGAGGACAATGTGGCGCTGCCGCTCAAGATCGAGGGCCGCCCGAAGGCGGAGCGGCTGCGCCGCGCCGCCGAACTGCTTGAACTGGTCGGCCTGTCGGAGAAGGCAAAGGCGTATCCGGCATCGCTGTCGGGCGGACAGAAGCAGCGCGTCGGCATCGCCAGGGCGCTGGCCGCGCGGCCGGCGCTGCTGTTGTCGGATGAAGCCACCTCCGCGCTTGACCCGGAGACGACGCGGTCCATCCTCGCCTTGCTGAGGGACATCAACCGGCAGCTTGGCCTGACCATCCTTTTGATCACCCATGAGATGGAGGTGATCCGCTCGATCGGCGACCGCGTGGCGGTGATCGACGCCGGGCGCTTCGTCGAGCAAGGCCCGGTCTGGTCGGTGTTTGCCGAGCCGCGGTCGCCGATCACGAAAAGCCTGCTTGGCGCCATCCGGCCGCAACTGCCGGCCGAGCTCTTGGCCCGGCTGCTGCCCGCGACCGGCGCGGAGACGATCCTGCGCGTGGATGTGGCCGGGGAGGCCGCGCAAAGCCCGCTCTTGTCCGATCTCGCGACGCTCGTGCCTGGCACGTTCCGCCTCGTCCATGGCGGCATCGACCATATCCAGCAGCAGCCGGTGGGCACACTGTTCCTGTCTGTCCCCGGCAGCGATGCAAGCCATCTCGCGCGAGTGATCGCATTCCTGAAATCGCGCCAGGCGCGGGTGGAGGTGCTTGGCCATGTCGCCGATCCTGTTTGAGCTTCTGCTGCGGTCGATCTGGGAGACGGTGCTGATGACGGCCGCTTCCGGCCTCATCTCGCTGGTTTTCGGCCTGCCGCTTGGTCTCGCCTTGATCGCCACCGAACGCGGCGGCATCGCCGAAAGCCTGTGGGTCAACCGCGTGCTCGGCGCAGTCATCAACGGCTTCCGGTCGGTGCCGTTCATCATCCTTTTGGTGGCGCTGATCCCGGTGACGCGGCTGATCGTCGGTACCTCGATCGGCACCTGGGCGGCGATCGTGCCGCTGTCGATCGCCGCCACGCCCTACTACGCGCGCATCGCCGAAGTGTCGCTGCGCGAGGTCGACCATGGCCTGATCGAGGCGGCGCGCGCCATGGGCGGCAACCGCTGGACGATCATCCGCGAGGTGCTGGTGCCGGAAGCGCTGCCAGGCATCGTCGCGGGCTTCACCGTGACGCTGGTGACGCTGGTCGGCGCCTCCGCCATGGCCGGCGCGATCGGCGCCGGCGGCCTCGGAGACCTCGCCATCCGCTACGGCTACCAGCGGTTCGAGACGTCAGTGATGATCGCCGTGGTGATCGTGCTGATCATCCTGGTCTGCGGCATCCAGTGGGTGGGCGACCGGCTGGTGGCGAAGCTGGACCGGAGGGGGTGAGCGGCTGAGCTACGCGATGATGTCTTCGATAAGCGTTTGAAGCGGCGCCTCGGAACCACCGAAGCTGTCAATCATCGCCTGAATAACGCGATCTCGCTCCAGGATATCGGCGTTGAATGTGAAGCCCGCATGTTCAGCAAGCATTGCAAGGAAGGTGAGTTGGGTACGGCCGTTGCCTTCGCGAAAAGGATGAACGGCATTGACCTCCGCAACGACGTGGGCCACGTGCCTCGCAAAACCGAGGCTGTCTAGGTCTGCCAAGGAGTCGGGGTCGCCAAGTTCACGGAACACCCGAACCATCTCGCTGGCGATGTGCTCGGGATAGCAAAACCAGCTGCCACCCTTGCCGATCCGGATGGTGCGCGGCTGACCGGCCCAAGCATACACGTCTTGGAACAGGTGCCGATGCAGGTGGAGATAGTGACGGTAGTCGAGTTCGCCTGCCGGAAGGGGCTCGTCCGCGCGAGTCAGGAACAAGGCGAGCTCGACCTCATCGAGCTCTGCCTGCTCGCGGATATCAAGCAGATTCATAAGCACGGTCGTGCCGGGGTAGCAGAGTGGATCGAACTCGGCAGCGTAGACCAACGGCCTATTTCTTTTTGCGGATTTCTTCTTTGATCAGCGAGCGCCGCTCGTCACCGGACAACCCTTGCCGCACACTATGGTTGAGTATTTTCGCCATGCGGGACGACAACTTCATACCTTCGACAGCGCTGATTTTCTCGCCATGCGCTCTCGTCAGCACGAAATGACCCGTCTTGGCTGAGCGGCCGGTTCTTGAATTAAGATACTTCATTCGCAAATCATATCATGGACCCGCAGGAGAGGCCAAAACGATTTCCGAGCAAGCCGGACCAGGCCGCGGCCTTACTCCTCCGGGTCGAACAAGGCGCCAGCGAGTTCATGCGGCGCCGAACAAATCCCTGGCCTGTTCAGCCGTATAATAACCAAGCCTGACGTCCTGAGCCACCAGTTCCGGATCGCGCTCACGCGGATCGCCGTAGCCGCCACCACCCGGCGTACCGACGCGGACGCGGTCACCGGCCTTGAGCGCGATGTCCTGCTCCTTGGAGAGGTGCGGCGGCACATGTTCCTTCCCGTCGCGGATGACGGCCACCGTGTTGGGCTCGCCATCCCGGCCGCCGAGCGCGCCTTGCGGGCCGAAGCGGCCATGGTCCATGACAAAGGAGGCGCGGGCTTCTCCACGCAGGATCTCGACCTCGTAGGCAAGGCCAAAGCCGCCGCGATGTTTGCCGGCGCCGCCCGAGCCCTCGCGCAACGCATAGTGACGGTAAAGCACCGGAAAGGCCTGCTCCATGATCTCGACCGGCGGCGACTTGGAGATGCCGATGGTCGAGCAGCCATTGGTCAGCCCGTCATGGCCGGCATTGCCGCCATAGCCGCCACCAGAGATCTGGTACATGACATAGTCGCGGCCGCGCGCCGGATCGTTGCCGCCGAGCGCGAAATTGCCGCTGGAGCCGGCGGGCGCCGCCGTTACCTTGTCGGGCAGCGCCTGCACCATGGCCGCAAACACCGCCTCGGCGATGCGCTGCGACACTTCCGCGGCGCAGCCCGAGACCGGGCGGGGATATCTGGCATCCAGGAAGGTACCCTCCGGCCGCTTGACCTCGAGCGGCTCGAAGGCGCCGGCGCTGATCGGCACATCGGGGAAGATATGGCGCATGGCGAGATAAACCGAGGACAAGGTGGTCGCCAGCACGCTGTTCATCGGCCCCGCGCAGGGCTTTGACGAGCCGGCGAAATCGAAAGTCAGGGTGTCGTCCTTCTTCTCGACGGCGAGCGCGATGGTCAGCGGCTCGTTGACCACGCCGTCGGAATCGACGAAGGCCTTCGAGCGGTACGTCCCGTCGGGAATGGCCGCTATGTTGGCGCGCATCTGCTCGGCGGCGCGGCGGCGCAGTTCTGCGATCGCCTCGACAACAGTTTCGTCTCCGTAACGATCCAGAATTCCATTGAGCCGATCCTGGCCGATCAGCAGTGCGGCAGCCTGCGCCCTGATGTCGCCGATGCGCTGGTCGGCGACGCGGATGTTCGAACAGATGATGGCGTAGATCTCCGGGTCGAGTACGCCTTTTTTGAACAGTTTGACCGGCGGCAGCCGCAAGCCTTCCTGCTCGACCGCCGTCGCCGAAGCCGAGAAGCCGCCGGGCACCGAACCGCCAATGTCGGGCCAATGACCGGTGTTGGACAGCCAACAGAAAATCTTGCAGTCCCGGTAGACCGGCATGACGAAGCGCACGTCCATCAGATGCGTGCCGCCGAGATACGGGTCGTTGACGATGTAGATATCGCCCGGCTCCGGGGCCAGGCAGCGGCCGTCGGCGATCATCTCGATCACCGTCCTGGTCGAATATTGCATGACGCCGACGAATACCGGCAGGCCCTGGCTGCCTTGCGCGATCAGCGAGCCGTCGACGGCCGAATAGATGCCGTCGGAGCGGTCATTGGCCTCGGCGATGACAGGTGAGAAGGCGGCGCGGGAAAAGGTCAGGTCCATCTCATCGCAGACCTGCTGCAGGGCTGCCTGGAGAACCGAGAGCGTGATGGCGTCGAGCTTTTGCATCTCAGGCCTCGCCAATGTCGATGATGATGTTGCCGTCGGCGTCCGAGCGGGCACGGTCGCCGGGTTCGAGCACCGTGGTAGCGTCCATCTGTTCGAGGATCGCGGGCCCTTCGATGATCACATCGAGCGGCAGTTCTTCGCGTGCGTATACGGGCGTGTCATGCCAGCGCCCGCTGTACCAGACCGGCCGGATCTCGCGCCGGGCCTCGTCGAGCGTCTTTGCCCGCCCGGCGGGGTCGATCAGCCGCGACAGATCGATCGCCGGCCTGACACCCGTCACCGAGGTGTTCAAGTTGACCAGATTGGCGCGGATTTCCGGCAGCTCGACCTTGAAGCGCGCGAAATAGGCCTTTTCGAACAGCGCCTGCAGCTCCTGCCGGGTCACCGACGAGGACGGCAGCGGCACGTTGATGATGTGGGTCTGGCCGACGAACTGCATGTCGGCGGAATGGGTGACGCGGATGGTCTGCGGTTTCACCGCCTCCTTGGCGATCAGCTCCTCGCCTTCGTTTCGATGCCGTTCCAAAACCTGATGGAGCTGGCTTTCATCAAGAACGCCTACCGGCCGGTTGATGGTGTTGACGAAATCATGGCGCAGATCGGCGACGACGCAGCCGAGCGCATTGGTGATGCCGGGCCGTGCCGGCACCAGCACCCGGGGCAGTCCAAGTTCGCGCGCCAGAGCGGTGGCGTGCAGCGGGCCGGCGCCGCCGAAGGCGAACAGCGCGAAATCGCGCGGATCGTGACCGCGCGACACCGACACCATGCGGATGGCGCCGGCCATCTTCATGTTGCCGAGCCTGAGCACCGCGCCGGCTGCTTCGACGCCGGACAAGCCCGTCGCCTTGCCGATCCTGTCGGCGAAAATGCCGGTGACACGCTCTGATGTGACCGGATTGTCGACGGCAAGCAGCTTCTTCGACGCCAGCCGGCCGAGCACCAGATTGGCGTCGGTGATGGTCGGCTGCAGGCCGCCGCGGCCGTAGCAGATCGGGCCTGGATTGGCGCCGGCACTTTCCGGGCCGATCTGGATCAGGCCTGCCGCGTCGACGCGCGCGATCGAGCCGCCGCCGGCCCCGACCGTGTGCACCGCCACCATCGGCACATGGATGGGCATGGCGTATTCGATCTCGATCTCGTTCGAAACCGCCGGTTCGGCGTTGCGGATCAGCGCCACGTCGGTCGAGGTGCCGCCCATGTCGTAGGTGACGAGATTTTCGAAGCCGGCGCGCTTGCCCGTGTAGGCGGCGGCGATGACGCCCGAGGCCGGGCCGGACATCACGGTCTTGGCCGATTCACGTGTGACGAAGCGGGCCGAGATCATACCGCCATTGCCGTTCATGATCAGGAAGTCGCGGGCGTAGCCTTTGTCGGCGAGTTCCTTGCGCAGCCGCTCGACATAGCGCTCGAGGATCGGCTGCACCGAAGCGTTGACCGAGGCGGTGACGCCGCGCTCGAATTCGCGCGCTTCCGACAGCAGCGCATGACCCGCGGTGATGTAGTCGTTCGGCCAGAGTTCGGCGGCGATCTCGGCGGCGCGCCGCTCGTGCGAAGGGTTAGCGTAGGAATGCAGGAAGTGGATGACCAGGGATTCGCAGCCGGCATCGATCAGCGCCTTCACCGCCTCGCGCATTTCGGCTTCGTCGAGTGGCATGCGTACCGCTCCCGACGCCTCGACGCGCTCGGACACTTCGAGCCGCAGGTTGCGCGGGATGACCGGAACAAAGGTGCCGGTCATGCCATAGGGCTGCGGCCGCGTGCGCCGGCCGAGCTCGATCACGTCGCGAAAGCCGCGCGTGGTGATCATGCCGGTCTTCGCCAGCCGGCGTTCGAGCACCGCGTTGGTGGTTGTCGTCGTGCCATGCACGATAAGATCGATGCCGTCGATCGGAAAGCCGGTGGTATCGAGCGCCGAAACGACGCCGAAGGCTTGGTTGTCGACGGTCGTGGGCGTCTTGGCGATATGTACCCGCCCGCCATCCTTGCCATCAATCAGAAGCAGATCGGTGAAGGTTCCGCCGACGTCGATGCCGGCGACAACACTGCCCAGGGAATCCGGCGGCTGCACCGAAAAATTCTCTTTCATTGTCGAAACCCGAAATGCTGGGACTACGGATATGTCACAGTTTGGAAAGGTGTTTTACGGCGGCATCTTGACGCAAATATCGTTTGTATACTAATAAATTCCGGACACAAGAGCTTACCGCTTTGGAGTGTGCGAGCAGCACGCCGGAACCTGAACGGTCCGGGCGCGCAGGAATAAGGTTTGGCGCCCGCGTTCGTGAGTTGGGCCAGAAGGTTGGATTTGATGAACACCACATCCGCGTTCAACACCGCCGGCGCCCGCCCGCTGCAATTTCCGATTCCAGCCAATGTCTATGCCGAAACCGTGGTCTCGGTGAAGCACTACACCGACCGGCTGTTCTCGTTCCGCATCACCCGTCCGCAGTCGCTGCGCTTCCGTTCCGGCGAATTCGTCATGATCGGCCTGCCCAATGCCGAGAAGCCGGTGTTCCGCGCCTATTCGGTGGCCAGCCCGGCCTGGGACGAAGAGCTGGAATTCTTTTCCATCAAGGTACCGGACGGCCCCCTGACCTCGGAGTTGCAGAAGATCCAGGTCGGCGACACCGTCATCATGCGCCAGAAGTCGACCGGCACGCTGGTGGTCGACGCGCTGACGCCGGCCAAGCGGCTGTTCATGATCTCCACCGGCACCGGCATCGCGCCCTTCGCCAGCCTGCTGCGTGACCCTGACACTTATGAAAAATTCGAGCAGCTGATCCTGACCCACACCTGCCGTGACAATGCCGAGCTGACCTATGGCCAGGAACTGGTGGCGGCGCTCGAAAGCGACCCGCTGATCGGCGAACTGACCGGCGGCCGTGTCACGCTCTACAACTCCACGACCCGCGAGGAGTCGGCGCGCATGGGTCGCATCACCGCGCTGATCGGCTCCGGCAAATTCTACGCCGACCTCGGCATAGAGAAGCTCAATCCCGAGACCGACCGCATCATGATCTGCGGCTCGATGCATATGCTGAAGGACGTCAAGGAAATGGCCGAGAGCCTCGGTTTCCAGGAAGGCTCGCTCAGCCATCCCTCGACTTTTGTCGTCGAGCGCGCCTTCGTCGGCTGAGGCCTGCTCTTCCGGCGATCGACCTTTTGACCTTCTGGTCAAAAATTAGCTGCTTTCGCGGCCTTTTTCAGCTACCCTCGCTTGAGGACTCGTGAAGCGCGGCTTCGCGGGCTATCTTCGTGCGTGTCGCCCAAAAGTGCCGAGCGGTTTGGGAAGACGATACACACCAAGACATAGGCGCAGTCGCTGAGTGAAAGGGCAGGAGATGAGCAGCACAATCCGCGAGGCCGAGGCCAAGGTGATGCCGCTGCCGGCGCGCGCCGCCGCCAACACCGCCCTCCCGCTGGATCATCGCATCGCGCGCAATCCCGGCATGAAGCTCGACCTCGGCTTTCTGGAGTCGGTGCGCAGCGTCAACCGCTCGGCGCTGGAACGGCGCGTCGCCAGCCTGACCAAGCGGCGCTCGATCAAGGCCGACAACCAGGCGGCCTGGCTGCTGCGGGCGATAGCCTGCATGGACCTGACGACGCTCAACTCGAACGACACGGAAGAGCGCGTGCGCCGGCTTTGCGCCAAAGCGATCAATCCGCTGCGCCGCGACATCGCTGAGGGCCTGGGCATTGCGGGCGAACCCATCCGCCCGGCCGCCGTCTGCGTCTATCATCCGTTCGTCGCCACCGCGGTCGACGCCGTGCGCGGCACCGGCATCCATGTCGCCGCCGTCTCCACCGCCTTCCCGCATGGTCTTGCGCCACTGTCGACCCGCCTCCAGGAGATCGAGGCCTCGGTGCGCGACGGCGCCGACGAGATCGACGTCGTCATCCCGCGCGGCCTGGTGTTCGGGGCCAAATGGCGCGAGCTCTACAACGAGATCGTCTCGATGCGCGCTGCCTGCGGCGATGCGCATCTGAAGGTCATTCTCGGCACCGGCGACCTCGCCACGCTGCGGAATGTGATGCTGGCCTCTATGGTGGCAATGATGGCGGGCGCCGATTTCATCAAGACCTCGACCGGCAAGGAAAGCGTCAACGCCACGCTGCCCGTCGGCCTTGCCATGGTGCGCGCCATCAGGGCCTATTTCGAGGAAACCGGCTATCTCATCGGCTTCAAGCCGGCCGGCGGCATTTCTACCGCCAAGGTGTCGCTCGACTGGCTGGTGCTGATGAAGGAAGAACTCGGCCGGCCGTGGCTGGAACCGGATCTGTTCCGCTTCGGCGCCTCGAGCCTGCTGACAGACATCGAGCGGCAACTCGAACATCACCTGACCGGGCACTATTCGGCCAATCACCGCCACGCGATGGCTTGAGTCAGGGCTCGAACGTGGAGCCCTACGGCGCCCCCCTCTGTCCTACCGGACATCTCCCCCACACGGGGGGAGATCACGCGCTTCCTTGTTTTCGTCCATTTTCAACGTCGCAAGGGCAGCGACACGCTGAAACTGCCAATCTCCCCCCTTGTGGGGGAGATGTCCGGCAGGACAGAGGGGGGCGCGACAGAGCGCTTGCCGAGGCAATTATCTGGAGGGCCCCATGAACATTCTCGAACGCTATCACGCCATGGAATACGGTCCGGCGCCGGAAGCCCGCAACGAGGCCGACGCCTGGCTTGCCGCGCGCGATTTTTCCAAGGCATTGTTCATCGACGGCACCTGGAAGGCGGCTGGCGGCGGCAAGACCTTCGAGACCAGCGAGCCTTCTTCCGGCAAGCTGCTGGCCAAGGTCTCGGATGCCGGAGCCGCCGACATCGACGCCGCGGTCGCGGCGGCCACCAAGGCGCTGCCGAAATGGTCGGCCTCCTCGGGCTATGCCAGGGCAAAAGTGCTCTATGCCATCGGCCGCGCCATGCAGCGCCACCAGCGCCTGTTCGCGGTGCTGGAGACAATCGACAATGGCAAGCCGATCCGTGAGAGCCGCGACATCGATGTGCCATTGGCGATCCGCCACTTCATCCATCACGCCGGCTGGGCGCAGGCGCTGGACAAGGATTTCCCCGGCCACAAGGGCGTCGGCATCGTCGGCCAGATCATCCCTTGGAACTTTCCGCTGCTGATGCTGGCCTGGAAGATCGCGCCGGCGCTGGCCGCCGGCTGCACCGTGGTGCTGAAGCCGGCCGAATTCACGCCGCTGACCGCCATCCTGTTCGCCGAAATCTGCGAACGCGCCGGCGTGCCGAAAGGCGTCGTCAACATCGTGCAGGGCGGCCCGGAAGCGGGTGCGGCCATCGTCAACCACCCCGGCATCCAGAAGATCGCCTTCACCGGGTCTTCGGAAGTCGGCAAGATCATACGCAAGGCTACCGCCGGCTCGGGCAAGAAGCTGTCGCTGGAGCTTGGCGGCAAGTCGGCCTTCATCGTGTTCGAGGATGCCGATCTCGACAGCGCCGTCGAAGGTCTGGTCGACGGCATCTGGTTCAACCAGGGACAGGTCTGCTGCGCCGGTTCGCGGCTGCTGGTGCAGGAGGGCATCGCCGACGCCTTCATCGCCAAGGTCAAGGTCAAGATGAGCCGGCTGCGCGTCGGCAGCCCACTGGACAAGAACACCGATATCGGCCCGCTGGTCGATCTGACGCAGCTCGATCGCGTCAAGGGCCTGGTCGCCGAGGGCGCAAAACAGGGGGCGGTCTGCTGGCAGCCGGATGCGGCGCTGCCCTCATCCGGCTATTACCATCTGCCGACCCTCGCTACCGGCGTTTCGCCGGCTAATATTCTCGCCCAGGAAGAAGTGTTCGGCCCCGTTCTGGCGACCATGACGTTCCGCAACACCGAGGAAGCGATCGAGCTCGCCAACAACACCCGCTATGGCCTTGCCGCTTCGGTGTGGAGCGAAAACGTCAATCTTGCCTTGCACGTCGCGCCGCAATTGAAAGCGGGTGTCGTCTGGGTCAACGGCACCAATATGTTCGACGCCGCCTGCGGCTTCGGCGGCTACCGCGAGAGCGGTTTCGGCCGCGAGGGCGGGCGCGAAGGCATGTTCGAATATCTCACGGCAAAGCTGCCGCTTGGCCCGGTCATCAAGCCGGCGGCGGCCTCGACACAACCGGTCGAGCAGGCCGATGGCACAGCAATCGATCGGACGGCAAAGCTGTTCATCGGCGGCAAACAGGTCCGGCCGGACGGCAACTACTCGCTGGCGGTTGTCACCGCCAAGGGCAAGCTTGCCGGCGAAGTCGGCTTGGGCAACCGCAAGGATATACGCGATGCCGTCTCCGCGGCGCGGGCCTGCAAGAGCTGGCCGGAGGCGACCGCCTACAACCGCTCACAGGTGCTCTACTATCTGGCGGAAAACCTCTCCGGCCGGGCGGAGGAATTCGCTTCACGCCTCGTCCAGCTCACGGGCGCGACCGCCAAGGCGGCACGCGAGGAGGTCGACCAGTCGATCGAGCGGTTGTTCCTCTATGCCGGACTTGCCGACAAGTTCGAGGGGCGCGTGCACCAGCCGCCGGCACGGGCGGTGACGCTGGCATTGCATGAGCCGGTTGGCGTCGTCGGCATCGTCGCGCCCGACAATCAGCCGCTGCTCGGGTTCATCTCGCTGGTCGCGCCGGCGCTGGCAATGGGCAACACGGTGGTCGCGGTGCCTTCGGAGCGCCATCCGCTGCTCGCCACCGACTTGTATCAGGTCATCGAATATTCCGACGTGCCTGCCGGCGCCATCAACATCGTCACCGGCCGCACGGCCGAACTTGCCGGCGTGCTGGCCAAGCATGACGATGTCGATGGGCTCTGGCTGTTCGCCGATGCCGACACCTGCGCCAAGGCGGAGGTCGAGTCCGTCGGCAACCTCAAACGTATCTGGAGCGGCAATGGCCGTAGCCTCGACTGGGCCTCGGAAGAAGCCGCTGGCGATGCTTTGCTGCGCCGCGCCGTCGAGATGAAGAACGTCTGGGTGCCCTACGGCGACTGACGTTCCATGCTGTCACAATGGAGATCGGGTTCGGGCTTGACGCTCGGGCTTATGTTCTTTAACGAGAAAAAACATCTTTATCTGTGAACTGACAGAGCAGGCCACATCATGGCCTGTGACTGGCACATGACGCCTTCGCAGGCCGCCGATAAAGGCAGTTAACCCAGGAGGAGAACAGCATGGCGGATCTGGCAGGCAAGGTCGTCGTCATCACGGCAGCGGCGCAAGGCATCGGCAAGGCAAGCGCGCTCGCCTTCGCCAAGGCAGGAGCTACCGTCCATGCCACCGACATCAACGAAACGCTGCTGGCGGAACTCGCCAAGACTGCCGGGATCAAGACACGCAAGGTCGACGTGCTCAATGACGAGGCGGTCAACACCGCCTTCGCCGGGATCGGCCGCGTCGACGTGCTGTTCAACTGCGCCGGTTTCGTCCACTCCGGCTCGATCCTGGAGATGAAGGACAGCGATCTCGATTTCGCTCTCAACCTCAACGTCCGCGCCATGATCCGCACCATCCGCGCCGTGCTGCCCGGCATGCTGGAGCGCGGCGACGGGTCGATCATCAACATGGCCTCGCTGGCGAGTTCGCAGAAGGGCGTGCCGAACCGTTTCGCCTATGGTGTCACCAAGGCTGCGGTGATCGGCCTGACCAAGGCAGTCGCGGCCGACTATGTCGGCAAGGGCATACGCTGCAACGCCATCTGCCCCGGTACGGTCGAGAGCCCGTCGCTGCAGGATCGCATGCACGCGCAGGGCGATTATGAAGCCGCGCGCGCCGCCTTCATCGCGCGCCAGCCGATGGGCCGGCTCGGCACGCCGGAGGAAATCGCCGATCTGGCCGTCTATCTGGCCGGCGCCACCTACACATCCGGGCAGGCCTACAATATCGATGGTGGCTGGTCGATCTGACCGGATCGAGGAGTCTGAAAATCCCGCTCACCGGCGATCACTATATGGTGTCCGCGCTTGCCCTGGATCAGGCCGGTGGTACGGTCCGCCGGCTTCCCAAACGGGAGCCATTCGTTTCGGTGAAGAGTTTGCAAAAGGCCGCGAGGCCGCAACCAGGAGAAGGGTCTAAATGAAACTGCTGCGCTATGGCGAGGTGGGGAGCGAACGTCCCGGCCTGCTCGATGCGGATGGGACGATCCGCGACCTCTCCGCCCATGTCGCCGACATTGCCGGCACCACGCTTCACCCGGCCTCACTGGAGATGCTGTCCAAGCTCGACGCAAAGTCGCTGCCGGCGGTTTCCGGCAAGCCGCGGCTCGGCGCCTGCGTTGCCGGCACCGGCAAGTTCATCTGCATCGGCCTCAACTATTCCGACCACGCCGCCGAGACCGGCGCCACCGTGCCGCCGGAGCCGATCATCTTCATGAAGGCCAGCTCGGCCATCGTCGGACCGGACGATGACGTGCTGATCCCGCGCGGCTCGGAAAAGACCGACTGGGAGGTCGAGCTCGGCGTGGTCATCGGCAAAACGGCAAAATATGTCAGCCAGGCCGATGCGCTCGATTATGTCGCCGGCTACTGCGTCGCGCACGATGTCTCCGAGCGCGCCTTCCAGGCCGAGCGCCAGGGCCAATGGACCAAGGGCAAGAGCTGCGACACGTTCGGCCCGACCGGCCCATGGCTGGTGACCAAGGACGAGGTCTCGGATCCGCAGAACCTGAAGATGTGGCTGACCGTCAACGGCAAGACCATGCAGAACGGCTCGACGAAGACCATGGTCTACGGCGTCGCCTACCTTGTGTCCTATCTCAGCCAGTTCATGTCGCTGCATCCCGGCGACATTATTTCGACAGGCACGCCGCCCGGCGTTGGATTGGGCATGAAGCCGCCGGTGTTCTTGAAGGCCGGCGACGTGGTGGAGCTGGGCATCGAAGGGTTGGGCCAGCAGAAGCAGACGTTCAGGGCTGACGCATAACTTTCACGAGTCGCGCCGCCCCTCATCTGGCTGCCGCCATCTTCTCCCCGTAAAACGGGGAGAAGGACGCTGTCGTTGCTGCTTTCGCCAATCGCCGGCGCTGGTGCTATCTTCCTTCTCCCCGTCACTATACGGGGAGAAGGTGCCGGCAGGCGGATGAGGGGCAGCGCCAACCTATGTTGCGATACTACTTCAGCACCTTCCCATCCGCGCCAAACCGATAGGTCTTCGCCGGATCCGGCGTTGCATAAAGTGTCGCCCCCGGCTCGGCGTCATAAACACCGAAAATGCGCACGGTGATCAGCCCGGCCTTCTCGCAGTCGAGATAGAGATTGGTGTCGGCGCCGAGGTGCTCGGCATGCACGACCGTGCCTTTCCAGGCGCCGGATTTCGGGTCGACAGTCAGATGCTCCGGCCGCACGCCGATGCTCCTGGCGGTTTCCCCAAGCCTGGCGCCGTCGATGAAGTTCATCTTCGGCGAGCCGATGAAGCCCGCGACAAATTCGTTCGCCGGCGAATTGTAGAGTTCCATCGGTCCGCCGATCTGCTCAATTTTCCCGGCATTGAGCACCACGATCTTGTCTGCCAGCGTCATCGCCTCGACCTGGTCGTGGGTGACGTAGATCATCGTCGCCTTGAGGCGGCGATGCAGCTGCGCGATTTCCAACCGCGTATTGACGCGCAGTGCCGCGTCGAGATTGGACAACGGCTCGTCGAACAGGAACAGCTTTGGCTCGCGCACCACGGCGCGGCCGATGGCGACGCGCTGACGCTGGCCGCCGGAGAGTTCGGCGGGACGCCTTTCCAGGTAAGGCTCAAGCGACAGCATGGACGAAGCGATGCCGATGCGGCGGTCGATCTCGGGCGCCGGCGTGCCGGCCTGCTTGAGGCCAAGACCCATATTGTTCTTGACCGTCAGGTGCGGATAGAGCGCATAGGTCTGGAACACCATGGCGATGCCGCGCTTGGCCGGCGGCGTGGCCGAGACATCCGCGCCATCGATGACCACCCGGCCCGAGGTCGAATCCTCCAGCCCGGCGATCACCCTCAGCAAAGTCGACTTGCCGCAGCCCGAGGGGCCGACGAAGACGACGAATTCGCCATCCGTCACTTCGAGGTCGATGCCCTTCAGCACCTCGACCGGGCCGAAAGCCTTCTTCACGTTTTCGATCTTCAGCGAGCCCACGGCAGTCCTCCAAATTGATGAGTGGGCGCCAGGGCGCCTCCCTCTGTCCTGCCGGACATCTCCCCCTCAACTGGGGAGATTGGCAGCTTTGACGCTGAAACACTCTTTTTGACGTTTGTGATTGGCGAAGGCCATGCCGACAGCTGATCTCCCTCCTTGAGGGGGAGATGGCCGGCAGGCCAGAGGGGGGCGCCGTAGACCGCAACCCCTGCCGCTAGCTCCCTTTTCACAATCGCACCGCCTTCCCGCTGCGCACGCTCTCGTCGGCGGCAAGGCAGACGGCGAGCGATTTCACTGCGTCCTCCATATGGCGGGTGAGATCGATATCCTCGCGGATCGCCTTGAGGACAAAAGCCTGTTCGAGATCGCAGAGATCCTGGTGGCCGGGTTCGCCCTCCATCGACAGCATCTCGTCCGGCTTGGCGAACTTGCCGTCCGCGCCGGTTTCCGCACTGTGCAGGCGGATGGTCGACGTCTTGGTGTGGGTGTCGATGTCGTCGGACTTAACGCCTTCCTTCATGACGATCGACACGCAGCCCTTCGGCGAGATGACATCTTTGACGAAGAAAGCGGTTTCCGAAATCATCGGTCCCCAGCCGGCCTCGTACCAGCCGACCGAGCCGTCATCGAACAGCACCTGGAGGTGGCCGTAATTGTACATCGTGGGCGCCACCTCCTCGGTCAGCCGCACGCCCATGCCGCGCACCTCGACCGGCCTGGCGTCGGTGATCTGCAGCATGACGTCGAGATAATGCACGCCGCAGTCAACGATCGGCGAGGTCGTGCGCATCAATTGCTTGTGCGTCTCCCAGGTGTGGCCGGAGGATTGCTGGTTGAGGTTCATGCGGAAGACATAAGGGCCGCCGAGCTTGCGCGCCTCGGCGATCAGCCTGACCCAGGACGGGTGGTGGCGCAGGATATAGCCGATCACCAGTTTCCTGCCGTTGGCCTTAGCGGCCGCGACGACGCGGTTGGCGTCAGCCACCGTCGTCGCCAGGGGCTTTTCGACGAAGACATGGCAGCCGGCCTCGAACGCCCTAACCACATAGTCGGCGTGGCTGTCGGAATAGGTGGCGATGCAGGCGACATCGGGCTTTTCGTCGCGCAGCGCATCGTCGAAGGAGCGCCTGATGCCGTAGCCCGACAGCCCATCCGGCAGCGGCACGTCAGAGCGGTTGATCAACGCGGCGATCTCGAAGCCCGGATTGGTGTGATAGGCGAGCGCATGGCTGCGGCCCATATTGCCGAGGCCGGCGACGACGACACGAAGGGGGGATTCAGAGTTCACGGAGCTGCTCCAGATATCCTGGTTTCTCTTGAGAGGGTGTCACCCCACCCGGCGCTACGCGCCGACCTCCCCATCGAGGGATGGTAGGACGTCGGCGTGACCCCCGCCACGCTCAAAGAGGCTTCTCCGAAACGTGTCCCTTGGCCGTCGTGAATGAAGCCGTGACCTTCGACCTCCCCTTGATGGGGAGGTCGGCGCGAAGCGCCGGGTGGGGTGAAGGCTCCAACAGAGATTTGTCCGCTCACTTGACGGCTCCTGACGTAATGCCGCGGATCAGCTGCCGCGAGAAGATGACGTAGAGGATCAGCACCGGCATGATCGCCAGCGAGAGCGCGGCCAGGATGGCGTTCCAGTTGGTGACGAACTGGCCGAGGAAGAGCTGCGCGCCGAGGGTCACAGTCTTGGTCTCTTCCGACGGCGCCAGGATCAGCGGGAACCACAGATCGTTCCAGATCGGGATCATGGTGAAGACGGCGACTGTCGCCATCGATGGCCGCACCAGCGGCAGCACCAGCCGGAAGAAGATGGTGTATTCCGACAGGCCGTCGATGCGGCCGGCGTTCTTCAGGTCGTCCGACACCTGCCTCATGAATTCCGACAGAATGAAGACGGCCAGCGGCAGGCCTTGCGCGGTGTAGACCAGGATCAGCGCCGTCAGCGTGTTGACCAGCCCGCTCGCCACCATCAATTGCAGGATGGCGACGGTGGCCAGCCGGATCGGGATCATGATGCCCAGCGCCAGATAGAGGCCCATCAGCGTATTGCCGCGAAAACGGTATTCCGACAGGGCGAATGCCGCCATGGCGCCGAACAGCAGCACGAAGAACAGCGAGGCGACCGTGACGACGAGGCTGTTCTGGAAGTAGTGGATGAAGTCGCCCTGGCCGATCACCGTGGTGTAGCCGATCAGGTCGAAGGTCTTTGGCGTCGGCGGCGTCAAAGGCGCGCCGAAAATGCCGGCGCGGGATTTGAACGAATTCATGATGACAAGGATCACCGGGAACAGCGCGATCGCCGTGTAGGTCAACAGGACCGCATGGGCGCCGATCGTGCGGGGCAGCGAACGGGTGGCGGTGCTCATTGGATGGTCTCCTGAGGAGCTACTTTGCCGAGGAACAGCACCCAGCCACCCCCCTCTGGCCTGCCGGCCATCTCCCCCGCAAGGGGGGAGATTGGCAGCTTTGGCGCCGACACATCTCCTGCATCGCTGGTGGCTGGCGAAGGCCGTGACAACAGCTGATCTCCCCCCTTGCGGGGGAGATGTCCGGCAGGACAGAGGGGGGTGCTCGAGCTCGACATATCGCCCCCTAAAACTGATATCGACGCAGGCGCGTCTGGATGAGGAAGAGGTAGACGCAGACACCGCCGAGGATGATCAGGAACATGATCGTGGCGATGGTCGCGCCCATGTTGGGATCGCCGACCTGCAGCTGGAAGCCGAAGAATGCGCGGTAGAGGAAGGTGCCGAGAATGTCGGTCGAATAATTCGGCCCGGCGAGCGCGCCCTGCGCGGTGTAGATCAGGTCGAAGGCGTTGAAATTGCCGACGAAGGTCAGGATCGAGATGATGCCGATCGAGGGCAGGATCAGCGGCAGCTTGATCTTCCAGAACTGCGACAGGCCGGTGATGCCATCGCATTCCGCCGCCTCTATGACCTCATTGGGGATCGACAGCAGCGCGGCGTAGATCAGCATCATGGGGATGCCGACGAACTGCCACACCGAGACCAGGCTAAGCGCGGTCAGCGCATACTGCTCCTTGCCGAGCCATGGCGTGAACAGGCTTTTAAGGCCGACCAGGTCCATCATGTGCGGTGCCACGCCCCATAGCGGCGACAGGATCAGCTTCCAGGCGAAGCCGACGATGACGAAGGACAGGATGGTCGGCACGAAGATCGCCGTGCGGTAGAAAGCCGAAAAGCGCAGCCTGGGGCTGGACAGAAGTGCGGCCAACAGTACGCCGATCGGGTTCTGCACCAGCATGTGGATGATGAAGAACCAGACATTGTTGCGCAGCGCATTCCAGAAATTCACCGACCAGTTGGGATCGCCGAACAGGGTGCGGAAGTTTGCCAGCCCGACGAAGACCTGGGATTGCTCGATGTTGCGGAACAGCGACAGCTGCAAAGTGCCGGCGAGCGGCAGAATCATGATCGCCGTGTAGACGAGCACCGCCGGCGCCAGGAAGACGGCGATATGCCAGCGGATCGGTCTTTTCGGTCGTGCTTGTGCGGCCATGAGTTCGGTCCCCACCGATCAGGTCTGGGAAAATGCTTTCGACAACAGCGCTGCCCCTCATCCTTACCCTCTCCCGGTGAAGAACGGAGAGAGGAGGTCGCCAGCGTTGCGGCAACTCCCTTTCTCACCGTCACTGTACGGGGAGAAGGTGCCGGCAGGCGGATAAGGGGCGGCGCCGTCCTTCGCAGTCGATGCTATCGAAAAACGCTGGGCCGTCCACTTGGAACGGCCCAGCTCATTGCCCGAGCCTTACCTGGCGGGCTTGTACCAGCTGTCGAGGCCGTCCTGCAGCTTCTTGGCAGCGGCTTCCGGCGTATCGGTGCCGTTGATGACATTGGCCGATTCGACCCAGGTCTCGTTCTCGAGGTTCGGCGTGCCGCGCGACAGGATCTGGTAGGTCGAACGGATCGTCGACTTGCACTTGCCGCGCCAGGAGACGAATTCCTGCGCCAGCGGGTCTTCCATCTTCACCGGCGAGGAGTTCAGGCTGAAGAAGCCCGGCAGCGCGTTGGCGTAGATGGTGGCGAAATCCGGCGAGGCTACCCAGGACAGGAAGGTCTTGGCGGCGTCCGCATGCTTTGAGCCCGCGTTCAGGCCCATGCCGATGTCGGTATGGTCGGAGATGTAGCAGGTATCGCCGGCCTTCTCGACCGGCGGCGGGAAGGCGCCCATCTTGAACTGGGCCTGGGTGTTGAACAGGCCGATTTCCCACGAGCCGGCCGGGTAGATGGCGGCGCGGCCGAGCGTGAACAGGTTCTGGCTGTCCGGATAGGTCTGCGCCTCGAAGCCGTCGCCGAGATAGGGCTTCCACTTGGCCAGTTCCTCATAGGGCGCCACCCAGTCCTTGTCGGTCAGCTTCTGCTCGCCCTTGATGAGGGCCGCGCGGCCTTCCTCGCCCTTCCAGTAGTTGGGGCCGATGTTCTGGTAGCCCATGGTCGCGGCTTCCCAGAGATCCTTGGTGCCCATCGCCATCGGGATGTAGGTGCCGTCGGCCTTGATCTTGTCGAGCGCGGCGAAGAACTCATCGCGGGTCTCCGGCACCTTGATGCCGAGCTTGTCGAAGGCGTCCTTGTTGTAGATGAAGCCATGGATGACCGACGCCATCGGCACGCAGAAGGTCGCCTTGCCGTCGTCGGTCTGCCAGGCGGATTTGGCCACCGGCGAGAAGTTGTCCATGCCCGGCAGCGAGGAGAGGTCCGCGAGATTGCCCTTCTTGAACAGCTCGAGCGACTTGTCGAACGGGCGGCAGGTGATCAGGTCGCCCGCCGAACCGGCGGCGAGCTTGGCGCCGAGAGCCGCGTCATATTCGGTCGGCGCCGAGGGCGCGAACACCACCTTGATGCCGGGGTTCTTGGCTTCGAAAGCCGGGATCAGCTTGTCCTTCCAGATGGCAAGGTCGTCGCCGCGCCAGCTTTCGATGTTGAGCGTTACGTCCTCGGCGTAAGCCACCCCGGCGGAGCCGAGAATGCTGGTGCCCAGAAGCAGTGCCGTCAGTAGTTTCGTTGTCATGCTCAGTCTCCCTGTTGACCTTTTTCAGGTTCGGTTTTGATGAGAACAGAGGCGTTGCGCCCCTTGCTCCCCTCGCAAGCCTGCTTCACCCCGATGGACACCGGGATGAAACAGGTTCTATTTCTTTGTTCGAGCATGATCTTTTCCGAAAAGCGGTCTCCACTTTTCGGGATCATGCCCCAGCGCGGAAAGGGCCGGCCGCAGCTTCTGGCCGGCCTCTTCCAGTATCTTCTGCGCCGTGTCGGCGCTGTCGGCGCCGGCGGCAAGCAGAATGGCGGTCTTGACCGCACCGCCGCTCTTTTCGAGCAAACGGGCCGCGTCGTCGCGGCTGCCGCCGCTGATGGCCGCGACGATCCGCGCCGCGCGGTCGCGCAGCTTGCTGTTGTCGGCCATGAGATTGACCATGTAGCCGTCATGGACATGGCCGAGATGGATAGCGGCGAGCGTCGACAGCATGTTGAGGGCGATCTTCTGGGCCGTTCCGGCGCCCATGCGCGTCGAGCCGGCGATCACTTCCGGCGGCGTTTCGAGCAGGATGGCGGTTCCAGACAGACGCAGCAGAGCCGAGTCCCGGTTGTTGGCGATGCCGATGGTAGCCGCACCGCGACGGGCGGCTTCCTCGATCGCCCGCAGTGCATAGGGCGTCGTACCACTGGCCGAGATTGCGATCAGGCAGTCGCCCTTGCCAATGCCGGCGTTGGCGACCGCTGTCGCGGCCTCCTCGGTGTCGTCTTCGGGGCCGCCGGCCAGCGTTCTGAAGGCCTCATCGCCGCCGGCGATCAGGATGGCGATGCGGTCGCGCCGAATGCCGAAGGTGCCAGGCAGTTCCAGCGCATCGGCAAGCGCCATCAGGCCGGAGCTGCCGGCCGCAGCATAGGCGAGCTTGCCGCCGCCCTTCAGGCTACCGGTGATGATCTCGGCCGCTTTGGCGATGGAGGGAATGGCGTTGCGCACAATCTTCGCCGCCTCGACCTGCGCATCGGCCAGCGAAGCAAGGATGGCTTCGGGAGCCTGGATATCCAGCCCCTCGGCGTTCCTGTGCAGCGCTTCGGTGCGCGTTTCGGCCATCCCAATTCCTCCAATTCGGAAAACAATACCAAAAAAATACCACTTGTCCACACGCATTAACGAATTCGCGGTCTCGAAATCGCTGGCGCAGGTAAATGACCAAGTTTTTCAATAAGATACGCTCTAATGTTTTTGCAGCGGAAATTAACCCTTGGCTATTGGTATTTTATTGGTATTATCGGCCTGGAGGAGAAATCACGTGAAATTCGTGCTTGGCATCGATGGCGGCGGCACCAGCTGCAGGGCGGCCCTGGCAATGGCGGACGGCACGGTGCTCGGCCGCGCCAAAAGCGGCGCCGCCAACATCCGCACCGACCTGACCGGCGCCCGGTCGAACATCGTCGAGGCGGCGCGGCAAGCCTTTGTCGCGGCTGGCCAGGATCCGGACCTGATCCCGCAAACACCGGCCATTCTCGGCCTCGCCGGCGCCAATGTCGGCACCTACCGGCAGCAGCTCGAGGCGATCCTGCCGTTCAGCACCAGCCGCGTCGAAACCGATGCCGAAATCGCGCTGGAAGGCGCGGTCGGTTCCGGCGACGGCGCCATGGCGATCCTCGGCACCGGCACCGCCTACATGGCGCGCAAGAACGGCAAGTCGCGTGCCATCGGCGGCTGGGGCTTCCAGGTCGGCGACCAGGGCAGCGGCGCCCGCATCGGCCGCGACCTGCTCGAACAGACCCTGCTTGCCCATGATGGCGTGCGCGCGCGTTCGGCGCTGACCGATAGCATGATGGCCGTGTTCCGCGACAATCCGGAGGATGTGGTCGAATTCACCACCAATGCCAAGCCCGGCGATTTCGGCGGCTTCGCCCCCAAAGTGTTCGAACATGCCGAAAAAGGCGACGCGGTCGCCAACTGGATCCTCGACAAGGCAGTCGCCGATGTCGAGGCCTCGCTCGGCGCGCTGGAGTTGGCGGACGACGCGCCGCTCTGCCTGCTCGGCGGGCTGGCGCCGCTCTACGCGCCGCGCCTGTCTGCACGCTACCGGGCGCTGCTTCGGGAGCCGCTCGACGATGCGCTCGGCGGCGCCGTGCAGATGGCGGTCCGCCTGTTCGCGCCGAGGGGAGCGGCTCGATGAGCGACGCCGCCGACCAGATCTTCGCCGCGCTGAAACAGTCCTCGCAAAGCGGTGCGCCGCTTTACCTGCAGCTGCGCAAGAGCATCGAGGATGCCGTCAACCGCGGCCTGATCGGGCCCGGCGACGCGCTGCCTTCCGAGCGCGACATCGCCATCAAGGCCGATATTTCGCGCGTCACCGTGCGTAAGGCGGTGCAGGACCTCGTCAAGGGCGGCATCCTGGTCCAGCGCCACGGCTCCGGCACCTTCGTGGCGCCGCGCATGGAGCGGGTCGAGCAGTCGCTGTCGCGGCTGACCTCCTTCACCGAGGACATGGCGCGGCGTGGCATGGTTGTGCGCTCGGCCTGGCTCGACCGCGGCCTTTACGCGCCCTCGCCCGACGAGATGATGGTGCTCGGCCTGTCGTCGAACGAATTGGTGGCGCGCGTGGCGCGCCTGCGCATAGCCAACGACACGCCGCTGGCGATCGAGCGCGCCTCGCTGTCGGCCAGCGTGCTGCCGGACCCCGCTGGAATTGGCTCCTCGCTCTACGCAGCCCTGGAATTGACCGGCAACAGGCCGGTGCGCGCGGTGCAGCGCATCTCGGCCGCCAATCTCGGCGACGGCGACGCGCGCCTGCTCGAAGTGCCGCCGGGCATTGCCGGCCTGCACATCGAGCGTATTTCCTATCTGGCGAGCGGCAAGGTGATCGAGTTCACCCGCTCCATCTACAGGGGCGACGCTTATGATTTCGTCGCCGAACTGCGGCTGACAGGGCCGAGCGAAGAGGGCCGACCATGACGACCGAGCCGAACAAATCGACGGAGCCGACCCATATGCGGCGCGAGATCGAGGAGATCCCGCAAGCCGTCGCCCGCCTGCTCGACGGTTCCGGTGCCGTACTTTCCGAAGCCGGCCGCGGCATTCGCGAGCGCGACCCGCATTTCGTCGTCACCGTGGCGCGCGGCTCGTCCGACCATGCCGCTACTTTCATGAAATACGCGGTCGAACTCACCGCCGGTCTTGCGGTGGCTTCGGTCGGCCCTTCCATCGCTTCGATCTATGGCCGCAAGCTCAGGCTCGGCGGCTCCGCGTGCCTGGCCATCTCGCAGTCGGGCAAGAGCCCCGACATCGTCGCCATGGCCGAAACCGCACGGGCAGGTGGCGCGCTGACCATCGCCGTCACCAACACCGCCGATTCACCGCTGGCGCGCGCCTCGGACCATGCGATCGACATCCTGGCCGGGCCCGAGCGCAGCGTCGCGGCGACCAAGACCTTCGTCAATTCCGCCGTCGCCGGCCTTGCTCTGATGGCGCATTCCACCGGCGACGAAGCGCTTCTCAAGGCGCTTGCCCGCTTGCCCGAGCATTTCGGCAAGGCGATCGCTTGCGACTGGATGAGCGTGCTCGTCGAAACGATCGAAAAGCAGAAGTCGCTGTTCATCCTCGGCCGCGGCCCATCCGCGGCGATGGCTAACGAAGCGGCGCTGAAATTCAAGGAAACCTGCGGCATGCATGCCGAGGCCTACAGTGCTGCCGAAGTCATGCATGGCCCGCTGGCGCTGATCGGCCCCGATTTTCCGGTGCTGGCCCTGGCCGCGCGCGACGCATCCGAACCGTCCGTGGCCGAAGCCGCCGACAGCCTGGCGGCCAAGGGGGCGCCGGTCTTCGTCACCTCGATGCTGGCGAACAAGGCCACACGCCTGCCGCATGTCGCCACCGGCCATCCACTGACCGATCCGCTGACGCTGATCGTGTCCTTCTACGTGTTCGTCGAGGCCCTTGCGCGCCACCGCGGCCTCGACCCGGATACGCCGCGCAACCTTCGCAAGGTGACGGAGACCGTATGAGCGACCGTTTCGCCCTGACTGGCGCCCGTATCTTCGACGGCGACGACTGGCATGACGGTCATGCCCTCGTCGTGCGCGACAGCCTGGTCGAGGCCATCCTGCCCACCGGCGCGCTTGCCGCGGATATGCGCCGCGTCGACACCGGCGGCGGCATGCTGACGCCGGGCTTCGTCGACATCCAGGTCAATGGCGGCGGCGGCGTCATGCTCAACGATCACCCCGATGTCGCCTCGATCGAGACCATCTGCCGGGCGCATGCGCCGTTCGGCACCACGGCGCTGCTGCCGACGCTGATCACCGATACGGCTGATATCACCGCCGCGGCGATTGCCGCCGGCGAGGCGTCGGCACTGCGGAAAGTGCCGGGGTTCCTCGGACTGCATCTGGAAGGTCCGCATCTGTCGATCGCCCGCAAGGGCGCGCATGACCCGGCGCTGATCCGGCCGATGACGGACAAGGACGAGGCGATGCTGATCGCGGCGCGAGGCAAGCTCCCGGTGCTGCTCACCACGATCGCACCCGAATCCGTCGAGGCGGCCCGCGTGACGGCCTTGGCCAAGGCCGGCATCATCGTCAGCCTCGGCCATTCCGACACCGGCTACGCCACGGCCAAAGCCTTCGCCGAGGCCGGCGCCAGCGTGGTCACGCATCTGTTCAATGCCATGAGCCAGATCGGCAACCGGGAGCCGGGACTGGCGGGCGCCGCCATCGACATCGGCGGCCTGTCCGCGGGACTGATCGCCGACGGCATCCATGTCGATCCCGCCACCATCGCAATAGCGCTGCGGGCCAAAGAGGGGCCGGGCAGGATCGTGCTGGTCACCGACGCCATGGCGACGATCGGCACCGACATGACCTCCTTCACGCTCAACGGCCGCACCATCTACCGCAAGGACGGCAGCCTGCGGCTTGCCGATGGAACGCTGGCCGGCGCGGATCTCGACATGATCTCGGCTGTGCGCTTCACTCATCGCAGCGTGGGCGTGGAGCTTTCCGAGGCCTTGCGCATGGCGTCTCTCTATCCGGCGCAGGCGATCGGCCAGTCGCACCGGCTCGGCCGCTTCGCCAAGGGCACCGCCGCCGACATCGTTGCGCTTTCGGACGATCTCGACATCAAAAGGGTCTGGATCGGCGGCGACAAGGTTTTTTCGACCAGCGCCGGCGGGCAACGGTGAAAGCCGGCAATGCCTGACGTCGATTGCGTCGTCGCCGGAGCCGGCGTCGTCGGGCTCGCCATCGCCAGGGCGCTCGCCCTGTCGGGCCGCGAAGTGCTGGTGGTCGAAAAGGCCGCTTCGATCGGCACCGTCACCAGTTCGCGCAATTCGGAAGTCGTTCATGCCGGGCTCTATTACGCGCCCGGAAGCCTGAAGGCGCGTTTCTGCGTCGAAGGACGCGAACGGCTCTATACCTATTGCCGCGAGCGCGGCATCGGCCATCGACGCACCGGCAAGCTGATCGTCGCCGTCGAACCGGGCCAGCTGCCTCGGCTCAATGCAATCCGGGCCAATGCGGAACAATGCGGCGTCGACGACCTCGATTTGCTGACCGCCGCGCAAGCAGAAAGCCTCGAACCGGCGCTGAGCTGCGCCGGGGCGCTGCTGTCGCCGTCGACGGGCATCGTCGACAGCCAGGGGCTGATGCTGTCGCTGCGCGGCGACGCGGAGGCGGCCGGTGCGTCGTTCGCCTTCCTGACCGCCGTCGCAGCGGCGACGGTCGAGGCCGACGGGATTCGTATCACCACGCGCGATGGCGACGGCGAGACGTTCGCGTTGAAAGCCGGCGCTTTCGTAAATGCCGCAGGGCTCGACGCGCAGGCGCTGGCCGGTAGCATCGAAGGGTTCCCGCCAGAGCTCGTGCCGCCGCTCTGGCTGGCGCGCGGCAACTACTTTTCGCTTTCGGACCGCTCGCCATTCTCGCGGCTGATCTATCCAGTGCCGGTCAATGGCGGCCTGGGCGTGCACCTGACCCTCGACCTCGGCGGCAGCGCGCGCTTCGGCCCCGACGTCGAATGGATCGGCCAGGCGGACTATACGGTGGATCCCGGCCGCAGCACGGTCTTCTATGACGAGATCCGGCGCTATTGGCCGGATCTGAGGGACGGCGCCCTGCTGCCGGCCTATGCCGGGATCAGGCCGAAACTGTCGGGCCCGAACCAGCCGGCGGCCGACTTCATGGTGCAGGGGCCGGCCGACCACCGCGCGGGCCGGATCGTCAACCTGTTCGGCATAGAGAGCCCGGGCCTGACGGCAAGCCTGGCGCTGGCCGAGCATGTCGTCGGTCTCTTGTTCCCCCGATAGTGCCCAGGCGACCGCACGAAACTGTCGCGATGCCTCCCGTCCAAACAAGCGGGATGAGGTATCCTTGCCTGGATCGACTTAGCTGGCGGGACTGCTTATGGAAAAAAGGTCCTTGTAGGTATCGCGCAGCAGATTCTTCTGCACCTTGCCCATGGTGTTGCGCGGCAATTCGTCGACGAAGACCACGCGCTTGGGATGCTTGTATTTCGCCACGCGCGCGGCAATGGCATTGAGTATCTCGGCAGCGGTGACGGTCGAAGCCGGCGAGCGAACCACGACGGCCGTTACGCCTTCGCCGAAATCGGGATGGGCAACGCCGATGACGGCACTTTCCAGGACGCCGTCAAGCGCGTCGATCTCGCTCTCGAGCTCCTTGGGATAGATGTTGTAGCCGCCCGAGATGATCAGGTCCTTGCCGCGGCCGACGATGTGGACATAACCGTCGGGGTCGATCATGCCGAGATCGCCCGTGATGAAGAAGCCGTCGGCGCGGAATTCCGCTTTGGTCTTTTCCGGCATGCGCCAGTAGCCGGAGAAGACGTTCGGGCCCTTGACCTCGATCATGCCGACCTCACCCTGGGCAAGCGGCCTGCCAGTGTCGGGGTCGGCGATGCGCAACGACACGCCAGGCAAGGGAAAGCCGACGGTGCCGGCGCGGCGCTCGCCATCATAGGGGTTCGAGGTGTTCATGTTGGTCTCGGTCATGCCGTAGCGCTCGAGAATGGCGTGGCCTGTGCGCTCGCGCCAGGCCCTGTGCGTCTCGGCCAGCAGCGGCGCGGAGCCGGAAACGAACAGGCGGATGTTTCTTGCCGCCTCGCGGGTCAACCCGTCCTGCTGCAAGAGCCGGACATAGAAGGTCGGCACGCCCATCAGCGCCGTGGCGTCCGGCAAGAGCGAGACGATGCGCCCTGCGTCGAATTTCTGCTCGAACAGCATCGAGGCGCCGGCCATCAGGATGACGTTGGTGGCGACGAACAGCCCATGGGTGTGGAAGATGGGCAGTGCGTGGATCAGCACATCGTCCGATGTGAAGCGCCAATAGTCGACCAGCACGCGCGCATTCGAGGCGAGGTTCTCGTGGCTGAGCATGGCCCCTTTCGAGCGGCCGGTCGTTCCCGACGTGTAGAGGATCGCCGCAAGATCGTCGGGACCGCGCGCGACGTCGTGGAAGTCGGGCGATTGCCGCGACGCCTGGTCCGCCAGCGATCCTTGCCCCTTGCCGTCGAGGGTGACGGCAAGGGCTCCGCATTTTTGCGCCAGGGCTTCGATGTCGGCTGCCCGTGCCGGATCGCAGACGACCAGCCGGGGCTCGGCGTCGCCGAAGAAATAGGCGAGTTCGGCCAGCGTATAGGCGGTGTTGAGCGGCAAGAAGACGGCGCCGGCACGCAGGCAGGCGAGGTACAGCAGCATAGCTTCCGGGCTCTTCTCGACCTGCACCGCGACCCGGTCGCCGGGCTCGACGCTAAGTTGCGAAAGCGCGTGCGCCAGTTGCGCCGAGCGCGCCAGCATGTCGCCATAAGTCAGCACGCGGCCGTCATCCGTCCGCATCAACAGGCGTCCGGGCTTCGGCATCCGGGACCGGAAAATGTCGAACAGATGATTGCTCATGAGGTCTTCCTGCGTCTGGCGGCCAAAGGCATGCATCCGACGGAGCCGGGCCTGTCTTCCGGTTCGGCCGCTTGCACGGCGCCAGACTGGTGGTGGTTCTTGCCGACCCGTCAAGCCCGCAAGGGCGGCTCCACGCGGCCGCCATGATCATGTCGCCGGCGAAAAGCGGAAGGCCTCGGCGGTGGGGGGCAAAGGCTTGGGGCGCGATGCGGCGCTACCGTGGGGTGCGCTCGGCCCTGGCGCTGGCCGGCTCTGATGCTTCGACCTGCTTGAAGCGCTCCATGCACATGGCTGCCGTCAGGCGATAGTGATTGAGCAGGGCTTCGACCGCGGCGTCGGCATTACCGTCCAGCGCATTTTCCGCGATCAGGCGGTGCTCCGCAAAATCGTCGCGCTGGACGCCTTCGCCGTTACTGGCCATTCGGCGGTAGCGGTAGGCGTGATCGGAAAGCTGGTCGCAAAACCCCACCAGCCATCGCGACCGGCAGGCCGAGATCAGCGCACGGTGGAAAGTGCGGTGCAGTCTCTCCCAGTCCGGATTGAGCGACGACAGATCCGTTGGCATGAGACGTGAGGTGCGCCCCAACCGATGCAACGCCAGAACCAGCTGTTCTTCCCATTCGGCGGTGCGGTGGGCGATGGATTCGCGAAGCGCCCGTTCCTCGAGCCAGCAACGGGTACGTGTCAATTCCTCGAGCTCTGCCGCGCTGACCGGCATGATGAAGAAGCCTCGCTGGTCATGCCGACCGAGAAGCCCTTCCGAGGCCAGGCGATTGAGAGCCTCACGAACCGGGGAAGCGCCGGCGCCATATTTGGAAACAACCCACTCAACCCGCAGCTTGCTCTCGGTTTCAAAGGCGCCCCGCAGAAGATCGGCACGGAGTTGATGATAGACGGTGCTGGCGAGCGTACTCTTCGAGCCTGTGCCGTCGTCATTCAGATTGGCAGCTGCGTATGTCAAAATCGGCTCCTTGTCCCCAAATCTTGTCCTGGGCAATTCGAGTCCGAGAAACAGTTCCCTTTCCGTACACGTACCCTACCGCGCGCGCCTCGACGCGCTCAAGCGGGAGATCGCGTCATTGTACTTTAGAACAAAGAAATATGCACGATCCTATATCTGGTCGAACGAAATCGTGTTCGGCTACAACCGGCGGAAATTTAACGTGTTTATATGCAGGATCACCTGTTCTTCCGTGCCTCCGCGCGAACCTCTTTTCCGTCGCGCGCAAAAGACACCGAACAGTGGGACCGAATCAGGCCTTTTATCCTGCCCATGGCTTTTGTCGCGGGGCCAGCCGCAGCGAAGCGCGCAGTGCAGGCCCCCGGGGTTGACCACGTGGGGAGATCCTGGCCTCCATCGGTTCCTTGTGCGGTGCTTTTAGCCGGCTGCCTTGTCGGCCGCCGTCCTGATCGCCCCGATATTTGCCCGGTACGCTTCCACGCTGCCGCCCTTGAAGATGGCGGCGCCGGCCACCAGCACATCGGCGCCGGCGGCGGTCACCAGCGGCGCGGTTTCGGGCGACACGCCGCCGTCGATCTCGATGCGGATCGGCCGGCCGCCGATCAGCGCCTTGACCCGCCTCACCTTGTCGACGATTGCCGGAATGAAGGCCTGGCCCCCGAAACCCGGGTTGACGGTCATGATCAGGATCAGGTCGAGCCTGTCGAGCACGTATTCGATCGCACTTTCCGGCGTTGCCGGATTGAGCGAAACGCCGGCCTTCTTGCCGAGATTCCTGATCGTCTGCAGCGAGCGGTCGAGATGCGGCCCGGCCTCGGCATGCACGGTCATGCCGTCGCACCCGGCCTCGGCGAAGGCTGCCAGATAGGGATCGGCCGGCGCAATCATCAAATGGCAGTCGAAGAAAGCCTTGGTGCGATTGCGGATCGCCTTGATCACCGGCGGACCGAAGGTGATGTTGGGGACGAAATGGCCGTCCATCACATCGAGATGGATCCAGTCGGCGCCGGCTGCCGCGACGGCCTCGACCTCGTCGCCCAGCTTCGAAAAGTCCGAAGCCAGCACCGAAGGTGCGATCAAGGTTTTTTTCGTCATGATGACGGGGCCTTTCCGAGCGCCTTTTTCATCTGATCACTGCCTAAAGCGCAGCCGCTGACTTGTCGAGGGTGCGAGCTTGGCGGTTCCACAGCTGGGGTAGTGCGGCGTCCTCTTCGTGTTGCAGCTTCAGCCTGCCCGGCCACGAAGAACCCCGCCGGATTGCTCCGGCGGGGTTTCCGATGTGCCTTCAGGCGATGGTTACTGCTGCTGGAGATTCAGGATTCTGTTTGGAGCCGTATCCTGCTGCTGTTCGGACTGCGGCCTGCGCCGTGGCAGAACCTGCTGCAGCAGCAGTCCCGGGTTGAGTTCCAGCGAGGGCAGCCCGCGCACCGGCCTGCAGTTTGGATAACGGCCGATCATGCCTTCCGGGCAACGCCGCCTGAAGATCGGCTGGCACTGGCCGTTGACCATTTGCGAGCCCGGCGCGCATTCGCTCTCTTGCCTGGACCGGCGGCATGCGCCGTCGATCACCTGGGTTCCACGCGGACAGACGCACTCGCCGCGCTTGTTGTGGATCTGGCCGCGAATGTCGCACTGCTCC
This sequence comes from Mesorhizobium sp. B2-4-2, assembly GCF_006442845.1. Lineage (NCBI taxonomy): Bacteria > Pseudomonadati > Pseudomonadota > Alphaproteobacteria > Hyphomicrobiales > Phyllobacteriaceae > Mesorhizobium > Mesorhizobium sp. B2-4-2. The sequence goes on along the minus strand of NZ_VFVM01000004.1, from coordinate 368,845 downwards.
ACATCGGGCTGCTTGCGCCGGCACACTCCATTGCGCAGCTCGGTCCCCCTCGGGCAGACGCAGTCGCCATTGGCGTCGTGGACCTGGCCGCGGATGGTGCACTGCTCAGGCTTCGGCCTGTCGCGTACGCAGGCGTTGGCATCCCGGTCGAGATGCGTGCCCCTGGGACAGGTGCAGCCATGGCCGTTCGATGTCGGCACCGAGCCCGGTATCGCGCAGCCCGGCCTGGATATCGTGACGCAGGCGCCATTCTCCAACTCGGTCCCGCGCGGACAGACGCAGCGTCCGTCCTCTGTGCGGACCTGGCCCTCGAGCAGCACGCAACGCTTTGGCTCCTTCGGCGGGATGATGACGCCGCCGGACGAGCACTGGCCGTTGCGATAGGTGGTGCCTTGCGGGCAGACGCACCGGCCGGCGTCGTTCATGACGAAGCCTGCCGAGCATTCCTTCTTCGTCTCATGCCTGATGGCGAAGGGATGGCAGGCATAGGCCTTGTCGCGATTGCCCTGGGTATTGGCCTGGTCGCGGGAAAGCACATCTCCGCCGCCCTGCACCCGCGTGTCGGGAGAGAGCACGCCGACGCAGTTCTGGCCGTTGACGCTGCCTTGCAGATTGGCCAGGCGGCCGTCGTCGGGGATGACCACGGTGACGTGGTGGACGCGGCTTTCGCCAGCGCCAAGCGTCAGGTCTGCGATGCAGGACGCAGGCAAGGCCGCCGGTTCCGGCGAGCAGCCGAAGGCCGGCTCGATCGAGGTGATCGCGACGCCTTCCAGCCGGCCGAGGCCTTCGACGCCGATCGCATCGCCGATGCGGACAGGGCCGGAAAATTCCGCCGAGCCGTCGTTGGTGATGGTGATCTCGAACGAGCAGGGTTCTCCGGGCCGGCACTCGCGGTCGCCGGTCTTCTCGACGCGGATGGACGAGACCCCGCCGCCCTTGGCGCAGGCCCGGCCGACCGGATGGACGACGTCCTCGCCCTGCGCCGGGCCGTAGGAGCCCCGCGCGCAATTCTCGAACTCGCCGTTGGCCGAAACCGTCACGTCGAAGTGCCTGCTGGTTCCGGGTGTCATGACGGCGCCTGGAATCTGGCACGCCAGCGTGTCGGCCGGAACCGGCCCGCATGCCCATTCCGCGCCGTTTGATGTGACGGTCTGGATCTGGACGGGCGCGCCGCCCGCCACCAAAGTGGCGGCATCGTTGACCCGCACCGGACCGGTGGGGGCAGCCGTGCCGGCATTGCTGACGGTGATGCGGCAGGAGACGAAAGCGGCACCCGCCAACGAACTGCCGCATGTCTTGGTGATACGCAGGACAGGCTGGCCGCCATTGGGACGAGGGATGCGTTGCTTGGCGCAGGCCCGGTTGTTGGTGAGGTCGGTTTCGCCGGGGATCGGTTTCACCTCGGCGCAATTCTCGACCGTGTCCGACCGGTAGCCGGCCGGCACCACCGCCTTGACGACGATCGCCGTCAAAGCGCCCGGCGGCAGCGAGATGCCGGCATTGTCGCAACGGAACTGGCCGGGGCCGTTCGGACCGCATGTCCAGGGTGGGCTCGGGCCAAAGGTCGAGGAGGCCGGCGCGCCCCCGGGATAGGTGTCGACCACGGTCAGCGGCCCGTTATAGGTCGAGGTGCCGTTGTTGATGATGTCGATGACGAAGCTGCACACGCCATCGGCGGTGCAGGCTTCCGCGCGGGCACGCTTTTTCAGGATCAGGTCGGCCTTCTTCTCGACCGGCGGCCGGCAGTCGCGATCGCGATCGCCACGCCGGCAGATCGGGATCGAGGCGCAGCCACGGTCGTTGGCCTGGCTGCCGAACAGCGGCTTGCCGCTGGCGGCATAGTTATAGGTGGCACAGTTGCGCAAGCTGCTGCCTTGCCAGCCGCCAGCCGGCTTGAAGCCGAACTCCAGGTCGATGAAAGCCCCCGGATTGAGCGTGGTCACCGGATGGGTGCACATCATCGGGGTGGCGCCGGGCACACAGGTCCAGGGCGGATTGGGTCCCGAATCGAGCGTCGAGCCCGCCGGCAGCGTCACCTCGTCGAGCACGATCTTGCCGTTGTAGGGCGCGTCGCCGACATTGGTGACCCGGATGCTGAAGTCGCAGCCGCCGCCCATGGTGCAGCGCGTGACATCGGCGCGTTTCTCGACCTTCAGGTCCGGTTCCCTGTCCTTGGGCGGACATCTCTGGTCGCGCGGGATGACGATGTCGATGGTCTGCGTGCAGCAGAGCCCCCAACCCTCTTTCGGCCCGGCATAGGTCTCGATGCCGGTGACGACGAGGTGGATGACGTCGCCGGGCGAGGCGCCGACGATCTTCCAGTTCAGCACACCGCCGCCGGCCGGCACCTTCTGTGTGTCGGGGACGATCGTGATGCCTGGCGTGGCCGTCGAAAGCTGCACCCACTTGCCGCCCATCTCGGGACCGACAGGCATATGGTAGATGAACGCGCCGCCGCCGGGCACGCAGTCGACCGTGCCGCGCTCCACCTTGAAGCATTCCTTGCCCGGAGGCGGCGGTGGCGGCGGATTGCACTTGGTCAGGTCGATCCGCATCGAGGTCTTTTCGCCGGTGAGAAAATTGCCGTAGTCCGGCTTGCCCGGATCCTGTGAGGGAATGATGGTTCCCGTGCCGGTGCCGACGGTGACTTTGACCAGGCCCTGATTGTCGACCGTCGCCGGCGCGGGGAACGCCGCGTGGTCGATCCTGGCGGTGATACGGAAAGTGATGACACGTTCGCCCGGTGCGCCCGAGCCGTCGAGATCGGAAGCGGAAATCCGGAAATCCGAAACCGTTGCCGTGTCGTTGGGGCCGGCCGAATTGCTGATGACGGCGGCAGGCAGAGGTCCGCCCAGCGCATCGGTGCCGTCACCGGAGACCTGCATGTCGACGATTTGCAAGCCATGCGGGAGCTGGTCCTTGAAGTCGAGCCGGGCCCTCTGCAGCGAAGCCGACAGCCCCGGACTGGAGAAGTCTTGCGGGGCGCCGCGCAGGCCGAAGCTCAACGTGTAGAAGACATAGTCGCAGCTTCGCTGGCCGCCGGTCTTGGTGAAGAACGGCACGGCCCGTCCGGGCTCCGGATTGATGATGTGCGGATTGTCCAGCTTGAATTCCATATTCGGGCTGGCGGCCTGGACGGTCCTGGCCGGAGCCGTGTCTTCGGCAAGTGCCGGCAGCGCAGGCAGCATGGCGACCGCGATACCGGCGGCCACCAGCCAGCGCGCGCCGCGCCTGGCATATGACAGGCGCCTCGTGTTCATGACGGTTGATTTGTCGGCGACGCCCAGCGGGGAGAGTGCGAGATTGTTCATCGTCCCCTCCTCAGCGTTCGCAGCTGACGGCTGGCGTTCTGAGCGGCAAGGTCATCTTGCAGCAAGGGTAGTAGCCACCCTTGTCCTTGTCGGATTTCCTGTAGAAGCAGAGCCCGACATCGACCGTGTCGCCCGGATCGTGGCCGGTGATGCCGATCGTGTAGGGCTTGCCCGGCGCATGCGACATGGGCGAGGTCACCCCGACGCCTGGCGTCCTGGAATGGGCTTTGATCGAATCGCCGCCGAGGCCGGCATGGTCATGGAGATAAAGGTCCGCCTCGAGCCCGCGCGGTGTGCAGAAATACCTGACATCGTCGACATCGAGACAAGGGGGCAGGTTGCCGGGCGGTTGGAAGTCCGGCGGATAGAACGGTGGCAGATAGCCGCCCGGGATTTCCTCATAATAGCCGGCGCGGCCCTCGCAGGGATGCCAGACGGCGACGTCGCCGACATGGCCTTCCACTTCCGGGTCCTCGAAATAGCCGTCGAAGTCGACGAACCAGGAGCCGAAAGGCGGCACATTGGCCGGCTTGACCAGTTCCCTGGGCGTGATCTGCACGCCATGCAGGGCGAGCGGCCCGCCAGCGGCGAGCCGCTCGGCAAGAGCCGGATTGTCGCGCAATTTGTCGCCGGTGTTGACCAGCGTCCGGGTGCAGGCCGACGTGTCGAGATCGCCCTCGGCGTCGTACCCATATTGCAGGTCCAGCCCGCCGGCCGACTGCCTGAAACCTTGCGGGAAGCCGACGGCATATTCCTGCGGCGCTTCCACCCAGACCGATTCCGTTGCCGGATCGTCCGGGTTTTCGCTGAAGTAGCGGATGACCTCGCCCTTGCCGGAATCGGCGAACTGGCTGTAGTCGTAGCGGTTCTCGACCGGGCCGCGCTGGGCCAGGTACATGAAGCCGCTATCGTCGAAGGCGATGTCGGTGACGGCGTAGTCCTTGTCGGCCTTGACCGTCAGCTCCCAACGGGGATCGCCGGCGAAGCGGCCGTCGCGGGCAATGCCCACCGACCAGATCTCGGCCTTCTCGCCGACGGAATAATAGAGCCGGCCGCCATGATAGGCGACGGCCCAGACACGGCGCTCGTCCTGGGTGTAGCCCCAGGTCTCGGGGTCTTCCGTGTCGAAGGCCGCGCCCTGTATGTCCATGACGGCGCCATCGTCGGCGACCGGAGCCAGGCCATGCGCCGGGCGCCCGGCGACGCCATGGTCGAACGTGTCGACCAGCGCGCCATTGGGGTCGATGCGATGGATCAGACCGGTATCGAGGTCGGAGGCGAAGACCTGGCGGTGGATGGGGTCGAAGGTGAGATTGCCGATGCCGGGCCCGCTGTTGGTGTCGATGTCTGCGAATTTGGCGACCTGGCCGCTGATGCCGTCGACCTTCCAGATGGTGCCCGGCCCGCCGCCGTTCTCGGTGCCGAACTGGCCCTCCATGAAGGCAGCGCCTGCCATGCCGCGGCGCTGCCGCTCCGGACGGCCGTCATCGTCGGCGTCAGGCGTGACGATGCGGATGCCGTGCAGCGAGGTGGCGCCGCCATAGAGATTGGGAATGCCTGACGGGACGCCACCGCGCATGCCGTCATCATAGGTGAGGCCGAACACCTGGCCGATCTGGCCTGATGTCACCTCGAAAGGCGGCGGCGTGTAGACGAGCTGGCCGGAGGCCGGCCCGCCCAGGCTTGAAACGTCGAAAACGCGCAAGGTGGCGCGCGCCGTGTCGATGAAGGTCTCGTCAATCGGATCGACGCCGGGCGGCAGGCCCCCCTTTTCGGAATCTGAAGAGTCGAAATCGGGAATGACGGTGCCGGAAAATCCGGTGACCGCCATCGAGCCGGGATAGATGATCCGGGTTTCCTGCGCCCGCGCGGGGCCGCCAAGCCACAGGCCGGCGATCAGCGCCAGGACAAGAAAGGCGCTGGCGGCCTTCGCCACGCCGCCCAAACGGCCGGCACGAGAGGGCGCGAACCGGCGGTGATCGCGAGACATGGAACTCCCCCCGAAGTCTAACGGAGAACCAACCGATCCTGCCGCGCAAACCAGCGCAAGGCGCGGCGTTCCAGCACGTTCGTCCCCGATCGAATTGTCTGCTTTCCTCATGGTCAGGATACGCCTGCTCCTGTGCAGGGTCAACGGAACCAGCGGAAAGCCAAGGGCATCGACCTTGTCGCGAAGACGATGGTCGCGCCGAGCTCCTGCTGGTCGCGGAGACCACGGTATCTCTGGGATGCGGGTCATTGGGGGGCTCTCCTTTCCCGTGGCCGCATCATGCGGCGCCTGAGCGTCAGTCGAACGCGAAGGCGGAAAGGTTCACTGAGGAGCCCGGCTATTCTTTCAGACGCAGCGCAGCGAAGCGGGCGGACGCGATGCCGCGGGCGCAGGCGTAATCGGGCCGTTTCGCCATCCGCTGGCGAGGATGGTGGAAGCCTTGCGCAGAATGCTTGCGCCCGATGCTGCCTGTTCTTATATACGCGCCAAGCCGTCCAGCGCCGCAACAGCGGTTGCCGAACGGGATTTCTTGTGAACAGGGGCTTTCGTCGGAACGCCTTACGGGTCCTGAGAGCCTGCTTAGCGGAGAGACTAGAAAAATGGCAAAAGTAATCGGTATCGATCTCGGCACCACCAACTCCTGCATCGCCATCATGGACGGCAAGGAGCCGAAGGTGATCGAGAATGCGGAAGGCGCGCGCACGACGCCTTCCATCGTCGCCATCTCGGGCGACGGCGAACGTCTCGTCGGCCAGCCGGCCAAGCGCCAGGCGGTCACCAATCCTGAAAACACCATCTTCGCGGTCAAGCGCCTGATCGGCCGCCGCTATGACGATCCGGTGACGGAAAAGGACAAGAAGCTTGTCCCCTACAAGATCGTCAAGGGCGACAATGGCGATGCCTGGGTCGAGGCCGGCGGCAAGAAGCAGTCGCCCAGCCAGATCTCGGCCATGATCCTGCAGAAGATGAAGGAAACGGCGGAAGCCTATCTCGGCGAGAAGGTCGAGAAGGCGGTCATCACCGTTCCGGCCTATTTCAATGACGCCCAGCGCCAGGCGACCAAGGACGCCGGCAAGATCGCCGGCCTCGAAGTGCTGCGCATCATCAACGAGCCGACCGCGGCTGCCCTCGCCTACGGCCTCGACAAGAAGGACGGCAAGACCATCGCCGTCTATGACCTTGGCGGCGGCACGTTCGACATTTCGGTGCTCGAGATCGGTGACGGCGTCTTCGAGGTGAAGTCGACCAATGGCGACACCTTCCTCGGCGGCGAGGATTTCGACATGCGCCTCGTCGAGTATCTGGCGGCCGAGTTCAAGAAGGAACAGGGCATCGACCTGAAGAACGACAAGCTTGCCTTGCAGCGCCTCAAGGAGGCTGCCGAGAAGGCCAAGATCGAGCTGTCGTCGACGACGCAGACCGAGATCAACCTGCCGTTCATCACCGCCGACGCTACCGGGCCCAAGCACCTGACGCTGAAGCTGACGCGCGCCAAGTTCGAAAGCCTGGTCGAAGACCTCGTCCAGCGCACCATCGACCCGTGCAAGGCGGCGCTCAAGGATGCCGGCCTGAAGGCGGGCGAGATCGACGAAGTGGTGCTGGTCGGCGGCATGACCCGCATGCCCAAGATCCAGGAAATCGTGAAGCAGTTCTTCGGCAAGGAGCCGCACAAGGGCGTCAACCCCGATGAGGTCGTCGCACTCGGCGCCGCCATCCAGGCCGGCGTGCTGCAGGGCGATGTCAAGGACGTGCTGCTGCTCGACGTGACCCCGCTGTCGCTCGGCATCGAGACGCTGGGCGGCGTGTTCACCCGGCTTATCGAGCGCAACACGACGATCCCGACGAAGAAGAGCCAGGTGTTCTCGACGGCTGAGGATTCGCAGTCGGCCGTGACCATCCGGGTCTTCCAGGGCGAGCGCGAAATGGCCGCCGACAACAAGGCGCTCGGCCAGTTCGACCTGGTCGGCATTCCGCCGGCCCCGCGCGGCGTGCCGCAGATCGAGGTCACCTTCGACATCGACGCCAACGGCATCGTCAATGTTTCGGCCAAGGACAAGGGCACCGGCAAGGAGCACCAGATCCGCATCCAGGCCTCGGGTGGCCTTTCGGACGCCGACATCGAGAAGATGGTGAAGGATGCCGAAGCCAATGCCGACGCCGACAAGAAGCGGCGCGCGCTGGTCGAGGCCCGCAACCAGGCCGAGGCGCTGGTGCATTCCTCGGAGAAGTCGCTGAAGGAATATGGCGACAAGGTCTCGGAAGCCGACCGCACGGCGATATCGGACGCGATCGCGGCGCTGAAGACCGCTACCGAGGGTGACGACGCAGCGGAAATCGAAGCCAAGAGCCAAGCGCTCGCGGAGGCTTCGATGAAGCTCGGCCAGGCCATGTACGAGGCCTCGCAGAAGGAAGCGGCGGAAGCCGATGCCAAGGCGGACGCCGCCAAGGACTCGGATGTGGTCGATGCCGATTTCGAGGAAATCGACGAGGACGACGACAAGAAGAAGTCGGCCTGAACCGGCTGACGGCAAGATAAAGCGGAAAGCCCGGCGCAAAGCCGGGCTTTTTTGCAACCCTGGCAGAAAAAGTGCGGAAAAAATCGTCGAAAAGCACGAACAGCTCCGCGCCGGCCCTAGCATCCGGGCTGCGCCGATCCTAAATCGTGGCAACGTGCCGGCAAACGACGCAACACTGCATGAAGACGTTGAGCATCCGGACAGCGGGAAAAAATGAAAGCTGATTTCTACGAAACGCTGGGCGTGCACAAGGGTGCCGACGACAAGGAACTGAAGAGCGCTTTCCGCAAGCTCGCCATGCAGTTCCACCCCGACCGCAATCCGGGCGACCATGCCTGCGAGCACAAGTTCAAGGAAATCAACGAAGCCTACGAGACGCTGAAGGATCCGCAGAAGCGCGCGGCCTATGACCGTTTCGGTCACGCGGCCTTCGAGCAGGGCGGCATGAACGGCGGCGCACACGGCTTCGGCGCCGGCGGCTTCGCCGACATTTTCGAGGACATTTTCGGCGACATGATGGGTGGCCGCCAGCGCCGCTCTTCCGGCGGCCGCGAGCGCGGCGCCGACCTGCGCTACAACATGGAAATCTCACTGGAAGAGGCCTTTGCCGGCAAGACCGCGCAGATCCGCGTGCCGGCCTCGATCTCCTGTTCGGAATGTTCGGGAACCGGCGCCAAGCCCGGAACCCAGCCGGTCACGTGCTCGATGTGCAACGGCCACGGCAAGGTGCGCGCCACGCAAGGCTTCTTCTCCATCGAGCGCACCTGCCCGCAATGCCAGGGCCGCGGCCAGACGATCAAGGATCCGTGCCCGAAATGCGCCGGCCAGGGCCGCGTCACCGAGGAGCGGTCGCTGTCGGTCAACATCCCAGCCGGCATCGAGGACGGCACCCGCATCCGGCTTGCCAATGAGGGCGAAGCCGGCTTGCGCGGCGGGCCGTCGGGCGACCTCTACATCTTCCTCGCGGTCAAGCCGCACGAATTCTTCCAGCGCGACGGCGCCGACCTCTACTGCAAGGTGCCGATCTCGATGACGACTGCCGCCCTTGGCGGCTCGTTCGAGGTGACGACGCTGGACGGAACGCAGACCAAGGTGAAGGTGCCGGAGGGCACCCAGAACGGCCGCCAGTTCCGCCTCAAGGGCAAGGGCATGCCGGTGCTGCGCCAGCCCAATGTCGGCGACCTCTACATCCAGACGGCGGTCGAGACGCCGCAGAACCTGTCGCGCCGCCAACGCGAGCTGCTGGAGGAATTCGAACAGCTCTCCTCACAGGACAATTCCCCCCAGTCGAGCGGCTTTTTCGCCCGCATGAAGGACTTTTTCGAGTCGTTCGGCGAGCGTTGATCGACGGCCTGTGCGCGTGTGGCTTGCCTTGCCGGTGTCGGCGCTGCGCCTCACCTGCCGGGCGGCCGACACGCGCCGTGAAAACCGCAGTAGGCGCGCATTTTTAGACGCGACGAAAACTATCTTATCCACGACATAGGCATGACCCTGCCTTGCCTTGGGCGGCTTAGGTGTTAAGTAGCTCTCAGGGGAGCGCTGAGGAGAGCTTGCATGACACGTGGTCCGGGACTGCGGAAGGCGCTTGCCGAAAAGTTCGATGACGAGCTGAAGTTCTTCAAGGGCTGGATCGACAAGCCGAAGACGGTCGGCTCGATCGTGCCGACCAGCTCCATCACCGCCCGCAAGATGGCTTCGATCGTCGACCCGAAGTCCGGTCTGCCGGTGCTCGAGGTCGGGCCCGGCACCGGCGTCATCACCCGCGCCATCCTGGCCCAGGGCGTGAGGCCTGAAAACCTTTACGCGGTCGAATATTCCACCGACTTCGTGCGCCATCTGCGCCGGCTCTACCCCGGCGTCAACGTCATTGAGGGCGACGCCTTCAATCTCAACGCCACGCTTGGCGCCAAGAGCGGGATGATGTTCGATTCGGTGGTCTCGGGCGTGCCGCTGCTCAACTTCCCGGTCGCCCAGCGCATCGCCTATATCGAAAGCCTGCTTGACCGCATTCCGGCCGGCCGGCCGATCGTGCAGCTGACCTACGGCCCGATGTCGCCGATCCCGCCCGGCCGCGGCGACTATACTGTCAAGCATTTCGACTTCATCATCCGCAACATCCCGCCGACGCAGCTGTGGATCTACCGGCGCGAGGCGCATTAGGGATTGCGAAGCCGACCGCGAATGTCTTCGAAAGTCGTGATCCTGCGGCTTGTCCCGAGGATCTGCCGCATAGCGGTATCAGATGCGGTGGGCATTGGGACGAAAATGTCTGACTTGGATGCGTTGGCAGATCCTCGGGGCAAGCCCGAGGATGACGCTTTGCCTGATCTGCATTGATTTGAGCGGGCTCTGGCTGTACCTGTCCGGGAACAAGGTTGGCCAATGGCAGTGATCCCAAAAATCCTCGTCTTTGCCGGCTCGGTCCGGGCCGGGGCCTTCAGTGGCAGGACCGCCGACGTGGCGCAGAAGGAACTTGCGGTGCAAGGCGCCGAGGTCACTCGCATCTCGCTTGGCGACTATCCCTTGCCGATCATGGATGAGGATCTGGAGAAGGAAAAAGGCGTCCCCGAAAACGCCCTGAAACTTGCCCGGATGATCATTGCCCATGACGGGCTGCTGATCGCCACGCCCGAATATAACGGCTCCATTCCGCCGCTGCTCAAGAACACGATCGACTGGGTGAGCCGGGTGCGCAAGGATGGCGGCCGTGCGGTGAGGCCGTTTGCCGGCAAGGTCGCCGGCCTCAGTTCGTCTTCCAGCGGACACTTCGCCGGGATACGCTGCATCAACCATCTGCGCGCCGTGCTGGTGCGTTGCCAGATGGAGGTGGTGACGCCGGAATGCTCGGTGCCGGAAGGCGGCAACGCCTTCGACGAGGACGGGCGTTTCAAGGACGAACGACTGCACCGAACCATGGAGCACCTATGCCGCACGCTGATCGAAACCTCGCGCATGCTGTCGACCCGGGTCGAGCCGTGATCGCCAACGCCATGCAGACCGACACAATGCGCGAAAGGCTGATCGTCGGCCTCGACGTGCCGAGCTTGAAAGAGGCCGAGAAGGCGGTACGCGAACTCGATGGCGTCGTCTCCTTCTACAAGATCGGCTATCAGCTCGCCTTCGCCGGCGGGCTCGATTTCGCCAGGGAGCTCGCCAGCGCGGGCAAGAAGATCTTTCTCGACATGAAGCTGCTCGACATCGACAACACTGTGGCCAAGGGGGTCGAGAACATCGTCAAGATGGGCATGACCATGCTGACGCTGCATGCCTACCCGAAGACCATGCGGGCGGCGGTCGAGGCGGCGAGAGGCAGCGAGCTTTGCCTGCTTGCCGTCACCGTGCTGACCTCGATGGACGAACAGGACGTGATCGACGCGGGCTACGAATACGACCCGCACACGCTGGTGCTGCGGCGCGCGGAACAGGCGCTGCATGCCGGCATGGGCGGCATCGTCTGCTCGGCCGCGGAAACAGAGGCGGTGCGCCGCATCGTCGGGCCCGACATGGCGGTGGTAACGCCAGGCATACGCCCCGCCGGCAGCGACCATGGCGACCAGAAGCGCGTGATGACGCCGGCGGATGCCATCCGCAGCGGCTCCAGCCATCTGGTCGTCGGGCGCCCGATCGTCGCCGCGGCGGACAGACGCGCGGCGGCTGAAGCCATCCTCGACGAAATGCGCTCGGCATAATTTCCAACGAACGGCTTCGGAGAAGAAGGATGCCCAAGGGATACTGGATCGCCCGCGTCGATGTGCGCGACGCGGAAGGCTACAAGGATTATGTCGCCGCCGCCAAGCCGGCCTTCGAGCGCTTCGGCGCGAAATTCCTGGCGCGCGGCGGCGAGCATGAGAAGGCAGAAGGGGCCGGCCGCGCGCGCAACGTCGTCATCGAGTTCGAGACGCTTGCCGCCGCGCATGACTGCTACCATTCACCTGAATACCAGCGCGCCGCCGCCATTCGCCAGAAGGTCGCCGACGGCGAGATCGTGCTAGTCGAGGGCGTCTGAGGCTATCCCGGCCGGCATCAGTGCCGGCCGCGGCCTTTGCACGAGTCCTGAGGTTCACATCCCGCAGCCTGGCCCAGCAGGCGGCGCCCCGCCCGGTTGTCTTTGAGCGACAACCGGCACAGTCGTTCGACAACGGCCACGACATGGCTGACGCATAATCCCTTTAGCAATCGCGTCCGAACAGCCCTTACACGGGGGTAATTTTGATGCCGGCCGATCGCGGGTTGACATGCAGGTATTTACCTGCATATTATGGCTTCACATCAGAGTGAACCCGATGGACGCGGACAAGGTTTTCAAGGCGCTGGGCGACCCGACACGCAGAAGGCTGCTTGATCTTCTGTGCGAGAAGAACGGGCAGACGCTGGGCCAGCTTTGCGAACATCTCGATATGGCCAGGCAATCCGCCACCCAGCACATCGACCTGCTGGAGGCGGCCAATCTGGTGAGCACGGTCAAACGCGGCCGCGAGAAGCTGCATTTCATCAATCCCGTGCCGCTGCACGAGGTCTACGAGCGCTGGGTGCGCAAATTCGAACGCCAGCGGCTCAGCCTGCTGCATGACCTGAAACAGGAACTCGAAGGAGAAGACAAATGACCGCAGAGACGACCAGCTTTGTCTACGTGACCTACATCCGCTCGACGCCGCAAAAAGTGTTCGAGGCCATAACCAGGCCCGACATCGCACGGCGTTACTGGGGCCACGAGAACGTCTCGGACTGGAAGGCGGGATCGAAATGGGAACATATCCGCGCCAATGACGAGCGCACCGTCGAACTGGTCGGCAAGGTCGTCGAGATCTCGCCGCCGACCCGTCTCGTGATGACCTGGGCAAACGCTTCGCAGGCCGACGATGCGTCGAAATACAGCCGGGTGACGTTCGCCATCGAGGAATACGACACGATGGTGCGGCTGACCGTCAGCCATGACGAGCTCGAAGCCGGCAGCGGCATGGCGAAGGGCGTCAGCCAGGGATGGCCGGCGGTGCTGTCCAGCATGAAATCCTTCCTGGAGACCGGCAGTGGCATCGACATTTTCGCCAAGCCGAAATCGGCCTGACCAGCAAATCCGACTGTGGGAAAACGATAATGACCAAACGCTACACCGGCGGATGCGCCTGCGGTGCGATCCGCTATGAAACGAGCAGCGAACCCATCTTCGAGAACCACTGCCAATGCCACGGATGCCAGAAGCGAAGCGGCACGGGTCACAGCTCCTATCTGACCTTCCCCCGGCGAGCCGATGTGACGATAACGGGCGAAGCGAACACCTGGCGGGTGGCTGGCGACAGCGGCAACGAAAAGATCCACGCCTTCTGCCCGACCTGTGGAACGCCGGTCTACCTGACGCAAGTCGCGATGCCGGACCTGATAGCGGTCCACGCGACCAGCCTTGATGATCCCGGCCAGTTCAATCCGCAGGTGGTCACATATGCCATCCGCGGCCATGCCTGGGACAGGATAGATCCTTCCTTGCAGGCATTCGAGCGAATGCCTTTGGGATAGCGTACGGCAGGCAATCTTGCCGCGCTTTAACGGGTCATCCGGTTCGCGGCGGTTTCGGCCATGGCGTCGGCAAGCCCCAAGCCCCATTGAGACCGGCAATAGGCGCGGAAATCGAAGCAAGGCAGGCCGGGGCAGACCTCGAACTCGATGAGGTGAACCGTGTCGTCGGGCTCGATCCGGAGATCGATGGAAAACACGTCGCGCAGGCCGATCCCGCTCATCAGCCGCTCGGCGATGGCGCGGACTTTTGCATCGGCGACCGGCTGGCTTTCGGCGACCGGAAGCAGAAGCGGCTCGGCGTAGTTGCCCGCCGCCTTCGCCGCCTCGCCGGTCTCGCCGTAAAGCGCCAGGCTGTCTTCCATGGTCTGGAAATCGCCGCCGGACTCGACGAAAGCGACGCCGAGCGCTTCGACGCCGGTGTCCGGCCTCAGGCCCAGGAAACTGGCGCGCGCGTTGCGGCCGGCGACATAGGGCTGGACGACGACGTCGTCGCGATAGGCGGCGAAAACACGCCGGCTAAGCTCCAGCGCGTGGCCGAGATCGCCGCAGCGCGACTCCGGCCAGATGCCGATCTTGGCGCCGAGCCGGTTCGGCTTGACGAACCAGCCGGCGGCGGAAACCGGCGGCTCGACCAGCCATTGTCCGTTGCGCGCCAGGCCGGCCCGCGGCACAGGCAGGCCGAGCGCGCCGAGCACGGCGCCGGAGCGAAACTTGTCCTGGCAGAGCGCGAACAGCGAATCCTCGGCGCCGATCGCCTTCAGGCCGTTCAGCCTGGCAAGCGCAGGCGCCGCGCCGCCCCGGAAATAGGCGATGCCGTCGGTCAGCGTCCAGACCAGCGTGGCCGCCGGGTCGGCCTTGGCGAGCATATCGGCGGCATCGTCCAGCTCCACCGCCGCGAAGCCGAGATCGCGTCGTTTGAAGGCAGAAGCGAGGGCGTCGAACTCATGCGCGAGATCGGTCGATTGCGCCAGGTAAGAAGCGATTTCGGCGGCACGCTCCGGCGGGTGGCCATCGGCGAGGAGCCGCTCGAGGCAGGCCTTTTCCGGCTCGTGGACGAGGATCAGCCTTAGGCTGGACATGACATGATTCCCAATGGTGCAATTCCACACCATCGCATGGCGAAGACGCCAGGCTTTCGCGAAACCGACGCGGGCCGGACGCCTGCGTGACAGCCGGCTGAATGATCCCGTCAGACGCGGTGCATCGGGTACCGAGACTCAAGTCGGGCCGAGCCGAAAAGGCCGGCGTCACCTGAATATAGAGATGCCCTAGGCGATCAGCACGCGCGGCTCGAACCGGCCATTGACCTCGATGTCGAGGAGGAAGGTCATGCCTGCCTGCGGGTCAAGCTGACGCTGCTTCTCGTCCTTGCCGTGCCAGGCCGAGGTGACCGCCAGCCGGCTGGCGTTCTTGCCGACAAAGGCCGGGCAGGAAGGCTGCGTCACCGGCATGGCGATCGTGCGCACCAGCTTGCCGTCGGGCGCATAGCCCTTGACCACCTTGCCGCCCCAGACGGCATTCCACAGGATGCCGTCGCGGTCGAGCACGGAGCCGTCGACGAAGCCCTTGGCCGACCGGTGATCAACGAACACTTTCGGCTCGCCCTCCGGCAGGCCGGTCGCCGGATCGCAGGCAACACGCATCAACAGGCCGGTCGAGGTGTCGGTGTAATAAGCGAGCGCGCCGTCCGCGGAAAAACAGATCGAGTTCGACACGGTGATGTCGGAGAACAGCTTGCGCAATTCGCCCTTGAAGAACCAGTAGATCGCGCCGGCGCCCTTCTCCTCGCCCTTGCCCATCGTGCCGGTCCAAAGGGCGCCGCAGGGATGGACGCGGGAATCGTTGGAACGGGTGACCGGATTGTCGGCCTCGACAGGTGTGTGCAGCGTCATCCTGCCGGTGGCGACGTCGCGGACAAAAAGCCCGGTTTCGGTGGCGATCAGCTGGCGCTTGTCGTCGATGATGGCGATAGCGCTGGCCATCCGGCCAAGCTCGTGCACCTGGGCCGCGCCGCCGGACAGGCGCTTTTCCAGGAGATGGCCCTTGACGATGTCGAACCAGTAGAGCGTGTCTGTGGCGGGGTCGTAGCTCGGCCCCTCGCCGAGCTGGCAGACATGGTCGGAAAAAACCGAAACGATCGCTTCGCTCATCCTGCGTCTCCGCCGAACACCGCGTCCCAGGCCGTCACCGCCGCCTGGGCCCGCGCGGCCACGTCTTCGACGCTCATGCCCGGCTTGAACAGGCTGGAACCAAGCCCGAAAACCGTGACGCCGGCCGCCTTGTAGCCGGCAAAGTCCTTCTCCGAGACGCCGCCGACCGCGCCGACCAATGTCGAAGCCGGCAGCACCGCGCGGATGGCGGAAATACCGGATGCGCCGAGCACGCTTGCCGGGAAGAATTTCAGCGCCGAGGCGCCGAGCCGGATCGCCAGGAAGGCCTCCGTGGGCGTGAACACGCCGGGCATGGTGACCATGCCGTATTGCATGGCGCGTTCCATCACCTCGGCATCGATATTGGGACTGACCAGCAGCCGGCCGCCGACTTCGTGCAAGCCATCGACATCGGCCGGCGTCAGCACCGTGCCGGCGCCGACCAGCGCGGCCGGCGGCAGCGCCTTGAGGATGGCGGCGATGGACGCGAACGGATCGGGTGAATTGAGCGGCACCTCGATCGCCTCGATGCCGGCATCGAAGACCGCCTGGCCGATCGCCACCGCCTCGGCAGGCTTGAGGCCGCGCAGGATGGCGACCAGCCCGCGCTTGAGCTTCGGGAACGCAGCGGTCTGGTTCATCAGGCAACTCCGGTTCTGGCGATCATGCCGTTTTCGCGCGCCGCCTCGACCAGGCCGGCACGCACCGCCTCATCCGCGTCGACGGTCCGCACGCCAAGCCCGGCAAGGCCGAGCGCCTGCCGATAAAGCGCCGCAAGCGCGCCGGAGGCAATCAGCACCACCGATGTGGCGCCCGCGGCCTGGCGGCGCCTCGCCGAGGCGATCTCGCCGCCGATCAGCAGGCCCGACAGGCAGGCCGCGGCATCGTCGGCCTTCATGTCCTGGAGCAGACCGGCGGCGCGGATCGAGAACAGTTTTGCGGTGACGTCGCCACCTTCGGTCAACGCCGCACCACACCAGCGGCGGAAGAAAGGGTTCTGCGGGTCGACCGGCTTGGGATGCTCGCCGAGCGAATGGCGCAGGATCGAATGCGCGGCCAGCACCGAGAACAGCTCGCCGGTCGGCCATGTGCCGAAGCCGGCAACGGCGCCGTCCTCAACCAGAACCCATTTCGAATGGGTGCCCGGCATGCAGACGATTTCACGCCCCTTTGCCGGCAAACCGGCGCCGGCAAGCTGTGTCTCCTCGCCGCGCATGACGTCTGGCGCATCGGCCAGGCGTTGGGCAAGGCCGGGCACGATACGAATGTCGCGGCTCTCCCCCGGGATGCGGGCCGCGCCGGCCAGGATGGCGCCGATCGGCGCCGGCACGGTGACATAGGGCGCTTCGAGCCAGCCCTGGCGCGAGCCTGCCATGCCGCAGATGATGACGGGCAGCGTTTCCGGCGCGCCCATGGCGGCGAGATGACCCTCGAGAACCCGGGAAAAGCCCTTCTCGCGCGCGGTGATCAGTCCGTCGTCGCCGCGACGCTCGGCAAGCACCTTGCCGCCGCCGTCGATCAGCCAGGCACGAAGCCGGGTCGTGCCCCAATCGAGCGCCGCGACCGCCGGCACATTGCCGACAAATCGGGGGCCGGCAAACCCGGGGCTCACAGGAAACCTCCGTCGACGATCAGCATTTGCGCGGTCAGCATGCGCGAGGCGTCCGAGGCCAGGAACAGCACGGTGCCGACCAAATCGTCCGGCCGCATGACGTCCTTGATGCACTGCTTGGCGACATGAGAGGCAAGCGCCTGCTCCGTCACCCAGCGTTCCTGCTGCCGTTCCGTGATGACCCAGCCGGGCGCGACGGCGTTGACGCGGATACGGTCGGGCCCGAGCTTGCCGGCCAAACCCTTGGTGAGGCCGAGTATGCCCGCCTTGGCGGCGGTGTAGGCCGGCATGTCGGGGTGGTTGATCAGGTAGGAGGTCGAGGTGAAATTGATGATCGAGCCGCCGCCGGCCCGCTTCATGCCCGGCGCCACCGCCTGCGCGGTGAAGAAATGCGGTCTGAGGTTGATCGCCTGGTTGTTGTCCCAAAACTCCACCGTCACGTCTTCGACGGCGTGGCGTTCGTCCCAGGCGGCATTGTTGACCAGCACGGTGACGTCGCCATGCGCTTCGGCCGCCTTCGCGGCAGACGCCCGGAGCGCTTCGATGTCGCGCAGATCGGACTTGAGGTAGAGCGGCCGGCGGCCGAGCTCTTTCTCGATGCGGTCGGCAAGCGCGGTGCTGGGCTTGTCGGCGATGTCGATGAAGGCGACCTTGGCGCCCTGGCGCATGAAACCCTCGGTCAATGCCGCGCCAATGCCGGAGCCGCCGCCGGTGATCAGCACCGAAGCGCCTTCGAGGTCGGCAAAACGTGCCGATGGCATCATGGTTTTCGTCTCCCGGGTTGACCGGCGCGCATCCTAGCCAGACCGATCCGGCGGGCAAGGGCGAAAAGACGGATTTTGAGGCTTATGTCTGACAAAAAGCCTGGAGACCACGCACAGGCACGGCCGGTCCTCGATCGAGGACCGGTCAATCGCCCGGTCAGATTGCCTTGGCGCGCAAGGCGCCGCGGAAGGAATCGCGGAGATAGCCGAGCGTGGCGTCGGCATCGGCCGGCTTGCCGAACAGATAGCCCTGCCCACCGGCGCAGCCGAACTGGACGAGGCGGTCGGCCTGCGCCTCTTCCTCGATGCCTTCGGCGACGACATCCATGCCGAGCCCTTCGCACATTGCGAGAATGGCGCGGATGATGTGCTCCGACGGGCGGTCATCGAGAATGGAGGAGACGAAGGCGCGGTCGATCTTCAACTTGTCGAAATGGAATTCGCGCAGCCGCCCGAGCGAGGACTGGCCGGTGCCGAAATCGTCGAGCGAGACGCGGATGCCGACGCGGCGCAGGTCCTCGACGATCTGCGCGGCCGAGGCCGGATCGTTCATCAGGCCGGTCTCGGTAATCTCGATCTCCAGCCGGCGCGGATCGAAGCCCGTACGGTCGAGGATCGCCAATATGTGCAGGCCGGTGTTCTGGTCGACGAGCTGCGAGGGCGACAGGTTGAACGACAGGAACAGGTCCTTCGGCCAGCTTCTCGCCGCCTCGGTCGCCTTGCGCAGCACTAGCTGCGACAGCGGGCCGATGATGCCGCGCTCCTCGGCGATCGGAATGAAGACGGTCGGCGGCACCGAGCCGAGATCGCGGTCGGTCCAGCGCGCCAGCGTCTCGAAGCCGATGGTGCGGCGCGTGGTGAGGTCGACGATCGGCTGGAAATGCGGCTCCACCTCGCCGGCCGAGACCGCGCGGCGCAGCGCCTGCTCGATGCGGGTGACGCGCTTGGCCGCCTCTTCCATTTCGCGGGTATAGACGACGACCCGGCCGCGGCCGGATCGCTTGGCATGGTAAAGCGCCGTTTCGGCCTTGTTGATGAGGATCTCGGTGGTCTCGTCGCCGGAATAGAACAGCGAACAGCCGACGGAGGCCGACAGCCTCGCCGTGCGTTCGCCGACATCATACGGGGCCGACAGGATTTCGATCAGCATGCGCGACTTTTCGGCCGCCGCCTCCTCGCTGAACACCAGCGGGTAGAGGAAGGCGAATTCGTCGGCGCCGATGCGGCAGACGGTGGAATGACCGTCCATCGAGGCGCGCAGCCGCATCGCCACCTGGATCAGGATGTCGTCGCCGGCCTTGTGGCCGAACAGATCGTTGATCGGCTTGAAGCCATCAAGGTCGAGAATGCCGACGGTGAAGGGCGCGGGATCGTCGGCACGGTCGCTGATCAGGCGATCGACCTTGTCGAAGAAGCGGCGATGGTTGCCAAGCCCGGTCAACGGATCGGTGAATGCCAGATCCGTGCTCTCCCTGTTTGCCTGACCGGTGCCAAACGAAGTTTGCATCGGTGTCCCTGTTTCTCGAAGTCGGAATTTATTTCCGAGACTGGCAGCAAACCCTTTAGGAAACGTATCGGAAAAATCGATTTTTCGCCGCTGAAGTGCGTTGCCCTCCGCAAAGCCGTCCGGGCTCAACGGCGTCGTCGCTCACGCGGATTCTCAGCCGGCGGGGCGAACGCGATAGAGCTCCAGCGGCGCGCCCTGGGTCTCCGCCACCGGTTCCAGCCAATCCGGCACGCTGCCATGCATCAACCCGGCCAGAAAGCCGTCAGGCGCCTTGGTTGCGAGAAGCCTGGTTTCGGGATTGCCGCGGCAGAGCGCGACAATCCCGACGCGATGGTTTGCCACGACGGCTTTCGCGTCAGTGGCCGAGCCCAGCAAGGCATCGAATACGAGCAGGTTTCCGGCGACGTTGCGGTGGTAGGGCCCAGCGAGCGCGCGATGACCGGTAAAGGCCAGGATCGGCGAGCCGAGATTGGAGATGGCCAGCACCGTGGTGTGAGGCATGCGGGCGAGCGCGGCGAACGAGGCCTTGCTGTTGCAAGGTGCATCGATGCCGGCGTCGGTGACGGCCGCACCGGTCTGGAAGGCGCTCGATGCCGCCTCGGCAGCGCTGGACCAAACCGCATTGACCGAGATCAGCCAGGCTGCGGCCATACGGAGCACGGAGCCACCGGACGGACTGTTTTCGGCGCGCTGCCGCCATTTGGCGATCCAGGCGCAAAGCGGGATCACCGCGAAGGCGATGGAGAAGGTCGAGCCGCGGACCTCCCAGGCGCTGACCAGGAAAGCCACCACCAGCAGCGCGCCGACGAGACTGTCCTGCCGCCGCCAGCCGCCCTTGCCGAGACGCAGCGCCATCAGGACGATCGCCACCAGCGGCGTCGCGAAGCGCGCCACCGCTCTGGCCGGATCGGCCGCGACGAGCTGGAATATCGACTGCGCTTCGTCGATATGACCGAGCCACATCTGCTGGAGGCGCGGGTCGAGGCCGGCATAGGGGGCAGCCAGGCATTGCGGGAACAGAAACATCACGACAAGGACAAGCACGAACGCCAGCAGGCCGAGCGAGACCAGGCGACGGCCGTACGTCGCATTGGCGGCGCCCCATGAGGCGATGACCGCAAGGCCGGCGCCGGCAAGCGCGGCAACCACGAAGTGCACGGTCGAGAAGGTGTCGCACTGCGTCTGCCCCCATGCCGACGCCGGTATGGTAGTGATGAAAACAAGGGCCGAGACGGCGGTGACGCCCAAGCCAAAATCCCTGGCGATCAGCCTTTCGCCGCCACCGCTGACGAGGAACAGCAGGGCGACGATGGCGCCCAGGGTTCCAGCATAGGGGGCGCTTTCCATGCCGATCGCCAATGCCAGGGTGGCGCACGCGCCGGCAAACAGGGCGGCGGTCCGGTGGCGAGGGGCTTCAAGCAGCAAAGCCAGGCCGGCCAGGGTCAGCATCAGCTGGACATTGTGGTGATCGAGCGCGCCGGGCGAGAAGATTCCGAGATAATACAAGGCCGCTCCGCCGACCACCGCGGCGGGCAGGACCGCGTGCTCGCCGGCGAAAGCGCGCGCGGCGCGCATGATGGAGAACAGCGCGAGCCAGAATTGCAGGAGGGGCCAAAGCACCTGCACGACCTGCTCGCCCAAAGCGGCACTGCCCGTCAGGGCCGACAGGGCAAGCATGCCGAGCGCCAGCGGGGCGTCGAGCAGCCGCGACCAGTGCATGACGAAGCCACCCTCCAGCCCCATCCTGTACTGGTGCAGGTCGAACCAGCCCTGGCCGGCCAGGAGGTCGCGAACCTCCACCAGTTGCAGCAGGCTGTCATTGTCGCCGGCCGGGTTGGCCAGTTGCGGGAATCCGGCATAAAGATCAAGCGCCAGCAGCAGCAAGGCGGCAAGCAACGCAAACGCTATGTCGGACTTCCAGGTGGAAGCGCCGTTGCTGGCTGTGCTCATCCCCATCGCCTCTGGCAGGAATGCCGGGCCTTTCCGGCCAATCGACACTCGTACGGTCCGGCCTTAAACCTAGCCTTAACGGCTTCAATAAATAGTAAAACCGCCTGAATGCGCCTGACTTTCGGCGCGAACCGCGCGTGGCGGCGAGGCACCCGGAGAGGAAAATGCCGCAAGAGCTTCGCTACGAACCCTCTATCGCCGTGCTGCTGCCTTGCTACAATGAGGAATTGACGATCGCCGAGGTGGTGCGGCGCTTCCGCGAGACGCTGCCTTTGGCGACGGTCTATGTCTACGACAACAATTCGCGCGACCTGACCGCGCTCAGGGCCCGCGCGGCCGGCGCCATCGTGGTGCGCGAACCGCGCCAGGGCAAGGGCAATGTGGTGCGGCGCATGTTCGCCGACATCGACGCCGACATTTACCTGATGGCCGACGGCGACGGCACCTATGCGCCGGAAGACGCGCCGCAATTGATCAACACGCTTCTGACCGAGCGCTCCGACATGGTGGTGGGCACCCGGCGCGGCGTCACCAACGATGCCGGCAGGACCGGCCATGCCTTCGGCAACCGCGTCTTCAACAGCCTCTATAAAGGGCTGTTCGGCAGCGATTTCACCGACATATTCTCGGGCTACCGGGTCTTCACCCGGCGCTTCGTCAAAAGCTTCCCGGCCGTCTCCGGCGGCTTCGAGATCGAGACCGAAATGTCGGTGCATGCCTCGCAGCTCAAATTGCCCGTCAGCGAGATCGCGCTCGATTACGGCAAGCGGCCGGACGGCTCGTCGTCGAAGCTTTCGACCTTTCGCGACGGCGCCAGGATCCTTTGGATGTTCGCCATGCTGATGAAGGAAACGCAGCCGCTGCGCTTCTTCGGCGCCTTCGCCCTGGTCTTCCTGGCGTCGAGCCTGTTCCTGATGGCGCCGGTGCTGGTCGAATTCGCCGAGACCGGGCTGGTGCCGCGCATGCCGACATGGGTGCTGTCGGTAGGCCTGCTCTTGCTTTCTATGCTGGCCGGTGTGACCGGGGTGATCCTCGATTCGGTGTCGCGCGGCCGCGCCGAACAGAAGCGCATCTTCTACCTGTCGATGCCTTCGGGCCGCATAGAGCGGCGCGAGCGCGCCAGCGAGGCGACCGCCGCGAAGGCCGGCCCAGGCAAGACGCCTCGCGCCGCATGAAGCGGTGAGCCGTCTTATACGCTTCCTCTTTGCCCGCGGCATCGGCTTCGTCGCCGACGCGGCCGCCCTCTGGCTGCTGCTTGCGGTCACGCCGCTCGGCCCTTTCAGCGCCCGCGTGCTGTCCATCGGCTTTGCGCTCTGCGTCACCTGGCAGATAAACCGGCATCTGACCTTCTCGCCGTCGAGCCGCGGCTTGGTGCGGGAAGGTGCCCGCTATGGCAGCATCGGCATAGCCACCAGCATCGCCAACTATCTGGTCTACTGCGCCATCCTTGTCGTCCTGCCGACAACCCCGCCATTGGCCGCCCTTGCTTTCGCTTCGCTGGCCGCCATGGCGCTGTCCTTTCTCGGCTATTCCAGGCTGGTCTTCGACCGCTAGAGGCGTGGCCCGATTGGCAGAAGGCGCCGGGACCCTTATATCGCTCTCTCATCGACCGTGCTGGGGACCTGCCATGAAGCTGAAAATCGCCGTCCAGATGGACCACATCTCCACCGTGTCGATCGCCGGAGACACTTCGTTCGCGCTGTCGCTGGAGGCGCAGCGGCGCGGCCATCAGCTCTACCACTACACGCCCGACCGGCTGTCGCTGCGCGACGGCAAGGTGTTCGCCCGCATCGAGGAGATGCAGGTACGCGACGAGAAAGGCAGCCACTATTCGCTGGGGGAGAAGGTGCGAACCGACCTGTCGGAGATGGACGTGATCCTGCTGAGACAGGATCCGCCCTTCGACATGAACTACATCACCACCACGCACATACTGGAGCGCATCCACCCCAGGACGCTGGTGGTCAACGACCCGGCCTGGGTGCGCAACAGCCCGGAAAAGATCTTCGTCACCGAGTTTTCCGACCTGATGCCGGAAACGCTGATCACCAAGGATCCCCAGGAGGTCGCCGCCTTCCGCAAGGAATTCGGCGACATCATCGTCAAGCCGCTCTACGGCAATGGCGGCGCGGGCATCTTCCACCTGCTGGAGGCCGACCGCAACCTCGCCTCGCTGCTCGAAATGTTCGGCCAGTTGTTCCGTGAGCCCTACATCGTGCAGCGCTACCTGAAGGACGTGCGCAAGGGCGACAAGCGCATCATCCTGATCGACGGCGAACCGGTCGGGGCCATCAACCGGGTGCCGGCCGAGCACGATTCCCGCTCCAACATGCATGTCGGCGGCCGCGCCGAGAAGACCGAGCTGACCGAGCGCGAGCGCGAGATCTGCGCCCGCATCGGGCCGGCACTGAGGGAACGCGGCTTCATCCTCGTCGGCATCGACGTCATCGGCGACTACATGACCGAGATCAACGTGACCTCGCCGACCGGCGTGCGCGAAGTCAAACGCTTCGGCGGCGCCGACATCGCCAGCCTGTTCTGGGACGCGGTGGAGGCCAAGCGGAAATAGCCGTTTTCATTTCGTATTAACCATGTTCCGTTTTTGCAACCGGAGACAATCGCGCTGCAACTTCAGCGATTGCATGTTCCTGTAATGTTCTTGATTTAGCCGAGGAATTGTGATTGTCTCCGGGCCAGGCCCTTCGCGGCCTGATTGTAAAAGGCTTGGGGCAAGCCCAGATCCGGGGGCAAGACATGGTGGCGCGGGTTCGCACGGTTGCTTTCCAGGGCATCGAGGCCGTGCCGGTCGACGTGCAGGTGATGATAGCGCCCGGCAAGGTCAACATGCATATTGTCGGGCTGGCCGACAAGGCGGTGGCCGAAAGCCGCGAACGGGTGCAGGCGGCACTGCATGCTTCCGGCCTGTCGATGCCGTCCAAGAAAGTCACTGTCAACCTGGCGCCCGCAGACCTGCCCAAGGAGGGCAGCCACTACGATTTGCCGATCGCGCTCGGCCTGATGGCGGCGCTTGGCGCCATTCCGGGCGACATGCTGGCCGGCTATGTCGTGCTTGGCGAACTATCGCTCGACGGCACTATCGCCGCCGTCGCCGGCGCCTTGCCGGCCGCGATTGGGGCCAATTCTGAAGGCAAGGGCCTGATCTGCCCCTTCGCCTGCGGCCCGGAAGCCGCCTGGGCCGGCAAGGACTTCGACATACTCGCGCCGCGCAGTCTGATCGCCATCGCCAATCATTTCCGCGGCACGCAGGTGCTGTCGCGGCCTGAAGCCGGCATCCATGCCGCGGCGCGCGACCTGCCCGATCTTGCCGACATCAAGGGCCAGGAAACCGCCAAGCGGGCGCTGGAGGTGGCGGCGGCCGGCGGGCACAACCTGCTCATGGTCGGCCCGCCCGGATCGGGAAAATCGATGCTGGCGCAGCGGCTGCCGTCGATCCTACCGCCGCTGGCGCCGAAGGAATTGCTCGAAGTGTCGATGATCGCCTCCGTCGCCGGCGAGCTCGGCGAAGGCAAGCTGACCGACCGGCGGCCGTTCCGCGCGCCGCACCATTCGGCCTCGATGGCGGCGATGGTCGGCGGCGGCATCCGGGCGCGGCCGGGCGAAGTGTCGCTTGCGCACCACGGCGTGCTGTTCCTCGACGAATTTCCCGAATTCACGCCGCAGACGCTCGACGCGTTGCGCCAGCCATTGGAGACCGGCGACTGCATGATCGCGCGCGCCAACACCGCGTCACCTATCCGGCGCGTATCCAGCTTGTGGCGGCGATGAACCCGTGCCGATGCGGCATGGCCGGCGAGCCCGGCTATCGCTGCCTGCGCGGCGAACGCTGCCGCACCGACTACCAGGCGCGCATCTCGGGCCCGCTGCTCGACCGCATCGATCTCAGGATCGAGGTGCCGGCGGTCTCGGCCAGCGACCTGATCCGGCCCGACCGGGCGGAGAAGAGCGCCGACGTGGCGCTGCGCGTGGCGCGTGCCCGCACCCTCCAGCGCGAGCGCTTCGAACGGCTCGGCGTCACCAGCGCCACCACAAACGCGCATTGCGCGCCGGCGGTCATCGAGGAGATCGCCATGCCTGACGCATCGGGCCTGTCGCTGCTCAAGGACGCCAGCGAAAAGCTCGGCTTCTCGGCGCGGGCCTATCACCGCGTGCTGAAGGTGGCGAGAACACTGGCCGATCTCGACGCCAGCGAGACCGTCGGCCGCATTCACTTGGCCGAAGCGATCTCCTACCGGATGAGTTCGGAGCGGGTGGCACAGGCGGCGTAGCGCGCTCTCGCTCGAGAGGAGGGGAACGAAACGCCGGCGGCTCCAAATCTCCGGTTCAGGCCGCTCCCTTCGCCTTCAGTTCCAGCCTCCGCGCGTGCAGCACCGGCTCGGTGTAGCCGTTGGGCTGGATGCGGCCCTTGAAGACGAGGTCGCAGGCGGCCTGGAAGGCGACGGAGCCGTCGAAATCGGCGGCCATCGGCCGGTAGAGCGGGTCGCCTTGGTTCTGCTGGTCGACGATATCAGCCATGCGCTTCATCGTTTCCATTACCTGGTCGGCCGTGCAGACGCCATGATGCAGCCAGTTGGCGATGTGTTGCGAGGAGATGCGCAGCGTGGCGCGGTCCTCCATCAGGCCGACATCGTTGATATCTGGCACTTTCGAGCAGCCGACGCCCTGGTCGATCCAGCGCACGACATAGCCCAGAATGCCTTGCGCATTGTTGTCGAGCTCCGCCTGGATATCGGCCGGCGACCAGTTGGGCCGCACCGCGACCGGCACCGACAGGATGTCGTCGAGCTTGGCCTTCGGCCGGCTCTTCAGCGCCGCCTGGACGGCGTGGACATCGACCTTGTGATAATGGGTGGCGTGCAGCGTCGCCGCCGTGGGCGAAGGCACCCAGGCGGTGTTGGCGCCGGCCTTGGGGTGGGCGATCTTCTCGGTGAGCATCGCCGCCATCAAATCGGGCATCGCCCACATGCCCTTACCGATCTGGGCATGGCCGGCAAGCCCGCATTCCAGCCCGGTGTCGACATTCCAGGCCTCGTAGGCGGAAATCCAGGCGGCCTGCTTCATGTCGCCCTTGCGGATCATCGGGCCGGCTTCCATCGAGGTGTGGATCTCGTCGCCGGTGCGGTCGAGGAAGCCTGTGTTGATGAACACGACGCGCTCCCTGGCGGCGCGGATCGCCTCCTTGAGGTTGACGGTGGTGCGCCGCTCCTCGTCCATGATGCCCATCTTGATGGTATTTTCGGCCATGCCGAGCAGGGCCTCGACGCGATCGAAGATCTCGACGGCGAAGGCGACTTCCTCGGGCCCGTGCATCTTGGGTTTCACGACATACATCGAGCCCGCGCGGGAGTTGGCGCGGCGGCCGTTCGGCCCGACATCGTGCAGCGCGATCAGCGCGGTCATCGCCGTGTCCATGATGCCTTCCGGCACCTCGTTGCCGTCGCGGTCCGTTATCGCCGGATTGGTCATGAGGTGGCCGACATTCCTGACCAGCATCAGCGAGCGGCCGGGCAGCGTCACAGTACCGCCATTGCGCGAGGTATAGGACCGATCGGGGTTGAGCTTGCGGACGAAGGTCCGGCCGCCCTTGGTGATCTCTTCGGCCAGGTCGCCCTTCATCAAGCCGAGCCAGTTGCGGTACACGACGACCTTGTCCTGCGCATCCACCGCCGCGACCGAATCCTCGCAGTCCTGGATGGTGGTCAGCGCCGATTCCAGGATGATGTCGGCGATGCCGGCCGGATCGGTGCGGCCGATCTGGTTGTCGCGGTCGATCAGGACCTCGATATGCAGGCCGTTGCTGACCAGCAGCACGGCTTGCGGGTTGGCGGCATCGCCGCGATAGGCGACGAACTGCCTGACGTCGGCAAGCGTGGTCGAGCCGGCGCCGGCGCTGAGCCGCAGCGCGCCATTGGCCAGCGAAAGGCCGTTGACGCCGGCCCATTTGCCCGATGTGAGCGGCACCGACTGGTCGAGAAAGTCCTTGGCCCAGGCGACGACTTTCGCACCGCGCGCGGGGTTGAAGCCGTTGCCCTTCCCGGCGCCGTCTGTCTCGGGAATCGCGTCGGTGCCGTAAAGCGCATCATAGAGCGAGCCCCAGCGCGCATTGGCGGCGTTGAGCGCATAGCGCGCATTCATCACCGGCACCACAAGCTGCGGCCCGGCGACGACGGCGATCTCGGGATCGACCTTTTCGGTCGTCACCGAGAAGGACGGGCCTTCGGGGACGAGATAGCCGATCTCCTTCAGGAAGGTTTTGTAGGCTTCCATGTCGACCGGCGCGCCATTGGCGCGATACCAGTCATCGAGCTTTTCCTGGATAGCGTCGCGCTTTGCCAGCAGTGCCCGGTTCTTCGGCGCGAGGTCGTGGACGATGGCCGAAAAGCCGTTCCAGAATTTGTCCGGATCGATGCCGGTGCCCGGAGCGGCCTCGTTGACAACGAAGTCATGAAGTTCGCGGGCGATCCGCAATCCGGCGATTTCGACGCGATCGGTCATCAGGCTGCTCCAGATGAAAGGCTTTCGCGGGCCTTTGGCATGTTGGGAGTGCAGGGTCAATTCAGCTTAGGGTGAAGGCAAGGCAGGTAGGCGCGGTTTTTAGGCTTGGTGCCGGCGGCGACGCTGCCAATCTCCCCCCAAGTGGGGGAGATGCCCGGCAGGGCAGAGGGGGGCGCGAAGGAATGCCGACCTCGGCAAGTTTCGGTATTTCGTGCAGTCGGTCGACGTCGAGTATGAGCGGGCGCTGCTCCGAGACGCTGGCGGGACAGCGCCCCCCTCTGGCCTGCCGGCCATCTCCCCCACAAGGGGGGAGATCACCCTCCATCACACCGCGATCCGTGGCCTGCCCGAAGCCACCGCCACCACATGCGCCTCGATGAACATACGCTGGGCTTCGACGGTGGAGACGCGGAATTCGGTCGCGACATCGATCTCGGCGCTGTCGGTGCCGGCGTCCCTGGCGCGCTCCGCGACGATGGCGCGCACATCGGCCTCGGCGGCCGCGATCGCCGCCGCCTCGTCGAGGAAATCGCGCACGGTCTCGCCCGAGGCAAGACGGAACAGACCTTCCTTGGGCTGGCTGACGCGCGCCTCCGCCGATACCCGGACCTGGCCGACCACGGCGCCGAGCGCGTTGGCGACATCCGTATCATCAGGCACCACGCAGTCATTGCCGACCAATGGCGGCAGTCCGGCATAGTGCAGCGGCGCCGAGGCGCCGAGGCCGATCACCGGCCGGTCGAGGGCGACGCTCAGGCGCGCAATGCCGGGATGCGCGTCGACGGCGCGCTGCACCAGCGCATGCGCAACGGTGGCCGCGCCGTCGAGCCCGTCCTCGGCGAAGGCGGTTTGAAGGATATATTCGGCCGACCAGCGCGTCAGCGCCGCCAGCACGCGCTCCGAGATCGCCTCGGGAGAGGCCGCGATCGCCTGGCCGCGGCCGTCGCGCTTGCGGGCAAACAGCTCTGCGCCGAGGCGGGCGGCCGCGGCATCCCAGTTCGCCTGCTTGCCAAGCACATGCGCCGCATCCGACGGCGTGAACCCTGAAATGTGCACCAGCCCGCGCGACACCAGGCGGTTCAGGGTGGCGTTCTGGGCATTCGAGGTCAAAAGCCTGTCGAGAGGCAAAGGCATTGCGCCGATCGCTTCATAGAGCCTTGCTTCCGGAGCGGTCAGCCCGGCGGCAAGACGGTCGGGCACGCCGGTGCGCACCGCGAAACGGCCGTCCATGCGACCGGTGTTCGGCGCGCGCAGCTGGCGCTCGAGTTCCGCCAGAACCGCCTCGTGATGCACCATGCCGGCCAGCGCCAGTGGCACCAGCCGGCGCGGTCCAAGCAGGAGCCTGGGGTTGAGAGCGCCGTCTTCCAACGCCACTTCGGAATCTCCGCCGAGGCCGAAGGTGCGCATGGCGACCGCTTCGACCATGGTGCGAAAGCCGCCGACGGTGGCGCCTTCCGGATCGAGCCGCGGCCGGCCCTTGTCGAGCACGGCAACGTCGGTGGTGGTGCCGCCGATGTCGGAAACCACCGCGTTTTCCAATCCGGTCATGTGGTGCGCCCCGACCAGGCTGGCGGCCGGGCCGGACAGAATGGTCTCGATCGGCCGCTGGCGGGCGAACGCCGCCGACACCAGCGCACCGTCGCCGCGCACCACCATCAGGGGCGCCGCGATGCCGCGCGCCTCGAGAAAGCCTTCGGTCGCCGCCACCAGCCGGTCGATCATCGAGATCAGCCGGGCGTTGAGCAGCGTCGTCAGCGCCCGGCGCGGACCGCCTAGCTTGGCCGACAATTCATGGCTCGCGGTGACCGGCAGGCCGGTTTTCTCCCGGATCAGCTCGCGGGCGGCGATCTCGTGCGCCGGGTTGCGGGTGGCGAAATAGGCGCAGACGGCAAAGCCCGAGACCGAGCCGCCGAGTTCGGACAGCGCCGCCTCAAGGCCGGACAGGTCGAGCTTGGCGGTATTGCCGTGCACATCGTGGCCGCCGGGGCAGAACACGACCGGATCGGTGCCCAATGCCGCCTTCAGCCCATCGCGGGCAAGGTCCGCCTCGGAAAAGCCGATCATGATCAGCGCGACGCGGCCACCCTGGCCCTCGACCAGCGCGTTGGTGGCAAGCGTCGTCGACATGGAGACAAGCTTGATGGCGGCCGGATCGGTGACCGCTTTTTCCAGAACCGCGTCGACGGCGCCGGAAATGCCAACGGCGAGATCGTGCCTGGTGG
This sequence comes from Mesorhizobium sp. B2-4-2, assembly GCF_006442845.1. Lineage (NCBI taxonomy): Bacteria > Pseudomonadati > Pseudomonadota > Alphaproteobacteria > Hyphomicrobiales > Phyllobacteriaceae > Mesorhizobium > Mesorhizobium sp. B2-4-2. The sequence goes on along the minus strand of NZ_VFVM01000004.1, from coordinate 338,799 downwards.
TCAGAGCCTTGGCCTTGGCCAGCACCTTTCCCTTGTTCGGCCCGCTCTGCGGGCCTTCGGTTTCAGACCACAGCACGGCATCGGTGTAGGTGCCGCCGGTGTCGATGCCGAGGAAAAGAGGTTTTGGCTTGGTCTTGGTCATGTCTGATGATGGCCCGAGCAGATAGGAAAATGCTTCTCGCCCTTAACCTATAGCGGCCGGACGATAAAGCTGAGAGCGCTGGGCCACGGGAGGAGTTCGATCTCCCCCACGAGGGGGGAGATTGGCAGCTTCAATGGCAGGGTCAACCTACCCCACGAACCCAACCTTTTTATGCGACCCATCGCAATACGGCTTGTTCGCCGAATGGCCGCAGCGGCATAGGAAGGCGCGTTGCGTGCGGTCGACCGTGTGGCCGGTGCCGGTGACGATTTCCATATTGCCTTCGAGCTTGAGCGGCCCGTCTTTCGTCGGCGTAACCTTGAGTGGCCCGTCGCGCGCGTCCAGCGCCGGCGTGTCCTTCAGCGCCGGCTCGCCGGTGGCGGCAAAACCTGATTTGTTGTGGCTGCCGTCGCAGAACGGCTTGTTCTGCGACGCGCCGCAGCGGCAGAGCGTGGCGCGGTGTAACGTCTCGCCGTCGAGCATAATCTCGGCGTGGACGGCCAGCGGGCCATTTTCCCTGATGCGCACGGTGTTGACCACCGGCGGCCTTTCCTGCGGCCCGCCATCCTTCCTGACATAGGTAATGGCGCCTGACGGGCAGCTTTCGGCAATGGCGACGATCTTCTCGACGCTGGCCGCGTCGGGATGGATCCACTCTCCCGGCGCGTTCGGCACGAAGACATGCGGATCGCCCAGCACGCAATTGCGCGAATGGATGCAGCGCCGGCCGGCAAAGCCGACGTCTATCTTCTCGCCCTCGACCGGACCTGCCATCGCCTTGCTCCTGTTGCCTGACGCACGCCGCCTGGATGCGGCGTGCTTTGGGTGCTGTTCTTGCAGGCTATGCCCCAGGCAGGAAAAGCGTCAAGCTGGCAAGCCGGTCAGGGAACCAGTTCGATTTCCTCGGTCTCGCCGCCGCTGCAGGTATAGCAGCAATCGTCGCATTTTTCCTTGTCGCCGGGGCCGACGCCCCAATAGGTGCCTTCGTCGCCGTCGACCCAGGCGCCGTAGCAGATCGATTCGCCCTCGTCGCAGGAGACCGGCAATTGCCTGGTCTCGCCGTCATCGAGGTAGAAATCCTTGCCGTTGCCCGGCCACACATAGTCGCGGTCCTGGCTGTAGAGCTCGAGGCGCATGGCATTGGGATGGCTGTTCTTGATGGCGAAGGTGACGTCGCCGGCATGGGCCGACGGCACCAGCAGCATGGCAAGAGACAGCGCGGCCAGCGAGCGGCGCGCATAGGCGTAGAACATGATATCCCCCAAAAATAAACGGCCCACCCGGCCGCCTTGCGGGCATTGCACGGGGCGAGCGATCGCTAAAGGGGGCGACCGCGACAATCCCGGACTAATTTTGGGGAGATTGGCGCTACTCCACCAGGTCGACGGTCTCGGTCGAATGGTGCACGCAGATGAAACAGCAATCGTCGCAGGGCCGGTCGTTGTCCGGGCCGACGCCGGCCGAGATGGCGTCATTGCCGTTGACCCACGCGCCGTAGCAGATGCGTTCGCCCTCATTGCACGAAATCGGCACCGATTTGCGTGAGCCGGGATCGATCAGGAACACCTTGTCGTCGCCCGGCCAGACCGTTTCGCGGTCGCGGCTGAACAGTTCGACCGCAACGGCCTGCCCGCGCTGGTTCTTGACGAAGAAAGCCATGTCGGCAGCCCCAGCCGAGGTGGTGAAAACCAATGCCGCGAGTGTGGCCGCGCGAAAGAGCGTCACGATTGGACCTTTCGAACCATGCCAGCAGACTCGCATGGCCGCCGCGAACTAGGAAGCCGCCTCCGCCGCGATCTGGCGTCCCAGCCGCAGCGTTTCCGGGACCAGCAGGTGAAGATCGTCGCGCCGGGTCCGGTGGTTGGTGATCGCCACGCGCAGGCAATGCTGGCCTTGCACCGTCGTGTCCGACAGTGCCGCAATGCCTTGTTCCTGCAAACGCAGCATGATCTCCGTGTTGAACCGCTTAAGCTCCTCGCCGGACGCCCCGGCAAGCCGATGCCGGAAGCAGACGATGTTGATCGTGGTCGGCGCCATCAGCACCAGCGACGGCTCGTCCTCGATCAGTCCGGCGAGATAGGCCGCTTGCGCGATGTTCTGGTCGATCAGGCGGCCGAATTTGTCGACGCCATGCTCCTTCAGCGCCATCCATACTTTGAGCGCGCGAAAGCCGCGCGACGTCTGCAAGCCGTAGTCGTGCAGCCATTCGCCGGAGGCGAGACCACGCGGCGTCGATTCCAGATATTCGGGCGTCACGGCGAAGGTACGGCGATGCGCGAGGGCGTCCCTGACCAGGGCGCAGCCGGCCTCGAACGGCGCGTGCAGCCATTTGTGCGGATCGAGCGCGATCGAATCGGCCCATTCGATGCCGGCGACGCGATGGGCGTTCTGCGGAGCGATGGCGACCAGGGCGCCGATGCAGCCATCGACATGGAACCAGAGCTCTTCCTCATGCGCCAGCTTGGCAAGCGCCCGCAGGTCGTCGATCGCTCCGGTGTTGACCGTGCCGGCATTGCCGATGACGCAGGCCGGTTTGAAGCCCGCCTGACGATCCTCGGCAATTGCCGCCCGCAAGGCGGCGATGTCGATGCGCAGCCCGGAATCGGTCGGTATTCGCCGCAAGGCCCGGTTGCCGAGGCCGAGCGCCTCCATGGCTTTGCGGTGACAGGAATGGAGCTGGTCCGAGCCATAATAGCGCAGGGGCTTCTCGATGGCGGCAACGCCGTGCTCGCGCACGTCGATGCCGGCCTTGACGTTGCGCGCCACCGTCAGCCCGATCATGTTTGCCATCGAACCGCCGCTGACCAGCGTGCCGCTGGCCGAGACGGGAAACCCCAGCATTTGCTTGCACCAGTTGACGACCTGGCAGTCCATCAGCCCGGCGGCATGGTTGCCGCCGCCGAGGTTGGAGCCCTGGATCGCCGCCAGGAAATCGCCGAGCGCGCCGGTGAAGTTGCTCGAGCCCATGTACCAGGCCCAGAAGCGAGGATGGATGTTGCCCATCGGGTATGACATCACGGTGCGGGAGACCTCGCCATAGACGGCGGCCAGCCGCGCCGGCGTTCGCGGCAGGGGTGCGGCGAAGACCTCCCTCACGTCAGCCGGCACCTCCCGCCAGACCGGACGGTCGCGCACGTCGCGCAGATAGTCGACGGCATCGTCGATGACCCGGTGCGACAGGGCCTGCACATCGGCCCAGTCCAGGGGGTCAAGCGTCTCCTCGGCTACAGCGCCAAGGGTTTCCTGCGCGACGTCCATGACAGCCTCCCGTCAAGCCGCCGGGAACTGGCAGCCGGGCGTCGAGCGCGACAGCGCCATCTCGTCGGCGTCCATCTCGGCATCGATGCCGTCGAACAGCGGCGTCGTCATGTAGCGTTCGCCGGTGTCGGGCAGCATGCACAGGATCACCGATCCGGCCGGCGCCTCCTCGGCGACCTGCCGCGCCACGGCGAAGGTGGCGCCGCCGGAAATGCCGGTGAAGATGCCTTCCTTCTGCGCCAGCGCCTTGGCCCATTTGATGCCCTCGGGCCCGGCAATCGGCATCACCTCGTCATAGAGGCCGGCATCGACCGCTTCCTGCAGCACGTTGGGGATGAAATCAGGCGTCCAGCCCTGGATCGGATGCGGCTCGAAGGCCGGATGGCTGGCGGCGGGCGCCCCGTCGGCGCCGCGCTGCTGCGCCTTGCCGCTGCCGATGAGCTGGGCGTTGGCCGGCTCGGACAGGATGATACGGACATCCGGCCGCTCACGGCGCAGCACGCGCGCCACGCCGACCACGGTGCCGCCAGTGCCGTAGCCGGTGACGAAGCAATCGAGCCGCGAGCCGGCGAAATCATTGATGATCTCGCGCGCCGTCGTCGCCTCGTGGATGGCGGCGTTGGCCCTGGTTTCGAACTGTCGCGCCAGGAACCAGCCATTGGCCTCGGCCAGCTCCACGGCCTTCTTGTACATGCCGAACCCCTTTTCGGCGCGCGGCGTCAGCACCACCTTGGCACCCAGCATGCGCATCAGCTTGCGGCGCTCGACGGAAAAGCTGTCGGCCATGGTGACGACCAGCGGATAGGCTTTCTGCGCGCAGACCATGGCGAGCCCGATGCCGGTGTTGCCGCTGGTCGCCTCGACGATGGTCTGGCCCGGCTTCAACGCGCCGCTGCGCTCGCCCTCCTCGATGATGTTGAGCGCCAGCCGGTCCTTCACCGAGGCAGCCGGGTTGAAGAACTCGGCCTTGACGTAGATCGTCGCGTGGGCCGGGCCAAGATTGTTGATGCGGATGACCGGCGTGTCGCCGACCGTGTCCAAAATGCTGTCGAACAGGCGGCCGCGGCCGGCCGTGGTTCTGATTCTTGCTTGCTGCAACATGTCTGGTCTCCTCGTCTGTGTTGGTACCTTGCGGTCACGGGCCGGTTACAAACCGGCGGCTTGGGCGGCGAGGTTTCGAGACCTTGCCGCGCTAGGGTCGCTCGACGTGCCGGCAATGCGGCTGCCCGCATCCCGGCGCGCAACTCGCAACCGGGTGCGTTCATGCCGTGTTCGGTGATAAACGAGGGCCGACCGGCCAACGTGGGAGGAAGCGTGGGAGCAAGCGTGGAAATGCACGTGGAATCCGCTCGACCGAGCCTGGATCGCGGCAAGCCCGCTCTTGCCGTGCGCCTGCTCGGGCCGTTCGCGGTCGTGCGCGATGGCGTGCGGGCCGAATTGCCGGCATCGCGCAAGCTGCGCGCGCTGCTTGCCTATCTGGCGCTGGCCCCGCATCCGGTGGGACGCGCTCGGCTGTGCGAGCTGTTGTGGGATGTTCCGAACGACCCCAGGGGCGAGTTGCGTTGGTGCCTCAGCAAGCTTCGCGCCGTCCTCGACGAGCCGGGGCATCGTCGGGTCGAGACACAGGACGACACGGTCGCATTGCGCCTCGACGGCTGTTTCGTCGACGCGCTGGAGGTTAGCGCCGCCGCCGCGCAAGGGATCGCCTCGCTCGACGCCGAGCGCCTGCGATCGCTGTCGGAGCTGTTCGCCGGCGACTTTCTCGACGGTCTGGAGCTCGACCGCAGTCCGTTTTTCGAGAGTTGGCTGATCGCGCAGCGCCGCCGCTTCCAGTCGTCTCACGCCGCCGTGCTGGAGCACCTTGTCGCGGCGGTTCCGCCCGGTTCGGAGGCGGCAGCAGCCGGTCTTGACCGGTGGGTGGAGCTGGCGCCGTTCGACGGCCGCGCGCATCTGGCGCTGCTCACGCATCTGGCCGGGCGCGGCGCCATCGGCGCGGCCGAGCAGCACCTGACGGCGACGGCGCAATTGTTCCAATCGGAAGGGTTGGACTTCGGACCGGTGCGCGCGGCCTGGCAGGCGCTGCGCGACAAGCCAGCGGAAGATCGGCCAGCGGAAGATCGGCCGTCGATAGATCGGCCGGCGGTAGATCGGCCGGCGGTAGATCGGCTTGCGGCGCAGCCCGCCGGCATCGCGGCATCGCCGCCGTCGCCCGCTCCGGCGGGCGTGGAGCCCAGCCACGCCTCGCTGGCGGTGATGCCGTTCGTCGAGACTGGCGGTCCTTGCGGCACGCGCGGCGGGATCGCCGACGGCCTGACCCATGACATCATCACGCGTCTGGCCAAGCTCAGGGATTTCTTCGTCATCGCGCGCGGCTCGGTCTTCGCGCTCGCCGAGAAAAACATCGCGCCGCAGGAAGCGGGGCGGCAGCTGAATGTGGACTATGTCGCCACCGGCACGGTGGGCACCGTGGCCGGCCGCGTCATCATCGCCGTCGAGCTCATCGAGGTTCGCACGGCCAGGATCGTCTGGGCCGAGAGCTTCGAGCGCCGGGCCGACGACCTCTTCGGCGTGCTCGACGATATCGGCAACGCGATCGTCTCGTCTATCTCGGCCGAGATCGAGACGGTCGAGCGCAACCGCGCCATGCTGAAGGCGCCCAACTCGCTCAACGCCTGGGAGGCCTATCACCGCGGCCTCTGGCACATGTATCGCTTCACCCAGCCGGAAAACGAGTTGGCGCAGCATTTCTTCGGCGTGGCGACGGCGCTCGACCCGACCTTCGCCCGCGCCCATGCCGGCCTGTCCTTCACCCATTGGCAAAGCGCTTTCCAGCGCTGGGGCGACCGCGACCACGAAAGCGCGCTAGCCTACGAGACAGCGGGGCACAGTCTCCTGGTTGACGAACAGAACCCTGCCGCGCACTGGGCGATGGGCCGGGCGCTGTGGCTGCGCGGCGAACAGGACGGATCGCTCTTCGAATTGGAACGGGCAGTGGAGCTCAGCCCCAATTTCGCGCTCGGCCACTATGCGCTGTCCTTCGTCCACTCGCAGTCAGGCGATCCGCAGTCGGCGATCGGCTCCTCCGACCATTCGCGCCATCTCAGCCCTTTCGACCCGCTGCTGTTCGGCATGCTGGGCGCGCGCGCCATGTCGCATGTGCGGCTCGGCCAGTTCGAGGAAGCGGCAGAATGGGCGCTAAAGGCGGCGGCGCGGCCCAATGCCCACGCCATCATCCTGGCGATCGCAGCACACTGCCTGGCGCTGGCCGGGCGGCTCGACGAGGCACACAATTTCGCCGCCGCCCTCCGCAAGGCGCTGCCGGACTACCGCGCCGACGATTTCATCGGCACGTTCCGTTTCGAGGCGGACGCGGAGGCATTGTTCCGGCAAGGCGCAAAGCGGATCGGATTGAACTGAGCCAGCGCAATTCCCGCCGGTTAACGATTTCGGAAGGGGTTGTTTAACCGTTCGTCGCTACGTCACCGCCCGGGAGGGGCATGACAGAGAGTGTATGATGAGCGACAGCCCTGACAAGCGCAATGAATGGCGCGCCATTCTTTACGTGCAAGCCCGCGTGGCGGTCCTGTTCGTCCCGGTCGTCGCCAGCCTGCTGATCATCGCCGCACTTGCCGGCAACGACCGCAAATCCGTTCCCGCCGTCGACCGGACGGTGACAGGGTCCGTGCGATAAGGGCACGGTCATCGACAGCGCACGTTTCCCGCCGGGCGTGCGCATGATGTCGGGCAAATCCCTGCGGCTTTCTGTCGGCGGGAATGACCAGGCGATCGGTCGCACAGGCAACAAAAAAGCCCGGACGAGCCGGGCTTTTTCTGCGAGTCTCTGAACCGTCGAACGGTTCAGAGACGGGAATTTGGTGCCCAGAAGAGGACTCGAACCTCCACTCCTTGCGGAACACGGACCTGAACCGTGCGCGTCTACCAATTCCGCCATCTGGGCTGGTGCGGGCTCAATAAGCGGGCGAGCGGTGTGTGTCAACGCGGTTTTTTTTTCGAGGGCTGCCGCGCGCCGGCTCAGTTTCGGGCGTTGGCGCCGCCCCTCACCTGCCTGCCGGCATCCTCTCCCCGTATAGTGACGGGGAGAGGGGCGCTTTCATCAACGGTTTCGCCAATCACCAGCGTTGCGGCCAGCCCTTTCTCCCCGTCACTATACGGGGAGAAATGTCCGGCAGGACAATGAGGGGCGGCGCCGACTTTGACAATTTGGTGACCGGGACGCTTGCCGGTCAGCCCTCCAGCACTTCCTTCGACGCCACGGTGGAATCGGCGTTGAGCGTGTAGATGACCGGCACGCCGGTGCCGAGCTCCAGCTTGACGATCTCCTCGCCCGACTTGCCGTCCAGCGCCATGATCAGCGCACGCAGCGAATTTCCGTGGGCGGCGACCAGGACCGTGCCGCCGCGCAGCACATGCGGCTGGAGGTCGTGCAGGTAATAAGGCCAGACGCGGGCGCCGGTGTCCTTCAGGCTTTCGCCACCGGGGGGCGGCACGTCGTAGGAGCGGCGCCAGACATGCACCTGCTCCTCGCCCCATTTCTTGCGCGCGTCGTCCTTGTTGAGGCCGGAGAGGTCGCCATAGTCGCGCTCGTTCAGCGCCTGGTCGCGGACGGTTTCCAGGTCGCTCTGGCCGACGGCGTCAAGAATGTGCTGGCAGGTTTTTTGCGCCCGGACCAGCGCCGAGGTGAAGGCGATGTCGAACTTCAGGCCGCGTGCCTTGAGCTTCTGCCCGGCTGCCTTGGCCTCGGCGTGGCCCTGTTCGGTCAGGTCGACGTCACGCCAGCCGGTGAACAGGTTCTTCAAATTCCATTCGCTCTGGCCATGGCGCACGAGCACGAGGGTTCTCGACATTTTTGCTCCTCTGGGATCTGAGCAATTCCAGCAGAAGTGGGAAGCGGTTTTCTGTCCGGAATTGCATGTGGATGAAGATGGTCCGGGGTCGTTTCAGGCAAGCCCGAGCACGTCCCGCATCGAGTAAAGGCCGGGCTTCCTGCCATGCGCCCACAGGGCTGCCTTGACGGCGCCGCGGGCGAAGATGGTGCGGTCCTCGGCATGGTGGGCCAGCGTGATACGTTCGCCGGTGCCGGCCAGGATCACGCTGTGGTCGCCGACCACCGAGCCGCCGCGCAGGGTTGCGAAGCCGATCGAGCCCGGCTTGCGCACGCCGGTGTGGCCGTCGCGGACGCGCACATCGTTGCCGGCAAGCGGCACGCCACGCCCCGCGGCGGCGGCTTCGCCCAGCAGCAGAGCGGTGCCGGACGGCGCGTCGACCTTGTGCCTGTGATGCATTTCGAGGATCTCGATGTCGAAATCCCCGGCGTCGAGGGCGCGCGCGGCCTGTTCGACCAGCACCGCCAGGAGATTGACGCCGAGGCTCATATTGCCCGACTTGACGATCGTCGCATGGCGCGCCGCGGCGGCGATCCTGGCATTGTCGTCGACCGAGCAGCCGGTCGTGCCGATGACATGGACGATGCGCGCCTGCGCCGCATAGCCGGCGAATTCGACGGTCGCAGCCGGGGCGGTGAAATCGAGCACGCCGTCCGCCCCGGCGAAGGCCGGCAGCGGATCGTGCGATATCGGCACATTGATGATGCCGATGCCGGCAAGCTCGCCCGCATCCTTGCCGAGATAGGGCGATCCTTGCCGCTCGATCGCGCCGGCGACGCGTGCGCCCGGCATTGTGTGGATGGCGCGGATCAGCGTCTGGCCCATGCGGCCGGCGGCGCCCACCACCACCAGGCCCATATCGCCCGCGGGTCTGTCGGCTGTCGGCGTTTCACTCATCTCGCGCTCCCGGCGATGCCCTGCGTCTCGATAGGTTGCGTCGGCCCTGGCGCCGGAGTTTGGATCGGCGCGCCGTCATCGACAAGCCCCAGGCCCTTCCTGCCCTGCACCCGGTGGAAGCGGGAATAGACGCTGTGCGGGTCGGCCATCAGCGAGGCATGGGTGCCCTGTTCGACCAGATGGCCCTGTTCCAGCACGATGATGTGGTCGGCATTGACCACCGTCGACAGCCGGTGGGCGATGACGATGGTGGTGCGCCCCTCCATGACGTGGGTCAGCGCTTCCTGGACCTTGGCTTCCGCCTCATTGTCAAGCGCCGAGGTCGCCTCGTCGAGCAGCAGGATCGGCGCCTGGCGGACGATGGCGCGGGCGATCGACACACGCTGGCGCTGGCCGCCCGACAGCGACGCGCCGTTTTCGCCGACGGGCGTGTCGTAGCCCAGCGGCTGCTGGCGGATGAAGCCGTCGGCCTGGGCCAGTCGCGCGGCCTGCTCGATCTCGGCATCTGTGGCGGAGAGCCGGCCATAGCGGATGTTATCGCGGATGGTGCCTTCGAACAGATAGGGCTGCTGCGAAACATAGGCGATGGAGCTGCGCAGCGATTGCTTGGTGATCTTGGAAATGTCCTGGCCGTCGATCTCGATCGTGCCCGACTCGACGTCGTAGAAACGCTGCAGCAGCGCCACCAGCGTCGTCTTGCCGGCGCCGGAGGCGCCGACGATGGCCGTCATCTTGCCGGCGGCGGCGACGAAACTGAGGTCCTGCAGGACCGGTGCCTCCTCGACATAGCGGAAGCTCACATTGTTGAACCGCACTTCGCCCGTGGTGAAATTGGCCTCGGCGGCTCCCGGCGCATCGCCCTGCTGCGGCTCGAGATCGAGGATTTCGTAGATCATGCGCGCATTGACCAAAGCGCGCTCCATGCCGACCTGCATGCGCGCCAGCCGCCTTGCCGGGTCGTAGGCCAGCATCAGCGCGGTGATGAAGGAGAAGACGGCGCCCGGCGGCTGCCCGAGGACGAGCGCACGATAGCCGGAATAGGCGATGACGCCGGTGACGGCGAGACCGGCCAGCATGTCGGAAATCGGCGACAGCCGTTCCGAAACCCGGGCGATCTTGTTGCCGCGGTGCTCGGCGCTGTTGGCGAGCTGGCTGATGCGTCGCGATAGCTCGTCCTCCATGGTGAAGGCCTTGACGATGGCGATGCCTTGCGTGGCTTCCTGCATGGCGCCGATCAGCCGGGAGTTGATCTGCACCGATTCGCGGGTGATGCGGCGCACCCGGCGCATCAGGTAGACAACGGTGTAGATGAGCGGCGGCCCGATCACCAGCGAGCTGAGCGACAGGACCGGATCCTGGTAGATCATGACGCCGAGCAGCCCGAACAGCGTCACCCCGTCGCGCGCGATCGACGTCAGCGTCATCGACAGCAGGTCGCGAATGCCGTTGACGTTCTCGTTGACCTGCGCCGCCAGCCGGCCCGATCTCGTGTCGTTGAAGAAACCGACGCCGAGCTTCATCAGGTGATCGAAGATGCGGCGCTGGTAGCGCGCAACCAGATTGTTGCCGACGGTCGCCAGCGTCACCGCCTGGCCGTAGCCGGCGAAACCGCGCACGAGAAAGGCGCCCATGACGCCGGCGCAAATCCACACGATCAGATCGCCGCGCCGCTCATAGAAGATCTGGTTGACGACCGGGCTCATGATCCAGGCGGTGAAAGCGGTCGTGGCGGACACCGCCAGCAGGCAGGCCCCGGCAAAGATGTAGGACCAAAGGTAGTCGCGGCCGTTCTCGGCGATGATACGGCGCAGCACCGCCCAGACCTCGCCGGGGGTGGCTTTCTGCTTATGTGGAGCTTGGAGTGTCAAATCGGGAGCGCTTCGTGGTTTCCGCTTGGTGGGACGGGCTGCACACGGCATCCCTTCTGGCGCCCCTCTTAGCGCCAAGCGGCCGGCTTGCCTATGCCTGCGGCTGATTAACTTCGTCGCGGGGACCGGACGGACGCCTGGTCCGTCATGCGACCCAGCCTAGGCCTGCCAGCGGCGGCCCGCGGTCTGCACGCCGAACAGCGAAGGGTTCCTGGCGTAGGCGGCGAGGCCCAGAAGGGCCGCCAGCGGATGGGTGATGACATAGACGGGCATGGTGCGCATCAGTTCGCTGTGCGGGGCCTTGTCCTCGAAGGCGGCGCGGAAATTGCCCTGTTTCAGCGCCGGCACGATCTTCTGCGCGATGCCGCCGGTGAGAAAGACGCCGCCACGGCTCATGAACACCAAGGCGAGATCGCCGGCGGTGCGCCCAAGGCAGGTGACGAATATCTCCAGCGCTTCCTGCGCAACCGGATCGGTCCTGGCAAGTGCCGCTGCGGTTATTTCGGCCGGCGTGGTGAAGGGCGACGGTTTGCCGTCCGCCTTGGCCACCGCCCGGTAGACGTTGACCAGGCCGCGTCCGCACAGGATCTGCTCGCCCGAAATGCGGCCCTCGATCTTCTCGATATGCGGGAAGACCTCGAAATCCCTGCTAGAACGCGGGCCGATGTCCATGTGGCCGCCCTCGCCGGGCACCGGGATCCAGTGGCGCAGCGCGTGCACCAGCCCGGCGACGCCGAGCCCGGTTCCGGGACCGAGCACCACGCGGCCTGCATTGGGCTCCGGCGTGCCGCCGCCGATCTTTTCCATGTGCTCTTCGCCGAGCGCCACGACGGCCAGCGCCTGCGCCTCGAAATCGTTGAGCACGACGATGTCGCTGAGCCCAAGGCTGGCGAACATCTGCCGGGGCTTGACGATCCACGGGCAATTGGTGAGCTCGATCTCGTCGCCGTCGACCGGGCCGGCCACCGCCAGCACCGCCGAATTGGGACGGACCGAGGAGCGGTCGAGCACCGCCGCCTGGATCGCCTCGTCTATGGTGTTGTAACTGGCGGTCTGGACGATCGCCGGCTCGCCGGCTTCCGAATTGGCGTCGAGCACGACCGAGAAGCGCGCATTGGTGCCGCCGATGTCGCCGATCAGGATCGGGAACCGCAGCGCCGTGTCGTCGTCGCCTGTGTTTGGCATGCTTTGTCGTCCGTCCCCGGCGCCCGACGGCCCATTGCCGTTCTCCCGTTGACTAGCGCATGAGTTTGAAAAGGGAAACGGTTTTCGAAACCGATGGTGCGCACGACCGATTTATGAAGTCGAACGGCCGCGACTAGGCTGCCGCCTTGTGCTCCTCGCGGGCAGCGGACCAGACCTCGCGGGCCGCATCGGCGTTCATGGCGGCAATTCCCAGGCCGACAATCAGGTCGGGCCACGCAGAATGCCAGATCACCGCGGTGAGAAGGCCCGCGGCGATTATGGCGACGTTGGCAAAGGCGTCGTTCCGCGCGGAGAGGAACGCGGCCTTTGTCAGGCTGCCGCCGTGATGGCGGAAGCGCGCCAGCATGAACGCGCAAGACAGGTTCACGGCCAAAGCCCCGGCGCCCGCAAGCGACAGTGGCAATGGTGACGGCGCGACCGGCAGGTTGAACTTGACCCAAGCCGTCCAGAGCGTTGCCAAGGCAGGCACCAGAAGAATCGCCGCCAGAGCCATGCCGACCCTTGCGCGGCTGCGTGCGCCCCAGCCAAGGGCAACGAGAATAAGCAAATTGAGCGAGGCATCTTCCAGGAAATCGACGCTGTCCGCGAACAGCGACACGGAGCCGATCGCAGATGCCACGGCGAACTCGACGATGAAGTAGCCCAGGTTCAGAAGGGCCACCCACCGGACGACGCGGCGAAGGCCTATATCCTGCGTTTGCAATGCCGGCCCTCCTGCTCGCGGGATAACGAATGAACGGCGGCGAAGCGCCGGGGCGTCAACTGACGCGGTCAGTTTCCCGGCCGTGGCCGCGGCACCGGTACGCCGATCTCGGGCGTCGCGGTGAAGGCGTTCACCATGCCTGGCAGGCCGGCCGTGCCGCTGGCCGCGGTGGCGGGCAGCGACGGCGCTTCGGGTTCGGGCGCGGCGACCGCGACCGGTACGGCGCCGCCATGGTAGGTGGCTGCCTCGACCGAGGCCGGCCCGGGCGCGTCGAGCACGGCGCGGCATTCTCTCGGCAGGTTCGCCATCGTCATCAGATCGCGCGCCTTGGGCGCATCCGGGTTCTTGTTGGGCCGCCACGGTTCCTGCGTGAACCACCAGGCCAGCGGCTTGCCGCAGCCGTCGTCGGCCGGGGTCGCTTCCTGCGCCTTGCAGTTGGGCGAGCCCGGCTGGCAGCCGATGCGCATGTGGAAGTGATAGTCGTGGCCCCAGAACGGCCTGATCTTGCGCAACCAGGAGCGGTCGCCCCTGACGGTGTCGCAGAGCTTCTTCTTGATGCCGGGATTGACCAGGATGCGCTCGACCTCGGGATAGCTCGCCGCGCGCTTCAAAAGCCGCGTATGCGCGGGCGTCCACAGCGCGTCCTTCACCAGATGCGTCTTTTCGTCGACCATCAAGGTGGCGCTCATCGTCTCGCGCCGCGCCATCGACAGCGGACGGCGGGGCATCGGCGTCAGCCAGATGTCGGCATCGAGCCCGATCTGGTGCGAGGCATGGCCCGTCAGCATCGGGCCGCCGCGCGGCTGCGCGATGTCGCCGATCAAAAGGCCCGGCCAGCCGTCGGCGACGGCATCGCGCGACAGTTTCTCGACCAGCGCGATCATCGCCGGATGGCCCCAGCGGCGATTGCGCGACGGCCGCATCACCTGCCAGGTCGGGCCGTCCATGGGGATGGCGACGCCGCCGGCAAAGCAGCCCTTGGAGTAGAAGCCGAAGGATTGCGGGGCGGTCGCAGCCGGCAGTTTCATCGCGCCGAACAGGTCCTTTGCCCGTTCCTCGGCCATTGCCGGCCGCACGGCGAGACTTGTGAGGGCGAGCAGGCCAAAAGCCGCCGCCAGCTGTGAACGCTTGCCGAGCCGCATCGCTGTCTCCATGAACCCCCGCCGCAAACCCAAGCCCGAATCATAGCACGCAATGGACGTTGCTTCGATCGCCGGAGCGGTTCCGTTTTTCACAAACCGGTCAACCGCCCTGTTTTCTTTTCCGACGCATTCCGGCCCGAAACCGTGTCACGTGCTTCCCGGCATGCGTCAGCGCTTCATCGGGCTGCGCGGCGCGCCGTCGCGCCAGTCGCCGCTTGCCCACATATGGTCGAAGGCGGCGCGGTAATCCGGGAAGCGGAACCGGTAGCCCGTCGCCTTGAGCGCCGCGTTGGCGACGCGCTTGTTCTCGCCATAGAAGGACCGCGCCATGGGCGAAAGTTGGGCGGCCTCGAAGGAAATTTCGGGCGGCGGCGTGATGCCCATCAGCGCGGCGGCATAGGCCACCACGTCCTGCGGCGGCGCCGGCTCATCGTCGGTGACGTTGAAGATGCCGCCCGTATCATCCCCGATGAGATGCCACAGCGCGCCGGCTATGTCGTCGCAATGGATGCGGTTGAACACCTGGCCGGGCTTGACCAGCCGCCGCGCGGTGCCGTTTTCCAGATTGACCAAGGCGTTACGGCCGGGGCCGTAGATGCCGGAGAGCCGCAACACCGCCACCGGCCGGCCGATCTCGCGGCCAAGCCGCAGCCAGTCCTGCTCGGCCGCCACCCGCATCGCCGAGCGTTTCGACACCGGCCGGCATTGCGCCGTCTCGTCGACCCAGGCGCCGCCATGGTCGCCATACACGCCGACGGTGGAGAGATAGCCGATCCATTCGAGCGCAGGCATCCGCACGATCGCCTCGCGGGCGGCATTCAGCACGGGATCGCCGGCCTCCTCGGGCGCGATCGAGATCACCAGATGGGTTGTTGTCGCCAGCGCATCGCTGATTTCGCCGGTCAGCGCGCCATCGAACAGCAGCGGCGCGATGCCGGCCTGGCGGAGCGCCTCGAATTTCTCCGCGGAGCGCGTCGTGCCGCGGACCGTCGTGGCGGAATCCCGGTTGGCGCGCGCAAAAGCCTGACCCGAATAGCCGGCGCCGAAGATGAATATCCGCTTTTCACTCATGCAGGCGCCCTGGCTGGAATCGGCCGCGCCCATTCCTCGCGCACGGCCGCGTCGCTCTCGGTTTCCAGGCCGGTCGCGGCGCGTTCGGCATATTCGGCCTCGGGCACCAGCCGCGCCAGCGCCCATATTGCCGCGCCCCGCACCAGCGGCGAGGCGTCGGCTAGCAAGGCGCGCACGGCGCCGGCAAGCGCGGCATCGCGGGAATTGCCGGCGGCGATCAGCACGTTGCGGACAAAGCGGTCGCGGCCGATGCGCTTGATCGGCGAACCGGAAAAGAAGGCGCGAAACGCCGCGTCGTCCAGCCGCAGAAGATCGGCCAGCGCCGGCTCGCGTAGGTCGTCGCGCGCGGCGAGCTTGGCCTCGGACGCCACCTTGGCGAACTTGTTCCATGGGCAGGCGGCGAGACAGTCGTCGCAGCCATAGATGCGGTTGCCGATCGCCTCGCGGAATTCATGCGGGATCGGCTCCTTGTTCTCGATGGTGAGATAGGAGATGCAGCGCCGCGCATCGAGCCGGTAGGGCGCCGGGAAGGCATCGGTCGGGCAGGCGTCGAGGCAGGCGCGGCAGGAGCCGCAATGGTCCTCCTCCGGCATGTCGGGAACCAGTTCGGCCGTTGTGAAAATCGTGCCGAGGAACAGCCAGGACCCGTGCTGCCGGCTGACCAGGTTGGTGTGCTTGCCTTGCCAGCCGAGCCCGGCGGCCTCGGCCAGCGGCTTTTCCATGACGGGGGCCGTATCGACGAAGACTTTGACGTCACCTCCCGCCCGCGCGACGATCTTGCCGGCGATTTCCTTCAGCCGGCCCTTCATCACCTCATGATAGTCGCGGTTTTGCGCATAGACCGAGATCGCGCCCCGGTCGCGCCTGGCCAACAGGTCGCGCGGATCGTGGTCCGGCCCGTAATTCATCGCCAGCACGACGATCGAACGCACCTGCGGCCACAGGCTTGACGGCTCGCTGCGGCGTTGCAGCGTCTCGGCGATCCAGCCCATGGAGCCGTGGAACCCGTCTTCGACAAAGGCGGCGAGCCGGGCCGGCGCCAGCGGGATCGCATCGGGGCTGGTGACGGCGACCGCCTCGAAACCGGCGCGCCGCGCCTGCGCGTCGATCAGCGCGCGCAGTTTTGCGGCGTCAGAAGTCGAGGTCCGCATAATGCGACACCGGCGACAGGCCGCGCACCCGGTCGGTCAAGAGCGGCCGGAACGAAGGCCGCGACTTGACCCGCGTGTACCATTCGCGCGCGGCAGTGTGCTCGCGCCAGTCGATCTCGCCGAGATAGTCGAGCACCGAAAGGGTGGCGGCGGCGGCGAGATCGGCATAGGTGACCCTCGATCCGGCCAGCCAGTGGCGGGTGCCGGCCAGCCAGTTGGTGTATTTCATGTGCTGGCGGATGTTGGCCCGCGCCGCACGGATGGCGGCCGAATCGGGCGAGCCGCCGCCGGCGGTTTCCGGCATGACCGGCTTCAGCACGCGCTCGCGCACCAGATGCCGGGTGACCTCGCTCTCGGCCTTGTGGAGATACCAGTCGGTCAGCCGGCGGATCTCGGCGCGCTGCATCGGGTCCTCGGCGAACAGGCGCTTGTCGCGCTTCAGGACGCCGCGCGTCTCGTCGAGATATTCCGAGATGACCGTGGCGCCGACGATCGGTACGTCGCCCTCGGCCAAAAGGATCGGCAGCGTGCCGGCCGGGTTCAGCGCCAAGAACTCCTTGCGCCGCGTCCACGGCTTCTCCTCGATCAGCGCCAGTTCCTCGCCATACTCGCCGAAAGCGAGGCGCACGAACCGGCAGGAGGCGAACATGGGATGATGGAAAAGCGTCAGCATGGTTCCGCGATGATAAAGCGCACTGGTGGTTTGGATTTGAAGTTCCTGTCCCCTCAACGGCATCCGCGTTCAGGAACTTCAAATTCAAACCACACCAGAACTTGAAGTTGGCAGTGTGGCTCAGAATCCGGAATTCGCGCATCGCGCTCCTCCCGGGTATGGCGAATTCCGGATTGCCACACTGGCGAATCGCCGGGCGCACCGGTAAGTCTTGGCCGCCCGGTAAGCGGGCCGTCAGGGTGTTGCGACCTATAGGGGGAGTTCGGCGCCATGACAAGCAAGCCCTGTCAGCCCATCCAGCGAATGCCGAGGTAGCCAATGGAAAGCCAGACAATCGTCGAAGCCCTGCTGCTCGGTCTGCTGGAGGGATTGACCGAGTTCATTCCGGTGTCCTCGACCGGCCATATCCTGCTCGCCGGCCATTTTCTCGGCTTCCACTCGACCGGCAAGGCCTTCGAGATCCTGATCCAGCTCGGCGCCATCCTGGCCATTCTGAGCGTCTATTTCCGGCGCTTGTGGCAGATGCTGCTCGACCTGCCGCATGACCGGCTGACGCGGCATTTCGTCATCGGCATCCTCATCGCCTTCCTGCCGGCGGCCGTCATCGGCGCGCTGGCGCATGATTTTATCAAGACCATCCTGTTCGAATCGCCGCGGCTGATCTGCATCATGCTGATCATCGGCGGCGTGGTGCTGCTCGCCGTCGATCGCATGAAGCTCAAGCCTATGTACCGCGACGTCGAACGCTTCCCGACGCGGCTCTATTTGCAGATCGGGCTGTTCCAGTGCCTGTCGCTGATCCCCGGCACCTCGCGCTCGGGCTCGACCATCGTCGGCGCGCTGCTGCTTGGCGTCGACAAGCGGGCGGCGGCGGAATTTTCCTTCTTCCTCGCCATCCCCACCATGGTCGGCGCCTTCGCCTTCGACCTGTTCAAGAACCGCAACGTGCTGACGTCGGCCGACCTGCCGATCATCGCCGTCGGCTTCGTCGCCGCCTTCGTCACCGCGCTGCTGGTGGTGCGCCTGCTGCTCGATTACGTCTCGCGCAAAGGCTACGCGCTGTTCGGCTGGTGGCGGCTGGTGGTTGGCATCGTCGGGCTCGTCGCGCTGATGATCTGGGGGTGATCTCGTCATCCACGGGCGAAGCAAGGAGCGCAGCGACGCCGCGCAGGCCCGTGGATGACGAAGGTGAAGGCCTTCGCGCGCCCCCTTCATGCGAACCTCCTGCGGAGCAGCGCACAAGTCTTGCGGATTCCAGAACACTCCGCTGCGTAAGCTCGCCCTATCATCCCTCAGGCAATGGCGTCCGGCGGGCCGCATCCGCCCCCGCGCAGGCGGCCGGCCGGGCGCCCAACAAGAGGGAACGACGATGAAATTCATGCTGACCGGCAGGAAATTGCACCCGAAAGCCAAACCCGTCGCCGAGGATTTCAGGAGCGGCGCCATCAACCGGCGCGAATATTTTGCGCTGATGGCCGGGCTCGGCGTCAGCGCCGCCGGCGCCTTTGCCCTGGGCGGGCTGGCCCCCACGCCCGCCCGCGCGGCGGAGCCCAGGAAGGGCGGCGTGCTGCGCGTCGCCATGAACGTCAAGGGGTTCAAGGACCCGCGCACCTTCGACGGCGTCGAAATGTCCAACGTCGCGCGCCATTGCAACGAATATCTCGTACGCTGGAACACCGATTTCTCCTTCGAGCCCTGGCTGCTCGAAAAATGGGAGATGAGCGACGACGCCAAGACGCTCACGCTGCATGTGCGCAAGGGTATCACCTGGTCGAACGGCGATGCCTTCAACGCCGACGATGTCGTCCACAACCTCAACCGCTGGTGCGAGGCCGGCGTTGCCGGCAATTCGGTCGCCGCGCGCATGGGCGCGCTGGTCAATGCCGACACCAAGAAGGTGGTCGATGGCGGCATCGAGAAGGTCGACGACCACACGATCAGGCTCAACCTGCCCAAGCCGGACATTTCGCTGATCGCCGGCATGGCCGACTATCCCGCTTTGATCATGCACCGCTCCTATGATGGCGACGGCGATCCGCTGAAGGCACTTTCGATCACCACCGGCCCTTGCGAGCTGGTGAAGTGGGATGCCGAGACGGGAGCGGAGGTGAAGCGCAAGGAGAAGCCCTGGTGGAAGGGCGAATTCTGGCTCGACGGCATCCAGTGGATCGACTACGGCTCCGACCCCAACGCCATGCTGTCGGCGTTCGAATCCGGCGAGATCGACACCGACCACGAGACCGCCTCCGATGCCGTCTCGCAGACCGAGCAGATGGGCCTGAAGAATTCCGAGATCGCCACCGGCTCCACCATCGTCGCCCGCTTCAACGTCGCCAACGCGCCTTATGACGACATCAAGATGCGCCGCGCCGCCCAGCTCGCCGTCGACAACTCGGCCGTGCTGGCGCTCGGCCTCGGCGGCCGCGGCAAGCCCGCCGACAACCACCATGTCGGCCCCATGCACCCCGAATATGCCGATATCGGCCCGGCCAAGCGCGACGTGGACGCCTCGAAGAAGCTGCTGGCCGAGTCCGGCAAGGCGGACCATGAATACGACCTCATCTCGGTCGACGTCGAATGGCAAAAGAGCACCGGCGACGCCATCGCCGCGCAGATGCGCGAGGCCGGCCTCAAGATCAAGCGCACCGTGCTGCCCGCCGCCACCTTCTGGAACGACTGGAGCAAATATCCCTTCTCCTGCACCGAGTGGCTCGGCCGCCCGCTCGGCGTCCAGGTGCTGGCGCTGGCCTACAAATCCGGCGCCGCCTGGAATGAAAGCGCCTATGCCAACAAGGAGTTCGACGAGCTGCTCGACAAGGCGCTCGCCACCCCCGACGCCGCCCAGCGCAAGGAGATCATGGCCGGCATCGAAAAGAATTTGCGCGATTCAGGCATCATCATCCAACCCTACTGGCGCTCGGTCTACCGGACCTATCGCAAGGGCATCGAAGGGTGCGAGCAGCACCAGGCGCTGGAACAGCATTTCGAGAAGGTTTGGCTGGAGGGGTGAGGCCAGCGCCGACCTGATTTCCTCGCCCCGCGAAAGCGGGGGTCCGAAGGACGGGCGAGACCCGTGGCTCGCCCCGGCAGGGTGGCCCGGCAAAGCCGGGACGGAGAGGGGAACGCCCTCCGCGAAGCCAAACCGGGTCAGGATTGAGAGCTGGCTGGCATGAAAGAAAATCCTCTCAGGAACCCCTGAAACAACCTCCAGCGCCGCGCAGGCCCCTCTCCGTCCCGGCTTCGCCGGGCCACCTCTCCCCACTGCGTGGGGCGAGGAACCAGCGCCATCCTGCCGCCCCATCAGCATCTCCAGTGCTAGCCGCTCGACCGTCAGGCAAGGCGGCGCCAACGCTGGTTCTCCCTTCTCCCCTTGTGGGGTCCGAAGGACGGGGCGAGACCCGTGGCTCGCCCCAGGGCGGTGGCCTCGCGAAGCGAGGTCGGATGAGGGTTGCTCCAGCTTGGCGCAACATCAACAGCCACTGAACCAAACCAGAAAATCCCACCGCCTCACTCCGCTGGAACACCCCTCATCCGTCTCGGCGCTGGCGCGCCGATCCACCTTCTCCCACAAGGCGAGAAGGCAAGCTGGCCGCAACGCCGACGCTTTTTTTGCAACGCTGGCGATTGGCGAAAGCGGCGACAACAGCGTCCTTCTCCCCGTTTTACGGGGAGAAGATGGCGGCAGCCAGATGAGGGGCGGCGCCGACGCCTGAAATTAAAGCGCGCTCAAAGCGCGATGAGCCGCATCCAGAGCGCGAAGTGCTGGGCTCGCTGACCATGACGAGCTCCGCTGCCCAAGCGAGATGCCGCCGAGACAGGAGGGCACGCAGGCCCTCAGCCTCGCCGCATCGCCGGCCATGAGTAGGTCTCACCGGCAGAAGGTTAGAAACCCAGCCGCCACTCAATCATTGTCAGCCGCGTATAATTTATCGCCAGCAGTGAGCCGCCATCAGGAGCCTAGCCCCGTCGATCAGCCAAAGCGTTTTCGCGCAGCGGGTTGCTGGCGACGAAGGTACCGACGATACCGAAAGCGCCGCCGATCGTAAGGCCGATCGCGGCGACGGTGTCCGAAGTGGGCCGCATTTGACGTCTCCCCAGGTGGGGAGACGATACTCCTTGGCGAGACGTTCTGAAATGGCCGGCCACCGTTCTGGCTTTGCAGTTGCGATCGACCGCCAAACAGCAATTTACAGAAGACACGTGAATGAATGTCATGCAACCCGCCTTCCACATCAATTGCTCGGTAATCGCTTGACTTGCCCATCGCGATACAAATAGCGTCGGCAAAACTGAGGCTGTGTGCACGTGTCGGTATTTAACAAATTACGAAAAGTCGCAGCTGCACAGGCGATTGATAAAGCGGCACGAGCGGCAGAAGAATTCGACGTTTTCCTCGCAGGACCATATATCGTTACCGTTGATGCGGCCGATACTGCAATTAACGATGCAACCGATGCAAGTCGGCTGAGATATTTTCTCTTTCACTCGCTCGTAGCGAGGGGGCATACAATTTATTTAGGCGAAGATAATGAGCTGCGGGAAACTGGGAAAGCCGAGTATGGGCCGCTGAATAACGCGGTGTTATACGAGCGTCATTACATCTTAAATCATTCGGATGCACTAATCGCGCTACCATCAAGCCCCGGATCTTTCTGTGAAATTGGCGATTGGGTTTCACAGAGAGACCTATGTGAAGATATGCTCATAGTCGTGGATAAAAAATATGAGGGAGAGCTTAATTACATCAATGACGGCGTCATTAAGTTTGCACGAACAAATCACGCAACGGTGCACTATCATCCCTATGTGGATAAAGACGGCGTCCTAGAAATTTGTGACACATTTATGGAGACGATAGCCGCAAAGATTCGAATAGAGAAGCTCTATGGCCGAGCGTGAACTTTCTGCCTCCGAACTATATTTGGTGGCGCTGCGAATTATTCAACCTGCGCGAGTGCAGGACATTTTGAAAGCGTATACGGAAATCTGGGGTATTGAGGTGACGGATAGCGTCCGAACTATCGTTGCCACAGTCCATGAAAAAATGAGGAGAGATGGCCTCCTTGTTGACGTCAGGAAGGGCACTTTCGTGCTGGATGCGAAAGGTATGGGAATAGTTGCGCGACTTGTAAACGAAAGAACTTTGGACAACGCGAGATTGTTCTTGATGAAGACGCAACGCAAACAATATCATCGATTCGCGGGGCGGCACTAGATAGGACACTGAATCAGTGTCCTGGCTTTCAGGTCTTGCGTGTAAAAAGGCGCGCTTTGTAAGAGCCGCTCGAGAATGGCTGCATTGCAGCCACGAGCGGAGTTCTCGAGCGCCTCTTACAAAGCACGCACTAAGCAATCTCAGGATTGGTGTTGTCGAATGCCGCCCCGTTCTTACTATAATTCCCCACGAATTGACGACTACCTAGCGTTTGCGCGAGCCTCTTTCCCTGAGGAAAGTGAGGCCGCAGGCGCGTTCGCGAACCGGACTGGTAGACCATACCTGGAGAACGAAATTCATCTAGCGTCTTATCTCGGAATTTCCCCTTCCATAATACGGCAAATACTGCATAGGCCTCGATTTCATTACCGAACGTTTATTTTAAAGAAAGCCGATGGAACCAACCGAATTATACGAACGCCAAAGACATATCTCAAGGTCATGCAGTGGTGGATTAATGACAATATCCTAATAACAAAAGAAATGGCGGAAGCAGTTCACGGCTTTCGCAAAGGCCGAAGCTACATTACCAACGCGGCGGCGCATGCCGGAGCTAAGCATTTGCTGAACCTCGACATATCGAGATTCTTTCCCAGTGTTACGGCGCAGATGATAGTAGGTGTTTTCCGCAATCTTGGTTACAGCGCCGCTGGCTCAGACTTTCTTGCGAGGCTAACGTCTCTGGACGACGAAGCTCCGACCGGCGCGCCCACGAGTCCACTGATCGGAAATCTCATTCTTGATAATTTCGACCAAACTGTCTCAGAACTCTCCGCGGCGAGGAACATCACATACACTAGATATGCGGACGACCTTACTTTTTCGGCTCGGACCCGTATTGATAATGAATTTCTTAAAGAGGTAACTGCATTTGTCGAGAGCAGCGGTTTTGAGCTGAACCCTAAGAAAACGCGATTCTTGGGCAAAGGCGACAGAATGGATGTCACAGGGGTAGTGATTAATGAGGGTCTTAATCTTCCCGTCGAGTGGCGTAATTGGGCTCGCGGATACCTTCAGCGAGCGATCAGGAACCCTGTCGAGTTTGTGCAGCATCACCCGGCAATTGCTGGCATTTTCGGGGTCTTGAAGTCGATCGATCCCGATGAACAGCGGCACCTTACTCAGAAAGCGAAATCTGCGTTGACCGCGATTAGAAGTGCTGGCGCCTGAATTCCTCGGGATGAGGTATACCGCTGCACATAGATTTCCCCAGTCTAGCTTCCGTTAGAGACGTTGCGCATTAGGCAGGAAGCGAGATAAGGCCCCCTCAATCCCCCATCTTCAGCGCCTGGATAAACGCCTCTTGCGGGATATCCACTTTCCCAAATTGCCGCATCCGCTTCTTGCCCTCTTTCTGCTTGTCCAAGAGCTTGCGCTTGCGGCTCACGTCGCCGCCGTAGCACTTCGCCGTCACGTCCTTGCGCAGCGCCGAGATGGTCTCGCGGGCGATGACCTTGCCGCCGATCGCGGCCTGGATCGGGATCTTGAAGAGATGGTGCGGGATCAGCTCCTTGAGCTTCTCGCACATCTGGCGGCCGCGCTTTTCCGCCGCCGTGCGGTGCACCAGCATCGACAGCGCGTCGACCGGCTCTTCATTCACCAGGATCGACATCTTCACCAGGTCGCCCTCGCGATAGTCGGTGAGGTGATAGTCGAACGAGGCATAGCCCTTGGAGATCGACTTCAGGCGATCATAGAAATCGAAGACGACTTCGTTGAGCGGCAGGTCGTAGGTCAGCATGGCGCGCTTGCCGACATAGGACAGGTCTGCCTGGATGCCGCGCCGGTCCTGGCAGAGTTTCAGGATGCCGCCGAGATAGTCGTCGGGGGTCAGGATGGTGGCGCGGATCCACGGCTCCTCGATGGCCGAGATCTTGACCACGTCGGGCATGTCGGCCGGGTTGTGCAGTTCCTTCACCGAGCCGTCATTGAGCAGCAGCCGGTAGACGACCGATGGCGCCGTGGCGATCAGGTCGAGGTTGAACTCGCGCTCCAGCCGCTCCTGGATGATTTCCAGATGTAAGAGGCCGAGGAAGCCGCAGCGATAGCCGAAGCCGAGCGCCGCGCTGGTTTCCATTTCGTAGGAGAAGGAGGCGTCGTTGAGGCGCAGCTTGCCGACGGCGGCGCGCAGGTCCTCGAAATCCGCGGCGTCGACCGGGAACAGACCGCAGAACACCACCGGCTGCGCCGGCTTGAAGCCGGGCAGTGCGTGCGCGGTCTGGCGTTTGTCCTCGGTGATGGTGTCGCCGACGCGGGTGTCGGCCACTTCCTTGATCGAGCCGGTGAAGAAGCCGAACTCGCCGGGGCCGAGCTCCTCGACATTGATGCGGGCGGGCGTGAACACGCCGGTGCGCTCGACCAGATATTTGGCGCCGGTGCCCATCATGCGGATGGTTTGGCCTTTTTTCAGCACGCCGTCGATGACGCGCACCAAAACGATGACGCCGAGATAGGCGTCGTACCAGCTGTCGACCAGCATCGCCTTCAGGGGAGCGGTCGCGTCGCCCTCGCGCGGCGGCGGCAATTGGTGGACGATGGCCTCCAGCACATCGGGAATGCCGAGCCCGGTCTTGGCCGAGATCAGCACGGCGTTGAAAGCGTCGATGCCGATCACCTCCTCGACCTGCTCGCGGATGCGCTCGGGCTCGGCGGCCGGCAGGTCGACCTTGTTCAGCACCACGACGATCTCGTGGTTGTTGTCGATGGCCTGGTAGACATTGGCGAGCGTCTGCGCCTCGACGCCCTGGCTGGCGTCGACCACCAGCAACGAGCCTTCGCAGGCGGCGAGCGAGCGCGACACTTCATAGGCGAAGTCGACATGGCCGGGCGTGTCGATGAGGTTGAGGATATAGTCCTCGCCATTGTTGGCACGGTATTTCAGGCGCACCGTCTGCGCCTTGATGGTGATGCCGCGCTCGCGCTCGATGTCCATCGAGTCCAGCACCTGCTCCTTCATGTCGCGCAGCTCCAACCCGCCGGTCAGCTGGATCAGGCGGTCGGCAAGGGTGGATTTGCCATGGTCGATATGGGCGACGATGGAGAAATTCCTGATGTGGTCAAGGGGCGTGCTCATGCCGCGCGCTTTAGCAGGGGCGGCTTGCTGCGGCAAGGCTTGCGGCGCAAGGGGGGCCCTGGCCATCACAAAGCGGTGAGCCGCGCGGAAAAGCCCGAAACAGCGGGCGGGTGCGGCCGGATGCTTAAACTTTGAACGATCCTCTTAGACCCGGGTTTGCCGGCGCATGTTAGTTCCCCCGCAGGTAAACCGTTTTTGGGGTAAGGAAATGCCGGGGCTTGCAGGAAAGTTCGCCCGCTCTCGCGGCGGCTCGATGATGCCGCTGTTCTTCATCAGCCTGGTGCCGCTGGTCACCGTGGTCGGCCTCTCGGTCGATTATACGTCGGCGGTCCAGACCCGCTCCAACATGCAGCAGGCGCTCGACGCGGCGACGCTGGCCATAACCACGCTGCCGAAGACGACGGCGCTGGCGGCCCGCCAGCAAATGCTCCGGGACATCTTCGCGGCCAATGGCGGGCAAGGCACCGCCACGCTGGTGAGCTTCACCATCGCGGCCAACGGCACCGCCACGGCGCAGGCCTCGGCGAGCTTCGCCATGCCGACCGACTTCATGCAGATCGCCAGGATCAACACCGTGCCGATCGGCGTCACCTCGGCGGTCAACAAGGCGGCGGCCCTGGTGCAGACCACCTTCAAGATCGAGAAGGCGTCGGGCTGGTGGGACAAGACGATGTATCTCTACGGCACGCGATTCGGCTCGACCACGAAGCAGAAGCTGATGCAGATCAGCTATGTCTACAACAAGGGCGGCGATCCCAAGGGCTATGGCACCACCACCGTCTCCACCGTCAGCGGCACCACGCTTACCCAGGTGCAGCAGCAGGTGTGCAACACGACGACGGTCGCCAATTTCAACAACACGCCCTCCGGCGCCATCACCAGCACCGACGGCAACGGCGTCATGCGGCAGACCGTCTGCACCACCAGCCCGGCCAACAGCACCGGCGCGGTCATCGACGTCAGCCAGATGGACCAGCTCTATCTGGAGATGAACGTGCCTTCCGCCGCGACGGCCAAACCAGCCCAGCCGACCACGCTGAGGTCGAACGATCCGAACACCTCGAACCGGCTCTATATCGGCACCAGCCCGACCGACATGCCCGAAATCGCCACGGGCCAGACCGTCGACATCTTCACCGCCGTGCCGTGCGGCCAGACAGGCTACCAGGCCTGGGAAGACGGCGGCTCCGCCGTGCCGGCGCCCGTCGTCAACGCCGACTTCTTCTACACCGTGATGGGCAAATGCGACTTCAACCAGCGCCCCTCGCAAACGGTGCTGACGCAATAGAGGCGAAGCTGCCGATCTCCCCCCACGAGGGGGAGATGGCCGGCAGGCCAGAGGGGGGCGCTGCCCCGCCGGCCTTGCCTGGGTCCACGGAACTCGTCCTCCACTTTCCCGATCTGCCGCCTACTCTCTGCCGCGACAACGGCTGTCGAACCGCGTCCAGGTAGGTGCTCTACGACGCCCCCCTCTGTCCTGCCGGACATCTCCCCCACGAGGGGGGAGATCGGCTGTCGCGACGGCCTTTGCCAATCTCCGGCCTCTTGGAGTCCGACCAACCTTCATCACAAACCGGTGAGCGTTGTAACGAAGCGATAATTGGCAACGAAGTGGGGACATCAGCGGCGCATCGCGGCGCCGTCGCCACGGAGCAATCCCATGTCGCAAGCCAAACGCAGCAGGTTCCTCGCAGTGTCCAGCCTGGGCGCGCTTGCGCTCGCGGCGTCGCTCGGCGCGGCCGCGGCGCAGCCGCTTACCGTTGTCGAGCTGTTCACCAGCCAGGGCTGTTCGTCCTGCCCGCCGGCCAATGCCAATTTGATCAAGGTCAAGGACCAGCCCGGCGTGCTGGCGCTGTCCTTCAATGTCACCTACTGGGACTATCTCGGCTGGAAGGACATTTTCGGCCGGCAGGAGTTCACGCAGCGCCAGGTGAGCTACGAGCCGCCGCTCGGCCGTGACGGGCCGTTCACGCCGCAGGTGGTGGTCAACGGCCGTGCCGATGCGGTCGGCGCCGCGCCCGGCGAGATCGAACGGCTGATTGCGGCGAGCGGACGCATCAAGGGACCGTCGCTGTCGCTCGATGGCGGCAAGGCCAGCATCGGCGCGGGGAGCGTGCCGGGCGGCAAAGCCGACATCTGGCTGGTGCGCTATGCCAGGGGCGTCGTCGAGGTGCCCGTGGCGCGCGGCGAGAACACCGGCCGCACCTTGCCGCACGGCAATGTCGTGCATGCGCTGAAAAAGCTCGGCAGCTGGACCGGAGAGGCCACGACGCTCGACGTGCCGGCGGCCGCCAACGGCCTCAGCACCGCAGTGCTGGTGCAATCGCCCGGCGGCGGGCCGATCCTGGCCGCCGCCGCCGATTAGCTTACCTCCGGGAACTTCCCGCTTGCGGGGAGAGACCATGCCCGATCAGAAATTGCGCAACGCCGCGCCTGCGGCGCCGCAACAGCCGGCCGCCGCGAGGGCGCGCCACCCAACCAAGGAGACCATCATGACCGTTCTTTCCCGCCTGACGCTGCCGGCGCTTGCGCTCGCTTTGTGCTCGACGGCATTGCTGGCCGGCGGCATCGCCCGGGCCGACGAGGCCACCAACGCCATGAAACCCGCCGCGGACGCGATGAAACCGGCAACCGATGCGATGAAGCCGGCCGACCCGATGGCCACAAATGCCATGAAGCCCGCCGCCGATGCGATGAAACCGGCGGACGCCATGAAACCGGCGACTGACGCGATGAAGCCGGCGACGGATGCGATGAAGCCTGCCAACTAGGTCAAGCCGCGGCGGAGAGTTACGCACCCGCTGGGGCCGCACGAGAATGTGAGCCTCCGCCGCAACTCGCGCATCGCACCGGCTCCGCTAATTCAATAGACTGGACCCTATGCAAGCCATGAGGAGTGCAACCATGACCGACATCAAGAACCGTTCGAGCGGCTTCGTCCGCGGCGCGCTCGCAGCTTTCGCGCTCGCCGTCGCGGGCGCCGCCTTCTGGCTCACCCCAGCGGTTTCGGCGGAAGACGCCGTGGTGATCCCGCCACCGGCGCTGGATGAAAAGGCCGCGGGCGGCAGCGAGACGGCAGTGTTCGCCGGCGGCTGCTTCTGGGGCGTGCAGGGCGTGTTCCAGCACGTCAAGGGCGTCACCAAGGCTGTCTCGGGCTATACCGGCGGCGCCAAGGACGACGCCGTCTACGAGACCGTGGGCACCGGCCGCACCGGCCATGCCGAATCCGTCGAGATCACCTACGATCCCTCCAAAGTCACCTATGGCCAGCTGCTGCAGGTGTATTTCTCGGTCGCCCACAATCCGACACAGCTCAACTATCAGGGGCCCGACTCCGGCACGCAGTACCGCTCGACGATCTTCGCCGAAAACGAGGCACAGAAGAAGATCGCGCAGAGCTACATCGCCCAGCTCGACCAGGCCAAGCTGTTCGGCAAGCCCATCGTCACCACGATCGAAACCGGCAAGACCTTCTATCCGGCCGAGGAGTACCACCAGGATTTCCTGACGCTCAATCCGACCTATCCCTACATCGTCTACAACGACCTGCCCAAGGTGGCGAATTTGAAGACGCTGTTCCCGCAGCTTTACAGCGACAAGCCGGTGCTGGTGCTGTCGGCGAGCAATTGAGTCTTCGCAGGGTGAGAAGAACGACAGGTCGGCGGGACGGCGCCCCCCTCTGCCCTGCCGGGCATCTCCCCCACGAGGGGGGAGATCGGCGGCCTCGCCGTCCCGCCCCGCTGTCAACGTTAGAAATTGGCGAAAGCCGTCGCGACATCCAATCTCCCCCCTCGTGGGGGAGATGGCCGGCAGGCCAGAGGGGGGGCGCGAGGGATCGCGGCTTCTCCTGCGAAGAAGGCTACACCCTCTTCCGCCACGGCAGGCTCCAGCGCGCCTTCTCCAGCGAGGCCTTGGCTTCGACCGTGGCGGGGGCGGCCTGGGCTTCGCGGTATTGCACCGAGCCCTGCGGCGGGTAGGGCAGGCTGTCGTTGAGCTCCAGCCTGTCGAGCTGGCTGAAATCGGGGAAAGGCAGTTTTTCCTCCTCGCGCCAGGCGCTGACCCGCTTTTCCGCGGCGATGCGCTTTTCCTGGTCGAGCGGCAGGTCGGCGGCGCTGTATTCCAGCTGCGCCGGGAAGGCGAACTGGGCGCCGGCCTCGTCCATCACCGCGATCATCGACAGCAATATGTCCTCGCGGATGGCGAGAAACTCCGAGCCATCCGCGGTCGTGATGTAGGTGAAGACCTCGATGTCGAGTGAATAGGGGCCGAAGCCGACGAAGCGCACGCGGCACGGGTCGTCGATGACGCGCGGATGAGCGATCAGGAGCTTGCGCAGCGCCGCCAGCGTGTAGCGCAGCTGGTCGGGCGTCGTCTCGTAGCGCAATTGCAGCGTGGTGGCGAAGCGGGTGCGGTCGCGATGGGCGTAGTTCTCGATCTGCATGCCGGCGAAGTCGGAATTCGGCACCGAGATCACCGTGCGGTCGACCGAGCGGATGCGGGTCGAGCGCATGCCGATATGCTCGATGGTGCCGGACTGGTTGCCGAATTTGCAGAAGTCGCCGACGCTGACCGGCCGGTCGGCATAGAGCGTCAGGCCGGAAAGAAAATTCTGCAGCGTCGGCTGCGCCGCCAGCGCCACCGCCAGGCCGCCAATGCCGAGGCCAGCCAGCACGCCCTGATAGGGGATCGCCAGCACCTCGGCCAGGAGCAGGAAGGCGACCACCAGGGCGGCGATGCGCGCCACGCCGGTCAACAGCGAGATCAGCGTCTCGTGGTAGCCGGGCACGTTGAAGGTGGCGCGGTAGCGCTCGGCGATCTTGCCGATAAGGTGCCAGACGACGGGAACCGCGCCGATCAGGATCAGGCTCCAGGCCGCCGCCTTGGCGGATGCCGCGATCACCTGCGGCAAGCCGAGCGGCCGCAGCGCAAACAGCAGGAACAGGCCGAGGAAGATCGAGCGCACCGCCCATTCGACGACGCGGAAGAAGCCGGCCCGCCCCGAACTCCTGCCGCGGCGGGCGAAGAACACGATGACGGCGTTGGCAAGGAAGCCGAAGGCGATGCCGGCAAGCACGGCAATGCCGAGCCCCAGCCATTGCCAGCGTTCGATCGGCCCGGCGCGGGTCAAAAGGGCAGGGCTGATCTCACGGGCAAGGCCCCTCGTGGCGAAGAAGGGATCGTTGCTGGCGAAGGCGGTGAATTCCGGCGCCACCGGCGCATCCTCGATATCGGCATAGAGCGTGCGGATGTTGGCCAGCGTTTCCGGCGTGAATTTCCACAGCTTGCCGCCTTTCTCAGTCCCCACCGGAGCGACGACGATGTTGCCGGCCGGGTGCTCGAAATACACATAGGGCGTGTTGCTTTGGGGATCGTCGGGAATTTCCTGCCAGTAGACGTAGCCGATGCGGTCGATGACTTTCTTGAGATAGCTCTCGAGCAGAACCGCCTCGTCGGACCGCACCGCCGGATTGTAACCGCGCATGTCGAGCGCCGTTTGCGTCGAACCGCCATTCTGGTCAGCGATGCCGCCGAGCAGCATCTTGAACGTGTCGCGCGACGAGGCGAGCTTGGCCGGATCGTCGACCATGTCGGGGGCTTCGCCACGCGCCGCCTGGAACTCGGCGAGCTTGGCCTGCAGCACGGCGAGCTGCGGCCCGACGATGAACCATTCGCCGGCCTTGCGGCGGAAGGTGACGTCGAAGAAAACCTTGCTGCCATATTGCTGCAGCCTGGCTGTCACCTCGTCGCCGGGGATCGCATCATGCGGCAGGTTCCACAGGCGCAAGGTGGCGTTGTCGATCACCGAAAACAGGAGCTTGGTGTAATCGGGCATGTTGAGGCCGCCGCGATCGGCCTCCGTGACGTCGACCAGGCCGGCCGCCAGCGCGGCAAGGCCCATGCCGCCGCCGGTGGCGCGCGGCACATTGTCGGCGCCGCTCTCGTTCATGGTCTGCAGGAACGAGCGCATCGTCGTCATCGGGCTGGTCTGGTCGACCTTGAGGGTCTCGGCGGCGTCGACGCGCACGCCCGTCCACCATTCGGCGGTGGCGGATTCGAAACGGCCCATGAAGCTCGCGCCGTCCGGCGCCATGACGAAGCTGAACTCGCCCTGGCGACTGCCCTCGAACCAGCGGCCGAACAGCTTTTCGCCTTCGGCCTTGGCTTCGATGCGGCCGTTGTACAGGGGATAGACGCCCTTCACCTCGGCGCCGTCCTGCTCGAAGGTGATCTGGGCGCCGCCGCCGCGCCATTTGGTGTCCCAGACACCGGCCCAGTTGGCCGTCTGCTGGGCATGGGCGGGCTGAATGACAGGCAGCAGGCCGGCCAGCGCAAGCGCGGCGATCAGCGTGACCAGGCGGATCAGGACCAGAGCAATTCCAGGAAAGCGGCGTAGCGATTTTCCCGGGAAAACTGCGTAGCGCTGCCGCGCCTGCGGATCGTGTTCTATCGAGGCAACCGGGACACCGCGCATTGCATTGCCCTTCTTCTCGGACCGCTGCCATCAGGCCGCAGCATGTCGCGGAAGGTTATTGCGCGTGAAGATGAATATTGTCTTTCCGGCCGGCGACAGGCGGCAGGCGGAGGCGATGATTTCGCGCCGTCGCCTGGCCCTTCAATCGTAGGTCAGGTCCCTCGCCTTGCCGCCGAACACGCGGTAGGCATAGAAGGAATAGAAGATGATGATCGGCAGCACGACCACGGTGCCGGCCAGGATGATGGCCAGGCTTTCGGGTGCGGAAGCCGCCTGCCAGATGGTCAGCCTGTCGGGCACCACGAACGGATAGAACGACCAGGCGAGCCCGGCAAAGCCCAGCGCGAAGATGGCGGCCAAGGTCAGGAACGGCGTCAGCGAATGGCGGTCGTCGGGCCTGGGCAGATGAGAGGTCTGCCGCCACAGCCACAGGAACAGCAGCGCCGACAGGATCGGCAGCGGCGACAGATAGAGCATTTCGGGCAGGACGAACCATTTGGCGAAGATGCGCGGGCTGGCGAAGGGCGTGGCCAGCGACACGGCAGCCATGCCGAGCGCGGTCAGCACCAATGTGGTGCGCAGCCAGCGCACCGCCTTTTTCTGCAAGTCGCCTTCGGCCTTGTAGATGACCCAGGCCGCCCCCATCGCGGCGTAGGCCGCCGCCAGGCAGAACGCCACCAGCACGCCGAACGCCATGCCCCCCAGGCCGAAGTCGAGGCCAAGCACATAGACGCCCAGCATATAGCCTTGCGCCAGCGAGGCGATGAGCGAGCCGAGGAAGAAGATGCGGTTCCAGCGGTGCTTGCGCTCGGTCGCCACCTTGGCGCGGAAGTCGAAGGCGACGCCGCGCAGGATGAGGCCGACCAGGAGCACGAACACCGGGATATAGAGCGCGCTGAGGATGACGCCATGCGCCATCGGAAAGGCGACCAGCAGAAGGCCGACGGCCAGCACCAGCCAGGTCTCGTTGGCATCCCAGAACGGGCCGATGGCGGCGATCATGGTGTCCTGCTCGGCGTCCTCGGCCGCCGCGAACAGGATGCCGATGCCGAGATCGAAGCCGTCGAGAATGACGTAGATCAGGATGGCGAGGCCCATCAGGCCGGCGAAGATGAGGGGGAGCAGGATCGGCCAGTCATAGGTCATTTCTCTCTCTCTCCTACTCGCCAGCCGCGGGCTGCGACATCGGCTTGTTGAGCACGCCCGGCAGCGGCGAGGTGTCGCCGTCCTTGGCCGCCTTCAGCGCCAGGTGGACCAGAACGCCGAGATAGGCGATCAGCAACAGCACGTAGAGAGCGAGATAGACGGCCAGCGTCAGCGCCACATGGCTGCCGGCCACCGGGCCGACGGCGTCGGCGGTCCTCAGCACGCCCGTCACCAGCCAGGGCTGGCGGCCGATCTCCGTCGTATACCAGCCGGCGAGCGTCGCCACCCAACCGGAGATGGTCATCGGCACCATGAGCAGCGCCAGCGGCCTCGGCAAGCCATGACGGCGCTTGAGGAAGAAGGCGGCCGACCAGGAGACGGCGAGCATCAACAGGCCCGTGCCGACCATGACGCGAAAACCCCAGAACACCGGGAAGACGGGCGGATGGTTGCCGGGATAGTCGTTGAGCCCCGGCACCACACCGCCGGCGCTGTGCCGCAGGATCCAGCTCGCCCCGTCGGGAATGGTCACCTCGAACCTGTTTTCCCTGGCCGCTTCATCCGGAATGGCAAACAGCACCAGCGGCACGTTGGGGCCGGTGTTCCAGTTGGCCTCCATGGCGGCGATCTTCTGCGGCTGGTGCTCGAGCGTGTTCAGGCCGTGCTGGTCGCCGGCAAGGATCTGGATGGGGATGAGGATGGCGGCGGTGAAGACGCCGGTGCGCAGCGCCTTCCACATCGATTCCGAGCGGTCGCCCTTGAGGTAACGCAGCGCCGACAGGCCGGCGATGAGAAACGATACCGTAAGCCCGGAGGCGAGCAGCATATGGACGAGACGGTAGGGCATGGAGGGGTTGAAGAGGATCGCCCACCAGTCGACGGCGTGGGCGACGCCGTCGCGCATCTCGAAGCCGACCGGCGTCTGCATCCACGAGTTCAGCGCGATGATCCAGAAGGCAGACACGGTGGTGCCGCCGGCCACCAGCACGGTCGCCAGCGTGTGGATGCGGTTGGAAACGCGGCGGAAGCCAAACAGCATAATGCCGAGGAAGGCTGCCTCGAGGAAAAAGGCGGTGAGGATTTCGTAGGCCAGCAGCGGCCCGGCGATGTTGCCGACCGTTTCCATGTAGCCCGGCCAGTTGGTGCCGAACTGAAAGCTCATGGTGACGCCGGAAACCACGCCCATGGCGAAGGACAATGCGAACACCTTCACCCAGGTGAAATAGGCGCGCATCCAGGCCGAATCATTGGTCGCGTTGTAGCGGAGCTTGAAGAAAAGCAGCACCCAGCCGAGTGCGATGGTGATGGCTGGAAACAGAATATGAAACGAAATATTCGCACCGAACTGGATGCGCGAAAGGATGAGCGGGTCCATGGCGGGCTCCGGCTGCTTCTAATAAGCGGAGAATAGGCTTGTAGGGCCAGCCGGTCAAAGCGGCGTCCCGCCGCGAGGCGGAACGCCGCAGCGCCATGCGGCGGCAATGTCGAGAACTGTCAGCAGCGGCATTGACTTGCGGTTGCATGCGGCGACATTCGTCCTATATCTGGGGTCCTCTTTCAAGCAGCCGTTTTCAGCCATGCAGCCTGTCATCTCCATTTCCGGGGTCACCAAGACCTACGCCACCGGCTTCAAGGCGCTGAAGGAAATCAATCTCGATATCGAGCGCGGCGAGATTTTCGCGCTGCTTGGCCCCAACGGCGCCGGCAAGACGACGCTGATCTCCATCGTCTGCGGCATCGTCAACCGTTCGTCTGGCAGCGTCACGGTGGATGGCCACGACATCACCAGAGACTATCGCGCCGCGCGCGGCCTGATCGGGCTGGTGCCGCAGGAACTGACCATCGATGCCTTCGAGAGCGTCTGGGCGACGGTCAACTACAGCCGCGGCCTGTTCGGCAAGCCGGCAAACCATGCCTTTGTCGAGAAGGTGCTGCGCGACCTGTCGCTGTGGGACAAGAAGGACGCCAAGGCGATCACGCTTTCGGGCGGCATGAAGCGGCGGCTGATGATCGCCAAGGCGCTGTCGCACGAACCGCGCGTGCTGTTCCTCGACGAGCCGACGGCCGGCGTCGACGTCGAACTGCGCCAGGACATGTGGGCGATGGTGCGGCGGCTGCGCGAGGACGGCGTCACCATCATTCTCACCACCCACTATATCGAGGAAGCCGAGGCGATGGCCGACCGCGTCGGCGTCATCAACCGCGGCGAGATCATCCTGGTCGAGGGCAAGGCCGAACTGATGCGCAAGCTCGGCCGCAAGCGCCTGGTGATGGAACTGCGCAGCCCGCTCGGCGCCATTCCGGACGCCTTCTCGCACTACGCCCTGGAATTGTCGCCGGATGGCGGGCAGATCACCTACACCTATGACAACCAGAGCGACCGGCCGGGCGTGGCGTCGCTGATCCGCGATCTCGAGGCCGCCGGCATCCAGTTCCGCGACCTGGACACGCAGAACAGTTCGCTGGAGGAGATCTTCGTCAATCTTCTGAGGCAAGAGCCATGAACCTGCGCGCGGTATGGGCGATCTACCGGGTGGAGATGGCGCGCGCGCTGCGCACCGTCTTGCAGAGCATCGTCTCGCCCGTGCTGTCGACGTCGCTGTATTTCGTCGTCTTCGGCTCGGCCATTGGCTCGCGCATCACCGAGATCGACGGCATCAGCTACGGCGCCTTCATCGTGCCCGGGCTGATCATGCTGTCGCTTTTGACGCAGTCGATCTCCAACGCCTCCTTCGCCATCTACTTCCCGAAATTCGTCGGCTCGATCTACGAGCTGTTGTCGGCTCCGGTCTCCTATCTCGAGATCGTCCTCGCCTATGTCGGGGGCGCCGCCACAAAGTCGATCATCCTCGGCCTGATCATTCTGGCGACGGCCTCGCTGTTCGTGCCGCTCTCGATCCAGCATCCGTTCTGGATGCTGGCCTTCCTGGTGCTGACGGCGGTGACCTTCAGCCTGTTCGGCTTCATCATCGGAATCTGGGCCAGGAGCTTCGAGCAGTTGCAACTGGTGCCGCTGCTGATCATCACGCCGCTGACCTTCCTCGGTGGCAGCTTCTATTCCATCAACATGCTGCCGGGCGCCTGGCGCACGGTGACGCTGTTCAATCCGGTCGTCTATCTGATCAGCGGCTTCCGCTGGAGCTTTTTCGGAAAATCGGACGTTTCGGTCGGCATCAGCCTCGGCATGACCGTGGTGTTTCTGCTGATCTGCGTGGCGACCGTCGCCTGGATATTCAAGACCGGCTACCGGCTGAGGAATTGAGGGGCGAAGCCACGCTGAACCGCGGTCAGAGCTAGATCGCCTTCACCAGCCGCAGCAGGCCCAGCATCTCTACATAGGTTCCCTTGCGGAAGGCGACGTAGACCGGCTCCTCGATGCCGTGGAAACGGCGCTTGAACGCCGCCTGCCCCTGCAGGTTGAAGCGGCGGCGGTTGACCCAGGGCGAATCATAGGCGCGCTGGAAGGCGTTGCGCCAGAAATCGCTTTCGGCGAATCCGCTGGGGCCGACGTCGACCAGCGGCGACAGCCCGAGCGTGACGACCGAAATGCCTTCCTCGCGAAAGCGGTCGACGGCGAATTTGGTCAGGCCGACCTCGGCATGCGGCGAGGCGTCGATGTGCTTGCGCTTGAAGGCTGTGGTGTAGCCGATGACCTTGCCGCCGCGAAACAGCGGATCGAAGTCGAGCAGGGCGACCAGTTCGCCATCGGGGCCGTGCAGCACGAAGCGGCGCATGTCGACGCCCACATGATCGGCGAAGTGCCGGTTGAGGAAGCCCATTTCCCAACGCTTGACGATGCGGTCGCCGCGCCAGTTCGCCGAAAGCCGGGAGATCTCGTCGAGAAAGATCGTCCGCTTGTCCTCGGCGAACGAAAAGCCCTTCTTCAACAGCCAGCGCTCGGAGTAGCGCACGGTTTCGTTGCGCTTGCCGGAAAAATCGTGTTCGGGCAGCGGCAGACGGGTGTCGATGCCCAGCCGGTTGACCTTGTAGCCGAGCCCGGCCAGCACCCGCGCCGACTGTTCGCCGATCTGCACGAACCAGGGGCTGCCGGCGGTCTCGACGAAGCGCCTGATGTAGTCGGCCCGATGGGCCGGATCGGCGACCGGGTCGCCGAGCGCGAAATGATGCTTCATCTTGGTGCCGAAAGCGATGTAGCCGTCGGCATCGCCGAAATAGGAGAGCCTGCCTTGCACGGCGGAGGAGTAGGCGAGTGAGAAGTCGCCGTGGCGGCGCACCAGCGCCAGCCGTTCGGCATGGGTGAACGCCTGGCGCTCGACCTTTGGCGAGGCACGCTCGAGGATTTTGTCGAGATAGATCCGCAAGGAGGGCATGGGTCGAGATTCCGCGTGCATCTGCGGCGCGCACCCGGGTACGCTATACGCCGTGGCGCCTTGATTTTGCACAGGAAGCCGAAAAAAGCGTTTCGAGGACTTCGGATTCCTGTACCGGTAACAGAGATCCGCCAGCCCCCGGATCTCGAATCAATCACATTGCCGCGACCTGATTATCGCCGATCTCGCGTATATGCCATATAGGACGCAACCGCGGTGCGGCGCATGGCCTCGAAATCCGGGGCCGATCTGCTGTATGGATCATGCGCGGGAGGGCGTTCTGCCGGTGTCGGCGGAAGCGCCACAAGGGTGGAATGGGGTTCGTGAGCGAATGGCAGATACGACAATCAGACCGGCAGCGCACCAGACGGTAACCATCGAACCGGCGATCGTCATCGGCGCCGGCGCCGCCGGTCTCGCGGCAGCGCAGGCCTTGGTAAAGGCCGGCGTGGCGACGGCGATCCTGGAAAAGGAGAGCCGGCTGGCGGAGCCATGGCATCGGCGTCACCAGCAGCTGCGCCTCAATACTCACCGCGACCTTTCGGCACTTCCCGGCCTTGCCTATCCGAAGGGCACGCTCGCCTTCCCCCACAGAACCGCCGTCATCCGCTATCTGAACGATTTCAGCGAGGCGAACCGGCTGCCGGTGGAGCTCGGCGTCGCCGTCGAGGCGGTCCTGTTCAGGGGCGACCACTGGGCGATAGAGACCAGCGCCGGGATGCGCCTAGCGCGCCACGTCGTGATCGCCACCGGCCGCGACAGACAGCCGTTCATCCCCGACTGGAAAGGAATGCGGGATTTCGCCGGCCGCATCATCCATTCGGCGGATTTCGGCGACGCGAAGGACTATGCCGGCAAGAAGGTGCTGGTCGTCGGCGCCGGCAACTCGGGTATAGACGCGCTCAACCACCTGGCGCAGGCAGGCACCGCCTCGCTGTGGCTGTCGGCCCGCAACGGTCCGTCGGTCCTGCCCAAGCGCATCGGCAAGATTGCCGTGCACCGGCTGTCGCCGCTGATGGCGCGGTTGCCTTTGCGGGTCGCCGATGCGGTGATCGCCTTGACGCAGCGGCTGGTTTTCGGCGACCTGACGAAATTCGGCGTGCCGCCGGCACCGGTGGGCGGCGCCAGCCGCCTGACCACCGACTACACAGCGATCGCCGCCGACGAGGGCGCGATCGACGCCATCCGCTCGGGCAGGATCACCGTCGTGCCGGGGGTGCGGGAATTCACCCGCGACGGCGTCATCCTGGCCAATGGCAGCCTGATCGATCCCGACATCGTCATTGCCGCGACGGGCTACCGCACCGGGCTTGAGCAGATGGTCGGCGATCTCGGCGTGCTCGACGGCAAGGGCGTTCCGCTGTTCAATGGCGGGGATGCCGATCCGAAACTGCCTGGCCTCTGGTTCACCGGCATGCGGCCGAGCATCCGCGGCTGCTTCGCCAACGCCGCCATTCAGGCCAAGGCGATCGCCGAGCGGATTGCCCGGCGGATCGCCAATTCCGGCCCCTGAACCGGGCTGGAGGTTCGTTTTACGCGTCGGACGGAACCCCACTTTCCTGGAATTGCCCTCTAAATCGCGATCTTGCCGCCGCCTTGCCTGGTAATGGCGACAACCGCCGGCCGCACCGGCATGTCCGGCTTGAAATCGGGCCAGCGCGTCGACGGATCCTCATAATAGGACGGGCGGCCGAACGCCTCCCAGTCCTCGCCGCCGTCGCCCGGATGCTGGACGGCGACGAAGGCGGTCTGATCGTCGGGCGCAAACAGCGGCCCGCACATTTCAGCGCCGATCGGCACGCGGAAGAACAGTTTTGACGTCGCGCGCGCCGGCCCTTCGGTGTCGACCGCCCACAGGCCGTCGGTGCGGCCGGTGGCCTTCGGGCCCTGGCCGTCGGTGGCGACCCACAGGCGCCCGGCTGAATCGACCGCGCAATTGTCGGGCATGCCGAACCAGCCATTGGCCGTGGTGGCGGTGGAGAAGGTGGCGCCGACATCGGCAACCGCCGGATCGCCGCATTTCAGGAGCACTTCCCATTTGCCCCTGGTGCCGGCGAAATCGCCGCCATCTTCCGATATCTCGATGATGTGGCCGAAGGCGTTGTCGGCGCGCGGGTTGGCGGCGTCGACCTGGTCGGCCTTGCGCTTGGAATTGTTGGTCAGCATGACATAGACCTTGCCGTTGACACGATTGGGCTGGATGTCCTCGGGGCGGTCCATCTTGGTGGCGCCGAGCAGGTCGGCGGCACGCCGCGTCTCGATCAACACGTCGGCCTGGCCGGCAAAGCCGTTCTCGGCCGTCAGCGGGCCCTGGCCGAAGACGATCGGCAGCCATTCCACCGTACCGTCCGCGGCGAATTTGGCGACATGCAGCGTGCCGTCATCGAGCAGGTTCATGTTGGCGGCGCGGTCGTCCGGATCGAAACGGCCCGCGGTGACGAATTTGTAGACGTACTCGAAGCGCTCGTCGTCGCCGAGATAGAAGACGACGCGGCCATCCTTGGCGACGATCGATTCGGCGCCTTCATGCTTGAAGCGGCCCATTGCGGTGCGCTTCCTGGGCGTGGATGTCGGATCGTTGACGTCGACCTCGACGATCCAGCCGAAACGGTTGGGCTCGTTCGGCTCCTTGGCGAGGTCGAAACGATCGTAATGCGCGCCCCATTCATAGGCGCCTTCCGGAATGCCGAGGCGCTTGTAGTTGGCGGCTTCCTTATGGCCTTCCGGCAGTTCACCGGAGAAATAGCCGTGGATGTTCTCCTCGGCCATGACATAGGTGCCCCAAGGCGTGACGCCGCCGGCGCAGTTGTTGAATGTGCCGATGACCTTGGTGCCGGATGGGTCGGCATTGGTCTTGACGCGGTCATGACCGGCGACCGGGCCCGACAGCGCCATTTCGGTGTTGGAGGTGATGCGGCGGTTCAACTTGCCGTCGCGCACCACCTGCCACTTGCCGCCTTCCTTGCGGATCTCGACGATGGTGCCGCCATGTGCCGCCATCTCGACATCGACCTGCTCCTTCGAGAGCGGCGCGAGTTCGGCCGCCTTCTTGCCGTCCTTCTCGACGATCTTGACGATGCCCGGGAACATCAGATGCGGATTGGTGTATTCGTGGTTGACGACCAGCAGGCCATGCTCGGCGGAGCCACCGATCCCGATATAGCCGACATAGTCATTGTTGTAGCCGAATTGTCTTGCCTGGGCCTCAGCCGACTGCCTGGCCGGGTCGAACTCCGGCGAATCGGCAAACAGCGGATCGCCCCAGCGCAACAGCACGTCGGCATCGTAGCCCGGCGCGACATGGTGCTTGTCGTCGATACCGGCTTCGAGTTCCTCGAACGAGAAGGCGGAGCCCTCGGCGGCACGCGCATCGTCGGCGGCCACGAGCGCCAGCGGGCTGACGGTGGCGGCAATGGCCGAGACGGCCAGCGAGCCCTTGAGGAAGGCGCGGCGGGAGAACCGCTCGGCAATGATTTCGCCCATGGTGCGGTTTTCGGTGGGGTTGGTCGCCGGACCGTCGTTTTCCTCAAGCAGGCTGGTGCGGAATCGGGCGTCGGGCGAGCGATGGTCGGTCATGGTCTGCCTCTGGCTGGATGGCTGGAGCGTGTCACGCGTTTCGACCCCTTATAGACGATCGGTCACACTTTCGTGACATTCGTGCACCCGCCAGCTTGACCGCGAACCTCGCGCCACATCCGGTTTAAAACTCGGACCAAGGTCCTAAACCGATCGGGGCGAAGGTCCGGATTGCCGCGGCATCGGTCGTGGGCCACTTACACGAACACGCCATGTCGCCGATGGTCGCGTACCTGCACGAGATGGCCTCTGAATTTTGCCGGTCCGATCAAGTGAGGGACTGATGCGCAGCTCGATCATGGCTCATTGTTGCTGGCTGGCCCTGAGAGCAGTGCCGGCACTGGCGCTGACCATAGCCCCCTATCACCTCGATTTTCACGGTTCCGCCGCAGGCATTGTCGCGTCCAGCGCCCAAGCCAAGCCTGGCGGGAACAGCGGCAATGGCGGTGGTAGCGGTAACGGCAATGGCGGCAATGGAAATAACGGCGGCGGCAACAATGGCAACGCCGGAGGCAACAATGGCAACGCCGGAGGCAACAATGGCAACGCTGGCGGCAACGGGAACAATGGCGCCGGCAACAACGGCAAGGGGAAGGGTGCCAACAGCTCCGGCAAGCATGTGAACGCAACAACCGGCGATCGTGTCGAAATAGACGACAACAAGATCGTGGTGCAGCACCCTAACGGCTTCGGGGAAGAGATCGAGAAGGGTCGCTTCAAAATGACCGACGCTCTGGGCCGCACGATCGTCGAGCGCCCTGCGACGGCGGCGGATATAAGCCGCCTCAAGGGGTTGTAGAGCGGGCAATAGGCATCGCCCGCTTTACGTGTCACCTCCGCCGCCCCCCGGCGGAGGTGACCTTGTCACTCCGGCCCCGTATAGGGGCCGTCTTTTTTGCCCTGGAGCGTTCCGCTGCTGCACCGCGCTTCAGGTTTTCATTTATGCGTGTCGTTATCCCAAACCGGGGATCCCTTGCGGCCGACCAGGATTAGCTGCCGGCCCGATCCCGCGCTTCGCGCATCAGCAGCGCCGCCTCGGTGCGATTGCGGACGTTGAGCTTGGACAGCACACCGGTCATGTGATGCTTGACCGTTTTTTCCTGCAGTGCCAGCCGCAGCGCCACTTCCTTGTTGCTCAGCCCTTCCGCCACCAGCTGCAGGATCTCGGCCTCGCGTCCGGTGAGCTGACGCAGGCGATCCGTCCTGCCGTTGGCCGGCTGCAGCGATTGCAGGTCCGAAAGCAGGCGAGCCGACAGGGTCGGCGACACATAGGTCTCGCCGGCCGCGACACCATGGAGGATTTCGGCCAGCATGCGCGAGCCGACCCCCTTCAGCACATAGCCGCGCACACCGGCATTCAGCGCCCGCGCCACGTCGGCATTGGCCTCCGAGACCGTCAGCATGACGAT
The DNA here is from genome assembly GCF_006442845.1 of Mesorhizobium sp. B2-4-2. Taxonomy (NCBI): domain Bacteria; kingdom Pseudomonadati; phylum Pseudomonadota; class Alphaproteobacteria; order Hyphomicrobiales; family Phyllobacteriaceae; genus Mesorhizobium; species Mesorhizobium sp. B2-4-2. Next base: position 296,562 of record NZ_VFVM01000004.1, on the reverse strand, counting down.
CTTCTGTCCGGGATTGGCACCCAGTATGCCGGCCACCGACGCAAGGCCGTCACCCGGCATGCTGATGTCGAGCAGCAGTATGTCGGGCTGCAAAGTCGAGGCGATGCGTTCGGCATCCTGCGCCGTGGCGCCCTGGGCCACCATTTCGAAGCCGCCGATCTCCGACAGGCTGCGGGTAACGCCTTCGCGAAACAGAGGGTGGTCGTCGACAATGGCGACACGGATGGTACCGATCATGGTTGATCCTCGACGGCTAGCGTAATCATCAATCGTGTTCCCTGCGGCCCGGTCGTGGTCTCGAACTGGCCACCAATGCTTTCGATACGCTCCCTGATGCCGGCGAGCCCCAGGCCTTCGGCCCGCCTCGGGTCGAATCCGGGCCCGCCATCCGACACTTCAACGAAGAACTTGCCGCCTGTCATCCCGGCCTTCACCTCCTGATCCTTGCCCTGCCCATGACGGTAGGCGTTGTTCAGCCCCTCCTGGACGAAGCGATAGATGCTGATCTTCTCCGAAGCGCCCAGTTCGGGCAACTGCCTGGATAGGGTCAGCGCCACGGAACTGCGGGTCCTGCGTTGATGCTCGTCGACGGCAAGACGCAGAATGTCGCCGGTCGCGGCCGTTTCTATCTGCGGCAGGACAAGGCCGTTGCAGATGCCGCGGATTTCACGCATCGCGTCGTCCAGCGCCATGCGGATCATGGCGATCTCGGCGTTGCGGCTGTCGCTGGAGGCACCCTCGCCGGAAATGGCGGGGCTATCCACACGCAGCGCCGCCAGCGCGACGAGCTGGGCCGGCCCGTCATGAAGGTCGGCACCGATGCGACGCAGGTATCGTTCATTGAGCGCCGTGGCACGGCGCGACGCCTGCTGGACGCGCAGGCGCAGCGCCCGGTTTTGCGAAACCAGCGCCTGCAGCTCGGAGACCTGACCCTGCAGAACGCCGCGCTGCTTGTCGATGGTGCGGCTGCCACGTATGACGATCCCCGACAACAGCAGCAGCGCCGTCAGCGTGGCGCCGGCCACGATCAGCCAGCTCGACAGCAAGGCGGAAGCCAGAGCCGCCTGGAAATCGTCGGCGATCTCGTAGAATTCGGTGACGGCGACCACCTCGCCCGACCAGGGTTCGCGGACTGGATTGTAGATTTCCAGCAGCGGCACGCCCGCGGCCCTCTCCTCCTTGTCGTCCTCGTCGCCTAGCTCGTTGAACTCGGCGACGACATTCCCGGCGAAGGCGGCACGCAGGTTGGCGCTCGGGCCGAACTGCCGGCCGATCAAGGCCGTGTCCTTCGAATACAGCACCGTGCCGTCCCGACGCCACAACTTGAAGGAAAACAGCCGTTTGCCGAGCGCGCCTTGGCCGAGGGTCTCGTCAAGCGCCCGTTTGACGGCGTCATCGAGCTGATGGTTCGTGCGCAGATCGGGGAGCAGCGGAGCGATCACACTGTCGACATAAAGGGCAGTCGTGGCCGCCGAATTGTGGAGCACGCTTTCGCGGATTTGCGCGGTGACCCAGAAGCCGACCACCAGCATCACCGCAAGCAGCCCGAAGCCGCCGGCAATGATGAACTGCAGCGCCAGCGTAAGCCCGTTCCAGCGCCGCGACAAGGTTTCGAGAAATCGCACGCCACGCTCCTCGCCCCCACCCGCAGGGGCAGGGTAGTGGCCGCGACTTTGGCGCTTCGGTCCTGCCGACACAAGAGCCTGGTCCCACGGCAGCTGCTTGACGTCCCGACGCGCTTGCGAAACAAGGCACGGACGACCGGCATCAATATCGAGGGCAGGGTGAGTTTTTCGGGGTTACTTCAGCTCGGTCTTTCGACCGTGATCTTTCTGCTGGCGGCGGCGGCCGCCAAGCAATGGGGGATGGCGCCCAGCCTGGGCAAGATCGTGCTGACGCTTGCGCTCTATTCGCTGGGCAACCTGATCATGCTGCGGCTGATTCGCGAGTTCGGCATGTCGGTGTCGTTCAGCCTGTCGGCCGTCATCCAGCTGGTATCGGTCAATCTGGTGGCCCTGATATTCTTCGGCGAGCGCATCAATACGCTGCAAGCGGCCGGCATCGTGCTGGCGATTGCCGCCGTGGCGCTGATCACGCTCGGGCCCTATGTGCAAGGGCGATGACCGGCAAACCATGGTTGCGAAACGAGGTCCGATGAGAACTGCGGCAAAGGCTCTGCTGAGCCGGGTCGAATTCCCGGTGCTGCTGGCCGGCCTTGTCGTCGCCGCCGGCCTGTGGGGCTTCGTGGAGTTGATGGAGGTGGCACGGGCCACCACGCCGCACGCCTTCGACGCTGAAATCATGCTTGCCTTCCGCCAGGCCGGCCAACCCGGTATCCCGATCGGCCCGCCATGGATGGAAGGGGCGATGCGCGACATCACCAGCCTCGGCAGCACCAGCGTGCTGGTGCTGATCACGGCGGCGACGATCATCTATCTGCTGTTGATCCGCAGGCCCGGGACCGCGCTTCTCATCTTCGTCGCCGTGGCGGGCGGCCAGATGCTGTCGAGCCTGCTGAAGCTCGGCGTCGACCGGCCGCGGCCCGAGCTCGTCTCGCATCTGGTCAACGAGACCTCGCTTTCCTTCCCGAGCGGCCACGCGATGCTTTCGGCGGTGACCTATCTCACATTGGGCTCGCTTGCGGCGCGCTTCCTGCAGGGCCGGACGACGAAGATCTATGTTCTGGCGCTCGCCGTGCTGACGACGGTGCTGGTCGGCATCAGCCGCATCTATCTCGGCGTCCACTGGCCGTCGGACGTGCTGGCCGGCTGGTGCGCGGGCTTTGCCTGGGCCATGCTGTGCTGGTTGGCGGCAAGGGTCCTGCAACGGCGCAGGGTGGTGCGTGACGACGTCTGACGACGCTCGACCGGGAAGCGGTCAGATCAGCCGGTTGATCAAGTGTCCGCAGCCCGTTAGCAGAAGGACCACCGATACCAGGCATGCCGATGTCGTCAATGTCTTGAAAATGGTCAACCACGTTATCCCCTGCCCCAGATGGAACACCATAGCTCTCAATGCTCGGGAAGTATCCGAAAAATGCTCGATAGCGATGATGATCAAGGCTCAAGCGTGCATGCTGATGCTTGAAACATCATAATGATCGTATTATACATCATATCCGCAGACTCAGACGGGGATCCCGGCCGATGATCACTGCCGCGCAGATGCGCGCCGCGAGGGCGCTGGCCGGCATCGATCAGAAGACGCTCGCCGAGCGCGCCGGCGTTTCGCTTCCCACCATCCAGCGCATGGAAGCGAGCGACGGCGTGGTCAGGGGTGTGGTCGATACGCTGATGAAGGTCATCCAGGCCCTCGACGAGGCCGGGGTGGAGCTGATCGGCGAGAATCAACCCAGTGAGCGCGGCGGCCGGGGCGTGCGCCTCAAGCCTGCCGTGCCGCCCAATCCGAAAGCTGAGCCGGCATAAGTCGCGACGGCGACCGCCGACAGTCCTGCCGACGATCCCGCCGCCTTTCAGGTGCGGAAGCAGTCCATGGACGAGATCGGGCAGACACTCAACGAAACCGCGCGCAAACCGACCCATGGGCCGGCAAAGCCGACTTTTTCCGAACTGTTCACACCGAAACTGGTGACGGTCTGGCGCGAAGGCTACAGGCTCGAACATCTCAGGGCCGATGCCATTGCCGGGCTGACCGTCGCCATCGTCGCCTTGCCGCTGTCGATGGCAATCGCCATCGCATCAGGGGTGACGCCGGAGCGCGGGCTCTACACATCGATCATCGGCGGCTTCATCATCTCGGCGTTCGGCGGCAGCCGTTTCCAGATCGGCGGCCCCGCGGGCGCCTTCATCGTGCTGGTGGCGGCGACGGTCGCGCGGGTCGGCGTGGACGGGCTGTTGCTGGCGACGATGATGGCCGGCATCTTCCTCATCGCCATCGGCTATCTGCGGCTCGGCACCTACATAAAGTTCATTCCCTATCCGGTGACGGTCGGCTTTACCGCCGGTATCGCCGTCATCATCTTCTCGGGCCAGATCGTCGAACTGTTCGGGCTGAAGCTCGCCGGCAAGGAGCCAGGCCCGCTGGTGCCGAAGCTGACCGCGATCGGCGAGGCGGCCGGCACGATCAATCTCGCGGCGACCTTCGTGGCGGTGCTGACAATCGCAACCATCGCTTTCCTGAAGCGCTGGCGGCCGAAATGGCCGGCGATGTTGATCGCCATCGGTCTGGCGTCGCTCGCGGTGGCGCTGTTTGCGCTGCCGGCCGAGACGATCGGCACGCGCTTTGGCGGGATCCCGCGCAGCCTGCAATGGCCGGCGCTTCCCCCCGTCAGCCTCGACAGGATGATCGACGTGCTGCCGGACGCCATCGCCTTCGCGTTGCTAGGCGCCATCGAATCCTTGCTGTCGGCCGTCGTCGCCGACGGCATGACCGGCCGCCGGCACCGTTCCAACTGCGAACTGGTGGCGCAAGGCTTCGCCAACATCGCCTCGGCCCTGTTCGGCGGCATCTGCACCACCGGCACCATTGCCCGTACCGCCACCAATGTGCGGGCCGGCGCGCACGGGCCGGTTTCGGGCATGATCCACTCCATGATCCTGCTCGTCCTGATGCTGGCGGCAGCGCCGCTCGCCAGCTACATCCCGCTCTCCGCCCTCGCCGGCGTGCTGGCGGTGGTGTGCTGGAACATGTTCGAGAAGCAGGCTTTCGCCACGCTGCTGCGCGCCTCGCGCGGCGATGCGCTGGTGCTGATGGCCACCTTCCTGATCGTGGTCTTCCGCGACTTGACCGAAGGCATCGTTGTCGGATTCGCGCTGGGCTCGATCCTGTTCATCGACCGCATGGCGAAATCCATCGCCGTCGAGGCCGACCAGACGCTGGTGCCTGAGGACGTCGCCGACCGCGAGAGCGTCTATGATTCCAGGGACGCGACCGACGCCGACACCGTCGTCTACCGCATCTCCGGCGCATTCTTCTTCGGCGCCGCTTCGACCGTCGGCGCGGTGCTCGACCGCATCGCCGACCAGCGCAAGAACTTCATCCTCGACTGCTCGGCGGTGCCGTTCTTCGACTCGACCGCGGCCAATGTCATCGAGGGTGCGGCGCACAAGGCCAGGCGCGCCGGCGTGCGCTTTGTCATATCTGGCGCTTCGCCGCAGACAAGACGCACGCTGATCAACCACGGCCTCAAGCGCCCGCTGGTGACCTACGCCGCCTCGATCCGGGCAGCGCAGGCGCAGTTGGAGGGAAAAAGGGCAGCGCAGTAGCTTGCATTCTTCTTCCTTTCAACGCGCCGGGAAGCACCTCTCATGGGTTGAGCGATCGTGAATCGCTGACAAACGGACTTCCCCGGACGTAAAATCGCAGCAGGCGGTCGGCATCCTTCGAAATGCCGATCCGAACGCTCTGCCCGATTTCGCCGGGGTCGCGGCCATCGCTTGCAAGCCATAGAGGGCCTTCCCGGCAAAGATCGAGCCCGTCGAGCGAACGGTCGATCCGCAACGCCATGGCGAGCCTTCCCGGTCCTCGCGCCAGGTCACGCAGGCGCTCGATGCCGCGATTGAGCTGCATGATCGGAATGCCGTCGAGCGGCTCCAATGCCCTGATCAGGACGCCGGTTCCGATGCCGGGCATCTCGCTCGAGACATTCAGCATGTATGAGATGCCGTAGGCGAGATAGACATAGGCATGCCCGCGCTCGAGGAACAGCGAGCGATTGCGCGGGGTCATTCCCCTGAAGCCGTGCCCGGCAGCATCGCCGGCGACATACGCCTCGGTCTCGACGATGCGGCCGCTGGCAATGCCTTCGGGCAATTCCCGGACCACGATCTTGCCGATGAGATAGCGCGCGAGAGCGGCCGTATCGTGCGGCAGTTCCGAACGAGCGAGCGGGCGGCGGACGACCATCCTCATGGCGGCTGGTTTTAGATCCGCCCGGCCCATGTGGCAAAGGCTCTCGTGCGGCCGGCTCCGAAAATCTTCTCAATCCAGCTTCAGCGCCGCGACTTCGCCCTCGTTCATCAGCGGGATATAGAGGATCGACTTGCCGTCGGTACCGATGCCGGTGCGCGAATGAAGGGCCAGCCCCTCCCGGCGAGCCATACACGGCCAATGCCGGCATGACCGGCGATGAATGCCGTTGCGTCACCTCGCCGCCAATTCCTCCGCGGGCGGAGCGCCGGCAAGATCGTCGCGCGCCTTGCGGGCCAGCTTCTTCGTCGAGCGCCTGGGACTGTCGCCGAACAGTTCGGCCGCCTCGGCAAGGCAGGACTTCCTCAGGCTCTTTTCGGAATGCTTCAGGAGTTTGCGAAGGAGTTTCGTATCCCCGGGCGGCCCAAGCGGCTCGCCGCCGGCCTCCAGCATCGCGCGCATGACGAAGACGTCGTGCAGTTCGCCGAGTTGCTCTGCGAGCTTGTCGACCGCCTTGCGACGAGCCTTGATTGGCGTCGGCCACAGGCGGCCGAGCAGCGACAGATGCATGCTGTGGGTCTTGGCCGCCTTGCGCAGGTCGTGGAAATCCTCGGCCCCGCCGCTCGAGGCCGCCTTGTCCAGTGCTTTGCGCGCGCGCCGCAATGTGGCGCGGGCGCCCTCCGCCAGAATGTCGGCGGCCTGCTCCGGCTGGTCCGGCAAGGACAGCCTGTCGACGCGTTCGAGGCCCTCCTGGCAGGCGGCGATGGCAGCTTTTATGGCCGCATCGAGACCGGCGCCGGCATGAAGCGCGTGCTGGCGCATCACCAGGCGATCGCGGGCGGGGCCAAGGCCGTCACCAGCGCTTTGCCCCGGAAAGGCGCCGGCCAGGCGGTCGATCGTCTCGATCAAGGCGGTCGCCTCGCGCGGTCCGGCGAGCAATGCCGAGACCTGCCTGTAGCACTCGTTCTCCGTGCGGCAGAATGTTTCGTTTCCGGAACGAACGAGGTGTAACAAGGCGCGTACGCTCTTCAGTCGTTTGCGGGATTTGTGCAGTCCCTGTTCCGGCCTGTCACGCGCCATGTCGAGATGAGCAAGCGCCTTGCCGATTTCCTCGGCCAGGATACGCCTGACCTCGCCGGTCAGCGGCAGGCGCGGATCGATGCGAAAGCTCATGCGGCGATCTCCGGAATCCCCCCGAGGGCGAGCGACGCGTTGTAGAATTTCTGTTCGCCAGTCACTTCGCGGCCGAGCCAGTCTGGCAGCATTTCATCCGGAACATCGTCCGGCGTTTCGAGTTCGGCCATCACAAGCCCCGCCAGCGCGCCGCCGAAGACATCGACTTCGTAGAGATAGCCGCCATGCCTAACATGATGACGTGTCTTCTCGATGACACGCCCGATGGCGAAGCCGAGCATCTCCACGGCGTCGGCCAGCGGAATGGGATATTCGAATTCGTCGCGCTCCCGCGCCGTGCTGCCGAATTTGAGCGTCAACCTGGCCGAGGCGCCGTTGCTGATGCGCACGCGCACCGTGCGTCCTGGCGCGGCGGCGAGATAGAACTGGAGGATGCGGATGTCCGCCTCGACCAGATCCCGCCATGCCGTGCCGGAGACCAGGAACTTGCGCTCGACTTCCTTGCCCATGGCCGCGCACTAAAGCCCGCGCGGGCCGGCATGGCAAGCCATGTCCGAACTCGGATTTGACTTTAATCAATCGATTGATTAAAGTATGCCACATGATCAAGCCGCCCGAAGCCCGAACTCCTCGCCGTGAGCCGCCCGCTGCGGAGATGACGCGTGAAGCGCTGGTCCGCGCGGCGCTCAAGCTGTTCGGACGACAAGGCTTCGACGGCACCTCCACGCGCGAGATCGCGGCGGAGGCCAAGGCCAATATCGGTTCCATCGCCTATCACTTCGGCAGCAAGGAGGGGCTGCGCCTCGCCGCCGCCGACCATATCGTGGACACCATACAATCGGTCGCCGGCCAGGCACTCGGCGAGACGCGGGCGCCGGCAATCGCGAACGCCGAGACGGCGCGCGCGCAGCTGTTCGCCGCGCTGGAGCGGATGGTGGCATTCGTCGTGGCGCAGCCGCAGGCCGGTGAGATCGTGCAGTTCGTGCTGCGCGAGCTCTCGCACCCGACCGCGGCGCTCGACCGCATCTATGACGGCGTGTTCGAGCCGACGCATCGGCGCCTCTGCCTGCTCTGGGAACAGGCGACCGGCGAGGCGGCCGAGAGCGAGGCGACCCGGCTCACCGTGTTCACGCTGATCGGACAGGTCATCTATTTCCGCATCGGCCGCGAGGCGGTCATGCGCCGAATGGGCTGGCGCGAGATCGGCGCCGCCGAGGCCGCCAAGGTGGCGGCCGTCACATCGGACAACCTCGGCGCCATACTGGCCGCCCGGAAGGGATCGAGACGATGAGCTTTCTTTGTTCGCTGCCGCTTGCCGCTCAACTCTTCGGCGCCTGCGCACCGGCTTCGCCGCTGGCCGTCGGCTATGTCGAAGGCGACTATGTGCTGCTGGCGCCGATCGAGGTGGCGCAGGTCGAGACCGTCGCGGTCAAGCGCGGCGATCGCGTCACATCGGGCACCACGATCGTGACGCTGGAAAACGCCGACGCGAAAATCGCGGTCGCACAGGCCACGGCAAGTCTCGCCCAGGCGCAGGCGCAGCTTGCCGATCTGCAGGTAGGCAAGCGGCCGGAAGAAATCGCCGCCCTCAAGGCCCAGGTCGACATGGCCAAGGCGCAGGCTGACGATGCCAGACGCAAATACGACCGCGCTGCCGACCTCTTCAAGCGCGGCACCGGCACGCAGGCCGACTACGACACCGCCTCGGCCACGCTGGAGACGGCCAACGCGCAGGTCGGACAGGCGCAGGCCAATCTCGCCGCGGGCGGCCTGCCGGCGCGTCCCGAGACGATCAAGGCCGCCGAAAGTCAGGTCAAGCAGGCACAGGCCGCGCTCGACCAAGCAGCGTGGCGGCTATCCAAGCGCACCCTGGCGGCCCCTTCTCCGGGCCGCGTCAGCGACGTCATTCGCAATCCGGGCGACACGGCAGGTCCGACCGCGCCCGTCATCTCCGTGCTGCCCGACGGCGCGGTGAAGCTCAGCGTCTATATACCGGAAGCCGCCTTCTCCTCGGTCAAGGTCGGCACCTTGCTCCGCGTCCATTGCGACGGTTGCGGCCCGGATGTGAAGGCGCGCGTCAGCTATGTCTCGCCCGATCCGGAATTCACCCCGCCGGTGATCTATTCGCTGGAGAACCGGCAGAAGCTGGTCTACCTCGTCGAGGCGCGGCCGGAGGGCGGCGCCGGCGCCTTGCAGCCGGGCCAGATCGTCGACGTCGAGCTGGCGGTTTCAGGGAAATGAACGTCATCGACGTGCACGGCCTGGTCAAGCGCTTCGGCGACAAGACCGTCGTCGACCATGTCACGATGACGGTGGCGGAAGGCGAGATCGTCGGCTTCCTCGGCCCCAACGGCTCGGGCAAGACCACCACCATCCGCATCATGTGCGGGCTGCTGACCCCGGACGAGGGCGAAGGCACAGTGCTGGGTTTCGACATCCTCACCGACAGCCTGCGCATCAAGCGCGAGGTCGGCTACATGACGCAGAAATTCTCGTTCTACGAGGATCTGACGATCGGCGAGAACCTGGAATTCGTGGCGCGGCTCTACCGGCTGAAGCCGGTCGAGGAGCATGTCGCCAGGACCCTGGAGGACCTCGGCCTGACGACACGCCGCAACCAGCTCGCCGGGACGCTGTCGGGCGGCTGGAAGCAGCGGCTGGCGCTGGCCGCTTGCATCATGCACAAGCCCAAGCTGCTTCTGCTCGACGAGCCGACGGCCGGCGTCGACCCCAAGGCGCGGCGCGAGTTCTGGGACGAGATCCACCGGCTGGCGAGCGGCGGGCTGACCGTGCTGGTCTCCACCCACTACATGGACGAGGCCGAGCGTTGCCACCGCATCAGCTATATCTCCTACGGCAAGATGCTGGCGACGGGCACCGTCGCCGAGGTGGTCAGGAATGCCGGCCTGACCACTTTCGTGCTGCAGGGCCCGCGCCTCGACCAGGTGGCGCAAGCGCTCGAAGGCCGGCCGGGCGTCGACCAGGTGGCGCCGTTCGGCGCGACGCTGCATGTCGTGGGAGCCGACAGGAAGAAGCTGGAGACGGCGCTGGCCGATGTCGAGAAGGAGCACAAGGGCGTGACGGTGGCGCCGGGCGAAACCAGCCTCGAGGACGTCTTCATCCGGTTCATGTCCGGCTCGAAGGACAACATGGCATGAACGCGGTCTTCTCCTTCGCCCGGCTCGGCGCGCTGCTGATCAAGGAGTTCATCCAGATGCGCCGCGACCGCATCACCTTCGCCATGATGCTGGGCGTGCCGCTGATACAGCTGGTGCTGTTCGGCTACGCCATCAACAACGACCCGAAGAGCCTGCCGGCGGCACTCGTGGCGACGAGCAGCGATCCCTATACGCGCGCCATGATCTCGGCACTGCAGACCACCGGCTACTACCGTTTCGACCATGTGGCGCAAAGTGCCGACGAGGCCGAATTCCTGATGGCGCGCGGTGACGTCGCCTTCGTCGTCACCATTCCGGCCGATTTCGCGCGGCGGGTGGAGCGCGGCGACAATCCGCAGATCCTGATCGAGGCCGACGCCACCGACCCGGCGGTTGCCAGCGGCGCCATCTCGACGCTCAGCACCGTCGCCGGCCAGGCGCTGCTTCGAGCGCAAGGCATGCAGGAGGCCGCCGCCGAGGCAGCCCGGGGCCAGCTCGATGTGGTCGTGCACCGGCGCTACAATCCGGAGGGCATCTCGCAATACAACATCGTCCCCGGCCTGCTCGGCGTCATCCTGCAGATGACGATGGTGATGATGACCTCGATCGCGCTGACGCGCGAGACAGAGCGCGGCACGATGGAGAACCTGCTCGCCATGCCGTCCAGCCCGCTCGAGATCATGCTGGGCAAGGTGCTGCCCTATCTGGCGGTCGGCGCGGTTCAGGTCGTGGTGGTGCTGGCGGCGTCGAAGCTTCTGTTCGCCATCCCCTTTACGGGGTCGATGACGCTGCTCTTGTCGGCGGTGCTGGTGTTCGTGCTGTCGCTGGTGCTGCTCGGCTACACGATCTCGACCGTTGCGCGGACGCAGATGCAGGCCTTGCAGCTCACCTTCTTCTTCTTCCTGCCGTCGATCATGCTTTCGGGTTTCATGTTTCCCTATCGCGGCATGCCGGGCTGGGCGCAGATCTTTGGCGAGATCTTTCCCCTGACGCATTTCCTGCGCATTACCCGTGCCGTCATGCTGAAGGGCGCGCAGCTGCCGGCGGTGGCCGTGGAGATCGGCTGGCTGGTGGTGTTCGTGGCGCTGTTTGCCGGCGTCGCCCTTGTCCGCTTCCGCCGCACGCTGGACTGAAAACAGCCGCTGGGGCGGTCCAGGGTTCCATCGAGCCCTGGACCCTCCCGTTGGAACCATGCTTCTGCCCCGGCGTTGTCGATCAGCCTCGCCGCTGCCACTTGCGGGCCAAGACGGCCCCCTCAGTGCAAGCGAAGCCTTTGGCATCTCGAGTCCGGCCGGATCATCTGGCGGGGTGCGGAATGCCACCAAAACAACGAGATAGAGCCGAGACTTGCAACTGTATTGCGCTCTATCGACCAGCAATGGAGGCAATGATGAGACTGTATCTTTCCGCCACTGCGGCCGGGCTTCTGCTAGCCGCCGGCATCGGTGCCGCCGCTGCTCAGGACGTGATCATCGAGCCGCAGCAGGAGACCGTTATCCGCGAATATGTGCACAAGAAGCCGATCGCCTCGGTCGACCTGCTGGGCGTCCAGCTGGCCATCGGCTCGACCTTGCCGGACACTGTTGAGCTGCATGCGATCGATGTTCCTGATGTGCAGTACCGCTATGTCGTCGTCAACGGTCAGACCGTCCTCGTCGATCCCGGAACCCGTCGCATCGTGAAAGTCATCGACTGACGGCACCGTCATCAGCTGACGGGCACTGGGCAATTCCAGGAAAAGTGCGCAGCGGTTTCCATCCGGAATTGCGAAACAACAAGGCTGCCCGCCCTGCCATGCAGGGCGGGCGTCAAGCGGCAGCAGCCATGATCTTGGCATAGGCGTCGAAATCGACATTGCCGCCAGACAGCACCACGGCCACGCATTTGCCGGCCAAGTCGATCCTGCCCGACGAGAGCGCGGCGAGCCCGACGCAGCCGCCGGGCTCCACGACGAGCTTGAGATGGGCCATGGCGTCGCGCATGGCCTGCTTCGTCGCCTCCTCCGAGACGGCAATCCCGCCGGCCAGCGTCTTGCGATTGATCTCGAAGGTGAGCGCGCCCGGCTCGGCGACGAGAAGCGCGTCGCAGATCGAGGTGTGGCCGGGCTCGTTCGCTACCCTGGCGCCCTTGGCCAGCGACCGGCTGGTGTCGTCGAAAAATTCCGGCTCTGCCGCCCAGACGGCGGTGGCGGGCGAACCGTCCTTGACCGCCATCGAAATCCCGCTGCTCAGCCCGCCGCCGCCACAGGGAACGATGACGGCGTCGAGGCTCACGCCAAGCGCCTTGGCCTGACGCAGCAGTTCGAGGCCGATCGTGCCCTGGCCCGCGATGATGGCGGGATCGTCATAGGGCGGCACCAGGACCATGCCCTTCTCCACGTAAGGCCGAACCACGGCCACGCGGTCTTCGCGGACGCGATCGAAGGCGACCACTTCGGCGCCCATCTTGCGGACATTGCCGATCTTCATGGCCGGTGCGTCCGACGGCATGGCGATGACCGCCCTGACGCCGAACATGGCGGCGGAAGCGGCAACGCCTTGCGCATGATTGCCCGAGGAAAAGGCGACCACGCCGCGGCCGCGCTCCTCGGCCGATAGCGAGGACAGCTTGTTGTAGGCGCCGCGGAACTTGAACGAGCCGGTACGCTGCAGCGTTTCCGGCTTGAACAGGATGCGGCCGCCGAAGCGGCTGTTGAGCTCGGGCGATTCGATCAGCGGCGTCTCGACGATAAGGCCGGAGAGCCGGGCGGCGGCGGCGTGGATATCGGCGATGCCGGGAGGCGTGGTCATGGCGGGTCCTGTAAGATGTGGTCCGGCCATGGTGCACGCAAAGGGCCGCGCGAGGCCAACAAAAAAATGTAACCGTCACAAGGTTTGGGATCACGACGGCCGGCAGTGCTGGCAGTCACCTGCCTGCCGGTCCGTCCAGTTCAACCCTCACCCCAACAACGTCCGCTGCCGCTTGTTGCCGCCGGCCTTGCGCCAGGCGTTGAAGCGATGGGTGGCGGCGGCAAAGGAAATCTTCATCTGCTGGGAGACCGAATAGCGCGACTTGCCTTCGTCGAACATGCGGTAGCAGCACTCGACGCCTTCCTCGGTCAGCTTGCCGTCGAGGGTCTTGTTGTGCGGGTTGGCGGGATCGAACTTCTCGATCTGCTGCTCGACCAGACCTTTCAGGCGCTGCAGATCGGCCTCGATGCTGGCTATGAGGTCGAGGACGGGTTTCGGGTCGAAGTGATGGGCGTCCGGCTTTGCAGTCATCGGCGGCTTCCTCGGTTGTTGGCTTGAGTTTGGTCATATAAGTGAACATTTGCCGATAATGAAGAGGCGGCGCCGAATGGCGGCTTCAACAAATCTTGACCACTGCCCAGGCGCACGATTGACCGATGCGGCAGCAAACTTTAGTTTAGAACAATTCTAAACTAGGGTGATTTCCTCATGCTTTCCCGTGTTTTCGGCTTCGGCCGCCGCTCCTTCGATTCGCTCTCCGAACAGGAGATCCTGGCGCTTGCCATCTCGTCGGAAGAAGACGACGGGCGCATCTATCGCGCCTATGCGGATGGGCTGGCGGAGGATTTTCCGCAATCGGCCAAGATGTTCGAGGACATGGCCGAGGAGGAGGACGGTCATCGCGACGCGCTGATCGAGCTTTTCCGCAGGCGTTTCGGGGAGCGCATTCCGCTGATCCGGCGCGAGCATGTGAAGGGCTATTACGAGCGCAAGCCCGACTGGCTGGTCAAACCGCTCGGCATCGAGCAGGTACGCCGCCAGGCCGAGGCGATGGAGCGGCAGGCCTACCTGTTCTATGTCGAGGCGGCCAGGCGCACCACCGATGCCTCGACCAGAAAGCTGCTCGACGAACTGGCGGCGGCGGAACAGAGCCATGAGAGCATGGCGCAGCGGCTGGAGCAGCAGCACGTGCCGGGCACCGTGAAGGTCGAGGAGGCGACGGCCGAGCAGCGCCAGTTCATCCTCACCTATGTGCAGCCGGGACTGGCCGGACTGATGGACGGTTCGGTATCGACGCTGGCGCCGATCTTCGCCGCCGCCTTTGCCACGCACGACACCTGGCAGACGCTTCTCGTCGGCCTCGCCGCCTCGATCGGCGCCGGCATCTCGATGGGCTTCACCGAGGTCGCCTCCGACGACGGCAAGCTGTCGGGCCGCGGTTCGCCGGTCAAGCGCGGCCTGACCGTGGGCATCATGACGACGCTCGGCGGCCTCGGCCATGCGCTGCCCTACCTAATCCCGCATTTCTGGACGGCGACCGCGGTTGCCGCCGTGGTGGTGTTCTTCGAACTCTGGGCGATCGCCTTCGTCCAGAACCGCTACATGCAGACACCCTTCCTGCGCGCCGCCTTCCAGGTGGTGCTCGGCGGCGCGCTGGTGTTCGCGGCAGGCGTGCTGATCGGGAACGCATAGGGTTCATCCCTTCTCCCCTTTTTGGGAGAAGGAAGGACCTGCCGATTACCCGTTCACCGCCCGGCTATCCACCGGCGCCTGTTGCCTTTCACTCAAGCCATAATCGCGCACGACGTGCGCGATGCGCAGGCGGTAACCGGCAAAGATGCCGCCGCGCCCGGCCTGCTGGGCCTGCCGGTGTTCTTGCGTGTTGCGCCAGGCCTTCACCGCTTCCTCGTCGCGCCAGAACGATAGTGACAGGATGCGGTCCGGATTGGCGAGGCTCTGGAAGCGCTCGACCGAGATGAAGCCATCGATGCTTTCAAGCAGCGGCCGCAACTGCGCGGCGATGTCCAGATAGGCATCGCGCCTGCCCGCGGCCGGCTCGACCTCGAAGATGACGGCGATCACGGCAGCACCAGCTTCGCGTGCGGGCCGGACGCCAGTTTCAGGAACATGCGGTCCTCCTTGAGGATGAATTTTTCCCGGCGGGCGAATTCGTAGTTTGCCTTGCCGGCCGGGTCGGCGGCAAGCCGGGCCCTATAGGCTTCATAGGCAGCCAGGCTTTCTATGTTGTAGGCCGCATAGGCGGTCGTGGCCGAGCCTTCATGCGGCGCGTAGTAGCCGATCAGGTCGGCGCCGCAGCGCGGAATGGCCTGGCCCCAGTTACGGGCATATTCCTCGAACGCGGCCTTGCCGAACGGATCGATCTCGTAGCGGATGAAGCAGGTGATGGTCATTCCGGTCTCCCTGGATTTGTCGCATCGATAATTCGATCTCTGTCGAAACGGCGCCCACGCCGGTGTGCTAAGCAGTTTCCTGTCAGGAGCATCATCAGCGCTCCTTGAGCTCAGCGAAGGATAGTGATTATCTGGCGAGAATGCTTCGATAGGGATGAAACTATGCGCGAAGGACCCGACATTGCCCGCATCGCCAGCCTGATCGGCGACCCGGCCCGCGCCAACATGCTCAACGCACTGATGGGCGGCACGGCGCTGACGGCAAGCGAACTGGCGCTTGAGGCCGGCGTCTCGATGCCGACCGCCTCCTCGCATCTGTCGAAACTGATGGAAGGCGGGCTGCTGACCGTGGCAAGCCAGGGCCGGCATCGCTATTACGGGCTCGCCGGGCCGCAGGTGGCTGAAATGATCGAAGCCATCGCCGGCGTCGCCGAAACCATCGGCCCCAGGCGCGTGCGGCCGGGCCCGCGCGACGGGGCGATGCGCGTGGCGCGCGTCTGCTACGATCATCTTGCCGGCGAGCAGGCGGTGGCGATGCTCGACCGCCTCATCGACCGGAGACTGCTGCTGCGAGACCACGGCGAAATCCGCTTGGCGCCTTCGGCCGCCTCGCATTTCGCGGCGCTAGGGATCGATGTGGAGGCGAAGGCCCGGCGGCCGGTGTGCCGCGCCTGCCTCGACTGGAGCGTACGGCGCTCGCATCTCGCCGGCACGCTGGGCGCCGCCATCCTCGACAAGATCCTCACCGAGAAATGGGCGCGCCGGGAGAAGGACAGCCGCGCCGTGATTTTTTCGCCGCCCGGCAAACAGGCGTTCGAGAAGGTGTTTTTGGCTTGAGCTATCGGCGCTGTTGCCAGCATCGATTCGTCGGCGGGACAGGCGCGAAGGATCGCCGCGCTGCAAATGCGGGCAGGATTACCCCCGCTTCAACACCTTCCCCTTCTTGAAGAAATCCTTCCACGGATCGGCTTCCGCGAGTTGCTTCAGCGTCGTCTTGTCGCCGATGGGGAATGCGTTCGGCGGCAGGCCGGCCTCGATCTCGGCCCAGGTCACCGGCATCGACACCGTGGCACCCTTCTTGGCCCGCGACGAGTAGGGCGCCACCGTGGTCGCGCCGCTGCCATTGCGCAGATAGTCGACGAATATCTTGCCGGTGCGCGCCTTCTTGGACAGCGTCGCTGTGTAGCGGTCGGGCGCGCCCTGTTCCAGCGCGCGCGCGAAATCATGGGCGAAGCCTTTCACCTCCTCCCAGTTGGCCGACGGCTTCAGCGGCACGACGACATGAAAGCCCTTGCCACCCGACGTCTTGACGAAATTGGGCAGCGACAGCTCGTCAAGCTTGCCCCTTATGTCGAGTGCCGCCGCCCGCACCGCCTTCACGTCGACGCCTTCATCGGGGTCGAGATCGAAGACGATCTGGTCAGGTCGTTCGAGCTCGTCGATGGTGCAACCCCAGATGTGGATCTCGACCACGCCGAGCTGGACAAGTGCCGCGACGCCGTCGAAGTCACGGATAAACAGGATTTCCTCGCCATCCGTGGGATCCCTCGTTTTCTCGATCTTGTCATGCATGCCTGGCGAGGCATGCTTCTGGAAGAAGCGCTGGCCGCCGACCCCGTCGGGGGCCCTGACCAGGCTGAGCGGGCGGTTGACCACGAATTGTTTCATGCGCGGCCACACCAGCGCGTAATGATCGAGCAGCCCCTGCTTGGATATCTTTTCGTCGGGCCACAGCAGCTTTTCTGGGTGGGACAGCTTCACCGTGGTGGTTGCCGCCCTTGCCGGCGTTGCGCCGCTTGACGCCGGCTTGGCCCGGGCCGTGCTTTTGCCTGTCGGTGCCTTCGGCTTTTCCTGCACGACTTCCTCCGCCGGCTTGTCCTCGCGCAGCCCCTGGAACGAGGCGTGGCGTACTATACGGTCGGAGGTCCAACTGCGGAACTCCACTTCGCCGACAAGCTCCGGCTTCACCCAGACCAGGCCCTTGCCCCTCGGCACGGCCTTGTCGAAGGGCGACGACTTCGTTTGCAGCGCATCGAGCTTCTTCTTCAGGGCATTGGCGCCGCCGGTCGAGAAGCCGGTGCCGACGCGGCCGGCATAGTGCAGCTTGCCGGCCTCGAAATAGCCAAGCAGCAGCGAACGCAGCCCGCGCCCGGTCTTGTCGGACGGCAGGTAGCCGGCGATGACGAACTCCTGTCGCAGCGTGCATTTCGACTTCACCCAGGACGGCCCGCGCCCGCTTCGGTAGACCGCGTCGGCGCGCTTGGAGACGACGCCTTCCAGTCCCATGCGGCAGGCATGCTCGAGCATCACCTTGCCGGGCTCGGCGAAATGGTCGCTGAAGCGGACCGCCGAATCCTCCGGCTGGCTGGCCAGCAATTCCTGCAAGGCCTGCTTGCGCTCGACCAGCGGCTCGCGGCGCAGGTCCCGCCCATTCAGCCGCATCAGGTCGAAGACGTAGTAGATGAAGCGATCCGTGCGCTTCGCCGACAGGTCGGCCTGCAAAAGCGCGAAGGAAGAGACGCCGCTGTCGGCCAGCACGACGATCTCGCCGTCGATGATGGCGTCGCTGCATTTCAATCCGGCGAGCTCGGCGACGATCGCGTCGCCGAATTTCTTCGTCCAGTCGAGGCCGGTGCGGGTGAGCAGCCGCACGTCCGTGCCGGCGATCTGCGCCTGCATGCGATAGCCGTCGAACTTGACCTCATGCAGCCAGTCCTCGCCCGGCGGCGCTTCCCGCTCGAGCGTGGCCAGTTGCGGCTCGATGAAGTCGAGGCGCTTTGCGTGTCCGGCCTTCGCCTTTTCGGCGGCCGGTTTGTTGGAGTGCCAGACTTTCGCCTTCTCCCCTTTCGCGGCCTTGCCCGCCCCGACCTCCTCGATCGTCAGGCCCGACTTCACCGATTTCGGCGCTTCCTCCAGAATATCCTCGCCCGGGCGCGCCGCGCCATCGTCCGACTTGATCAGCAGCCAGTTGTCGCGCTTCTCGCCGGGGCGCGGTCTCAGCCGCACCAGGTGCCAGCGGCCGTGCAGCTTGTGGCCGTTGAGCTCGAAGTTGATATGGCCCTTCTTCATCGCCTTGGCCGGATCGCCCTCGGGCACCCATGTGCCCTCGTCCCAGACGATGACCGAGCCGGCGCCATATTCGCCCTTGGGAATGGTGCCCTCGAACGGCGCATAGTCGATCGGATGGTCCTCGACATGCACGGCGAGCCGTTTCTCGTGCGGATCGAGGCTGGGCCCGCGCGTCACCGCCCAGCTCCACAGCACACCGGCATGTTCGAGGCGCAGGTCGTAATGCAGCCTGGTCGCGGCGTGCTTGTGGATGACGAAGATGCCGCCTGCCTCGCTCTTCTTGCCGCGGGCGACCTTGCCGGGGGGTTCGGCGGTTTTCCTGAAATCGCGCTTGGCGTGATATTGTTCGAGGCTAGCCATCCCTTGATGTCCTCACGCCGATTTGCGCTTGGGCGCGGCTTCTTTCGGCTTGCCGCGTTTGACCGCCGGTTTGGCTTTCGCGGAGGCCTTGCCGCGGCGTTCGCCCGATCCGCCGTCCGACGAAAGGCTCTTCTTCAGAGCGTCGAAAAGATTGACGACGTTGGACGGCTTGGGCGCCGCTTTGGCCTTCGGCGCCTTGCGGCCCGCCTTCTTGGCGCGGATCAGTTCGAGCAGCGCATCCTCGTACTTGTCCTCGAATTTCGAGGGATCGAACTTCGCCTTCTTCTTGTCGATGATGAGCTCGGCCAGATCGGTCATCTCCTGATCCGTCTTCACCGATTCGATGTCGCCGAAGACGGTGTCCGGCTGGCGCACCGTGTTGTCGTAGCGCAACGTCGTCAGCACCATGCCCTTGCCGAGCGGTTCGATGACCACGGGACGTTCGCGCCGATAGAGCACGATGCGCGCCAGACCCGCCATCTTCTTGCCGGCCATCGCGTCGCGGATGACGGCGAAAGCGTCCTGCGAGACCTTGTCGGCCGGCGCGACGTAATAGGGTGTATCGAGATAGATCTGCTCGATGGAGGATTTGTCGACGAAGCCGTCGAGGCTCATCGTGTGCGAGGACTCGATCTGGATGGCCTCGATCTCGTCCTCTTCGATGTGGATGAACTTGCCATCGTCGTCCTCGTAGCCCTTTATCTCGTCGCCATCCTCAAGCGGCTTGCCGGTTTCGGCGTCGACATAGATCCGCTTCACCGTGTTGCCGGTCTCGCGGTTGAGGATGCGAAAAGAGACCTTCTCGGCATGGGTGACGACATTGGTCAGTTCGATGGCGCAGGTGACCAGCGAAAGCTTCAGATAGCCTCTCCAGGCGGGACGCGGCGCCATGATGATTTCCTGTAGAGAAGGACCTGGCTGGAACGGACGACGACCCCAACGGTTCCAATCCGGTCGAGCCAAGGCCGGCGCGATTGCCACCGGCCCCGGCTCTTTCAGCCCCTATTCGGCGGCCTGCAGGTTGATCTTGCTTTCCGCTATTTCGGTCAGCTTGCGATCCGTCGCCTGCTCTTCCTTGAGGTTCTTGGCCAGCACGTTGGCGCAGTCGCTGCGGCCAAGCTGCTTGGCCCAGGCGATCAAGGTGCCATAGCGGGTCATCTCATAGTGCTCGACCGCTTGCGCCGAGGCGATCAGCGCCGCGTCCAGCACCTCCTTGTCGTCGACGTCGCCGCTGACGTCGTCGGCTTCCTCGAGGATGCCGTCTATGGCGGGGCAGTTGACTTCCTTGGCCTTGACGCCGTGCAGTTCGAACACCTGCTCGACGCGCTCGACATGGCCCCTGGTCTGCTCGAGATGTTTCTCGAAGCCGGCCTTCAGCTGCGGATCCGTCGCCTTGTCGATCATCTTCGGCAATGCCTTCTCGATCTGCTTTTCGGCATAATAGATGTCGCGCAGCGTGTGCACGAAGAGGTCGTCCAGGGTTTTGATGTCCTTCGAAAAGAAGCCCATGATTGCGGCCCTTCCTTTGCTCTTGCGGTTGCGGGTTAGCGTGGGGCCGCAGGTCGGCGGCCCCATGGGCCGGCCATGCCGGCTCGAAGAATCAACGTCTCGTCCCAAGCCGGGTTCCGGACTTGCGGCGGCGAGCAAGGAAAATTCTCCCGCCAGGGCGAAAGCTGAAACGCAACCGCACCCAGGCGACATCCAAACGAAACATATGTGATGCAAAAGTCACACACGCCGAAATGGCGACAAAAGGCGTGGAAAGACCCCGAATCAGCCGCATTCCGGCCATGAAGCGACGGGTTTTCGACCAGAAATTAACATCGCGTTCACCGACTATTCACGCCTCGACGCTATGATTTCCGCAATTCGGAAGGGACACCCGAAAGTCGGGACAGGGACAGGTAAAATGAACTTCCTCACGCACCTCATCGGCTATGCCGCAGCCATCCGCGAATTCGTCGCGCCGACCTATCGGCCCGAGCGCTACTACATGCGCGGGCCGGGCCCGGCCTGCGCTCGTCGCGGCACCTCGCTGGGCGCGCACTGACCATGACTTTCGAGAGCCGACACAACAGCCGCATCTGCAGGCCTGACGTCGAGTCGCGCGCCACCACCTATCGCGCCGAGCGCCCGACCTTCGCCGATCGGCGGCGTGCGACATCGCCGCGGCTTTGAGACCGCCTTCGCCGGCTTAATGTCTCAGGACACGAGCCGCCGAGGCCCGCGTAAGCGACCTTCTCCAGTCCAGTCGGGTCCAGTCCAAGCCGTCCTTCTGAATACCCTTCGATGCAACCCAGCCGCTGACCGTCTTCGACGGCGTCGGCTCCAGCCGGGATGATCGTGCGCTACCGCGGCCGGCTCGTGCCGTCCGGAGCACACGGCTCCAGCACAATCGTGCCGCCGGCCACCTTGCCGAGTTCTCGGCAACCCTGATCTGTGCACAGTGTCCAACCATCACCGGTCGCGCCGGAGGCGGCGAGCATAAGGCTTCGCTGCGGCCCGGCCTTCGGCGCATAGGCCCACCAGCCGTCTCGCAGCACCGCGCCCTCGGGTGGTTCCATGCCGGCGCCCGAGCCCTTTATGCGCGCCTCGGTGACTTGCAGGCCGGAAGGCATCACCTTCCAGTGCTCCTCCCAGCGCGTGCGCTCCACCGAGTGCGTCCAGGACAGGGTGAAGGCGGCGGCCGCGAGCGTCGCCGTCTTGCCGGCGGCAAGGATACACAGGCTCATGCTTGGGCCGCCGCCCGCCGCGCGCGCCAGAAGTGCCAGCCGATCCAGGCAAACGACAATGCCCAGCCCGTCTCGTCGGTGAGCGGGATCGCCGCGACCAGCAGCACGCCGGCACAGAAGGCGACGAGCCGTTCCCACCACGCCATGCGCCTGGCAAGGAAGCCGACGGCGGCGGCGCCCCACAGCACGATGCCCATGCACGCCTTGACGACGATGTAGGCGACCTCGACGGGGTAGCCGAACTGGGCGGCGATCGGGCCTGGATCCTGCAGCATGAGCGCCGGCGTGTAGACCGCCATGAACGGCACGACGAAACCGGCAATGGCAAGCTTGGTCGCCTGGATGCCGATCTTGAGGCCGCTTTCCCTGGCCATCGGGGCGGCCGCGAAGGCGGCCAGCGCCACCGGCGGCGTAAGATCGGCCATGATGCCGAAGTAGAAGACGAACATATGGCTGACCACCAGCGGCACGCCGAGCGACAGCAGCGCCGGGCCGGCCAGCGAGGAGGTGATAATGTAGTTGGGAATGGTCGGGATGCCCATGCCGAGCACCAGGCAGGTGAGCATGGTCAGCACCAGAGACAGGAACAGATTGTCCTGGCCGATGGAGATGATCCAGCCGATGAAGGTGGAGGCGATGCCGGTGAGCGTCAGCGTGCCGATGACGATGCCGACGATGGCGCAGGCGATGCCGACCGGCAGCGCGTTCTTGGCCCCTTCGGCGAGTGAATCCACGCAGATCCGCAGCGTTTCGCGCCCGCCCTTGAAGGCGAAGCAGGCGACGACGAGCGCGGCGATGACGAGGCCGAGTATGTTGACGCCGAAGCGCATGAACGAGGCGGCGGCGAGCCCGAGTGCCAGCCAGAAGACGACGCGGAAGGCGAGCGGTCCGATCAGGGCCGCCAGTGGGGTGCCGAGGATGAGCACGATGGTCAGCGCCAGCCCCATCGTGCCGGCGAAGATCGGTGTGTAGCCGGCAAACAGGAGATAGATGAGGGCCGCCAGCGGCAGCACCAGCGGCCAGTGCTGGCGCACGGCATCCCAGGGATTGGGCAGTTCGGCCTTGGCCATGCCGTGCAGGCCGGCCTTGCCGGCTTCCAGATGCACCTGCCAGAAACAGGCGCCGAAATAGAGCAGCGCCGGGATGATCGCCGCCTTGACCACTTCGGCATAGGGGATGTTCAGCGTCTCGGCCATGATGAAGGCGACCGCGCCCATCACCGGCGGCATGATCTGGCCGCCCATCGAGGAGGTCGCCTCGACGGCGCCGGCGAAGGCCGAGCGGAAGCCGAAGCGCTTCATCAGCGGGATGGTGAACTGGCCGCTGGCCACGACATTGGCAACGCCGGAGCCGGAGATGGTGCCCATCAGCGCCGAGGACAAAACGCAGACCTGCGCCGGGCCGCCGCGCCACGAGCCGACCAGGCCGAGCGCGAAATCGTTGAACAGCGCGATCATGCCGGCGCGTTCGAGGAAGGCGGCGAAGACGACGAAGATGAAGATATAGGTGGCCGAGACATAGACCGGCGTGCCGTATATGCCTTCGGTGCCGTAGGCGAAAGTGTCGACGAGCTGGGCGAAATCGTAGCCGCGATGGATGAAGGGCGGCGGCAGATGGTTGCCGACGAAACAATAGGCGAGAAAGATGAAAGCGATGATCGCCAGCGGCAGTCCCATCAGCCGCCGGGCCGCCTCGAAGACCAGCACCACCAGCACCGCGCCGACGACAAGATCCGGCGTGGTGAGGAAACCGGAGCGGCGGATGAGGTCGGTGTAGAACACCCAATTGTAGAGGCCGGTGCCGAAGCCGAGCACGCCGAACGCCCAGAACACGGCCTTGGCCGGCAGGCTTCGGGCGCGCAGGTTGGCGATCAGGCCAAAGCCGAGCAGCAGCAGGAAACCGACATGCATGGCCCGCACCACCTGGCTCGGGATGCTGCCATAGGCGGCGACGTAGATCTGGAACACGGAAAAGGCGACGGCGATGAGGAAGGCAGCCTTGCCGGCGATGCCCTCGCCAAAGCCCGGCGGCAAGCCTTCGACCTGCTCTTCGGCGACGGGGAGATGGAAGGTGGAGGATTTGCCGTCGGCTGTCGTTCCATGCGTTGTTTCGCTCATCCGATGCACTCCAAAATGAGCGAATGACAGTGCGAAGACATCTCAGATAGTCCTCGCCTACTTCAGCAGCCCCTTCTCCTTGTAATAGCGTTCCGCGCCCGGATGCAGCGGCACCGGCATGCCGTCGAGCGCCTTTGCAGGATCGATCGCCTTGGCGGCGGCGTGGGCGGCGGCTAGTTGGTCGAGATGCTCGAACATCAGCTTGGTCATCTGATAGGCCGTCTGGTCGGAAACATCGGCGCGGGTGACGAGGAAATTGCCGACGGCCGCGGTCGCGACGTCCTCGGCCTGGCCCTCATAGGTGCCCTTGGGGATAACCACCGACAGATAGGGGGCGCCGATCTTGGCGACATCCTCGGCCGGCACGGCGACGACGTTGATCGGCACCGAGGTGGCGAGATCGCGGATCGAGGCGACCCCGAGGCCGGCCGACTGCAGCGTGGCATCGAGCTGGCGGTTCTTGATCAGCTCGACCGATTCGGCGAAGGGCAGGTATTCGACCCGGCCGAGATCCTCGTATTTCAGCCCGGCGGCGGCAAAGATGGCACGCGCATTGAGCTCGGTACCGGAGGCCGGCGCGCCGACCGACAGGCTCTTGCCCTTGAGGTCGGCCAGCGTCTTGATGCCGGATTCCTGGCTGGCGACGATCTGGATATAGTTGGGGTAGATGGCGGCGATGCCGCGCAATTTGTCGAGCTTGCCGGGGAAGCCGGCCTCGGCATTGCCTTCGGCGGCCATCTTGACGGAATCGCCGAGCGCGAAGGCGATCTCGCCCTTGCCCTGCTGCAGCAGGTTGAGGTTCTCGACCGAAGCCTTGGTGGCCTGCACCTGGGTGCGGGCGCCTGCGATGCCCTTGCTGTAGATTTCCGACAGCGCCACGCCGAGCGGGTAGTAGACGCCCGACGTGCCGCCGGTCAGCACGTTGATGAATTCCTGTGCCCTGGCCGAGGCAATGCCGAGCCCAAGCGATAGCGCCATTGCGCCGGCTGCAACGAACTTCGTTCTGAAATGGAACATCCGGTTTCCTCCCTGAAATATTGGCTGCCGCACCACCTCCTCGATGCGAACCGGCCAAGTTTAGACGGCGGGCCGCAAATGCCAACCCGCAATTGCATTCATTAGACGAACGGTTGAATGGATGCGGAAACAGCTCCCGGCTTGCGCGGGACGCGACCGTGGCCGAAAGATTTTTTCCGGCACCTGTCGAAATCGGACCTTGCCGCGCGACATATGTCCGGCTCGCAAGGACGCGGCCTACGAAACCACGGGAGAAGACCCATGCGATACATGCTTTTGATCAACAACGACGAAGCCGCACTGGCGAACACGCCGATCGAAAAGGCCCAACAGATGAGCGCGGCCTATGGCGCCTATACCGAAGCGTTGAAGAAATCCGGCGCGTGGCTGGCCGGAGAAAGGCTGCGCCCGACTCAGGCAACCACCTCGGTGCGGATCACCGACGGCAAGACCAACGTGATCGACGGCCCCTATGCGGACACCAAGGAGCAGCTTGCCGGCTTCTACATGATCGAAGCGGCCGACATCGATACCGCCATCGAATGGGCCGCGCGCTGCCCGGCGGCCAGCACAGGCACGGTCGAGTTGCGGCCGATTTGGGAAATGGCCGAATACATGCCCAAGAAATGACGATGTGATGGACAGCAGCGCGCAGATTGCCCGGGCAGCCGCCGAGGCCGCCGCCCGGCAAAGCTACGGCAAGCTGGTCGCCTGGCTCGCGGCGCGCACGCGCGATGTGGCCGCCGCCGAGGACGCGCTGGCCGACGCCTTTGCCGCGGCGCTCGAACGCTGGCCGCGAACCGGCGTGCCCGAAAAGCCGGAGGCCTGGCTGCTTGCCGTGGCAAGGCGGCGGCGTGTCGACGCGGTGCGGCGGCGGCTCACCAGCGAAACCGGCCGCGACCATCTCAAGCTGATTGCCGAGGAGGCGGAGGCGTGCATGACCGACCAGGACCTGCCCGACGAACGGCTGCGGCTGATGTTCGCCTGCGCGCATCCGGCGATCGAACCTGGCGTGCGCGCGCCGCTGATCCTGCAGGCCGTGCTTGGTTTCGACGCCGCGACGATCGCCTCCGCCTTCCTGGTTCCGCCGGCGACAATGGGCCAGCGCCTGGTGCGGGCCAAGGCCCGCATCCGTGAAGCCGGCATTCCGTTCCGCGTACCGGAGCGGGCCGAACTCGGCGAGCGCCTGGATACCGTGCTGGAGGCCATATACGCGACCTTCGCCGAGGGCTGGTCCGACCCGGCGGGCACAGAGACGCGGCGCCGGAACCTGGCCACCGAAGGGATCTGGCTCGGCAGGCTGGTGGCCTCGCTGCTGCCGGACGAACCGGAGGCGCTGGGCCTGCTTGCGCTGATGCTGTTCGCCGAGGCGCGCCGTACCGCGCGCCGCGATGGGTCCGGAGATTATGTGCCGCTCGCCGAGCAGGATCATGCGCTTTGGGATCATGCCTTGATCGACGAGGCGGAAACCCTGCTCGGCCGCGCCGCCTCCATGGGCGTGATCGGCCGCTACCAGCTCGAGGCGGCCGTGCAGTCCGTTCACGCGGCGCGGCGGCTGAGCGGCGAGACCGACTGGGTGGCGATCCGCGAATTCTACGACGCGTTGCTTTCGATCGCACGATCGCCCGTGGTGGCGATCAACCGCGCGGTGGCGATCGCCGAAGCCGAGGGCGCCGTGGCGGGGCTGGCGGCGCTGTACGTGCTTGGCGACGACAAGCGGCTCAATGGTTACCAGCCCTATTGGGCAGCGCGCGCCGGCCTTCTGGCCAGGCTCGGCCAGGTGCCGCAGGCGGTCGAAGCCTATGACCGTGCGATCGGCCTCGAAAGCGATCCGGCGGTACGCCGCTTCCTGCAGGGAAAACGCGCGACGCTCAGGCATTGAAATGCCTGAGCGCGGTGCTTTGCCGATGAATTGTTCAGCCCGGCCACATTTCGTGCGATGCGTTGAGCGTCTTCATCAGCGGGTGCTCGCGAAGCCTGGCCCACAGGCGTTCGATGTCGGGCCAGGCAGTGCGTGCCTTGCCGCTGTCGGGATGCCAGGCCACCAGCATGGCCAGATAGATATCGGCCACCGACATCGCCTCGCCTGCCAGCCAGTCGCGGCCGCGCAAGGCGGCATCGACGACGGCAAAGCCGCGGTCCATCTCGGCCACGGCCGCCTGCTTGACGGCCTTGGCGCCGTCGGCGTCGGCCGTGTAGCGCGGCGCGTAGTAGAAACGCAGCACCGCCGGATAGAGGGCGGACGACATGAACGCCATCCAGCGCAGGAAGTCGGCGCGGGCCGGTTCATCGGCCGCCGGCGCCAGCCCGGCCCGCGGATGGCGTTCGGCGAGCAGGATGCAGATGGCCGCCGATTCGGTCAGCGAGCGGCCGTCCGGCAAGGTCAGCACCGGCACCTGGTTCAGCGGGCTGATGTGGAGGAAAGCGGGATCGGGCCGATCGGATTTCGGTACGTCGATCTGCTCGAACGGCGCCTTGGCCAGCGCCAGGGCCGCCTCGACAACGAAGCCGCCGCTGCCGGGACGGGTGTAGAGCTTGTACATGAGGTCCTCCGCCGGCCCTGCGAGGGCCGGGGGCGATATGAACCGGAAGCAGGGCGCTGCTCAAGCCCGTGGCATCCGCCACGGCGGGTTTTTTCAGCGGGCCAGGCTAAGCACCTTTGTGTTAGGCGCTCGGCAGGGGGCGTGTCGAAACTTGACAGGCGACGCGTCGTATCGCTTCGCCCAACGAAGACCCTAAGCGCCCAGCCCTTCGAACAGGATCGTCGACAAATAGCGCTCGGCGAAGGACGGGATGATCACCACCAGGTTCTTGTCCTTGTTCTCCGGCCGCGAGCCGACGACGATCGCCGCCTGCAAAGCGGCGCCCGAGGAGATGCCGACCGGCACGCCTTCCAGCCGGGCGACGAGGCGGGCATTGGCGACCGAATCCTCGTTCGAGACCGTGACGATTTCGTCATAGATGGTGGTGTCGAGGATTTTTGGCGCGAAGCCGGCGCCGATGCCCTGGATCTTGTGCGGGCCAGGCTGGCCGCCCGACAGCACCGGCGAGGTTTCCGGTTCGACCGCGACGACATGCAGCGAAGGCTTGCGCTTCTTCAGCACCTGGCCGACGCCGGTGATGGTGCCGCCGGTGCCGATGCCGGAGACGATGATGTCGACCTCGCCATGGGTGTCGTTCCAGATCTCCTCGGCAGTCGTCGTGCGATGGATCTCGGGATTGGCCGGGTTCTCGAACTGCTGCGGGATGATGGCGTTGGGGATGGTGGCCGCCAGTTCGTCGGCCTTGGCGATGGCGCCCTTCATGCCTTTCGGCCCTTCGGTCAGCACCAGTTCGGCGCCGAGCAGCGCCAGCATCTTGCGGCGCTCGACCGACATGGTCTCGGGCATGGTGAGGATCAGCTTGTAGCCCTTGGCGGCGGCAGCGAAGGCAAGCGCTATGCCGGTATTGCCCGAAGTCGGCTCGATCAGCGTCGTCTTGCCGGGAGCGATCTTGCCCGATGCCTCGAGCGCCTCGATCATCGCCACGCCGATACGGTCCTTGACCGAGGCGATCGGGTTGAAGAATTCGAGCTTGGCAAGGAGATGGGCAACGATGCCCTTCTCCTTGGCGAATTTGTCGAGCCGCACCAGTGGCGTGTCGCCGATCGTATCGGTGATGGAATTGTAGATGCGGCCACGGCCGGGAACACGAGCGGAGGCGGCGAACTTGTTCATTGGTTTGGCTCCCAGAATGTCAGGCGGATGGAACTGATCTCAGACGGATGGCCGCCAAGATAGGCCTTCCACGGACGCAAGATAGACCGTCGCCCGAAAATATCCGAGTGGGGCCCGTGTCTAAAACGCCTCGGCCTCGGAAAAGCGTTCCCGCAAAAGCCAGTCCGGCGGAATGCCTTGGCAAAAATGGCCCTATTGGCGGGCGGCGATCGCCGCCGCCGCGCCGACCATGAAACCGGCCGCGGTGCGGTTCAGCGCCTTCAGGGCGCGCGGCGAGCGCAGGAACCAGCGCGCCTTGGCCGCCAGCGCCAGATAAGGCACCAGCACCACGAACAGGACGAGGACGGTGAGTGCGGCGAGGATGCCGTAGTCGGCCAGCGTGATGGTCTTGAGGTCGACGATGGTCGGCGTGATGGCGAGATAGAAGATCATCGTCTTCGGATTGCCGAGCGTCACCGTCAGGCCGGCGAGGAAGCTCGACGCCAGCCCGCCCTTGCCTTTCCTGGCCTCGACCGTCTCGGGCGTGATGCCGGCGGTCCAGAAGCGCCAGCCGAGGAAGGCGAGATAGGCGACGCCGGCCCATTTGACGGCGAGGAACACCAAGCCGAAGGTCTGCGCGACAAAGGCAAGCCCAAGCACCACGGCGGTGAGATAAAGGAGGTCGCCGAGCATCAGGCCGAAGGACATGGCCAGCGACGAGCGGAAGCCGGAACCGAGCGCGCGCGCCACAAGCGCGGTGACGCCGGGGCCGGGAATGGCCGCGGCCAAGCCGAGGGCGGCGCTGTAGGCGAGGAAGCCGGTGAGGGTCATGGATTGAGCCTTGCGTCCGCGAAACTGCTGGGACGGCGCCTTGTCGCACAGAGTTTCGCGGGCGGGAATTGCCTGGAGCCGGATTTGGTTGCACCAGGCACGCCCCGTGCTCGAGGCCTTTCAGCGGATCAGGACCGGCCGTCGCCGTAGGTCACGCGCCAGATGGTGCCGTTGCCGTCCTCGGTGACGATCAGCGCGCCGTCGCTCGCCACCGCCACGCCGACCGGCCGGCCCCAGACCTCGCCGCCGGAGGTGACGAAGCCGGTCATGAAATCCTCATATTCGCCGGTCGGCTTGCCGTCCTTGAACTTGAGCCGCACCACCTTGTAGCCGGTCCTGTTGCCGCGATTCCACGAACCGTGCAGGGCGACGAAGGCGTCGCCCCTGTATTCGGCCGGAAAACCGGATCCTGCGCGGACATTCCTGCCGTCGTAGAAGGCGATGTTGAGCGGCGCCGAATGCGCCTGCATCAGAATGTCGGGGACGGTGACCTTGCCGGCAAGGTCGGGACGCGCGCCCTTGTGGCGCGGATCCTCATTGTCGCCGATATAGTACCAGGGCCAGCCGTAGAAGGCGCCTTCCTTCACTTCGGTCGCATATTCGAACGGCACGTTGTCGCCGAGCGCGTCGCGCTCGTTGACCACGCACCACAGCGCGCCCGCCGCCGGCTGGATGGCCATGCCCGAACAGTTGCGCAGGCCGGTGGCGACGATGCGCCCATTCCTACCGTCCGGGTCGAAAGCCCTGACGTCGGCGCGGCCTTCCTCCGCGCCCCAGGTGGCGCCGAGCGGCTTCGACCTGGCCCAGGCGTCGAGCCCGCCCCGCGGTTTCCTTGCCATGTCCTGGGCGGCGTTCGAGCCGGAGCCGACCGAGAGATACAGCGTCTTGCCGTCCGGCGAGAAGGCGATGTCGCGGGTCCAGTGATGAGTGGCCGGAATATCGCGGACGATGGTTTCCGGCTCGCCGGAGGCCTCCAGGTCGCCATCGCGGTAGGGAAAGCGCACGATGCTGTCGCTGTTGGCGACATAGACCCATTGCGGGTTGTCCCCAGGCGGGTAGAAGGCGATGCCGTAGGGCTGGTTGAGATTGCGGGCGAAGATGCCGTCCCTGACAGGTTTCGCGCTGCCCTCGCCGAGACGGTAGACGCGGATCTGGTTGGCCTCGCTGTCGGCGACGAACAGGTCGCCATTGGGCGCGACGCGCACGACGCGCGGATTGTCGATGCCCGAAGCGATCAGTTCCGCCGAAAAGCCCGCCGGCAGCCGCGGCTCGGCGCCTTGCGGCCTTTGCACCGGACCGGCGCCGTTCGAGGCGGATCTGGTGACATAGGGCCTGGGCTGGTCTTGCGGGCTGATCAACCGGCGCACGCCCGGCGCATCGGCCCGCCAGTCACCGAATGCGGCCGCGCCCTTCAGCACCGGCTCTTCCTGCTGGGCCAATGCCGTCGCGGCGAAGAGCAAGGCAGCAGCGATTACCACGGCGCCGGCAAGTCGGATCATCCCAGTCTCCAGCTTCTCGCTTCTTCATGCATGTCGTTGTCCCAAGACCGAAGTCACATGCATCAAGGGAACGGGCGGGCTCGGCAGTCGTTCCGGACGACACGGGGAGTTGAAGGAATTCGGGTCAGCTATCCGCGTCGAGATCGAGATCGGCGTCGAGGTTCTTTTCCAGTTCGACGAGATCGGCCGGCAGCGGCATGCCCATGGCGCGGATTTCGCGCAGCTTCTCGCGCAATTGCTCCTGCACTTCGCGCACATCCTCAGGCTGGTTGACCATCTCCTCCAGCAGCAGGCTGATCTGGGCCTTGAACGATTCCAGCGCCATCTTTTCTCTCCTCGGCCGTCTGGATCGATCCCAGCTCTCAGCGCAGCATGCGCGATATCAGCTGCGCCGTATAGTCGACCATCGGGACAATGCGGGCATAGTTGAGCCGGGTCGGGCCGATGACGCCGAGCGCGCCGACGACGCGGGCGTCCTTGTCGCGGTAGGGTGCCACGACCAGCGACGAGCCGGAGAGCGAGAAAAGCTTATTTTCCGAGCCGATGAAGATGCGCACGCCCGGTCCCGCCTCGGCGAGGTCGAGCAGCTGGATCAGCCCGTCCTGCGTCTCCATGTCCTCGAACAGGTGGCGCAGGAGTTCGATGTCGGCCTGGGCGGTGACGTTTTCGAGCAGATTGGCGCGGCCGCGCACGATCAGGCGCGCCGGCAGGCCGCTTTCCGCGCCGGCCCACACCGCCAGCCCTTTCTCCACCAGGTCCTGCGACAGCGTGTCGAGCGCTGCCCTTGTCTCTTCCTTGATACGCTCGACCTCCGCCCGCGCCTCGGCCAGCGTACGGCCGCGAATATGGGCGTTGAGGAAATTCGAGGCCTCGTGCAATTGCGAGACGGTGATGCCGGCCGGCAGATCGATGACCCGGTTCTCGACGTCGCCGTTCTGCGACACCATCACGGTCAGCGCCTTGGTCGGTTCGAGCTGGATGAACTCGATGTGCTTAAGCGCCACCTCGTTCTTGGCGGCCAGCACCAGGCCGGCGCCGCGCGACATGCCCGACAGCATCTGGCTGGCCTCGGTCAGCATGTGTTCCAGCGTGGCGCCCGAGCCGGAGGCTCGCACCTGCGCCTCGATGCTGCGCCGCTCCTCGTCGGAGAGGTCGCCCAGTTCCATGAAGGCGTCGACGAAGAAGCGCAGGCCGGCCTGCGTCGGCAGACGGCCGGCCGAGATGTGCGGCGCGTAGATCAGGCCGAGATGTTCGAGGTCGCTCATCACGTTGCGGATGGTGGCGGGCGACAGCGAGGACGGCAGGATGCGCGACAGGCTGCGCGATCCCACGGGCTCGCCGTCCCTCAGATAGGAATCGACGATACGCCGGAAGATGTCGCGCGAACGCATGTCGAGCGCCTGAAGTGCCGGCGCGTGAAGAGCGAGCGACTGCGAAGCGGGATCGACTGCCTTGGTCATTTCGGCCATAACCTCCGGTTCAAGGATATAGACTTCGCGGCGCTGCGCGCAACCCGGTGTCGCGTTGCGCGATCAGCCGGTGTCGCACTTGCGATCACCCGGTGTCGCCGTTTGCGATCACCCGGTGTCGCGTTGCGCGATCGCCCCGGTGCCGCCGCGTTTGCGGCCGCCGGTCCATTTTCCTTTACGCCGTGCCCCGCATGCGTCTAAAAGCCGGCCAAGATTCAAAAAAGCTGACAAGAAAGCAGGCCGAATGCGCCCCTCCAAACGCCAGTTCGACGAAATGCGCGCCATCTCCTTCGAGCGCGGCGTCTCCAAACATGCCGAAGGCTCGTGCCTGGTGAAGTTCGGCGACACGCATGTCTTGTGCACGGCAAGCCTGGAAGAAAAGGTGCCGGGCTGGATGCGCAATTCCGGAAAAGGCTGGGTTACGGCCGAATACGGCATGCTGCCGCGCTCGACCGGCGAGCGCATGCGCCGCGAGGCCTCCGCCGGCAAGCAGGGCGGGCGCACGCTGGAGATCCAGCGGCTGATCGGCCGCTCGCTGCGCGCCGTGGTCGACCTGCAGGCGCTGGGCGAGCAGCAGATCACCGTCGACTGCGACGTCATCCAGGCCGATGGCGGCACCCGCACCGCCTCCATCACCGGCGGCTGGGTGGCGCTCTACGATTGCCTGCGCTGGATGGAAGCGCGGCAGATGGTGAGCGTCGCCAAGGTACTGAAGGACCATGTCGCGGCGATTTCCTGCGGCATCCATGACGGCCAGCCGGTCATCGACCTCGACTATCTCGAGGATTCCTCGGCCGGCACCGACGCCAATTTCGTCATGACCGGCAAGGGCGGCATCGTCGAGATCCAGGGCACGGCCGAGGGCGAGCCCTTTTCGGAAGGGCAGTTCGCCGAGCTGATGGGCCTGGCCAAGAAAGGCATCCAGAGGCTGGTGAGTTTGCAGCAGATGGCGGTGGCGTAGTTTATTCATGCGGAGCCTGGGCACCCCCCTCTGCCCTGCCGGGCATCTCCCCCGCAAGGGGGGAGATCGGCTGTTGTCTCGAGCTTCGCCAGTAATCAGCATAGAATACCATGAGCGGGCGCTCACGCTGCCAATCTCCCCCCTTGCGGGGGAGATGGCCGGCAGGCCAGAGGGGGGTGCCTCGTGATCCCCTCTGCCATTCTTGAATCCGCTCTTTACGTCACCGACCTCGCCGCTGCCGAAGCCTTCTACACCGACATCCTCGGCCTCACTCCTCTCGGCAAGGTCGAGGGCCGCCATCTCTTCTTCCGTTGCGGAGCCGGCGTGCTGCTGATCTTCAACGCCGAGGCGACCAAGGTCCCGCCCGCGCCCGACGCGAGGCTGAAAGTGCCGCCACACGGCACATCGGGCGAAGGCCATCTCTGCTTTGCGGCGACCGCCGATGAAATCAGCCGCTGGAAATCCCATCTGAAGGCGGAGAACATCGCTGTCGAAAGCGAATTCGAATGGCCGCAAGGCGGCCGCTCGCTTTATATCCGCGATCCCTCCGGCAATTCGATCGAATTCGCCGAGCCGAGAATCTGGGGACTTTGATGCATTCTCTCGACGGAAAAAAGATCGTCGTCGCCAGCCACAATGAAGGCAAGCTGCGCGAATTCGCCGATCTGATGGCGCCATTCGGATTCGAGGCGAAATCGGCGAAGGACTATGGCTTGCCCGAACCCGAGGAGACCGGCACAACCTTCGAGGAGAACGCCTATATCAAGGCCTTCGCCGCAGCCAAGGCGACGGGCCTGCCGGCGCTGTCGGACGATTCGGGCCTGTGCGTTGACGCGCTCGACGGCGCGCCCGGCGTCTACACCGCCAACTGGGCCGAAACGCCTGATGGCAGCAGGGATTTCGGCATCGCCATGCAGCGCACCGAAGTGGCGCTGCAGGAAGTCGGCGCCGCCACGCCCGCGCAGCGCACGGGACGCTTCGTCGCCGTCATCTGCCTCGCCTTTCCCGATGGCGAGGCAGAATATTACCGCGGCGAGGCCGAAGGTACGTTGGTCTGGCCGCCGCGCGGCGAGCTCGGATTCGGCTACGACCCGGTGTTCCTGCCCGACGGCTTCGAAAAGACCTTCGGCGAGATGAGTGCCGAGGAAAAACACGGCTGGAAACCCGGCCAGGCTACGGCGCTGTCGCACCGCGCCCGCGCCTTCCAGAAATTCGCCCAAGCCCGATTGGGTCTGGCCCGGTTAGGCTCGGCATGATCAGGCCCGGCGCCACCATGCCGCTCGACCGCAGCCCCGGTTTCGGCGTCTATGTGCATTGGCCGTTCTGCGCGGCCAAATGCCCCTATTGCGACTTCAACAGCCATGTCCGCCACCAGCCGGTCGACCAGGAGCGCTTTGCCGCCGCCTTCGAGGCGGAACTGGCGACGATGCGCCAGCGCACCGGCCCACGCGAGGTGACCAGCATCTTTCTCGGCGGCGGCACGCCGTCGTTGATGAAGCCGGAAACGGTGGCCAGGGTCCTGGACGCCGTGGCGAAGAACTGGACGGTGCCCGACGGCATCGAGGTGACGCTGGAGGCCAATCCCTCCTCGGTCGAAGCCGAACGCTTTCGCGGCTATCGCGCTGGGGGCGTCAACCGGGTCTCGCTCGGCGTGCAGGCGCTGAACGACAAGGATTTGCGCTTCCTTGGCCGGCTGCACAATGTGGACGAGGCGCTGCACGCGATCGGGCTCGCGCGGGAGATATTCCCAAGGCTCTCCTTCGACCTGATCTACGCACGGCCAGGCCAGACGACGGAGGCCTGGGCATCGGAGCTCGAACAGGCGATCGGCCACGCCGCCGACCATCTGTCGCTCTATCAGCTGACCATCGAGGAAGGCACGCCGTTCCACGCGCTGCACGCGGCGAAGAAATTCATCATCCCCGACAACGACCACGCCGCCGACCTTTATGCGCTGACGCAAGAGGTGACATCAGCCCATGGTTTGCCGGCATATGAGATCTCAAACCACGCCCGGCCGGGTGCCGAAAGCCGGCACAATCTGACCTACTGGCGCTATGGCGAATATGTCGGCGTCGGCCCTGGCGCGCATGGCCGCTTCGTCGAGAACGGCCACCGCGTCGTGACCATCGCGGAGAGGATGCCGGAAACCTGGGCCAATCTGGTCGAGGCCAAGGGCCATGGCGTCACCGGCGGCGAGACCCTGACGCGCTCCGAAGAGGCTGACGAGTTCCTGCTGATGGGACTGAGGCTGGCGGAAGGCATCGACCTGTCGCGTTACGAAGCGTTTTCCGGGCGCGGCCTGTCGAGCGCGCGGCTGTCGGTGCTGCAAGGCGAAGGGCTGGTGGCGCCGATCGGCAACGCCCGCCTGCGCGCCACGCCCGCCGGCATGATCGTGCTCGACGCCGTGGTGGCCGATCTGGCACGGTAGGCTGGGATGCTGCTCCCAATCTCGAAGCCAAGATTACGCTTCTGGAGGCGGCTGTTTCGCGGTATCTGAGTTGAGACCCGACCGGTGAGGCTATCCGAATGAACCTGCCGCTCTCCTGGCAATTCTGGGCGCTGTTGTCGGCGACTTTCGCGGCGCTGACGGCGATCTTCGCCAAGGTCGGCATCGAGACCATCAATTCCGATTTCGCCACCCTCATCCGGACAGCCATCATCCTGGTCGTGCTTGCGGCGATCCTCGCCGCCAGCGGCCAATTCCAATCGTGGGCCTCGATCTCCGGGAAGACCTGGCTTTTCCTTAGCCTGTCGGGACTGGCGACCGGAGCCTCGTGGCTCTGCTATTTCCGCGCGCTGAAAATCGGCAATGCGGCGCAGGTGGCGCCCATCGACAAGCTAAGCGTCGTGCTTGTCGCGGTGTTTGGCGCGGTCTTTCTCGGCGAGCGGCTCACCGGTGCGAACTGGCTTGGCGTCGCCCTTATCGCGGCGGGCGCGGTGCTGGTCGCTTATCGAGGGTAGTGCTGCGCCGTGGCGGGCGTTCTTGGTTTCGAGACGGGTGATGAAAATATCGAAGCGATTGGGCATCGTCCGGTCAGTGCTCCGTCGTGCTGTCGGGTTCGTTATCGGGTAGCTTGATCTCTGGTGGCGGGCGGCGCGCGGGCCCCTGCTTGCCGTCCGTGGTGGCGGGCGGCTTCCCGTCTCCTTGCGCGGCAAAGCGCTTGCGGCCTGCATAGTAAGGCTCGAAAGCGTCCTGTATGGTCAGTCTGTCCATCCTGTCCTCCCGGGGGAATCAGGGGCTAAATCTGCGAAAGACGGTTTCGTTCCCTACTGTGGCGAAGGAATGGCGCTCGCCTTGCATTACAGCGGCTTTTGCAACCCGGCGCGGGCCGTGCCAAACAGGGCGGATAATTTCGGAACGTCCTTCGCGGCTCCATCTGGACGCGGGCGCGCCGCTGACGGAGAAGGCACCGGTGACTGGCGAGACGGGAAAGCGCAGCTATGTGATCGGGCAGACCGAGATCGCGGCCCGGCCGCTCGAACCGGCGCTCTATCTCGTGGCGACGCCGATCGGCAATCTCGCCGACATCACGTTGCGCGCGCTTGAGACGCTGGCCGCCGCCGACATGGTCGCCTGCGAGGACACGCGCGTGTCGCGCGTGCTGCTCGACCGCTACGGCATCCGCCGCCGCACCACGGCCTATCACGAGCACAATGCCGGCGAGGCCGGGCCAAAATTGATAGCGGCGCTCCAGTCGGGGCAGAGCGTGGCGCTGATCTCGGATGCCGGCACGCCGCTGGTTTCCGATCCCGGCTACCGGCTGGTCGGCGAGGCGCTCGACCAGGGCATTCGCGTCGTGCCCATCCCCGGTCCGTCCGCGCCGCTTGCCGCGCTCACCGCATCCGGCTTGCCTTCGGATGCCTTCCTGTTCTCCGGCTTCCTGCCGGTCAAGGCGGGGCAGCGGCTGGCGCGGCTGGACGCGCTTAAAGCGGTGCCGGCGACGCTGATCTTCTTCGAATCGCCGCGCCGGCTGGCCGAGTCTCTCGGCGCGATGGCCGAAGCGCTTGGCGGCGAGCGCAAGGCAGCGATCGGCAGGGAATTGACCAAGACCTTCGAGGAGATGCGCACCGGCACGCTGCGGGCGCTGGCCGACCACTATGCGGCGGCCGATACGCCGAAGGGCGAGATCGTGGTGTGCGTCGGTCCGGCCGAGGCCAGGGCGGACGAGCCGGCCGATATCGACCGGATGCTGTTGTCGCTCGCCGCCGAAATGCCGGCTTCGAAGGCGGCGGCGGAAGCGGCGAAGATGACCGGCGGCCAGAAGCAGGCGCTTTACCGGCGGCTGCTGGAACTCAGGGATGCCTCTGGAGAGGACCGTGGCTAGGCTCCCGAGCGTCAGCCGTCAAAAGGCCTACCGGCGCGGCCATCGCGGCGAATGGCTGGCGGCGGCGGCGCTGGTGCTGAAAGGCTACCGGATCCTGGCGCGCCGCCATCGCACCCGTTTCGGCGAGATCGACCTGATCGCGCGGCGCGGCGACCTGGTGCTGTTCGTCGAGGTCAAGGCGCGCCGCACGCTGATGGAAGCGATGGAGGCGATCGCCCATGAATCGGAGCGCCGCATCGAAGGCGCCGCCGACATCTGGCTGTCGCGCCAGCCGGATTACGGCAGGCTGTCGATGCGGTTCGACATGATCGCCGTGCTGCCATGGCGCTGGCCGGTGCATGTCCCGAACGCGTTTTACGGGCGCAATTGAGGGCTGTGTCGCTCGGGTTCAGCGTTCGACGGGCCATTCGCCCGCGCCAAGTGCTGCGATCGCCGCGATTATGCGCCCGAACGCGTCGGCGGCGGCCGGCACGGTGGTGCGGGCGCGCAGGAAACTGTGCACGAGGCGCTTCTCCTCGTGCCAGCTCGCTTTGCCGCCGGCGGCCAGGATGCGGTCGCGATAGGCCTCGCCGTCCGACGACAGCGGGTCGCATTCGGCGGTAATGACGACGGTGGGCGGCAGGCCGGAGAAGTCGGCGGCGCGCAGCGGCGAGAAGGTCGGATCGTCCGATGCCTGTCTCTTGGCCGAGCGGACGTGGCGGTAGAAGGCGACGTCGCCGGTCGAGAGAAGCGGCGCCTCGGCATGCTCGATATAGGAGCGGGCAGTTTCGTCGCCGCCGAGGCCGGGATAGATCAGCACCTGGCCGGCCGGCCTCTTCGCGTGAGCGCGCGTCGCGTGACTGACCGCCGCCGCCAGATTGCCGCCGGCGCTCTCGCCGGACAGCAGCAGTGGCCCGTTCGCTCTGGCCGCCGCCCATTCGAAGGCGGCCAGAGCGTCGTCGAAGGCGGCGGGGTGGAGATGTTCGGGCGCCAGCCGATAGTCGACCGAGAGCACGGCAAAGCCGGTGCCGGCGCAGATCTCGGCGCAGATGTCGTCATGGCTGTCGAGCCCGCCGAGGATGAAGCCGCCGCCATGGTAATAAAGCATCGTGGCCCGCGCGGCCGTGCCTGCCATCCCGTAGTGCCGCACCGCGATGTCCCGGCCGGGGGCGGCGATGAGGTCGTCGCTCGCCGTCACCCCCGGCGGATAGGGCTGGCGAAGCGCCCGGCACATCCTGTCATAGATCGCACGCTGCTTGGCGATCGGCAGGTCGATCGTCTCGGGCGGATACCAGGCGTTGATGCCGTCTATATAGGCCCACAGCGCAGGGTCGAGCCGCGTCGCGTATTTGCTGCGACCGGTCATTCACTGCTGCCCACGGTTTCGGAAGGCATTGCCTCAAAGCTCGCTGTAAAGCCTGGCCGCGTTTTCAAAGCTGAAGCGCAGCGGCACCGAGCCCTCGACCTGCCAGACGGCGACGCTCTCGCCAGCCAGCAGCAGGCAGGCGCCGTCGGTGTCGGTGACGGCGCCGCCATAGAGCCGGTTGGCGAGGTTGAGGATTGCGGTCTGGTGCATGGCGGCACTGCCGCTGCCGCAGGCGTCCTTGACCAGCAGCACGCGAAAGCCGCGCGCCACGGCGTCCTTCACGGTGGCATCGATGCAGGCCTCGGTCCACACGCCCGATATGACCAGCCATTCGATGCCGGAAGTCTTGAGCCGATCGGCCGCCGGCCCCGCCCGGAAGGCGCTGGCCTCGGCCTTGATCAGCAGCGTCTCCCCCTGGGCCGGCGCCACCTCACGGCAGATCTCGGTCAGCGGATCGCTCTTGTCGGAGAAGGCCGACTTGCCGTCGGCTCCAACGGGATGAAAGGGCCGCTCCTGCTTGTCGAGATCTACGATATAGGCCCAGTGATGGAGCGGCACATTGTTCTGCCGCGCCGCCGCTTGCAGGCGCTGGACGTTGGCGAGGATCGTTTCAAAACCCTCGACCAGGTAGCGCGGGTCCTGCCGGTGCTCTTCCTGCAGGTCGATGAAGACAGCGGCCACGGTGCCGCGCGTGAGGGAGATGGGGCTTTTCATACGGATGCGCCTGGGATCCAAGATACTTCCAAACGCTGGAGGGACAGAGGGGGGCGCCAAGGAATGAGGCGCTCGTTCTTCAGCTGCGGTACGTCAACTAAACCGGCCGCTGGCATCAAACCTGCTTCTCCAGAAACTCATCCTCATAGGGGAAGCGCGACAGGAGCTCGGTGCCGGTCTCGGTGATCAGGATTTCGTCCTCCAGCTTGACGCCCTCGCGGCCGCCCTTCTCGCCAATATAGCTTTCCACGCTCACCACCATGCCTGGCACGATATGGCCGTCGCGGCCATAGGTTTCGTAGTCCATGGCGTGCGCGATGAAGGGTGTCTCGCCATGCATGCCGACGCCGTGCATGACCGAGGTGTAGCGCTGGTCGACGAAGCGGTCGGGGATCTTCCAAGCCTTTTCGGCGATCTCGCGGAAAGCCATGCCGGGCTTCACGATCGAGATATTGTGCTGAACCTGGTCGTGCGCCATGCGGTAGAGCGATTTCTGATAGGGGGTCGGCTTGCCGGGCCCGCAGCGGAAGGTGCGCGAGAAATCCGAATAATAGCCATAGCAGCCGATCGTGTCGGTATCGAGCGCCAGCAACTCGCCCGGCCGGATTTTTCGCCCGCTGGCCTCGTTGAACCAGGGATTGGTGCGCTGGCCCGACGTCAAGAGCCGCGTCTCGATGAACTCGCCGCCCTGGCGGATGACCTCGCCATACATGATGGCGAACAGCTCGTTCTCGGAAACGCCGGGCTTGATCGCCTCGCGCACCGCATAGACGGCGGCTTCCGCGCCGGCCATCGACACCTGCAGGCATTTCACTTCCTCCGGCGTCTTGACCGCGCGCACCGCCAGGATCTCGCCCTGGCAATCCCGGACCTCGCAACCGCGCTTTTCCAGCGCCAGCGCCTGCAAGTGGCTGCAGCGGTCGAGCCCGAGCTTCATCGAGCCGCCGCCATGCTGCTTCAGGAGTTCGGCGATCTCGTCGGCGAACGGGCCGGCGGTTTCGTCGTCGCGGCCCGAGACCGACGACCAGACGAGCTTGGACGGACGCGCCTCGTCGATCGTGTCGAGCACCATCGAGACATGGTAGCTCTGCGGATATTCGAACAGCACGATCGGCCCTTCGGTCGGAATGAAGAAATAACGGGTCGAGTTGCGCAGAAAATAGCCGAACATGTTGCGCGAGCCGGTGGCGTAGCGCTGGTTGTAGGGGTCGAACAGCACCACGCCGCCATAGCCGGCCTCGCGCATCCAACCGCGCAGCTTGGCCAGCCGGCCTTTACGAAGGGCGTCGGCATCGATGAAGGACGGCTCGGTGTCGGACAGCCACATGCCGCCCGCCGGATCGGCCGCCGCGGGGTGGCGCATGCGGTCCTTGAAGTCGACGTCTTCAGTGCTGTCGGGGTCGAATACGACGATGCTCATGGGGGCTGACCTTGGGTGGTTTGCAAGATCAGACCATGGCGCAGGAGATAACGAGGGATTGTGCGGAAAACCGCGCTTGTTGTGCGAGATGCCGCTGGGGTAATAAGAGATGCAGGTGCCAAGCGCCCCCCTTCTGCCCTGCCGGGCATCTCCCCCTCAAGTGGGGAGATTGGCAGCTTTGACCTCGTCGCTTCTTCGGTGAAAATTGGCGAAAGCTGTTGTGACGTTCAATCTCCCCCCTTGAGGGACCCTCGTATGGGAGATGGCCGGCAGGACAGAGGGGGGCGACGTCTCTCAGCGCCAGCAAGACCTCTAATGCCGTCGCGCCAGCTTCGGAGGATGGCCGTGCTCCTCGCGAAAGGCGCGCGCGAAGCTCGACATCGAGGCAAAGCCGCAGGCGAGCGCCACGTCGCGCACGGCGAGCGTCGAGTGCGCCAGGAGATCGGCGGCGCGTTTCAGCCTGAGCCGCCGATAGTAGCCATTGGGCGAGATGGCGAGTTCGGAGCGGAAGGAGCGTTCGAGCTTATCGGAGGAGACGCCGAGCCTGGCCGTCAGCTCCGCCATGCCGAGCCGCTCCTCCACAGCGTCCTCCATGATGGCGATGGCCGACAGCACCAGCTCGTTCCGCACGCCGGTACGGAGGCGCAGCGGCATCAGCTTGCGGTCGACGCTGGAGCGCAGCTGGCTGTGCACGAACCATTCGGCGACGCCGGCCGCAAGCTCGGCGCCGTAGTCGCGGGTGATGATCTCCAGCATCATGTCGAGGCTGCCGACGCCGCCCGCCGAGGTGAAACGCTTGCGGTCGATGACATAGAGGTCGCGCCTCAGCTCGACATTGGGAAAGGCCTCGGTGAAGGCCGCCTGGCTGGTCCAGTGCAAGGTGCAGGCATGGCCGTCGAGCAGGCCGGCGCGGGCGAGGAAGAAGGCGGCGTCCGCCACCGCGCCGATATGGGCGCCACTGCGCAAGCTGCGGCGGATCCAGCTTGCCGCATCCTCGGCGACGAGATGATCGGCATCGCCGCCTGAGCAGACGACGATGCGGTCGACCTTCGGCGCATCCCCGGCATAGAAGCGCGGCTGGATGACGACGCCGTTCGAGGCCTCGACCGCGCCTTGGGTAGCGCCGACGATGATCCAGCGATAGCATTCCCGCTTCGCCAGCACATTGGTCGCGCGCAGCG
Source organism: Mesorhizobium sp. B2-4-2 (assembly GCF_006442845.1). Classification (NCBI taxonomy): domain Bacteria; kingdom Pseudomonadati; phylum Pseudomonadota; class Alphaproteobacteria; order Hyphomicrobiales; family Phyllobacteriaceae; genus Mesorhizobium; species Mesorhizobium sp. B2-4-2. The sequence goes on along the minus strand of NZ_VFVM01000004.1, from coordinate 254,524 downwards.
GCTCGATGACCGAGCTGAACGCCATCATCGGAAAGCCGGGGAAGACCAGCACCGCGAAAGTGAGGGGAGCGTCTGGAGATGTGTCGCGCGTGGCCATAGGCTCTACATCTCGGGCAGATGGGATTTGGGGTCAACGGGGTTGTGGCTGGCTTTCTGCGAAGTTGGCGCTGCCCCTCATCCGCCTGCCGGCACCTTCTCTCCGTATAGTGACGGGGAGAAGGGAGATACCGCAACCCCGGCTCCCTCTTGCCGCCGTTGATAATTGGCGCAAATCGAGACACAGCGCCCCTCTCCCCGTCACTATACGGGAGGATGCCGGCAGGCAGGTAAGGGGCAGCGCTGGCTTGGAGACTGGCTCGTCTCAGCGGGAGCGCCGCCGCTCAGCCCCCCAGCGCCTGCTCCAGGTCCGCGATCAGATCGTCGCCATCCTCGATGCCCGCCGACAGCCGCACCAGCGAATCCGATATGCCGATCTCTTCGCGCTTCTCCGCCGGGATCGATCCATGCGTCATCAGCGCCGGATGCTCGATCAGGCTCTCCACGCCACCGAGGCTTTCGGCCAGCGTGAACAATTGCGTGCGTTCGAGGAAGCGTTTCGTGCCGGCGAGGTCGCGGTCGAGCACGGCTGATATCATGCCGCCGAACGCATGCATCTGCTGGACGGCAACGGCATGCTGCGGATGGCTGGCGAGGCCGGGATAGATGACCCGGCGCACATCCTTGCGGGCTTCCAGCCACTGCGCGATCTTGAGGCCGTTCGACGAGTGCCGCTCCATCCTCAGCGCCAATGTCTTGAGGCCGCGCAGGGCGAGAAAACTGTCGAACGGGCCCGAAATGGCGCCGATGGCGTTCTGCAGGAATTTCAGGCGATCGGCCAGATCCTTGTTGTCGCCGACAACAGCCACGCCGCCGACCATGTCGGAATGGCCGTTGAGGTACTTCGTCGTCGAATGCACCACGACGTCGATGCCGAGCTCCAGCGGCCGCTGCAAATAGGGGCTGCAGAATGTGTTGTCGGCGACCGAGAGGATGCCCTTGCGCCTTGCAAGGGCTGCGACGCCTTCGAGATCGACGATGCGCAGCAGCGGGTTGGTCGGCGTCTCGACCCAGAGCATTTTCGTCTCCGGGCGGATTGCCGCCTCTATAACCGCAAGGTCGGTGCAGTCGACGAAGCTCACCTTGAGATCGGCGGAGCGCTTGCGCACACGCTCCATCAGGCGGAAGGAGCCGCCATAGATGTCGTCGGTGGCGACGATGTGGGCGCCGGAATCGAGCAGTTCCAGCACGGTGGCGATCGCCGCCAGCCCGGAGGCGAAGGCGAAGGCAGCCGAGCCGCTTTCGAGATCGGCCACCGCGCGCTCGAAGGCAAAGCGCGTCGGATTCTGGCTCCGGGCATATTCAAAGCCCTTGTGCACGCCGGGCGACTGCTGGCCATAGGTCGAGGTGGCGTAAATCGGCACCATCACCGCTCCGGTCAGGGGATCGTGGCTCTGGCCGCCATGGATGGTGCGGGTGGAGAAGGCCAGGCGGTTCTTTCCGGATGCGGTCATCGTGCACGGCGCCTCAAATGGTTGATCAGGTCGATGCGGGTTATCAGGCCGACGAACTCGTCGCCGTCGAAGATGATGGCGACCTCGTTGCGGTCGAATACCGGCAGCAGCGCGTCCAGCGTCTGGCTGGCCTGCAAAGTATGCAGATTGGAGGTCATCGCCGTGCGCACCGGCGCGTTGAAGCGCTCCCAGCGGCCCTCATAGGGGCCGTCGACCTTGGCCAGAATGTCGCTTTCGTCGACGATGCCGACCAGCTTGCCGTCGTCGAGCACCGGCAGCTGCGAGACATCGGAGCGGCGCATGCGGCCATAGGCGTTGAGCAGGCTCTCGTCCGGACCGACATAGACGGTGTCGCCGGTGCGGTGGGTGCGCATCACCAGGTCGCGCAGGTCGCCATGCTGCTCGTGCTCGGCCAGCCCCTGCTCGGCCAGCCAGAAATCGTCGAAGACTTTCGACAGATATTTGTTGCCGCTGTCGCAGACGAAGGTGACGACGCGCTTGGGCGACGTCTGCTCGCGGCAATAGCGCAAGGCGGCCGACAGCAGCGTGCCCGAAGACGAGCCGGCCAGGATGCCTTCCCGGGACAGGAGATCGCGCACCGCCAGCATGCTCTGCTTGTCCGATATGGAATAGGCCTTCTTGACCAGCGACAGCTCGGCATTGGGCGGCACGAAGTCCTCGCCGATGCCTTCCACAGTCCAGCTGCCGGCCTCCACCATCTTGCCGGTCTTGATCAGCGGCGCCAGCACCGAGCCGACCGGATCGGCCAGCACCATTTCCGTCTTCGGCGATGCCTTGGCGAAGAACCGGCCAAGGCCGGTCAGCGTGCCGCCGGAGCCGACGCCGACCACCACCGCGTCGACATCGCCGTCGAGCTGCGAAAAGATTTCCGGACCGGTGGTGGTTTCGTGCGCCTCAGGGTTGGCCGGATTGGCGAACTGGTTGGCGTAGAAGGCGCCGGGCAGCTCGGCCGCGATCTTTTCGGCCATATCCTGGTAATATTCGGGGTGGCCCTTGCCGACATCGGAGCGCGTCATGCGCACTTCCGCGCCCAGTGCGCGCAGGTGCTGGATCTTCTCGCGCGACATCTTGTCGGGCACGACCAGGATGATACGGTAGCCCTTGGGGATGCCGACCTGGGCCAGGCCCAGCCCCGTATTGCCGGCCGTCGCCTCGACGATCGTGCCGCCTTGCTTCAGCCTGCCCTCCTTCTCGGCCGCCGCGATCATCGACAGTGCGATACGGTCCTTGATCGAGCCGCCAGGATTCTGGCTTTCGAGCTTGATGAACAGCCGGCACTTGCCGGTGTCGAATTGGGTCAGTTCGACCACGGGGGTCTGGCCGATCAGGTCGAGCACCGATCCGTAAGGCGGCCGCAGGCGCGACATTGCGTTTTCCGAAGCGGCGTTTTCCAAAGGGGCGCTATCCGAGGGCGCGATCTTGTGCCTGCTCATATCGATGCTCCATGATCAAGCGGCCGCCTCGTGCAGGGCGGCAGCGTATCCTCTTTTCCAGCCCTTTGCAGTGGGAAAGAAGATAGATCGTGCCAATCGACCGGCTAGATGGAGAATGAAATTCCGGGGCGGGCTCCGTCGTGCAAATCGCCCGCAGGCTTGTGGGGCGGCGTAGAACGCCGACGCCCTACCCCAGCAGCTGCTTGCTCAGCCTCGCACACTGGACGCGAATATCCGGGATGGCGTCGATCTCGAAGAAGGTGCCTCTGGTCAGCGGGCCGACGGCGAGGATTTTCCTGGACACCGTGCCGTCGCCGGCGATGATCTCGCAATTGGCCGTAACGTCGAGGCCGATGCGCAGCGGATCCGGCCGCGCCAGCCCGCGGTCGACCAGCGAGCGCACCACGCTGTTCGACGAGCCCGAGATGTCCCTGACGATGCCGGAGCAATCATAGATGCGGGCGACCTCGAATCTCTCCAGCCGCTTGGTGTGGCGCGACTGGACCTGGACCGTGAACTCGTCGCCCGCCGCGATGTCGACGACACGGCCGGCGACGAGGCGGATGCGGCCGGACTGCACCGCTTGCGTGACGCGGGCATGGACCTCGGGCGCCATGCGGTGGCGGTGGATGTCCCACCACGCCTTGGTGTGCTCGACGAAACGGCGCTTGGCGGAGGCCGGCCAGTTCTGCCAGATCTTCTGGTTGAACGGACGCAGGCCGTCGACGACGTCGCGCCAGTCGATGCCGGCCTTCTGGTTTTCCCGGATCAGGTCGCGGAACCAGCCGACGAAATAGGAAAGCTGGGTGCCGAGCGGGATATCGGCGACGTCGAGCTTGATCGGATTGCCCTTGCGGTGCGGCGAGGGCAGCAGGCCGCGCCGCGACACCGCGACGATCTCCGCGCGGTGGCCGCGCTGTTCGAGCGCCAGGAATGCGTCGACCATGCTGAGGCCCGTTCCCAGCACCATGACGCTCCGGTCGGGATCGAGCGCGGTGTCGGCCTCCGATCCCATCCGAACCGCATGGCCTTGCCCCATGGCCGGCACCTCGTCATGGCCGGTGGCGAGCACCGCCAGATGGGCGACGACGCTGGTGCCGTTGGCGAGCGCCACTTCGACCCCCGAGGCCGTGGGCGAGATCGACAGGCTCTCCTCATGGATCAGCCGAAGCCGTCCGGTCTCCCTCTCGCGCGCCTCGAGATCGTCCAGCAATTCGCCGAGATAGCGGGCATAGATGCTGCGCGGCGCGTAGACCGGCGCCTGCTCGGGCGTTGCCAGGCCGCGTTCCACCAGCCAGCGCCAGAAATTGCCGGGATCGTCGGCATAGGCGCTCATACCGGCGGCGCTGACGTTCAGCACATGCGCGGAGAGCAATGTGGAATAGGCGATGCCCTGGCCGAAATGCGGGCGCTTCTCGACCAGCGTGACGCGAAGGTCGGGATTGGGCTGTCTCAGCAGATGCGCGGCGAGCACGACCCCGCTGGCGCCGCCGCCGACGATGATGATCGAGTTGCCGCGGCCGCTCATGCCAGCCCCGTGCGACGCGCCGGCGTCAGGCCTTCACCGCAACCGAGAGGTCGTCGAGGCCCCTTGCGACCCCAAGGTCGTCGAGGCCGATCTCGCGCATCTCGGCGAGGCTGCGCTGGTCGAGCACCTCGGCGATCGCTTGCCGGACTTCCAGCATCAGATGTCGAACCTGGCATGTCGCCTCGTTACAGTCTTCACAGCGCTGGTATTGGGTACGGCTGGCGCAAGGGATCGGCGCCAGCGGGCCGTCGAGCACACGCACGACATGGCCGACCCTGATTTCCTCCGGTGGCCGCGCCAGGCGATAGCCGCCATCCTTGCCTTTGCGGCTCTGCACGAAACCGGCATTGCGCAATTCGCCCAGGATGGCGTCGAGAAACTTCTTCGGGATGCTGTTGCCGGTCGCGATGTCGTTGACGAAGGCAAGCTGCCCGGCCGGCATCCGTGCCAGATGGACGAGCGCCTTGAGGCCGTACTTGCCTTTCTTGGTGAGCATGATCCGAACGTTTCTCTGTCATGCGATGGCTCGAGGCCATCCTTTGCGAAACGCCTGGCGTGCCTCCCGCCGCGCTCAAGCATCCATGACACATAAATTCTACCAACATGATATACAAGCCAATCGCGATTGATCTTGCTTGATTTTCAAGCCATTGCGGCCATTTTGGACCTGACTTGTTACGCCTGGGACACAAACCGTGGCGCGACGGCCCGAGACCGGTGCCACCGGCGATCGCCGCGATACGGATGGGTATGACCTCTCATCGTCGCCTCCAAGTCTCTATGTCGATAAGTTTACTATACTTAAACGCGAACAGGCGGAACACGTTTTTAAATTCCAATCCATCTGAAGCATGGATTTGCCTTTCAAGCGGCTGCAACGTGAATTCTCGTTCGCGATCGGAGGCCGTAGCGGTGGCTGGAGCTTCCCGAACGTGATGATCTCGCCACTCTTGAAGCGCCATAGCCGCCAAATCCGCCTGGGGACCTCGGCACCGGCAGCTTTTTCCAACAAATCCGGCCCCGCTAGAAGAATTTAACTCTACAAGAACCATAGAATTAGCGGACTATCATGAAGCAATCCGGTTTTCCCCTGTTTCATGGAGCCCTTGATGTCCACCACCATTTCGCGACGCATCCTTCTCCTGTCTACGGCCGCACTTGCCGGCGCCGCCTTCCTCGGCCCGGCTTTTGCCGACGACCTCAAGATCACCATCGGCTACCAGACGGTGGTCGAACCCTCCAAGGTGCCGCAGGCCGATGGTGCCTATGAAAAGGCTACCAACGCCGCCATCGACTGGCGCAAATTCGATTCCGGCGCCGATGTCATCGCCGCGGTCGCATCCGGCTCGGTAGACATCGGCTATGTCGGTTCGAGCCCGCTGGCGGCGGCGGCGAGCCGCGAATTGCCGGTCCAGACCATCTTCGTCGTCGGCCTGATCGGGCCATCCGAGGCCTTGGTCGCACGCAACGGCGCCGGCATAGAGAAGGTCGCCGACCTCGCCGGCAAGAAGGTGGCCGTGCCCTTCGTCTCGACGACGCATTACAGCCTGCTTGCCGCGCTGAAACATGAGAATGTCGACCCGAAATCGGTCGAGATCCTCAATCTCAGGCCGCCGGAAATCGCCGCTGCCTTTTCGCGCGGCGATATCGATGCGGCCTATGTCTGGGATCCGGCGCTCGGCCAGGTCAAGACATCAGGCAAGGTGGTGCTGGATTCCTCCCAGGTCGCCGCCTGGGGCGCGCCGACCTTCGACGCCTGGATCGTGCGCACCGACTTTGCCGAAAAGAACCCGGAAGCGGTGCGCGACTTCGTCAAGGTGACGGGTGCGGCCTATGCCGAGTACCTGGCTAAGCCCGACGCCTGGTCGGCAGCGTCGCCGCAGGCGGCCGAGATCGCCAAGCTGACCGGCGCCAAGGTCGAGGAAGTGCCTGAACTGCTCAAGGGCTACGTCTTCCCGACACTCGAAGAACAGGCCTCCGACAAGTTCCTCGGCGGCGGCACGGTCAAGGCGATCGCGGCCGCGTCCGCCTTCCTCAAGGAGCAGGGCAAGGTAGACGCCGTGCTGCCGGACTATTCGAAATATGTGACATCGAAATACGTCACCGAGGCGCTGGCCTCGAACTGACCCGAGCGTTGGAGCGCCCCATGCCACGACGGGCAGGTGGCGCCCCGATGAGACGCGCGCGGCTTTCCTGACGCCGCGTGTCGTCTGTCCCGGAGCCGCTGACGAGGCGCGGCTTCGGGCAGGCGGACTTCAACGAACTCCTGCGAGGGCTCATGTCGCATCTCGTGCTCGACAGAATCTCGATCCACTATGACGGCCAGCCCGCACCCGCCGTCGAGCGGGTATCGATCGACGTCGCCAGCGATGACTTCGTCGTCCTTGTCGGCCGTTCCGGCTGCGGCAAGACCTCGCTGCTCAATGTAGCCGCCGGCTTTGTCGCGCCGGCACGCGGCACGGCCGCGATCGACGGCCGGCCGATCGCAGCACCCGGTTCGGACCGTGCGGTGGTGTTCCAGAACGACGCGCTGTTTCCTTGGCTGACGGCGCGCGAGAACGTCGCCTTCGCGCTCAGGCTGCGCGGTGTCGGGCCATCCGAGCGGGCGCGCCGCGCCGACGAATTGCTCGGCCTGGTCAAGCTCACCGATGCCGGCGACAAGCGCATCTGGGAGCTGTCCGGCGGCATGCGCCAGCGCGTCGGCCTTGCCCGGGCGCTGGCTGCCGGGCCGCAATTCCTGCTGCTCGACGAGCCGCTCGGCGCGCTCGATGCGCTGACGCGCGAGCGCATGCAGACGACGCTGCTCGACCTGTGGACGGCAAGCAAGGTCGGCGTGCTTATGGTCACGCACGGCATCGACGAGGCGCTGGTGCTCGCCACCCGCATCGTGGTGCTGGCGCCCGGGCCGGGCCGGGTGGTGCGGACCTTGGAGCCGGGCTTCTCCAGGCGCTACGCAGCGGGCGAGGCCATCCGCGCCATCAAGGCCGATCCTGGCTTCGCCGCGGCGCGCGGCGAACTGACCGACGCGATCTTCGAGGGAGAGGCGGCATGACCATTTCCTCCTACACCGAACGCTCCGGCCCCAGGACCGAAGAGGCCGACGGCCTGTCGGTGCCATGGTCGCGCCCGGTCCCGAAGCGCAAGGGCGTTTCGGCGCGCATGGTCAGCGCGGCCACCATTCTTCTGGTGCTGGCGCTGTGGACGCTGTCGGCCCGCCTGCAACTGGTGTCGCCGGTATTCCTGCCCTCGCCTGTCGCGGTGTGGAACAAATTCATCATCGTCGCCCGCGACGGCTTTGTCGACGCAACGCTCGTCCAGCATATCGCCGCCAGCCTGGGGCGGGTGTTCGCCGCGCTCATCGCGGCGCTCCTCGTCGGCGTGCCGGTTGGCCTCGCCATCGGCATCAGCACCGTCGGCCGCGGCATTTTCGATCCGCTGCTGGAATTCCTGCGGCCGATCCCGCCGCTCGCCTATCTGCCGCTGGTCATCATCTGGTTCGGCATCGGCGAGCCGTCCAAGGTCCTGGTGATAGCCATCGCCATGCTGGCGCCGGTGGCCTTGTCGACCGCGTCCGGCGTCCGCGGCGTCTCGCAGGAGCGCATCAACGCCGCGCGTTCGCTTGGCGCGACGAGGCGCCAGGTGGTCCGCCACGTGATCCTGCCCAGCGCGCTGCCGTCGATCCTGACCGGACTGCGCATCGCTCTCGGCGCCGGGTGGTCCACGCTGGTCGCCGCCGAACTGGTGGCGGCGACGCGCGGGCTTGGCTTCATGATCCAGTCGGCGGCGCAGTTCCTGGTCACCGACGTGGTGGTCATGGGCATTTTGGTGATCGCGGCCATCGCCTTCGTGCTCGAATTCGCCATCCGCAGGATCGAGCGCGCGCTCGTGCCGTGGGCGGGACGCGAATGATCGGGAAACGGAGATGACGATGACCCATTCCACCGCCATGCTGTTCGCCCATTTTGGCACCTGGCTGCTGGGCCTGACATCCGATGGCAAGGCGATAGAGGAGGACAAGGCGACAAGGGAGGACGGTCCGCGCTCGCCGGCGCCCGTCCGACTCCCGGCCGGGCGTGACCGCCTGCCGCCGCGAGACGAAAGCTTCTACTGGGCCTGGCAGTACTGGTCGCAGCGAGAGCGGCTCAACCGCGCGAACGGTTCGCCCACACGAGCCCGGCGAGACCGACCAGCATGACGACGATGCCGATGGTGAGCCATTGCGACTGGCCGGTCATGAAGCTGCCGCCGATCGCGCCGATGCCTTGCAGCGACCACAGCGCGCCGACGGCCAGCACAATCAACGCCAGCAGATTTTTGATCAGTCTCATTGCCGGATTCTCCCTTCCGAAGTTGATCGGTCGCGTCGTCGCCGTCGCGATGAAAGAGGCAAAGGAATCGGTTCGGCAGCAGCATCTTCTACTTGGATGTTGCCGCTCGATCTTGTCAAACAAGACATGGATATCCGCTGGAACATCATCGTGAGTTGATCGCTGACCGTCGGGAAATCACTGACAGACTGTTACCGGGCGACTCCAAACGTGTGCCGGCGCCATGGAACCGCCAGATGATTGCCGCATTTCGTGCCTTATTGTCTCCGTAACGGCTGGGGCCTGTCAAAAACGGAGCCTTCCCCCAAATATGAATAACAACAACCGGACCGCGCTTGCCGCGGTGACGATCGCTGCTGGCCTGATGGTCGGCGCCTCCGCCACTCCAGCCGCCTCCGCCGCCGGTCAATGCGGCCGCGCTTCCTGGTACGCCCTGCACTCCAGGACCGCGTCGGGCGAACGGATGAACCCTTCGGCCTTGACCGCCGCACACCGCACGCTGCCTTTCGGCACCAAGCTGCGGGTCACCAACCAGAACAATGGCCGCAGCGTCGTGGTGCGCATCAACGATCGCGGACCGTTCATCCGGGGACGCGTGCTCGACCTGTCGAAGGGTGCCGCCGGCCAGCTCGGCTTCATCGGTTCGGGCCACACCGCGGTCTGCATGGCGCGCGTCTGACCACCACTGCCCGGCCCGAGGGCCGGGCCGCCTGGCCTTCGCACCTGCACAATGAGCCGGCTTGTACCGTCCAAGGCTGATTTCCAACGCTTTGGACCAAGAATGCGTATAGATCACGCCACGTGACGTATTGCATCGCAGCAATTAGTTGTTAACTTCCCCGCGAGACAGTTAGGGCCAGGCACTGCTCGCCGCCCCTTCGGTCGCAGGCCGCAGCGGGGTAAACGGATGTTCTACCAGCTCTATGAAATGAACCACGCCGCCCTGCAGCCGGCCCGTCTCTATGCCGATGCGGTGCGGCTGTTCTATTCCAACCCGCTCAATCCGTTCTCGCACACGTCCTGGGGCCGCTCGATCGCGGCGGGCGCCGAGTTGTTCGAGCGCACCACGCGCCGCTACGGCAAGCCGCAATTCGGCCTCGACAAGACGGTGGTCGACTGGAAGAGCGTGGCAGTGACCGAGAAGGTCGTCTGGTCACGACCGTTCTGCAACCTGGTGCGTTTCGAGCGCGCCGTGCCCGCCGGGCGGCGGCGCGATCCGAAGCTTCTGATCGTGGCGCCGATGTCGGGCCACTATGCGACGCTGCTGCGCGGCACGGTCGAAGCCATGCTGCCCCATGCCGACGTGCACATCACCGACTGGATCGACGCCCGCATGGTGCCGACGGCCGACGGCCAATTCGATCTCGACGACTATATCGACTATGTCGTCGACATGCTGCATGTGCTGGGCCCCGACACGCATGTGATGGCTGTTTGCCAGCCTTCCGTGCCGGTGCTGGCGGCCGTGGCGCTGATGGAAACGCGCGGCGACCCCTTCGTTCCTGCGACGATGACCCTGATGGGCGGGCCGATCGACACGCGCCGCAACCCGACCGCGGTCAACCTTCTGGCCGAGGAGAAGGGCATAGACTGGTTCCGCGACAATGTCGTGATGCGCGCGCCCTGGCCGGTGCCGGGCTTCGGCCGCGAGGTCTATCCAGGCTTCCTGCAGCTTTCGGGCTTCATGAGCATGAACCTCGACCGCCACATCATCGCCCACAAGGACTTCTTCATGCACCTTGTGAAGCATGACGGCGACAGCGCCGAGAAGCACCGCGACTTCTACGACGAATATCTGGCGGTGATGGACCTGACGGCTGAGTTCTACCTGCAGACGGTCGACACGGTGTTTGTCCGGCATGCCTTGCCCAAGGGCGAGATGACGCATCGCGGCACGCCCATCGATCCCTCGGCCATCCGCAATGTCGCGCTGTTCACGGTGGAGGGCGAGAACGACGACATTTCCGGCCTTGGCCAGACGCGGGCGGCGCACGATCTGTGCGTCAACATTCCCGCCGACAGGAAGGCGCATTACATGCAGCCCGCGGTCGGGCACTACGGCGTCTTCAACGGGTCGCGCTTCCGCGCCGAGATCGTGCCGCGCATCGTCGACTTCATCACCAGCTATGGCCGCCAGAACCGGGTCGCCGTGAAACCGAAGCTGGTCCGCACCGCCAAAAGATAGGCAGCCTGCATTGCCGGCCCGATAGCGCCGGACAGGCCGGGCAGGCCTGTCGCACGGGTGCCGCTGCCATGCGTCTCGCGGGTAACCATGTCGCAAATCACCCAATCGTGGTAATTGACACGGACTGTAGATCGCCCTTAACCTTTCATTAATAACAAGGGCGAGCGGGGACAATGAATTCCTCACCAATGGCGCGAGCGCTTCGTGCGTGCGCAGTAGCCGGACTGGCGACAATGATGGGAGGCTGGGTGGCACCGGCCCTGGCGGCCGGAGCGATGACGACCGGCGGCGTCGCGTCGCAACCGATCGGCCATTATGATTTCTGCAGGCTCAATGCCCGCGAATGCGCAATCCGTCCCGGCAATCTGGCGCCGGCCGCGATGACGGACAGGTTGTGGCGCAAGCTGGCCAAGGTCACCGCCAGGGTGAATGCCGCCGTCAAGCCGATGAGCGACATGGACATCTATGGCAAGGACGAGGTCTGGGCCTATCCCGCCAAGGGCGTCGGCGACTGCGAGGACTATGTGCTGGAAAAGCGGCGCCTGCTGTCCCGGATGGGCATATCGCTTGCCGATCTTCTCATCACCGTGGTGCGCAAACCCGACGGCGAAGGGCACTCGGTGCTGACGGTGCGCACCGACAGAGGCGACTATGTGCTCGACAATCTGACCGACAAGGTCAAGGCCTGGGACGACACCGGCTACCATTTCCTCAAGCGCCAGGCGATCGACAACACCGGCCGCTGGGTCTCGATCCGCGGCGGCCAGCAGGTGCTGGTGGGGTCCGTGGAGTAGGGACTGCGGCGGGCGGCGCGCCCAACCGCCGGATGTCGGCCCCGCCCCTCATTACCCTGCCGGGCATTTCTCCCCGTATAGTGACGGGAGAAAGACGCTGTCATCGACGATTTCCCCAATTGCCGACGTCGCAAGAAATACGCCAAGGGCGCGGCTGTCTCCCTTCTCCCCGTCCTATACGGGGAGAAGGTGCCGGCAGGCGGATCAGGGGCGGCGCCGACGTTGCAGTCACGCGCCTCGCGCACTCCCCAAAAAATTCCCATACCCTCCATGAACCATTTCGGCCCGGCCGGCGACACACAGCCGTGAACCGAAACCAACCATGGAGACTTCAAATGACTGCTTTCCTGCGTAACACCCTTCTCGCCGCCGTCGCGGTGTCGGGCATGGCCGGATCCGCTCTGGCCGATCAGACCATTCGAAGCTGCGCCAACACCAATCTCAACGACCTGTGGAGCGGCCGCTGTTGCGGCGCCGCCGGCGCATCGGACTGCCTTGGCGGCGGCAATGGTGGCCGCGGCCATGGTGATCACGGCCGCGGTGGCAATGGCGGCAGCACGGCCGGCAAGAACTGATCTCATCAAGGCGGCCCGCCGGCTGCTGCTGGCGGGCACCGTTTCGCGATCGGGAGCTCAGCCGCCGCGAGAGCCGGGCAAACCCGGCCTACCGCCGCCGCCCCAGCGCCGCTCGGATAGAGAAGGTTATGCCGCGCAGTTCGTCCTCGTCGAGCTTTTCGATGTTCTCGGCCAGGAGGTTGGCAAGCTCGGTCGCGGCCGGGCTCAGGCCCGACGTGTCGAGCCTGACGCGCGGATGCGAGCCTTCGGCCAGTCGCGCCAGTTCCTCGGCGTCGTCCCAGATGATGTTGAAATAACCAATGATCTTCTGGATCAGCGTCCAGGTCGGCGCGCCCCGCCTTCCGTGCTCGAGCGCGGACAGATAGGCGGCGCTGACGCCGATGGCGGCGGCCATGTCCTTCTGGGTGACGCCGCGCTCGGCCCTCAGCGCCCGCAGCCTCTCGCCGAACGGGGTCACGACCCCATCCTCACGACCGGACCCGCCGCAGCCTGACATAGAGCGCGCCCGAGCCGCCATGGTTGCGCGCGGCATGGTCGTGACTGGAGACCAGCGGCCGGAACGCGGGCGTCGACAGCCAAGCCGGCACCGCGCGGCGCAGCACGCCGTCGCCGCCCGACGACGAGCCCTTGCCGGTGATGACCAGGACGTAACGAATGCCGCCGGCATGGGCGCGGTGCAGGAAGGAGAACAGCAGCGAATAGGCTTCGTCCTGCGTCATGCCGTGCAGGTCGACCCGGCCTTCGATGGGCAGCCGGCCTTTCGACAATTTGTCCAGCGTCGGCTCGTCGAGTGCATGGGAGACATGCTGGGCCTTCGGCTTAGGCGCGCCGGCCGGACCGGCAACGGGCCGGGCTTGTTGCGTCGGCGCCGGCTTCGCCTCGATGCCGAAATCCGGGACAGGCACGGCGGCCTTGCCCTTCAGCGGCTTGGCCGTGCGCGCCACCAGGTTCCACAGCACCCGGTCGTCCTCGCTCAGCCTGTCGGGGCGGCGGGTCATGGCCTCGACCCCGAGACGAGCGGGCGCGGCACCAGCGCGTAGAAATCGGCCGGATTGCGCACCACGCCGGCAATCTCGCCGGCGGCGTCGCCCGAGCCGGCGAAGAGATCTCCGCGCGCCGGCCCGGTGATGGCGGAGCCGGTGTCCTGCGCGATCATCAGGCGCCGGAACGGTTTTGCCTCGAAGGCCGTCAGCGATGGCGCGTCGATGTAGAAGGGCGTGCCGAATGTGTGCAGCAGCCGGTCGACGGCGATCGAGCGGCCCGGCGTCAACGGCACCTTGGCGGCGGCGATCGGCCCGAGCGTTGCGTCCTCGACCGCGGCCTCGCGGAAGAAGATATAGGAACGGTTCTGCCACAGGATCTCGTCGACGCGGCCGGGATGCGCCCTGAACCAGGCGCGGATCGACTGCATCGTCACGTTTTCCAGCGGGATCTCGCCGAGCTCGCTCAACACCTTGCCGGGCCCGGTGAAGCGCTGGCCGGACTTGGCCGCATAGGTGACGCGGCACAGCCTGCCGTCGGTCATGAGAAGCCGCGCCGCGCCCTGCACATGGATGAAGAATGCATCGACCCTGTCGGCCAGCCAGGCGATCTCCAGTCCCTTGCCGGCGAGCGCGCCGCGCTCGATCGCGCCACGGTCGAAGTATTCGGCCGGCCCGTCCGGCGTCCGGCGCGCGAAAGCGAGATAGGGGTCCATGCCGTCGGGCCGGTTGGCGTCGTCGATGTCGACGAGATCGGCGGGACGCGACAGAAGCGGCACGGCAAAACGCTCCGTGCGCACCGGCGAGGCCTCGACCTCCGGTTCGTAGAAGCCGGTGACGAGGCCGGCGCCGGTCTCTGGACGCACCTGCACGGGGACGAAATGACGCTCGAAGAAGGCGCGGGCCTCCGACCGGCTGGCAGGAGGGGCCGCGCGCGCCTCGGCATAGGCACCGGCAAAGGCGTCAAAGTCGACGCCGAGCGCGCCGCTGCGATAGGGCTTGGCCAGGACATGGAAGGCGGAGCGGCGAAAGGCCTCGAAGGCCGCCAGATGGTCGTCGTCATCCCAGCCGGGCAGAGCGCCGAAGGATCTTTCGCTGAATGCCTGATGGAAAGACACGACAGGCCCGCCGCGGTCAGGGATTCAATCTTCTTCTTCGGTGGCGACGAGCTTCCAGTTCGGGTCGCGCGAGCGCGTGTCGCGGGCGAAGGTCCAGACGTCCTTGACCTCGGCGACGGTTTCGGGGTCGCCGTCGATGACCGCACCGGCCTTGTCGCGCGTAGCCGAAATCAGCTCGCTGATGATGCGCAGCGTGACATGCGCCTCGCCGCCCTTCATCTCGGCCGAGACGATGTCGGCCTTGTCGATGCCGACGAAGGAAGACTGGATCTTTTCCGACCGCGCCTCGCGCTCGCCGATCGCGGCGACGAAACCGTCATAGACATCGCGCGACAGAAGGTTCTTCAGCGTTTTGCGATCGCCGTCGGCATAGGCCATGACGATCATCTCGTAAGCCATCTTGGCGCCGTCGATGAAACCCTTCGGGTCGAAGGACGGATCGTTGTCCTTGATGGTGCGCAGGCCCTTGTTGAGGTCGGTTCCGGGCTTGGCAAAGGCGTCGATGGCCGCATAGACCTCGCCGGCCGGCTCGCCGGGCTGGCGCTTGCGCGGCAGCGACACGACATTCTCGGATTTCTGCGCATCCTTGTCGCCGGTGCGGGCGGCGGTATAGGGATCGAAAGGCGGCCGTTCGCTGCCGGTACGACGGCCCAGCACATTGCGCAGCTGGAAAAAGATCACAACTGCCGCAATCAGAAAGAAAATCGTGCCGAAGTCGAAGAAACCCATATCTTCCGCCAATCAATCCTGCCCTCGGCCGGACCGCCCGGCCAACAGGGCAGCGGTCGCATAGCGTTCAACATGCAAACCATATAGAACGCAAGGCGCAATCATTCAAATCAAAGGCAGCCATACCTATCTAACAGCCTCGGCGCCAGCGGCCGGCGGCCGCTGGCGGGCAAAACAGACCAACGCCAGAACGATCGGAAGGATCGGCAAGACTTGCGCATTTCGTTATTTCCCGTTTTTCTTCTGGCGCTTCCGCTGCTGGAGATCGCCGGCTTCGTCATAGTCGGGCGCCAGATCGGCGCGCTGGCGACGGTCGGCCTGGTGCTCGCCTCGAGCATCGCCGGGGCGCTGCTGCTCAGGCATCAGGGTTTTGGCGTCATGAGCCGCATCAGCACCGAGATGGGCGCCGGCCGCGATCCGAGCCGCCAGCTCGCGCACGGCGCCATGATCGTGCTCGCCGCGATCCTGCTGATCATCCCGGGCTTCATATCGGACATTTTCGGCATTCTCCTGTTCCTGCCGCCGGTGCGCGATCTTGCCTGGCGCAGGCTCAAGGGCCGCATCGTGGTGGCGACGAATTTCTCGGCCGGCGGCTTCCGCGGCCGGCCGCGCGACAGGGTCATCGACCTCGACGACGGCGATTATTCGCGCGAAGACGATTTCAAGCGCGGGCCGGACCACAATTCGCCCTGGCGCCGCCTGAAGGACGATTGAGGCTATTGATGTTCAGGTGATGCCGGCCTGACCTGAATCTCGACACAGTCTGGATCCCCTCCGGTCGCAAGGCGGCAAACCTTGTCTTGTCATGCCGGCCATGGTAGCGAACGCCCGATTTCAATTCGGTCAGCAATGCTGCCCAGGCAAAAGGACACAAGGCTCATGGCCAGCAAAGATGACGCGCCGGTCGGCGCCAACGGAAACGGCAATACGGCGCAGCCCTCGCTCAACGTCCTTGCCCAGTATGTGAAGGACCTTTCCTTCGAAAGTCCCGGCGCGCCGAACTCGCTGCGCGGCCGCGACAAGGCGCCCGGCATCGCCATCAACGTCAACGTCAACGCCAATCCGCTCTCCGACAAGCAATTCGACGTCAACCTGACGCTGAACGCCAAGGCCTCCTTCGACCAGGAAGTGCTGTTCAACGTCGAGCTGGTCTATGGCGGCGTTTTCGCCATCAGTGGCTTCCCGCAGGAACACATGCTGCCGATCCTGTTCATCGAATGCCCGCGGCTGCTGTTCCCGTTCGCCCGGCAGATCATCGCCGAGGCAACGCGCAATGGCGGCTTCCCGCCGCTGATGCTCGACCCGATCGATTTCGCGCAGATGTTCCAGCAGAAGCTGGCCGAGGACCAGGCGGCGTCGAAGGTCCAGGTGAGCTGATTCCGGCTCGTACGGATATTGCAGAAAGACCCGGCCTCGCGCCGGGTTTTTCGTTTTCGAGGCTGGTGCGGCCGGTTTGGCCGCAGAGCCCCCGACCTCGTCATCCTAGGGTCTCCGCGACGTCGCTTCGCTCCTGCTCCGCCGTACGATGACGAAGGCGAGGAGAACGACGCGTCCTAGGCGCCCATCACCTTCAGCCAAAGCGCCTTCTCGCCAAGCGTGGCGACCATGCCGGCATGCGCAGCGCGCTCGGCTTCGCTCAGCCGCGGGGGCAGGGCGATCGGCCGTGCGCCGACCGAGATATCGATGTCTGCCACTTCGCCCGCGCCGTTCATCTGCACTGAAACGGTGTCCAGGATCAGAGCCGTCTGCTTGCCGCCGATCAGCTCGATATAGACTTCGGCCAACAGCTCCGAATCCAGCAAGGCGCCGTGCTTGGTGCGCCGCGCATTGTCGATGCCGTAGCGCCGGCAGAGCGCGTCGAGCGAATTGGGACCCATCGGATGCCTGCGCCGCGCCAGCGCCAGCGTGTCGACGACGCGTCCGATGTCGACGGCCGGATGGCCGAGCCGGCCGAACTCGACATTGAGGAAGCCGATGTCGAAGGTGGCGTTGTGGGCGACCAGCTTGGCGCCGTCGGTGAAGGCGATCCACTCCTCGACGATCTCGGCAAAGGACGGCTTGCCTTGCAGGTCCGCCATGCTGATGCCGTGCACGGCCTGCGCCTCGGCATGGATCGAGCGGCCCTGCGGGTTGATGTAGTGGTGGAAGGTCTTGCCGGTTGGAAAGCGGTTGACCAGCTCGACGCCGCCAAGCTCGATGATGCGGTCGTCGCGCATGTCGAGGCCGGTGGTTTCCGTATCGAAAATGATCTCACGCATCGAATCAGTCGCTCCTGGCAAGCAGAATCGTGAGAGCGGAACAAAATGGCAATGGGCAATGACTTTTTTCCTTCTCCCCCTGTGGGAGAAGGAAAAGAGGCGCCGATCTAACCTCTCAAATCCGCGATGATAGCTTTGACCTCAGCCCGCGCGGCATCCAGGCCCTGGCTGGTATCGATGACGAAGTCGGCCTGGCGGCGCTTTTGCGCATCCGGCACCTGGCTGGCCAGGATGGAGGCGAGTTTCTCTTCGCTCATGCCGGGCCGCGCCAGCACGCGCTGGCGCTGGACTTCGGCCGGCGCGGTGACGACGACGACCTTGTCGACGCGGTCGCGGCCGCCGGTTTCGAACAGGAGCGGAATGTCGAGGACGGCAAGCGGCGCGCCGGCGGCGCGGTTGCGCGCCAGGAACGCGTCGGCGTCGGCGCGCACCAGCGGATGGATGATCGCTTCCAGCCTTTTCAGCGCGGCCGCATCGCCAAGCACCCGAGCGCCGAGCTTTGCCCGGTCGACGCCTCCGGCGCCGGTGGTTCCTGGAAACGCGGCCTCGACCAGGGGGGCTGCCTTGCCGGCATAGAGGCGATGCACCGTCTCGTCGGAATCGTGGACCGGGATGCCGGCCTCGGCAAACATTTTCGCGGTGGTCGACTTGCCCATGCCGATCGAACCGGTGAGGCCGAGCACGATCATGGTTTTGGCGCCAGATCGGCTTCGACGAGCGCGCGCAATTCGGGTGTGACCTGGGGCCGCACGCCGAACCAGCGCTCGAAACCCGGCACCGCCTGGTTGAGCAGCATGCCGAGGCCGTCCACCGTCTTCAGCTTGCGCGCGCTTGCCGCCGCAAGCAGCGGCGTCTCGAGCGGCACATAGACGATATCGGTGACGATCGCGTGGTCCGGCAAAAGGGCCGGGTCGGCGGCCAGACCCTCATTGCCTTGCATGCCGAGCGCCGTGGTGTTGATGAGCAGGCCGGCATCGGCAAGCAGTTCACCGGTCGCCGCCATGCCATGCGCCGAGACACCGGCGCCGAACCGGTCGCGCAATTCCACCGCCCGGGCAAGCGTGCGGTTGACGATGCGGATATCGCGGATGCCGCGCTGCTTCAGCGCGTGGATGACGGCGCGCGAGGCGCCGCCGGCGCCGAGCACCACCGCCGGGCCAATGGACGCCCAACCCGGCGCATGATCGTCGAGATTGGCGGCGAAGCCATGGCTGTCGGTGTTGCCGCCCCACAATTGGCCGCCCTCCAGCCACAGCGTGTTGACGGCGCCGATCTGCTGGGCTGCCTCATCACGGCGCTCGATCAGGGCGAACGCCGCCTCCTTGTGCGGGATGGTGACGTTGCCGCCGAGATAGCCGTTCGCTTGCAATGTGCTCAGGAATTCGGCGAAATCCTGCGGCGCGACATCGATCGCCTGGTAGCTGCCGTCGATGCCGTATCTGGCCAGCCAGTGGCCGTGGATCTTCGGCGAGCGCGAATGCTTGATCGGGTGACCGGTGACGAAGGCCTTTTTGGTCGCCTCAGCCATCGATCGCTCCCAGCGTGCGCAGTTCGGCCAGCAGCGGCAGCAGCGGCAGGCCGACAATGGTGAAGTGGTCGCCCTCGATCTTCTCGAAGAGCTGGATGCCTTCGCCTTCGACCTGGTAGGCGCCGACGCTCGACAGCGCCCTTGAGCCGACGCGCGCCAGGTGGCGGCCGATGAAGGCCGGATCGAGCTTGCGCATGGTGAGGCTGGCGATGCCGACATGGCGCCACAGCACCTCGCCGTCGCGGACCAGGACCGCGGCGCTGTTGAGCTGATGGGTCCTTCCCGACAGCGCCAGCAGATGGCGGCGCGCCCCTTCCATGTCGGCCGGCTTGTGGAACACCTCGTCGCCGAGCGACAGCGTCTGGTCGCAGCCGAGCACCAACGCGCCGGGCCTGCGCTCGCTTACTTCGGTGGCCTTGGCTTCGGCCAGCACCAGCGCGACATCCTCGGGCGAGGCGCCGCTGCCTTGCAGGGGCGCCTCGAGCGCGCGCTCGTCGACATCAGGCGCAACCGCCTCGACGTCGATGCCGGCACCGAGGAGCATCGTCTTGCGGAACGGACTGCCGGAGGCGAGGATGATTTTTTCGGTCATGCTGGTTCACCCAGGGTTGGCGTTCCATCGCGCACCCCTCACTTCTCTCATCTGCACCTACCGCGTCTTCCCCCGCAGGGCAACGATTGCCGCCGCCGTCTCCTCGATCGAGCGGCGGCTGACGTCGATCATCGGCCAGCCATGGCGGGTACAGATCTGGCGGGCATAGGCGAGCTCCTCATTGATGGCGGCGCGGTCGACATAGTCGCCTGGCACATAGGCGCTGCTGTTGCCGAGGATGCGGTTCTGGCGGACATGCGAGATGCGTTCGGCGGTGGCGACAAGGCCGACGATCAGCGGCGTCCTGGCGTTGACCAGGCTTTCGGGCACCGGCACGCCGAGCACGATCGGAATGTTGGCGGTCTTGATGCCCCTGTTGGCGAGATAGATGCTGGTCGGCGTCTTGGACGTGCGCGAAATGCCGACCAGCACGATGTCGGCATCGTCCATATTGGCCGGCAACTGGCCGTCATCATGTTCCATGGTGAAGTTGAGTGCGTCGATGCGGCGGAAATATTCGGCATCGAGGACGTGCTGGGCGCCGACGCGGCGGCCGGCCGGCGTGCCCAGATAGGACTGGAAGACGGTGAGCACCGGCTCCAGCACGGAGACGCAGGGCAGGCCCATGGCGGCGCAGCGCTCGTCGATGCCGCGCGCCAGCTTCTGGTCGACGACGGTGTAGAGAATGATGCCCGGCTCCTCCTCGATGTCCTCGAACACTTTGGCCACCTGTTTTTCGGTTCGGATGAGCGGGTAGATGTGCTCGATGGCGCGCGCATCCTTGTATTGCGCCGAAGCCGCGCGGCCGGCCGCGAGCAGCGTTTCGCCGGTGGCGTCGGAGATCAGGTGCAGGTGGAAGAAGCTCTGGGGTTTGTTCACAGGGTTTACCTAGGGCTGTGGGCGGATGTGGATAAAGCAGGGTTCGGAAAACCCGCCGGCCGGAGCGACTGTATCAGATGCCGGTTTGTCCACAATTCGATGCGCTGTAGGCTTCGTCGGGCGGCTGGGGACAAGTCCGTGGACGGAGATTTCTGCCTTTTGTCTGTCCACAGGACGTACCTGCAGGATCGCTGCTCTAGCGTGTTGAGTCCAATGGAAGATTCCGGCTCGTCCCCAGAACCCTGCAAGGGGCGATTGGAAATGCGCGACAATATGCTTGCTGGTGTTTTGACGGCCAAAGCGGGACAGGTGACAACCACCACAACCAACAGACTCTTAGAATCAGAAGATTTTTTAAAATAAGATATTTGATTAAAGGGAAGCCGGGAGAGGCGAGCGCTCTATGCCTGCAAGACGGATCATGCTGGACGTGCTGAAGGGTGGGACAGTGTTTCCGCCGCCGCTCTGGATGATGCGCCAGGCCGGGCGCTATCTGCCGGAATACCGCGAGACGCGCCGACGCGCAGGTTCATTCCTCGACCTCTGCTATGATCCCGACCTTGCCTTCGAGGTGACCATGCAGCCGATCGAGCGCTTCGGCTTCGACGCTTCGATCCTGTTCTCCGACATCCTTGTCGTTCCGCATGCGCTTGGCCGCGACGTACGCTTCGAAGAGGGGCGAGGGCCGCTGCTGACGCCGATCACGGCGGCTGAAATCGCGGCCGTGGACAGCACGATGTTTCACGTGAATCTCGAACCGGTCTACGAGACGGTTCGCCGGTTGCGGGCGAAACTGCCCGATGAAACCACCCTGATCGGCTTCTGCGGCGCGCCGTGGACGGTGGCGACCTACATGATCGCCGGGCACGGCACGCCGGACCAGGCGCCGGCGCGGCTGTTCGCCTATCGGGAGCCGACGGCGTTTCGTCGGCTGCTCAAGGTGCTGACCGATCATTCGGCCGCCTATCTCATCAGGCAGATCGAGGCCGGTGCCGATGTGGTGCAGATATTCGATTCCTGGTCCGGCGTGCTCGACGATGCTTGTTTCGAGCTGTTCTGCGTCGAGCCGGTGGCCGAGATCGTGAGGCAGGTTCGGGCGGTCCATCCCGATGTGCCGATCATCGGTTTTCCCAAGGGCGCCGGCGCGCGCTACCGGAGCTATCGCGAGAAGACCGGCGTTACGGGGCTGGGGATCGACTGGACGGTGCCGCTGGAGACAGCGAAGGCGTTGCAGCGGGAAGGGGCCGTCCAGGGCAATCTCGATCCGCTGCGGCTGGTCGCCGGCGGCAAGGTGCTGGCCGACGGCGTCAGCGCGATCCTGGAGGGCCTGGGAAGCGGACCGTTGATCTTCAATCTTGGCCACGGCATTACCCCGGAAACGCCGATTGCGCATGTCGAGGCGATGGTGAAACTGGTGAGGAGCGCGACACGCTGATGGCCGGGATGAGCAACACCAACAGCACGGGCCAGGCGATGATGCGCATGGTGATCGGCATCGCGGCCCTGGTCGTGCTCACCGCGCTGCTGTTTCTGGCGGCTCCAGACGGCTTCTATCTCTGGGCCAAGGCGATCCACGTTCTTGCCGTCATCTCGTGGATGGCGGGCATGCTCTATCTGCCGCGGCTGCTGGTCTATCACGCCGATGCCGAGAAGGGTTCGGTGCAGTCGGAGACTTTCAAGGTGATGGAGCGCCGGCTGCTGCGCGGCATCATCAACCCGGCGATGATCGTCACCTGGGTGTTCGGCCTATGGCTGGCCTGGAAAGGTTTCGGTTTCCAGGGCGGCTGGCTGCACGGCAAGATCGCGCTGGTGCTGGTTCTGTCGGGCATCCACGGCTATCTGGCCGGCGCTGTGCGAAAATTCGCCGAGGATCGTAACGAAAAACCCGCGAGGCACTGGCGGATCGTCAACGAGATCCCCACATTGCTGATGATCGCTATCGTGATCCTGGTCGTCGTCAAGCCGTTCTGAACCTTCAGACCTCTCTCACGACCTGCTAAAAGGCGGCTTGCTCTTTCAGCCGGCCGACGATAAAAGACGGGTCTTCCTTCCCGTCATGCGCCGCCCTTCATTGCTTTTGGCCGCGCCCGGCATTTATCGCATCCCGCCGATTTCCTCCCAAAAGCCTACCCAGAGTCTATCCTAATGCAAGAAATGAAACTCACCGAGTTCAAGAACAAGAAACCGCCAGAGCTGATCGCCTATGCCGAATCGCTCGAGGTGGAGAACGCCAGCGTCATGCGCAAGCAGGAGCTGATGTTCGCAATCCTCAAGAAGCTGGCCGCCCAGGACATCGAGATCATCGGCGACGGCGTGGTCGAAGTCTTGCAGGACGGTTTCGGTTTTCTGCGCTCGGCCAACGCCAATTATCTGCCGGGCCCCGACGACATCTATATTTCGCCCTCGCAGATCCGGCGCTTTTCGCTCAAGACCGGCGATACGGTCGAGGGGCCGATCCGCAGTCCGAAAGAGGGCGAGCGCTATTTCGCGCTGCTCAAGGTCAACACGATCAATTTCGACGATCCCGAAAAGATCCGCCACAAGATCCACTTCGACAATCTGACGCCGCTTTATCCGACCAAGCGGCTGAAGATGGAGATCGACAACCCGACCTCCAAGGATATCTCGCCGCGCGTGATCGACCTGGTGGCGCCGATCGGCAAGGGCCAACGCGCGTTGATCAACGCGCAGCCGCGTACCGGCAAGACGGTTCTCATGCAGAACATCGCCCACTCGATCACCGCCAACCATCCGGAATGCTACCTGATCGTGCTTCTGATCGACGAGCGGCCGGAGGAAGTGACAGACATGCAGCGCTCGGTGAAGGGCGAGGTGATCTCCTCGACCTTCGACGAGCCGGCGGTGCGCCACGTGCAGGTCGCCGAGATGGTCATCGAGAAAGCCAAGCGGCTGGTCGAGCATGGCCGCGACGTCGTCATCCTGCTCGATTCGATCACCCGCCTCGGCCGCGCCTACAACACCGTGGTGCCGTCCTCGGGCAAGGTGCTGACCGGCGGCGTCGATGCCAATGCGCTGCAGCGCCCGAAGCGCTTCTTCGGCGCAGCCCGCAACATCGAGGAAGGCGGTTCGCTGACCATCATCGCCACCGCGCTGATCGATACCGGCAGCCGCATGGACGAAGTCATCTTCGAAGAGTTCAAGGGCACCGGCAACTGCGAAATCCAGCTCGACCGCAAGGTCGCCGACAAGCGCATCTACCCGGCCATGGACATTCTGAAGTCGGGTACCCGCAAGGAAGACCTGCTGGTGCCGCGCGCTGACCTGCAGAAGATCTTCGTGCTGCGCCGCATCCTGGCGCCGATGGGAACCACCGACGCGATCGAGTTCCTCATCGACAAGCTGAAGCAGACCAAGACCAACGCGGACTTCTTCGATTCAATGAATACGTAGTTCGCAGAGCGAGCTCCACTTCTTCGTGATCCTCGGGCTTGACCCGAGGATCCATGCCATGGCCTCGGCCAAAGAGCGCGGCGGACTGGATCTTCCACCTGTTGCAGCGCTCGAAAGTCACGGCATGGATCCTAGGGTCTCCGCGACGGAGCTTCGCCCTAGGATGACGAACTCTGTGGTCTTCGTCGCAATAGCCCTTCCAATTCATCCGGATCGCTCACCGCCGGCAAACACACCTGCCCCGTGCACAGCCACGCGCCCGGCCTGTCGGCGGGAGGCAGGATCCCGCCCGGCAACAGCGTTCGATTCGCCTGTGTACCGATCGCCACCACAATATCCACCCGACGCGGATCGGGATTGCGATTCGCTACTGGAACGAGCGTCGGATTCGCCAGATCGTCCACAAGCACCAGCTTTAGCGGCTCTATGGCGAGCGCCGAGGCGTTGACGATGCCGGCCTGTCCATAGGCCTGGTGCGCCGCGCGGCCGGCGGCATGTTCGGCGACTTTCGTCGCTTTCTCCTGCAGGTCGAGATCGCCGGTCAGCGCGGCGAGCCGGACCAGCGCCTCGATGACCTGGCCGGTGGCCGACGCAATAGCCTCGTCGACATCGCCCCTGATGCGGATCGGCACGTCGGTGCTATCGGATGCCGTGAGATAATAGCCGGTGCCGTCGGCATCGGCGTGCCAGCGGTCGAGCTGCTCGACGAATTGCCGGGCCCGATCGGCGTAGCTCCAATCGCCGGTGGCTTCGAACAGGGCGATCGCCGCATCGGTCATCGACGCATAGTCGCTCGACAGGGCCGGGAACAGTTTCTTGGCGCCGAGCATGGAATGCGGCAGCCGTCCGCCCTCGGCGGAAGAGGCGATCTGGTCGAATGCGGTCTTGGCCGCGTCGATCCAGTCTTGCCGCGCCAGCGAGCGGCCGGCCTCGGCAAGTGCTGCGATCATCTGGCCGTTCCAGTCGGCGAGGACCTTGCCGTCGCGGCCTGGCCTGACGCGCCGTTCACGGACTGCCAGCAGCCTTGCCTTGAGAGCGGCCAGAAGCGGCTGCTCGGCAATGCCTTGCACCTGCTGGGCCTGCGTCTGGTGGACAACGGGCTTGCCTTCCCAACCGGGTGGGCTGGAGAGCATGAAGTTGTTGAAAAACAACGGTGAATCGTCGCCGAGCGCGGTCTCGATCTCTTCCCGGCTCCAGGTGTAGAAAAGGCCCTCCTCGCCCTCGCTGTCGGCATCGAGACTGGCGGCGAAGGCGCCGCCATCGAGGCGCATCTCGCGCAGCAGCCAGCCGATGGTCTCCTCGATTCGGACCCGGAACAAACACTTCCCGCTCGCGGCATGGGCCCAGTTGCAAAAACGGATGAGCTGCGCGTTGTCGTAGAGCATCTTTTCGAAATGCGGCACCAGCCATTGCGCGTCGGTGGAATAGCGGCTGAGACCGCCGCCGACATGATCGTAGATGCCGCCGGCCAGCATCCGTTCGAGGCTCAACAGGACATCGTCGCGATGGCCGGTATCGCCGTCGCGCAGCCAGGACAGCCACAGTGTCTGCATGAATGGCGCATTGGGGAATTTCGGCGCGCCGCGCAGGCCGCCGAGATCCTTGTCGATCATGCCGTCTATGCCTCTGGCGAGCGCGGCAAGCGTGTCGCGGTCGAGCGCGGTGCGGGCATGCGCGCCGGCGAGCCGGGTTTCGACATGCGAAGTCAGCCCGTCGGCGCTCTGGTTCAGGCTTGCTCTTTTCTCGCGCCAGGCCTTGTCGATCGCCTCCATGACCTGGATGAAGCCCGGGCGGCCATAGCGCGGCTCGCGCGGGAAATAGGTGCCGCCCCAGAAAGGCTTGCCGTCCGAGGTCAGGAACATGGTGAGCGGCCAGCCGCCCTGCTCGCCCATCGAGGACAGCGCCGCCATGTAGATCTGGTCGATGTCGGGACGCTCCTCGCGGTCGACCTTGATATTGACGAACAGACGGTTCATGACGGCGGCGACGTCGTCATTCTCGAAGCTTTCATGGGCCATGACGTGGCACCAGTGGCAGGCGGCATAGCCGATCGACAGCAGGATCGGCCGATCCAGCGCCCTCGCCTCGTCAAGCGACGCCGGCGACCAGGCCCGCCAATGCACCGGATTGCCGCTGTGCTGCTGCAAATAGGGGCTGGCTTCGTCGGCAAGCAGATTTTGCGCAGGCAGTGTCACGATGAGCGGTCCGGCGAAACAGGGGTTGGATAGTGAAGCTAGGGCGGTCCAACAAGGCGGGCAAATGATTTCGGCCGACACCATCGTCGCGCTTTCCAGCGGCCGCCTGCCCGCCGGCGTCGCCGTCATCCGCATTTCGGGGCCAAAGACTCGATTCGTTGTCGAAACGATCGCCGGCGGTATGGTTAAGGGCCGCGTGGCCAGCCTGCGCAAGCTGCGGGCGCCCGATGGCGGCGTGCTCGACAGTGGCCTGGTGATCTTTTTCCCCGGCCCCGGCAGCTTCACCGGCGAGGACGTGGCGGAATTCCAGGTGCATGGCGGCCGCGCCGTGGTGGCGAGGCTGTTGGAGACGATCGCCGGTTTCGAAGGCGTCAGGCACGCCGAAGCGGGCGAGTTCACGCGCCGGGCCTTCCTCAATGGCAAGGTCGATTTGGTAAGGACGGAAGCGCTGGCCGATCTGGTCAACGCCGAGACCGAGGGGCAGCGGCGCTTCGCGGTGCAGAATGCCGAGGGCGCGCAGGCCGAGCTTTATCTGAGCTGGCGGCGGCGGCTGATCCATGCGCGCGCCATGATCGAGGCCGAGATCGACTTTGCCGACGAAGACGACATTCCCGGTTCCGTTTCGGATACGGTTTGGTCTGATGTTTCGGCGATGATCGGGGAGATTGAGCGCCACATTGCCGGGTTTCGTGCCGGCGAAATCATCCGCGACGGGTTCGAGGTTGTTATCCTCGGCGCCCCGAATGCCGGCAAGTCGAGCCTGTTCAACGCCTTGGCGCGGCGCGATGCAGCTATTGTAACGGATGAGCCGGGCACGACGCGGGACCTGCTCGAGATCGTGCTCGACCTCGAAGGCCTGCGGGTCAGGCTGACCGACACCGCAGGCCTGCGCGACGCCGCCGGCAAGGTGGAAGCGATCGGCATCGAGAAGGCGCGAGCCAAGGCGCATGGCGCCGACCTCTTGCTTGTGCTCGAGGATCTGGCCGACCCGCATCCCGTTGCTCTTCAACGCGAGGGGATCGCGACCTTGCGCGTGGGCACCAAGCTCGATCTGGTGCAGGAAAGAGCCCCCGCCGGGCTTACAGGCGGTTATGATCGCGTCATTTCGACCAAAGACGGGACGGGCGTGACGGAATTGCTGGCCGAAATCGCCAGGCTCGCGGCCGCGCAGGTCGGCGAAGCCGGCGACATCCTGCCCTCACGGCTTCGCCACGTTGAATTGCTAGGCGAAGCCAACCGCTTCCTGCTGCGCGCGGCCGAGAGCCCGGACGCCGGGCAGGAACTGCGCGCCGAGGATCTGCGGCTGGCCGCCGACCGGCTCGGCCGGATCGTCGGCGCGGTCGATGTCGAGGACATGCTGGATGTGATTTTCTCGCAGTTCTGCATCGGGAAATGATTCACGTGGAACATTGTCGGGGCGCCGACGCCGTCGAGCCTCCCTTCTCCCCGTCACTATACGGGGAGAAGGTGCCGGCAGGCGGATGAGGGGCAGCGCTGACCTCGGCTTCTATCACGACGGGCCCGGCCGATGACTCACGTGAAACAGAGGGGCTCTCCAACCCGACGTTGTTTCACGTGAAACGGCTGCGCCGGGGTCAGTCGCCAGCGTCGGCGCTACCCCGCACTTGCCTGCCGGCATTCTCTTATCCGGCATTCTCTTATAAAGACGGGGAGAGGGCGCTGTTATTTCCGGTTTCGGCAATTATCAGCCTTGTAAATGAAGGTGCCGGCTTTGCGGTCAGCGCTGTCTCCCTGTGCCAGGGAGGAGTGCCGACACGGCGCCGGGGGGCGGCGCCGGCGGTCGATACACGTGACGCACGTGAAACACTACAATGAGGCTCGCCGTCCTGTTTCACGTGAAACTCCCGCGAAGTTTCTTGACACCGTCCCGCTGCGGGGACATCTCTCCACCAAACTTCGGATCCAGGACGTTTGAAATGACCGATCACTATGATGTGGTTGTGGTGGGTGGCGGCCATGCGGGCAGCGAGGCGGCCAGCGCGGCTGCGCGTGCGGGCGCCAGGACAGCGCTGGTGACGCTGCGTTTCGACACGATTGGCGTGATGTCCTGCAATCCGGCCATTGGCGGGCTCGGCAAGGGCCATCTGGTGCGCGAGATCGATGCCATGGACGGGCTGATGGGCCGGGTGGCGGACGCGGCCGGCATCCAGTTTCGCCTGCTCAATCGGCGCAAGGGGCCGGCCGTGCGCGGCCCGCGCACCCAGGCCGACCGGAAACTTTACCGGCTCGCCATGCAGGAAGCGATCCGGCAGCAGAACGGTCTCGATGTGATCGAGGGCGAGGTGCTCGACTTCGACATCGACGATTCGGGATGCCTGCGCGCCGTTCTCCTGGCCGATGGCCGGCGCCTTGCCAGCGGCGCGGTGGTCCTGACCACCGGAACCTTCCTGCGCGGGCTGATCCATATCGGCGAGAAGAAGATTGTCGCCGGCCGCATGAACGAACAAGCGAGCCTAGGGCTGTCGGCGACGATGAGCCGCGCAGGCTTCAAGCTCGGCCGGCTGAAGACCGGCACGCCGCCGCGCCTCGACGGGCGTACCATCGACTGGGCGTCGCTGGAACGCCAGGCGGCGGATGACGAACCGGTGCCGTTCTCGCTGCTGACCGACCGCATCGAGACGCCGCAGATCGAATGCGGCATCACGCGCACGACCGCGGCCACGCATGAACTGATCCGCGCCAATCTCGGGCGCTCGGCCATGTATTCGGGCTCGATCGAAGGCGTCGGGCCGCGCTACTGTCCGTCGATCGAAGACAAGATCGTCAAGTTCGGCGACCGCGAAGGCCACCAGATTTTTCTCGAGCCGGAAGGCCTGGACGACGACACGGTCTATCCCAACGGCATCTCGACCTCGCTGCCGGAGGAGGTTCAGCTCGAAATCTTGAAGACCATCCCGGGGCTGGACCGAGCGGTGATGCTGCAGCCCGGTTATGCCATCGAATATGACCATGTCGACCCGCGCGAGCTCCATCCGACGCTGGAGACAAAGCGCGTCGGCGGCCTGTTCCTCGCCGGGCAGATCAACGGCACGACCGGCTATGAGGAGGCCGCCGCGCAAGGCCTGCTCGCGGGCCTCAATGCCGCAAGGCGGGCGTCGGGCAGCGAGCAGATCGTGCTCAGCCGCACCGAAGCCTATATCGGCGTCATGGTCGACGATCTGACCAGCCGCGGCATCAGCGAGCCTTACCGCATGTTCACCTCGCGCGCCGAATTCCGGCTTTCGCTGCGCGCCGACAATGCCGACGAGCGGCTGACGCCGCTGGCTGCAAGGCTGGGTATAGCGTCAGCCCGGCGGATGCGGCGGTTTGGCGAGGTGGAGCAGCGCCTCGCCGAAGCGCGCCGGCTGGCGCTCGGCGTAAAGCTGACACCCAACGAGGCGGCGCGCCACGGGCTGGAGGTCAATCGCGACGGCGTGCGCAGATCCGCCTATGAACTGCTCGCCTATCCCGGCGTCGACGTGGCTTGGCTGGCCCGAATCGATGGGAATTTCGGGACGATTGACGCCAGGACGGCGGAGCGCCTCGAAACGGAAGCAAAATATTCAGTCTATCTCGATCGCCAGAAGAGCGACGTCGCCCAAATCCGGCACGAGGAAAGCCGGCTCATCCCCGAGTCGCTCGACTTCGCCGAGGTGCCGGGACTATCGAACGAGCTGAAGCAGAAGATGCATGCGCGGCGACCGCGTTCGGTTGCCGACGCGCAGCGCATGGAAGGGATGACGCCAGCGGCGCTGGCCATCATCGTCGCTCATGTCAGGCATTCCGAGAGCGCGCAAAGGGACGTCGCGTGAGCGCTGCCTCCTGGGAGAGTCTGCGCAACGCCGCCGGTCCGGTTTCACGTGAAACATTCGATCGCCTGATGGCGTTCGAAGAGATGTTCCAGAAATGGAATCGCAGCATCAATCTTGTCGCGCAGTCGACAGCAGGCGATGTCTGGCAACGCCACATACTGGACAGCGCGCAGCTCTGGCGAATCGAGGACAAAGCGCGGCGATGGGTCGATATCGGCTCGGGCGGCGGGTTCCCGGGACTGGTGCTGGCGTTCCTGCTTGCCGAGCGTGACGGCGCCAGCATCGACCTGGTCGAGAGCAATCGCAAGAAAGCGGGATTCCTGCAAGCCGTCGTCGGCCAGTTCGGCCTGCCGGCGCGTGTCGTGGCGCGCCGCATCGACGACAGCCATGCGCTTGTTTCGGTACCGGAAATCGTCACGGCGCGGGCGCTGGCGCCGCTTTCGACCTTGCTTGAGCTGGCGGGGCCGTGGCTGATATCAGGCGCGCGCGGGCTGTTCCACAAAGGCCGGGATTACCGTGCCGAAGTGCAAGAAAGCGTTAACCGCTGGAGCTTCGATCTGGTAGAACATCCAAGCATGACCGACCTTGGCGGCGTCATCCTTGAACTGTCCAATGTGCGACCTGTCTGAACAAAGACCTGTCCGAATCCGTGTTGGCGACCCAAAATGAATTCCTGGCATAGACCCATGATGAAGAACGGCCCTCGAATCATCACCGTAGCCAACCAGAAGGGCGGTGTCGGCAAGACCACCACTGCCATCAACCTGGCCACCGCGCTGGCGGCGATCGGCGAGAAGGTGCTGATCGTCGACCTCGATCCGCAAGGCAATGCCAGCACCGGCCTCGGCATCGACCGCAAGGACCGCACGGTGTCGTCCTATGACGTGCTGACCGGCGAGCTGGAGCTTGAGGAGGCGGCGATCCCGACGGCGGTGCCCGGCCTGTCGATCGTGCCGTCGACCCTCGATTTGCTCGGCATCGAGATGGAGATCGCCTCGGCGCCGGACCGGGTGCTGCGGCTGCGCAACGCCCTGCGCGCCGCATCGGCGCGTTCGGCCGGGTTTGGCTATGTGCTGATCGACTGTCCGCCGTCGCTCAATCTCTTGACCTTGAATTCGATGGCGGCGGCCGATTCCGTCCTGGTGCCGCTGCAATGCGAGTTCTTCGCGCTGGAAGGTCTCAGCCAGCTGCTCGAAACCGTCGAGCAGGTGCGCCGCTCGATCAACCCGGATCTCACCATCCAGGGCATCGTGCTGACCATGTATGACGGCCGCAACAACCTCGCCAACCAGGTGGTGCAGGACGTGCGCGAGCATATGGGCGACAAGGTCTACGAGACCATCATCCCGCGCAATGTGCGGGTCTCTGAAGCGCCGTCCTACGGCAAACCGGCGATCCTCTACGACCTCAAATGCTCCGGCAGCCAGGCCTATCTGCAGCTTGCGTCGGAAGTGATCCGCCGCGAGCGTAAATTGCGCGCCGCTTAACAAGCGGCCGCGCATGGAGCAAAGCCGATTCGATACCGAAACAATCTGGAACCGAAATGAGCGAAGACCTTTCGAGAAAGAGACTGGGCCGCGGGCTGGCGGCGCTGATCGGCGAGATCGACCGTCCGAGCGCGCCGGAGAAGCCTGGGATGAGTGCCGACGGGAAGGTGCCGATCGAGTTCCTGACGCCCAATCCGAAAAACCCGCGCCGGCATTTCGGCGACGCCGAGTTGACCGACCTGGCGCAATCGATCCGCGAGCATGGGGTGGTGCAGCCGGTGGTGGCGCGGCCTTCGCCGTCGCAGGCCGGGCGCTACGAGATCATCGCCGGCGAGCGGCGCTGGCGTGCCGCGCAACGCGCCGGATTGACCGAGATCCCGGTCATCGTGCGCGAGGTCAACGACCGCACGGCGCTGGAACTAGCAATCATCGAGAACGTCCAGCGCGCCGATCTCAACCCGGTCGAGGAAGCGCTCGGCTATCAGCAGCTCATCGACGATCACGGCTACACCCAGGCCGATCTCGGCCAGGTCATCGGCAAAAGCCGCAGCCATGTCGCCAACACGCTGCGGCTGCTGAAGCTGCCCGACGTGATCCGCGACATGCTGGTCGACGGGGCGTTGTCGGCGGGCCATGCCCGCACGCTGGTGACGGCGGAGGACCCGGCGGGGCTTGCCAAGCGCATCGTCGAGGAAGGGCTCTCGGTGCGCCAGGCCGAAGCGCTGGCGCAGATGCCGGCCGGTCCGACCCCGGCGAAGCCGAAGCAGGCGAAAAGCGCGCCGGAAAAAGACGCCGACACGCTGGCGCTGGAAAAGCTGATGACCGGCACGCTCGGCATGATCGTGACCATCGACCACACGAACAAAGGCGGCGAGATTCGCGTGGCGTACCGGACGCTGGAGCAGCTTGACGAGCTGTGTCGGAGATTGAAACAAGAGCGGTAGTTAGCCGGCGAACTTCAACAAAGCGGAAGCTACAACGCAGGGAAAACGAGGGCTGGCTGTCCGCCAGCCCTTTCGTTTGAAGCGCTGGCGATTGCGAAAAAGCAGCGCCATCGGTATCTGTCGGCAGCCGCGCTCGCGGCTTGACAGTGCCCGGCAACGGCGTAACCTCTATTAGACAAGACTTAAATTCATTGCCCTAGCGTGCCGGTCAGTCGCGGCGAGGGCTATCTGCCATTCCTGCAACAGGCGTGAAATGGCACCGCCTCGCCAAAGCAATATGCCGACGCGCGCCTGACGCAAATGGGAGGTGCAAATGGCAGTCCGTTGGCAATTGTCCGGAAGTTACTTCGAAAACTGTAGCTGCGATGTCGTGTGTCCTTGCCTGCTGTCCATCAACGCGCAGCTGACATCAAGGCCGACGAAAGGTTTTTGCGACGTCGGTCTGGTCTTTCATATCGATACGGGCAGTTACGGCGACGTTCGGTTGGATGGGCTCAGCGTCGCCATGGTTGCCCACACGCCGGGTCCGATGGCAGACGGCAACTGGACGGCCGCCGCCTATATCGACGAACGGGCCGATGACAGGCAGACAGAGGCGCTAGGCGCCATCTTCACTGGCGTCGCGGGCGGCCCCATGGCGGTGCTGGCACCCTTGATCGGCACGAATCTCGGCGCCAAGAAGGTGCCGATAAGCTACCGGATAGACGGCAAGAAGCGGTCGGCGGAGATTGCCGGCGTCATGCGAATGGCGGTCGAGCCGCTGCCGACGATGCGCGAGGACGGGCAGATGTGGGCGGCCACTGGCCATCCCGTCAATCCCGACTGGCTCGCCTTGGCGATGGGGGCGGAAGGCAGTACATTCAGCGACCATGGCATGAGCTGGGACAATTCCCGCCGGAACGGACATTACGCCCCGATCAACTGGTCCGGCCAGCAGTAGCCGTTGGCCGCAGAGTACGGGACGTACTTCGTCCATGGTGCAGACGTTGCAGCGATACATCATTCTCGCGCTGCTGATCGCTATCGCGGCGGCGGCATGGACCTTGCTCATCCGGCAGCAGACGGGAATGGACGCGGACATGCGCATGGAAATGTACTCGCTCACCATGGGCATGAAGGCGCCGCTGTTTCTTGCCGTCTGGATGATCATGATGATTGCCATGATGTTTCCGACGGCCGCACCCATGATCCTGACATTTCACCGGGTCCAGGCCGGCAAACGGGGCCGGGGCGAGACCTTTGTCTCGAGCTGGGTGTTCGTGGCCGGGTACATGCTGGTCTGGGGCGTGATGGGCGTTATCGCCTTTGCCGGCGCGGCGGGTGCGGAGATGCTCGCCGGGCATGTGGGATTGTCCACGGCGACGGCCGCGCGTTTCGGCGGCGCGCTGCTGATGCTTGGGGGCGCCTACCAACTTTCCCCACTGAAGGATCTGTGTCTGGCCAAATGCCGCACGCCGATCGGCTTCATCCTGACCTCATGGCGCGATGGTTACTGGGGCGCGGTTCGCATGGGTCTGGAGCATGGACTTTTCTGCCTGGGCTGCTGCTGGCTTCTGTTTCTCGCCCTCTTTCCTCTCGGGATCATGAACGTTGCCGCAATGGCCGTGGTCACCTTGCTGATATTCGCGGAAAAGACCCTGCCGTCTGGAAATGGGATCGCGAAGCTGTCGGGGATCGCTCTGCTGCTCTATGGCGCGGCGGTGCTGGTCTTTCCACGGGCGCTGCCGACCTTTGAGCCGGTAGGCGCCATGACAATGAATTGACCAACGGAGGCAGCGCCCGGCGCCAAAGGGCCTAACGCTGCGCCAATCTCGCGCTCTCCACCGCGATCCCGAGCAGCGCCTGCCTTGCCAGCGCCACCGACAGGTCCGGCCTTCGCCGCGTCTGCAGCACGGCGGTCTGCAGCCGGGTCAGCGCGCGGCCGAGCGCCTCGACGCTCCAGCGTTCCAGCGCCTTCTCCACCAGCTTGCGGCGCGAGAAGAAAACCGGCGGGCGCGCCGCCGCCACCACCGACGCGGCATTGCGGCCGCCGGCCTCCATCTGGCCGCGCATGGACTGCATCGCCTGAAACTGCCGCATCGCCGAGGACAGCACCAGGAAGGGTTGGCCGCCTGCCTGGCAATGGCGGGTGAAGGCGGTGTCGAACTCGCCGACCTTGCCTTCGAGAAGCGCGTCGACGGCATCGTCGAAGGACGCGCCGGAAACGTCGCCGGACATCGCCCTGACGTCGTCGAGGCCGATTTCCTTCTGGCCATGGACATAAAGCAGCAGCTTGTCGATCTCGCCGCGAGAGGCCAGCCGGTCGCCGCCGAGATTGCGGCGCAGCGCCTGTCTTGCCTCAAGCGTCATCGTCGCGCCGGTCTTGCGCAGCTCATCGTCGATGACGGCATCGATGTCCCTGGCCTCGTCGGCATAGCAGGGCAGCGCCATGGCGTTGTCGGCCGCCTCGACGACGGCGCGCAGCCCGACGCCCTTCTTGAGATCGCCGGCTTCGATGAGGATGATCGCGTCCCGCACGGGCTCCGCCGTCAGCGCCTTGACGTCGTCGGCCAGCGCCTTCTGGCCGCCGGCATTGCGCACCCACAGCAGGCGGCGGTCGGAAAACATCGGCACGGTGCGCGCCTCGTCGAGCAGCCGGCCCTCGTCGCGCTCGACTTCGGAGCCGTCGAGCCTGACCACCGAGAAGGGGTCGTCGAGCGGCAGGCCGGTCGCGGCGGCAAAAGCCTTGGCGCGCTCCGAGACGAGGCCGCGATCGGGGCCATAAAGCAGGACGATCGCCATGCGCGGGTCCGGCTTCGCGAGCCAGGAATCCACTTCGTATGCTTTCTTCTGTGCCATCGAGGGTGGTTAGCATGATGTTGGGGCGGAGTGAACGTTTTCCAGTTCACCTCGGAAGAACTGCTTCGAGGGAAGATCGACCCCCACCCCGTCGAGCTTCGCTCGACACCTCTCCCCCGATCGACGGGGGAGAGGAAGGGTGCGAGCTCGCCAAGTTTGACGCCTTTCCTCTCCCTCCGGAGGGGGAGAGGTGGCCCGGCGCAGCCGGGACAGAGTGGGGGGAAGCCGTTTGCCAAACGCGCCGCCGCTCCAAGACACGCGCAATGACCGGCGAGGAAGAAAACCGGGTAATCAAGCGGAAGCAATGCTTCGAGGGAAGGTCGACCCCCACTCCGTCGAGCTGCGCTCGACACCTCTCCCCCGATCGAGGGGGGAGAGGAAGGGCGCCACGTTTGGCGGACCCGCGATTCTCCTCTCCTTCCGCAGGCGTGAAAGTGGGCGCGGCAGCCAAGCTTGCCAAACAATCACCTATCTGGCGACAAACCTCACGCGACCTTGCACCTAATTGCGCGGCGCCGCCCAACATCGACAAGAAATTTCGCCGACATATCTTCATCTTGGTGCGCGGCAGGCTGTATCGGCCGGCTTGGCCGGCCCGATGCCCGGAGGCTTGCCCGGTGAATTCGCACTGGCGGCGCGGATATGCAAATATCGGTGCCGGGCGACATGGAGGACGAAGGTCATGGCCGATGCTGGGATGTTGCGCTTCCATGTTCCGGAGCCCGAGGTGCGGCCGGGCGGCACGCCTGATTTCTCCAACGTGACCATCGCCGCCGCCGGCTCGGTGCCGCGCCCCGAAATCGACGTCGATCCACGCGCCATCCGCGACATGGCATTCTCGATCATCCGGGTGCTGAACCGCGCCGGCGAGGCGGTGGGGCCGTGGGCGGGGCTGCTCTCCGACGAGGAACTGCTCGAAGGCCTGCGCCACATGATGACGCTGAGGACCTTCGATGCGCGCATGCAGATGGCGCAGCGGCAGGGCAAGACCTCCTTCTACATGCAGCATCTGGGCGAAGAGGCGGTGAGCTGCGCCTTCCGCAAGGCGCTCGCCCCCGGCGACATGAATTTCCCGACCTATCGGCAGGCCGGGCTGCTCATCGCCGACGGCTACCCGATGGTCACGATGATGAACCAGATCTATTCCAACGAGGCCGACCCGCTGAAGGGCCGGCAATTGCCCATCATGTATTCGTCCAAGGAGCACGGCTTCTTCTCGATCTCGGGCAATCTGGCGACGCAGTATATCCAGGCGGTCGGCTGGGCGATGGCCTCGGCGATCTCGAACGACTCAAGGATCGCCGCGGCCTGGATCGGCGACGGCTCGACGGCGGAATCCGACTTCCATTCGGCGCTGGTGTTCGCCTCGACCTACAAGGCGCCCGTGGTGCTCAATGTCGTCAACAACCAGTGGGCAATCTCGACGTTTCAAGGCATAGCGCGCGGCGGCGCGGGCACTTTCGCCGCGCGCGGGCTGGGTTTCGGCATCCCGGCGCTGCGCGTCGACGGCAACGACTATCTCGCCGTCCACGCCGTGGCGAAATGGGCGGCCGAGCGCGCGCGCAGCAACCTGGGGCCGACGCTGGTCGAATACGTCACCTACCGGGCCGGCGCGCATTCGAGCTCGGACGATCCCTCGGCCTACCGGCCGAAGACCGAATCCGATGCCTGGCCGCTCGGCGACCCGGTGGTTCGGCTGAAGAACCATCTCATCCGGCTCGGCGTCTGGTCGGAGGAGCGGCACAAGCAGGCCGAAGCGGAAATCCTCGACACGGTGATCGCGGCGCAGAAGGAAGCCGAAAGCCACGGCACGCTGCACGCCGGCGGCAAGCCGTCGACGCGCGACATGTTCGAGGGCCTCTATGCCGAGATGCCGCCGCATCTGCGGCGCCAGCGCCAGCAGGCGGGGGTCTGAGCCATGCCGAGGCGGACCATGATCGAGGCCATTCGCGACGCGATGGACGTGTCGATGGGGCGCGACGAGAAAGTGGTGGTGTTCGGCGAGGATGTCGGCTTTTTCGGCGGCGTGTTCCGCTGCACGCAAGGCCTGCAGGCGAAATACGGCAAGAGCCGCTGCTTCGACGCACCGATCAATGAATCCGGCATTGTCGGCTCGGCCATCGGCATGGCCGCCTATGGTCTGAAGCCGTGCGTGGAGATCCAGTTTGCCGACTACATGTACCCGGCCTACGACCAGCTGACCCAGGAAGCCGCGAGGCTGCGCTACCGCTCGAACGGCGACTTCACCTGCCCGATCGTGGTGCGCATGCCGACCGGCGGCGGCATATTCGGCGGCCAGACGCACAGCCAAAGCCCGGAAGCGTTGTTCACCCATGTGTCGGGGCTGAAGACCGTCGTGCCCTCGAACCCGCATGACGCCAAGGGGTTGCTGATCGCGGCGATCGAGGATCCCGACCCGGTCATCTTCCTCGAGCCGAAGCGGCTCTACAACGGCCCCTTCGACGGCCATCACGACCGGCCGGTGACGCCGTGGTCGAAGCACGAGCTGGGCGAGGTCGCCGACGGCCACTACACCGTGCCGCTCGGCAAGGCCGCGATCCGCCGGGCCGGCTCCGCCGTCACGGTGTTGGCGTACGGCACAATGGTCTATGTCGCGCAGGCGGCGGCCGAGGAGACCGGCATCGATGCCGAGATCGTCGATCTCAGGACGCTGTTGCCGCTCGACCTCGACACCATCGTGGCGTCGGTGAAGAAGACCGGACGCTGCGTCGTGGTGCACGAGGCGACGCTGACCTCCGGCTTCGGAGCGGAGCTGGTCGCGCTTGTGCAGGAAAACTGCTTCTACCATCTGGAGGCACCGGTGGCCCGCGTCGCCGGCTGGGACACGCCCTATCCGCATGCGCAGGAATGGGACTATTTCCCCGGTCCGGCCCGCGTCGGCCGGGCGCTTACGGAAACATTGGAAGCCTAGAACGGGGAGGCCCGACATGGGCGAACACATCATCAAGCTGCCCGATGTCGGCGAGGGCGTCGCCGAGGCGGAACTCGTCGAATGGCATGTCAAGGTCGGCGACATCGTGCGCGAGGACATGATGCTTGCCGCCGTGATGACCGACAAGGCCACGGTCGAGATCCCTTCCCCCGTCGACGGCGAGATCCTGTGGCTGGGCGCCGATATCGGCGACACGGTGGCGATCGGCTCGCCCATCGTGCGGCTGAAGGTGGCCGGCGAGGGCAATGTCGTTGGCGGTGCGATGCCGGCGGAAGTGACGGCTGAAAGTATCTCCGATGATACGGGGGCTCGCCCGGTCTCGGACCTGGAGCCGTCATCGCCCAATCTGTCGCCGTCATCCTCGGGCTTGTCCCGAGGATCCGCCGTCCCACAGGGATATGACGCGACCAGTTCCGGAAGGTCGGTAGATCCTCGGGACAAGCCCGAGGATGACGGCGCCAGGTCCAAGGTCAACAGCGCGCCGCGTGCGCAAGGTGAAAGGCCGCTGGCCTCGCCGGCCGTGCGGCTGCGTGCGAAGGAAGCGGGCATTGACCTCAGGCAGGTCCAGGGAAGCGGCCCGGCCGGTCGCATCGGCCATGAGGACATCGAGGCGTTCCTGGCGCGCGGGCCGCACATGGCCAAGGCATCCGGCCTCGCCCGCAACGATGCCGTCGAGGACATCAAGGTGGTGGGCCTGCGGCGCAAGATCGCCGAGAAGATGACGCTGGCGGCGTCGCGCATCCCGCACATCACCTATGTCGAGGAGGTCGACGTTACCGCGCTCGAGGATCTGCGCGCCGCGCTCAACAAGGAGAAGCGGGCGGCCAAGGGGGTAGAAAGGCCAAAGCTGACGCTGCTGCCGTTCCTGATGCGCGCGATGGTCAGGGCGATCGCGGACCAGCCCAACCTCAATGCGCTGTTCGACGACGAGGCCGGCATCATCCACCAGCATGGCGGCATTCATATCGGCATCGCCGCGCAGACGCCGTCGGGACTGGTCGTGCCCGTCGTCAAGCACGCCGAGGCGCTGGACATCTGGGAATGCGGCGCGGAGGTCGCCAGGCTGGCCGAGGCGGCCAAGTCGGGAACCGCGACGCGCGACGAGCTCTCCGGTTCGACCATAACCATCACCTCGCTCGGTGCCATGGGCGGCGTGGCGACGACTCCGGTCATCAACCACCCGGAAGTCGCGATCCTCGGCGTTAACAAGATGATGGTGCGGCCGGTATGGGACGGCACCCAGTTCATCCCGCGCAAGATGATGAACCTGTCGTCGAGCTTCGACCATCGCGTCATCGACGGCTGGGACGCGGCGGTGTTCATCCAGCGCATCAAGACGCTCCTGGAAACGCCGGCGCTGATTTTCGTGGATTGACGGTGGATCATTCGAGATGATGGCGGGAGAGCGCCCCCCTCTGCCTTGCCAGGCATCTCCCCCACAAGGGGGGAGATCAGATGTCACGCCGGCTTTCGCCAATCACCAGCGCTGCGGGATTGAGCGAGGCGCCGAAGCCTCCAATCTCCCCCCTTGTGGGGGAGATGTCCGGCAGGACAGAGGGGGGCGCGAAGAATCTCGACGGAGCGTTTCCTCGGATCGAAGGGTCACGTCATGAAAGAAATCTCCTGCAAGCTGCTGGTCATCGGCGCGGGGCCGGGCGGCTATGTCTGCGCTATTCGTGCCGGGCAGCTCGGCGTCGATACCGTCATCGTCGAGGCCGGCAAGCCGGGCGGCACCTGTCTCAATGTTGGCTGCATTCCTTCCAAGGCACTGATCCATGCAGCGGAGGAGTTCGAGAAGGTCGCGCAGATGGCGGGCGGCAACAGCCCGCTCGGCATTTCGGTGGCCGCGCCGGCGCTGGATCTGGGCAAGACGGTCGCCTGGAAGGACGGCATCGTTAGTCGGCTTAACAGCGGGGTCGCCGGCCTGCTCAAGAAGGCCGGGGTGAAGACCGTGCACGGCTGGGCGACGTTTCGAGACGGCAAGACCGTCGCGGTCGAGACCGAGACGGGAAGCCAGGTGATCCGCGCCGAAGCGGTGGTGATCGCCACCGGCTCGGCGCCGGTCGAGTTGCCGTTCCTGCCGTTCGGCGGGCCGGTGATCTCGTCGACGGAAGCGCTGGCGCTGAAGGAGGTGCCGCAGCGGCTGGCGGTGGTCGGCGGCGGCTATATCGGCCTGGAGCTCGGCACGGCCTTCGCCAAGATGGGCGCGGCGGTGACCGTGGTCGAGGCCTTGCCGCGCGTGCTGGCGCAGTATGACGCCGAACTGACGCGGCCGGTGGTCAAGCGGCTGGCGGCACTCGGCATCGAAATGATGCCAGGCGCCAAGGCCAAGGGCCTGTCGACGAAAGGCGATGCGCTGCTGGTCGAGACCCCGGATGGCAAGGATGCGAGGATCGCCGCCGACAAGATCCTGGTCACGGTCGGCCGCAAGCCGGTGACGGAAGGGTGGGGGCTCGACCAGATCGACCTCGACATGGCGGGGCGATTCATCCGCATCGACGAGCAGTGCCGCACCTCCATGCGCGGCATCTTCGCCATTGGCGACGTCACCGGCGAGCCGATGCTGGCGCACCGCGCGATGGCGCAAGGCGAGATGGTCGCCGAAATCGTCGCCGGCCATAAGCGCGGCTGGGACAAGCGGGCTATCCCCGCCGTCTGCTTCACCGATCCGGAGCTGGTCACCGTCGGCCTGTCGCCCGAAGAGGCCAAGGCGCTCGGCGGGGAAATCAAGGTCGGGATGTTTCCCTTCGCCGCCAATGGCCGCGCGATGACCAGGATTGGCGAGGATGGCTTTGTCCGCGTCGTCGCCCGCGCGGACAATCATCTTGTGCTAGGCATCCAGGCGGTCGGGCAAAGCGTGTCGGAACTGTCGACGGCCTTCGGCCTGGCGCTCGAAATGGGCGCGCGGCTGGAGGACATCGCCGGCACCATCCATGCCCATCCGACACAGGGCGAAGGCTTCCAGGAAGCGGCCCTGAAGGCGCTGGGACACGCGCTGCATATCTAATTCGGGACGGCGGAAAGCACCCCCCTCTGTCCTGCCGGACATCTCCCCCTCAAGGGGGGGAGATTGGCAGCTTAGGCGCCCCGCACATCCCGCCTACGGTGCGCAATTCGGAGTTAATTCGCCGCGCTCATCGCCTTGTCGAGCGCTGCCTTCACGTCGGCCGGCCAGGTCTTCACCGGGGGCTTGGCGTCCGGCTCGCCATTGTCGCCGCGGCGGGCGAAATAGAGCTTGTGCTGGCCCGGATCGACCGCCATGAAGCCGTCATTGCCGCCGCAATCGTGCGGCACGCAACCGCTGGCGTAGAAGGCGCCGGACGCGGTCTTTTCAGTGCCGCCGCCGACCAGCAGGCTGGTCGCCATGTCGGGCATGTCCTTGCCGAGCAGCGCCTCGGCCGCCTTGTAGACGGCCTCATTGTGGAAGGCGTCGATGATGTTGTCGTATTTCGACGGATCGATGTCCTTCCAGTCGGTGCCGGGTTCGGGCATGTAGGTCAGATTGCCCGCGATCGTCAGCCCCGATGTCGGCGACCACTGCAATGCCGGTTTCGAATCGCCGGGCAGGAGATAGGGCACGAAATAGATGGCGCTGTCGGAGACGGCCGTGGGCGGCGCGCCGCACTCGTCCTGCTCGACGGTGGTGCTCTGGATCTCAGCGCCTTCCGGTTTCCAGACGATCACCGTCGCCGGCCCGCACTGATTGCCGCCGTCGCCGACGTCGAACAGCGCCACCTTGACGCCGCCGACCTCGACGATCTTGTCGAAGAAGACGTCGTAATTGCTGGCCAGTTGCTTGCCGTCATAGGCAAGCACCTTCTCGCCATACTGTTCCTGCTGGGTGATGGTGAACTGGCCGCCCTCGAACGGCACCGGCGCCTGTTTGTCGTCGTCGGAAACGTCGGCGGCTCCCTGATCCGTGGCAGGCGTCTCGCTTGCCGCCGGTGGCTGCGCCTCTGGCGTCTCGGCCTGCGCATGCGCGCCGGCCATCGTCGCCACGGTCATGGCCAGGGCGCAGGCGCTGGCAAGAAGCGGGCGTGTCATGACTGTTCCTCCTTCAGCCGCCGCAAGCCCGGCCAGCGACGGCCGGGCCGATGTCGTCAGCCGCGCCGTTCAGGCCCAGGGGCGCAGCTCGGCGTTCTTCTTCTCGAACGAAGCGATGGCGCCGGCCTTCTCCATCGTCAGGCCGATATCGTCGAGGCCGTTCAGCAGGCAATGACGCTTGAAGTCATCGAGGTCGAACTTGACCACGCCGCCGTCGGGCCCGCGGATCTCCTTGGCCTCGAGGTCGATCGACAGAGTGGCGTTGGAGCCGCGCGAAGCGTCGTCCATCAGCTTGTCGAGATCCTCGGGGCTGACGGTTATGGGCAGCACGCCATTCTTGAAGCAGTTGTTGTAGAAGATGTCGGCGAAGGAGGTCGAGATGACGCAGCGTATGCCGAAATCGAGCAGCGCCCACGGCGCGTGCTCGCGCGAGGAGCCGCAGCCGAAATTGTCGCCGGCGACGAGGATCTGCGCCTTGCGGTAGGCCGGCTTGTTGAGCACGAAATCCGGATTCTCCGAACCGTCGTCCTTGTAGCGCATCTCGGCGAACAGGCCGCTGCCGAGCCCGGTGCGCTTGATCGTCTTGAGATAATCCTTGGGGATGATCATGTCGGTGTCGACATTGACGATCGGCATGGGCGCAGCGACGCCGGTGAGCTTGGTGAATTTTTCCATGGTCTTTGCCCGTCTTCCTGGCATTGCGGGGGATTGCTGGCGCCCGGTTTACACAAAGCCGGCGACAAATAAAAGGCAGGTGTTCGCGCGCGTCGGCACGGGGTGCCGCACAAACGGCTTCGAATTCGCGGCCCGATGGTGCAGTCTGGCTGTGATGGCTGAAAAAATTCTCTATGCACGCGAACCCGCGCTCGACGTCCCCGAATTCCGCCGCGTGCTGGTGGACTCCGGCCTTGGCGAGATCCGTCCCGTCGATGATGCCGACAGGCTGCGGGCGATGCTGTCGGGCGCCAATCTGGTGCTGACCGCGCGGCTGGATACCGAAGGCAAGCCGCTGGTCGGCGTCATCAGGGCCGTGACGGACTTCTCCTGGGTCTGCTACATCTCCGATCTCGCCGTTTCCGGATCGGCGCAGGGGCTCGGCATCGGCAAGGGACTGATGGACGAGGCGCGGCGGCAGCTCGGCCCGTCCGTCGCCATCAGCCTGGTTTCCGTGCCCGACGCCGCCGGCTTCTACGAACGCATCGGCATGATGCGCATGGCCGACGCCTTCTGGTTCTCCCGCACGCGCTGACATTTTTCTCCTGTGGCCGGATCCAGCAGCCGTTGGCATGACATGTCGCCTTGACATGCAACCAAATGGTTGCATATTAGAGCCATGAGCATGGACGCCGTCTTTCGCGCTTTGGCCGACCCGACCCGCCGGCAATTGCTGGACAGCCTTCATGACAGGAACGGGCAGACGCTGAACGGGCTGTGCGCTGAGATGGATATGACCCGCCAGGCGGTGACCAAGCACCTGGCGATCCTCGAGGAGGCGAACCTTGTCACCACAATCCGCAAGGGGCGCGAGAAGGAGCACTACCTCAACCCGGTTCCGATCAACGAGATCGCCGAGCGCTGGATCGGCAAATTCGAGCGGGGGCGGCTCTCCGCCCTCGGCGATCTGAAGAGACGCCTCGAAAGGGAAGACTGATGAGCAACGCCTTCGTTTATGTGACCTACATCCGCACCACGCCCGACAAGCTTTGGCAGGCGCTGACCGAACCGGAATTCCACGAGCAATATTTTCTCGGCGCCCATATGCAGAGCGACTGGAGAAAGGGCTCGGCGTGGAAGATGGTCTATGCCGACGGCCGGGTGACCGACAGCGGCGAGATCCTCGAAGTCGATCCGCCAAGGCGCCTGGTGATCAAATGGCGCAATGAGTTCATGCCGGACGTCAAGGCCGACGGCTACACCACCTGCACCTTCGTCATCGAGCAGGAGGGCGACATGATGAAGCTTGCCGTCACCCATGCGGCCGACGGCCCGCACAAGCTGCTGGAGCATGTCGGCAAGGGCTGGCCGCTCGTCCTGTCGAGCCTGAAAAGCCTACTCGAAACCGGGCAGGGCCTGTCGCGGCCGGCGTCGAAAGGCTGAAAATCATCGTTTCCGAGCGAAACAATCATCCGGAGGCATCGATGATGCATGTTCCAGTGCCAACGTCAGCCGTGCAGAGCATGACCAATGGCGAGACCGTTATGGCCCAGGCCGAGAT
This sequence comes from Mesorhizobium sp. B2-4-2, assembly GCF_006442845.1. Lineage (NCBI taxonomy): Bacteria > Pseudomonadati > Pseudomonadota > Alphaproteobacteria > Hyphomicrobiales > Phyllobacteriaceae > Mesorhizobium > Mesorhizobium sp. B2-4-2. Next base: position 210,127 of record NZ_VFVM01000004.1, on the reverse strand, counting down.
CGACGCGCCGGCAGAGCGCGTCTTCCGCGCGCTGATCACGGACGAGGTCGAACAATGGTGGGGGTCCGCCGACACCTACCGGATGGTGAAATGGTCGGCAGACCTTCGCGCCGGCGGCCGATGGGCCGTCACGGTCCGTGAAGCCGACGGCAGGGAGCTGCCGGCCAACGGGGAATTCCTCGATATCGAGGTGCCGCGGCGGATCGTGCAGACAAGGCTCTATGCCTGGGATCACCCGACGCTTGGCCGCCGGCAAACGACGGTCGCCTGGCTGCTGGAACCAACCGCCGCGGGCACGCGCCTCACCATCTGCCATGGCGGCTTCGCCGGGCTGGCCGAAGCGGCGGCCGAACATGCCGAGGGCTGGGGACGCGTGCTGGGCTGGCTACAGGCGTATTTGGGTGCGGGAAGCCGAGTGGCGGCTTAGCCGACTGGTGGCGGTGCAGACCCTTTTGATGTCAGCGTCAAAGAGGGACCTTGACTCGGCTCAAATCACATTCAACTCGCGGAACGCCCGCCCTTCGGCAACGCGTTCGTAGCCAAAGGGGGAGCAATCGACCGTGCGGTAGCCGCCATGCACGATCAGCTCGGCCAGCGCCTTGCCCACGGCGGGCGCCTGCTGCAGGCCGTGGCCGGAAAAGCCGTTGGCGAAGAGGAAATTGCCGACTTCGGGATGTGGGCCGATCACCGCGTTCTGGTCGAGCGTGTTGTAGTCGTAGTGACCGGCCCAGGCGCGCGTCGGCTTGATCGCCTCGAAGGCCGGGATGCGGGTCGCCAGCACCGGCCAGATCACCTCTTCGAACAGCGGCCAGTCGACGTCGAAATCGGCGGGATCGGCCGGGCCGTCGCCCTCCTCCGGCTCGGCGCCGCCGGTGAGATAGACCGAGCCTTCCGGCCTGACATAGATGCCGGACGGGTCGACCAGCAGCGGCATGTCGGCATATTTCTCGCGCGCCTCGAAGACGAAGACGTTGCGCTTGCGCGGCTCGACCGGCAGCGCCAGCCCGGCGAGTGCGGCGACCTTGCCCGCATTCGGCCCTGCGGCATTGACAAGGATGCCGGCCTCGAGCCGTTCGCCATTGTCAAGGCTGACGCCGGTAACGCGGTCACCCTGCCGCTCGATGCCGGTGACCGAAGCATTGATGAAGTCGATCTTCTTCTCACGCAACGCCTTGCGGAACAGCATCAGCATGGCATGCGCGTCGAACCAGCCCTCGCCGCTGCGGCCATAGGCGCCGGCGGTGATGCCCTCGGCCGACAGCCAAGGGAAACGGCGCACGAGTTGTTCGGCGTCCTCCAGCAAAATGTCGGCGCCTTCGGCAAGCTGTGCCTCGTGGTTGGCCCTGAGGATCGGCAGCCCGGCCTCGCCGGCGAGAATGAGATAGCCGCCCTCGCGAAAACCGATGTCGGCGTCGGCGCCGAATTCTTCCTTCAGCCGGCGGAACAGTTTCAGCGTGAATTGCGACAGGCGGATATTTTCCGGAATGGAGAATTGCTGGCGGATCGAGGCCATGGATAGCGTTGTCGCCGCGTGGGAAAATTGCGGGTCGCGCTCGACCAGCGCGATCCTGCCGGAAAAGCCCTCCTCGCGCAGATAATAGGCGATCGAGGAGCCGACGATGGCTCCGCCGATGATGACGATGTCGTAGCGCACTTTTTTCTCCGATCCGCTGCCGGCGTCCTTACGCAACCGGCAAGACAATCTCGAAGCGCGTGCCGCGCTCGGAGTCAACCAGCCTGATCGTGCCATCCTGCGCTTTCAGGAGGGCCAGCACGATGCCGAGCCCCATGCCGGTGCCCCCGGTAGAGCACCGCGCGATGCCGCCTGCTCCCTTGCCTCAACCCGCGGCAGGCGGCATAGATCTGGCATGACGACCGATCTCTACCGCCCGCGCCGCTCGGTGCTCTATGTTCCCGCCTCGAACGACAAGGCGCTGGCCAAGATGGCGCAGCTTGCCTGCGATACCGTCATCATCGACCTGGAGGATGCCGTCGCCCCGGCCGAGAAGGTCGCGGCGCGCGAAAAACTGGCCGGCATCTTCAGCAATCGTCCTGATACCAACCATAGTGGCCGGCGCTGCGAGATGGTGGTGCGCATCAATGCGCTCTCGAGCGAATGGGGCGGCGCCGACCTGCTGGCGGCGGCCAAGGCGGAGCCGGACGGCATCCTGCTGGCCAAGGTCGACACGCCCCGCGACGTGCTCGAGGCGGGTGACGTGCTCGACGACAATTCCGCCCCCGACAGCGTGAAACTATGGGCGATGATCGAGACGCCGAAGGCTGTGCTCAATGTCGGCGCCATCGCCGAACTTGGCCGCGATCCTGCCTCGCGGCTTGATTGTTTCGTTGCCGGAACGAATGACCTGACCAAGGACACCGGCATTCTGGCGACGTCGGACCGGCGTTATCTCCTGCCGTGGCTGATGCAGATGGTGCTGGCGGCGCGTGCCGGCGATCTCGATATCGTCGACGGCGTCTTCAACGATTTTCGCGCGCTCGATGCTTTCAGCCGCGAATGCACGGAAGCGGCCGCCATGGGCTTCGACGGCAAGACGCTCATCCATCCCGCCCAGATCGAGGCGGCGAACCGCGCCTTTGCGCCATCGGCGGAGGCGGTGGCCAAGGCCCGCGCGGTGAAGGAGGCCTTTGCGCTTCCGGAAAATGCCGGCAAGAACGTGATTGCGCTGGAGGGAAGGATGGTCGAACGGCTGCACCTTGCGCAGGCCGAAAAACTGCTGGCGAAGGCGGCGGCCGTCGGCGCATGATGTGCCGTGTTGGATTGCCGATCGCGGGCGATGGACTGACGACAGGAATTGAATGATGAAACTCTACCGCTTTCTCACCGCTCCGGACGACGCCAGCTTCTGTCACAAGGTGACGGCGGCGCTGAACAAGGGCTGGCACCTGTTCGGCTCCCCCACCTACGCCTACGACAAGAAGACCAAGACCATGCGCTGCGGCCAGGCCGTGGTGAAGGATGTCGAGGGCCAGGAATACGGGCCGGACACCAAGCTCAGCGACTGGTAGCCCCTCGCATCCACAGCCACGCCGCCAGCCAGGCGATCGATGCCGCAAGCATCGCCAAGCCCAGGTCAAGAGCCAGCTCCGGAACGAACGCACGAAGCGCGATCGGCACCGCGCCAATAAGATAAAGAGCGAGAGGAATGCGCGGCACGCCTCTTGCAACGGCGAGAGAGATTACAAACGCGAGCGTTCCAACCAGAAAAAGAACCGAACTGGCGACCAGAGCCAGACCGAGCGGTCCGGCTCGCAGCTCGACGATGGTTGTGAGCGGAAGCTTCGAAAATACCAGATTGATCACTGCTTCCACGCCTACCAAACTTGCCAACGCAACGAAGTTGATGACAAACGCGATAGTGCCGAACAGCCCCGCGCGCCGGCCAAACGCAAGAAACAGGCCTACGACGAGGCCAAGCGCCAATATCTCGGCGACTGGTGCGAGAAGTTGCGTCAGATCGGTGGTCGCGATGAGCGAGCTGCGTTTAGCCGCGTTGACCAGAAGAATAAGCGCGCTTCCCATCCCGGCGACGGCGGCAAGCCGATAAAGCGTGAGGCTGGGCACAGTCGCGCTCGACTGAACAATCGCGAAATTCTCCTGCTGAAGTTCTTCGGCTGGACTCTGATGCGAAATGACCGATTGCGGGCGGGGTGGGGCTGTTCTGGCGAGCATGTTCGTCTCCTCAGCTGGGAGTTCGGGAGCCGCGAAGACCGTAGGCCTGTTCCGATCCCATCAGTAATCACTGCTTACATCCTCTGGCCGGGATTGTAAACGGCGATTACATAAATCGCGGAATCATGCTACAGAGGCGGGAAGCTGCTCCACGGAACGAAGGGAAAGAGATGGCAAAAGCCAAGGCGCCTCATCGCACTGGTTACCACCATGGCAATTTGCGGGAGGTCCTGATCGATGCCGCGGTTCAACTGGTCGAGGAAGGCGGCCCCGACAATGTGAGCGTGCGCGAAGCCGCAAAACGTGCCGGGGTTTCCCCCGGCGCGCCATTCCGTCACTTCAGCAACAAGACCGCGTTGATGACGGCTGTCGCGGAGCAGGCAATGAGCCGATTCCGCTCGGAGATCACGAATGCGGTCGAGAAGGTTGCGACGGACGATCCGATCGAACGCTTTGCCGCTGTTGGAATCGCCTATTTGCGCTGGGCAATTCGAAACCCCACCCACTTCCAGATCATCTCGACACGCAATCTTATTGATTGGGATGCTTCGGAGTCGCTGCGTCACGATAATGAAGCGGTGCGTTCGCTGATGGAAGCGTCAATGGCAGAAGCACAGCGGCGAAACATGCTCCGGTCGGACGACATGGCAGAGACCCAGATAGCCGCGAGGGCGCTCGTCTACGGGCTCGCACGCATGTACATTGATGGACATTTTGCGCAATGGGCAGTGGCAGGACATACCGGGGAGCAGACTGTGCAGAACGTATTAAAACATTTCATCACACTCATTGTGAAATGACGGCCTGACGTAGAACCGGTCACTCGGCTGCCTCTTCGATCTTCTCCATATCGTCGTCCGACAGGCCGAAATGGTGGCCGATCTCGTGGATCAGCACATGGGTGACGATGTCGCCCAAAGTCTCCTCGTTCTCGGCCCAGTAGTCGAGGATGGCGCGGCGATAGAGCGTGATGCGGTTCGGGCCTTCGCCGGTCTGCGGGTTCCAGCGCTCGGCAATGCCGCGTCCCTCGAATAGGCCGAGCAGGTCGAAGGGGGTTTCCAGCGACAGGTCGTCCATGATCTCGTCGGTGGGGAACTCGGCGATCTGGATGACGATCTCGCCGGTCAGCTTGCGAAAATCCTCGGGCAGATGGGCGTAGGCCTCCAGCGCCAGGAACTCGATCTCGTCCATCGACGGCGAAAGCTGGTCGTGCCAAATGCGGGTCTTGTAGATGCGGGCCATGCTTTGTCCTTTGATCCCGGCATATAGGCTTTTGGGCCACAATCGGCAAATGACGCGGCGGCCAACCCCAGGATTGCTTACGGCACCGGGAGCCGTTTCGCATGGCTTGAGGCGCGGTCGGCTGTCCGACCCATGTTGGCCCTCTTATCGGAGAGGAATAAATTCCCCCATGAGTCTGCTTGACTCTTCGGGTCGCCTCTGGAATCTATAAGAACATAACAGGAACAATTGTGAGTGGACACTGACCGTCATGGCGATGAGCGCCGTGGCGCGGGAGACTGTTTTTGCCCTGCGCCGCCAGATCGCGAAGATCGAGGGAACGCTGCCCGAGCGCCTGCAGGCGCCGGCCGGCGCGGTTTCCGACGCCGGCATGGCCGCCGCGGACCGCACCGTGGTCCGGCGCGGCATCGCCGTAGCCAGGCCGGATGCTTTCCTGCGCACCGGCATCGGCCGGCTCGATGCCGCCCTCGGTGGCGATTGGGGCGGCGATTTGGGCGGCGGCCTGCCGAAAGCGGCCTTGAGCGAAATCCATGGCATCGAGACCCGCGATGCCGGAGCGGTCGCCGGCTTCGCCCTGTCGCTCGCCAGCCTGATTCTCAAGCCCAGCCTGATTCTCAAGCCCAGCCTGGTTCTCAAGCAAGGGCCGCGATTGCCGGTGCTGTGGATCGGCACCCAGGAGGTTTTTCGGGAGGCGGGTTTTCCCTATGCCCGGGGCCTTCACGCCGCCTTCGGCATCGAGCCGGAGCAATTGCTGTTTTCCGAGGCGCCAAGGCTCGCCGATGCGCTGTGGGTCGCCGAGGAGGCGGCCCGCATGACGGCGCTCGCCGCCGTCATCCTTGAAGTCCGCGGCAATCCGCAGCGGCTGGACCTGACCGCGACGCGCCGGCTGCACGCCCGCGCGCAGAGCGCCGGCCGGCCGGTCTTCCTGCTGCGGCAGGCGGCCGAACCCGAACCGACGGCGGCGCCCGTCCGCCTCATCGTCTCGCCGGCGCCGGCAGGGCCGCGCGACACGGTCGCCGGGCCGCTTGCCGGCTCGATCGGCCGCCCCGCCTTCACCATCAGCATCGGCAAGAGCCGCACGGCCCTGCCAGGACAATTCATATTGGAGTGGAACCCCGATGAACGCATATTCGATGAAAGACGGATTGGGGAAGAACGAGCAAAGAATCCTGTCCCTGTGGTTTCCCTATCTCGCGGCCGAACGGATCCTGCGGCAGCGCCTGGGGCGGTCCTGGCGTTCCCGACCGTCGGATCACCGGCCGCTGGTGATCAGCCATCGCGACAGCAACGCGCAGCGCATCTTAGCCCTCGACGAGCGGGCTGAGGCGCTGCATCTGAAGCCCGGCATGGGCATCGCCGATGCGCGCGCCATGCATCCGTCGATCGACATAATGGAGGCCGATGCCGAAGCCGACCGGCGCCTGCTCGAAGGCCTTGCGGACTGGTGCGACCGCTATACCCCGCTGGTGGCGCTCGACGGGACCGACGGCCTGTTCCTCGACGTCACCGGCTGCACCCATCTTTTCGGCGGCGAACGCGCCATGCTGGACGAGATCCTGTCGCGCTTCTTCCATCAGGGCTTCGACGTCCGTGCCGGCCTTGCCGCGACACCCGGCGCCGCCTGGGCGGCGGCGCGGTTCTGCGGCGACCGCATCGTTGCCGGCGGCGAGGAGGAAGCGCTCCTGGGGCCCTTGCCGCTGGCGGCGCTACGCATCGCGCCGGAAACCCGCGCCAGCCTGGAAAGTGTTGGCCTGCGCACGGCGGGCGCGGTGATGGCCGCGCCGCGCGCGCCGCTCGCCCGCCGCTTCGGTGCCTCCCTGCTCTTGCGCCTCGACCAGGCGCTCGGCCGTCTCGACGAGGCGGTGTCGCCGCGCCTGCCCGTCGCGCCGCTTTCGGTCGAACGCCATTTGGCCGAGCCCGTCACGCTGACAGAGGACATAGAACGGCTGGTGGGCATGCTGGCGACGACCCTGAAGATCGACCTTGAGCGGCGCGGCGAAGGCGCGAGAAGCCTGGCGCTGCTCTTGTTCCGCGTCGACGGCGCCGTCAGCCGCATCGCGCTCGGCACGTCGCGACCGATGCGCGAACCCCGGCTGATCCAGAAATTGTTCCATGAGCGGCTGGCCGCCCTCGAGCAGCATATCGATGCCGGCTATGGCTTCGACCTGGTGCGGCTTTCGGTGCTGGCGGCGGCGGCCTTCGACATGCCGCAGGCCGACCTGACAGGCGAAACGACCGACGACGGCGCCGATATCGCGCTGTTCGCCGACCGCATCCGCGCCCGGCTCGGCGAGGGGGCGGTTCTCAAGCCGGTCGCCGTGGAAAGCCATCTGCCCGAGCGTGCCGTCGCCACCATCCCCTTCACGGAAACCCCGCGCCGCATCACGCCGCCGAAGAAACCGGACAGGATGCAGGCGCCGATGACCATCTTCCCGCCGGAGCGGCCGATCCGGCTTTTCCGCTCGCCCGAGCCGATTGAGGTGCCGGCCACCGAAATGCCCGAGGGACCGCCGCTGAATTTCCGCTGGCGGCGTGCGCTCTACAGGGTCGCCCGCGCCGAAGGCCCTGAACGCATCGCGCCGGAATGGTGGCGTGAATTTTCGAGCGACGAAGCGGCGTCGACACGCGACTATTTCCGCATCGAGGATGCCGACGGCCGCCGCTACTGGCTCTACCGGCAAGGTCTCTATGGCGGCTCTGAAATCCCGCCGCGCTGGTTCCTGCACGGGGTCTTCGCATGAACGCGCTGACCGCCATTCCCTATGCGGAATTCGGCATCCAGTCGAATTTCTCGTTCCTGCGCGGCGCCTCCAAGCCGGAGGAGCTGGTGGTCGCGGCCAAGCTCATGGGGTTCTCCGCGATCGGGCTCGCCGACCGCAACACGGTGGCGGGTGTGGTGCGCGCCTGGCAGCAGGCTAAGGTCGAGACGCTTGCCTACCACCCCGGCAGCCGGCTGGTTTTTTGCGACGACACGCCTGATATTCTCGCCTATCCGCGGAACCGCAAGGGCTGGGGACATCTGTGCCGCATGCTCACGCAAGCCAATCTGCGCGAGGAGAACGAAAAGGGCGCGACCCTTCTGCGGCGCGACGACCTTCTCGAATGGGGCGAACTGATGTCGCTGGCGGTCCTGCCCGCTCTGGCGACAGGCGCGCAAGACAGCCTTGCCCTGCTTCGCCAGCTCAAGGACCGTTTCGGCGGGGCCCTGCGGCTTGGCGTTTCGCCCGATTATGCGGGAAACGACCGCTTCAGGATCGAGCAGGCGGCGGCGATGGCGGAGCTGGCCGGCCTGCCCTTGATGGCGACCAACGACGTCCTCTACCACACGGCCGAGCGGCGCCCGCTGCAGGACGTGCTGACCGCGATTCGCCTCAACATTCCCGTTTCGGAGGTCGGGCTGGAACTCACGGCGAATGCCGAGCGCCATCTGAAGCCGCCGCTGGAGATGGCGCGCCTGTTCCGCAGGCACCCGGAGGCACTGGCCGAAACGCTGCGCTTCGCGCAGGAGCTGACCTTCTCGCTCAGCGACCTTCAGTACAATTACCCCGACGAGCCGACGCAATCAGGGCTCGGCCCGCAGGCGGAGCTGGAAAGGTTGGCGCGGGAGGGGGCGGCCAGGCGCTATCCCTCGGGCGTGCCGCAATCGGTGACGAGGCGCATCGAGGAAGAGCTCGCCCTTATTGAGCGCCTGAACTATGCCCGTTATTTCCTGACCGTCCACGACATCGTCAAATTCGCCCGCAGCCAGGATATTCTCTGCCAGGGGCGCGGTTCGGCCGCCAATTCGGTCGTCTGCTTCTGCCTCGGCATCACCGAGGTCGGGCCGGAGCGAATCGACACGCTGTTCGAACGCTTCATTTCCGAGGAGAGGAACGAGCCGCCCGACATCGACGTCGATTTCGAGCATGAAAAGCGCGAGACGGTCATCCAATATATCTACGAGAAATACAGCTCCAAGCGCACCGCGCTGGCCGCCGCCGTCATCAGCTATCGCGGCCGCTCGGCGCTGCGCGAAGTGTCGAAGGCGATGGGCCTGTCCGAGGATGTCAGGGCATCGCTCTCCGGCTCGATCTGGGGCTGGTCGACCTCGGAGCTCGGCGAGAAGGAAGCCCGGGCCGGCGGCCTCGATCGCGCCGACCCCATATCGCGGCACGTGATGGAGCGTGCCAACGAGATCATGGGCTTTCCCCGTCACCTCTCCCAGCATGTCGGCGGCTTCGTCATCACCAGGGACCGGCTCGACGAGATCGTGCCCATCGTCAAGACGGCGATGGAGGAACGCAAGATGGTCGAATGGGACAAGGATGATCTCGACGCGGTCAAGATCCTCAAGGTCGACGTGCTGGCGCTCGGCATGCTGACTTGTCTCAAACGCGCCTTCACTCTGCTGACGGACCATTATCCGCAGGCGCGAGACCCTTACGGGCAGCCCTATGTCCTTGCCACCCTGCCGGAAGAGGACGAGCAGGTCTATAAGATGATCGGTCGCGCCGACACGATCGGCGTCTTCCAGATCGAATCGCGCGCGCAGATGTCGATGCTGCCGCGTCTCAAGCCAAAAGAATTCTATGACCTTGTCATCGAGGTGGCGATCGTGCGGCCCGGCCCGATCCAGGGCGACATGGTCCACCCCTATCTGCGCCGCCGGCAAGGCAAGGAGCAGCCCGAGTATCAGAAACCGGAGCTGGAGGCGATCCTCCACAAGACGCTGGGCGTTCCTCTGTTCCAGGAACAGGCGATGAACATCGCCATCGTGGCCGGTGGCTTCAAGCCTGGCGAGGCCGACGAGTTGCGCCGCGCCATGGCCACCTTCAAGCGCACCGGCACGATCGGCAATTACCGCCGGCGCATGATCGACGGCATGGTCGGCAAGGGCTACACCCGGGATTTCGCCGAACGCTGTTTCAAGCAGATCGAGGGTTTTGGCGAATACGGCTTTCCCGAAAGCCATGCCGCCTCCTTCGCGCTGCTGGTCTATGCCTCCTGCTGGTTCAAGACCTTCTATCCCGACGTGTTCTGCGCCGCGATCCTGAATTCACAGCCGATGGGATTTTACCAGCCGGCCCAGCTTGTTCGTGATGCGCGCGACCATGGCGTCGACATCCGCGAGGTCGACGTCAATTTCTCGGTCTGGGACTGCACGCTGGAACAGGCGGCTTTCGACCCGGCCCGCATCCTGCCGCGCCATGCCGACATGCGCGGCGTCATCGCGACGCAGCACGCGGTGCGGCTCGGCTTCAGGCAGATCAAGGGATTTTCCAAGGAGCGCATGGACGCCTTCGTCGAGCGACGCGGTTCAGGCTACATATCCGTCCGGGATGTCTGGCTGCGCTCCGGCCTCGATGTCGCCGAGATCGAAAGACTGGCGCAGGCCGATGCCTTCCGCTCGCTCGGCCTCGACCGCCGCGCCGCACTTTGGGCGGTGCGCGCCCTCGACGGCAAGAGTGCCGCCGAAAAGCTGCCGCTTTTCGACCAGCCGGCGCTGCGGCTACGCGAGCTGGAGCCGGAGACGAAGCTGCCGAAAATGCCGCTCGGCGAGCATGTCATCCACGATTACCGCTCGCTCGGCCTGTCCTTGAAGGCGCACCCGGTCGCCTTCCTGCGCGAACGGCTCGACCGGGCCGGCGTGACGCCCAATGCCAGGCTGTGCTCGGTGCGGGACGGACGGCGCGTCTCGGTCGCCGGGCTCGTTCTGGTGCGGCAGCGCCCCGGCAAAGGCAATGCGGTCTTCCTGACGCTGGAGGATGACGAGGCCGTCGCCAACGTCATCTTCTGGCAGCGGACCTTCGACCGCTTCCGGCCCATCGTCATGGGCGCGCGCTTCGTCAAGGTCACCGGCAAATTGCAGTCGGAATCGGATGTCGTCCACATCGTCGCCGAGAAGATCGAGGATCTGACGCCCTGGCTGACGGTGTTGCTGGAGAAGGTCGACCAGGCCAGTTTGCCGGGCGCCGGTTTTCAGGGGCACGCCTCAAGGGAGGATCCGGATCGTCCCGGCCGGCCCGCGATGCGGAACTCACCGGCCGGACAGGATTTGGCAACACTGTCGGAAGAAGCGGAAAGCGTCATGCCCAGGGGCCGCAATTTTCAGTAGGCACATCAGTGCCTTCGTCATCCACGGGCGGAGCAAGGAGCGAAGCGACGCGGCGCGAGGATTCATGCCGCGACGTCTCCGCACCGCAGCGGTGCGAAACTTGACGCTGGCGGGCGAGCCCCCCTCTGGCCTGCCGGACCCGGCCCTTCGCTGTCGCTTCGGGCGCTCCTCGTTCGCAAAGCCAAGCAATTGGCTTTGCGTCCACTTCATGGACCACTCCTCGCCCCCACAAGGGGGAGATTGGCAGTTTCAACGCTCCGCCTGCAACAATGGAGATTGGCGAAGGCGGAGATGACATTCGATCTCCCCCCTTGAGGGGGAGATGCCCGGCAGGCAGAGGGGGGCGCCGTAGAATGCCGACCTTGATAATTTTCACGTCGAGCCGGCCGGCCCGCCCGGCCGCGGCGGCAGCACGTCTTCCGCCGAGATGCTCCGTGCCTCCGAAGGCAGCATGATCGGGATGCCGTCGCGCACGGGATAGGCGAGCTTGGCGACCCGCGAGATCAGTTCGCCGCGCTCGGGATCCCAGGCCAGCGGTCCCTTGGTCAGCGGGCAAGCCAGCAGCTCCAGCATCCTGGGGTCGACATTCGCTCTCTTTCCGTCACGCCCATCCGCCGCCATCGTGCCCTCTCTCAACATCCTACTGCAGGCTCGAGCCAAAATCCTCGTTCTCGCGCGCCAGCGCCATTTCGGTGATGGCGATCAGCGTTTCGGCGCGGGTCTTGAGATCGGCCGCTTCGAGCAGCGCCTGCTTCTCGGCCGGTCCATAGGGCGCCATCATCGACAGCGCGTTGACCAGCATGGCGTTTTCGGCCCGGCTGACGCTTTCCCAGTCGGCCTCCAGGTCGTTGGCCTGAAGATAGGAGCGGAACGCCCGCAGCAGCGCCGGCCGGTCGACCTCGGCGGCCGCCTGGTCGTCGTCGAGATCGGCGAGAAAGGGGGCGATCTTGCCTTGGCGGAACGGCGTCTTGACCGTCAGCTCATGGGTGACACGGAACCGGCACACACCCTGCAGCGAAATCAGGTAGCGGCCGTCGCCGGTCTCGGAAAGCGCTATGATGCGGCCGGCGCAGCCGACATTGCAGAGTTCCGGCTCGCCATCGTCGCGCAAGGCGCCGTCGAGGCTGGGCTGGATGACGCCGATCAGCCGGGAGCCGGCGATCGCCTCGTCGACCATCTGCAGGTAGCGCGGCTCGAAAATGTTGAGCGGCATGCGGCCGCCCGGCAGCAGAAGCGCGCCCTCGAGCGGAAAGACCGGGATGGTCGACGGCAGATCCCTGGCGAGCCGGTAGTGAGCGTTTCCCGCTTGCACCTCGTTCCTCCGATCGCTTCGCCCGGGAAGCGCCTCCATGCCGCGATCCGCCTGTCGCTGCCCGGGGTTGTTGGCTTCCCGAGGGAAAGGCGGGCCGGATTCGTCCTATCTGGCGCGGCCGGCGCCGGGTGCAAGCCCCGCGCGACCATTCGGCCGCGCCGGCTCAGGAAAACAGCAGCGACGACAATTTGCGCCGCGCGGCAAGCGTCGCCTCGTCGGTCATGCCCCAGGCCTCGAAGAAGCGCAGCAATTGCGCCTTGGCGCCGTCCTCGTTCCAGCCGCGGTCAGCCTTGATGATGGCCAGGAGATTGTCGGCGGCCGCATCGCGCTCGCCCCTGGCGTTCTGGACCATGGCCAGATCGAAGCGGGCCTGATGGTCGCCGGGATTCTCAGCCAGCCGGCGCTCGAACTCCGCCGGGTTGCCGAGTTCGGACGCTTGCGCGGCCAAGGTCATCCTGGCGCGCAGCGCGGCCAGCGGCGGCGCATCGGCCTTGGCCTGCGGCGCCCGCGCCAGCATCGCCTCGGCGCCTTCGGTATCACCGGCCTCGAACAGCAATTCGCCTAGCCCCGCTATCGCCTCGATCGTCTCCGGCGCCTGCTCGAGCACGGCGTCATAGATGTCGGCCGCCGTCTGCACGTCGCCGGCAGCGCGCGCCTCGGCCGCCGCCGTCAGCGCCTCGGTCACATCAGCCGCACCATTGCCCTTGCCGCCGACCTTGTCGATGAACTGGGTGATCTGGCTCTCGGGGATGGCGCCCATGAAGCCATCGACCGGCTGGCCGTCCTTGAAGGCGATGACCGCGGGAATGGACTGGATGCCGAGCTGGCCGGCGATCGAGGGATGGTCGTCGATGTTCATCTTGACCAGCTTGACCTTGCCGCCGGCGGCGCGGACCGCCTTTTCCAGTTGCGGCGTCAGCTGCTTGCACGGCCCGCACCACGGCGCCCAGAAATCCACCAGCACCGGCTGGCGGCGCGATTCCTGGATGACATCGGCGGCAAAGGCCGCGGTGGTCGTATCCTTGATGACGTCGCCGGCGGGGGCGGCGCCGGCCGCAGGTTTCTGCGGTTCCGCGCCGCCGCCATACTGCACCGTCGTGGCATACTGGCCGCCGCTGTTGCCAAAGGAGCCGCCAAACGGATTGTTGTCACTCATGTCGTCGCCCTTTCGGTGGCGCCAGCGGATCGGCGCACTGTCCTTGGTTGGAAACCGGTTTCGCCATCCATGTGGCGATCATGCCGAGACTTTCAAGATAGCAGCATCGTGCCCGGTTGCCTCGACGAATCTGACGAGGTCGCCCGATGCGATCGACGTCGTCGCCTCATTGGTCAGCGGATGCGCGTTGATCACCGCATGCCGCATCAGCGCCTCGTCGAGCACGACCCTGACCCTGTGCTGCGTGTCGTTGATCAGGCCAAACACCGTGACTGCGCCCGGGGCGACGCCCAGAAGCTCCATCAGCATCTCCGGCTTGCCGAAGGAAACGCGGCCGGCGGCGCCGATCACATGATGGATCTGCTTCAGGTCGACGACAGCATCCTCGCCGACCGTGACCAGGAAGAAGGCGTCCTTCTTGTCCTTCAGGAACAGGTTCTTGGTGTGGCCGCCGGCGATTTCGCCGCGCAGCGCCTGCGAATCGGCGACCGTATAGAGCGGCGGATGGCGTTTCGTCGAAACGGCGATGCCGAGTTCGGCAAGAAAGGCAAAGAGCTCGGCTTCGGTCCTGGGCATGGGGTTCTCGTCTTCGGCTGGTTTCCAGCCATGCCGTTTACGGCCAATGACATGGTCGAGACAAGACCGCCGCGCGACGCGGCGCCGAATCCTTCCGCCTCCCGCCGGCGGCCCGCCGGCCTCGTCCGGCGCATTGAAAAAAGCCTGCGATTTCCCTGTTGCAATCGCCGCGCTCTTCAGCCATATAGGCCCGGCTTGCGGCCCAAAGCCGCGCGAGCGGGTGTAGCTCAGGGGTAGAGCACAACCTTGCCAAGGTTGGGGTCGAGCGTTCGAATCGCTTCACCCGCTCCAAGTTTCCCCCCAGGGGAATCAAGCAATTAAGAGAAAAGCGCCGCCTAGTGCGGCGCTTCTTTTTTGCGCGTAGGTCATTGATATCTCCCATGACTTGGCGAGCCAGGGCACGATCTTTGTCGGCTCGCCATAGCTCTGGTCTGTTAGCGAATCGACAAGCTGACAAACGTCAACCGATCCATACCCGTGGTTGCTTGCTGCGGATCGATGCAATCCGCCTGACTCGGACTGTCGCACCATCTCCGCTACGCACTGCCCAGAGCGATCGCGATACCCTGTCCGACACCGATGCACATCGTGGCCAGGGCCAGTCGTGCTTTTCGGGACCGCAACTCGAGCGCGGCAGTGCCGGTGATGCGAATGCCCGACATCCCAAGCGGGTGCCCGAGCGCGATCGCTCCGCCGTTCGGGTTCACATGCTCCGCGTCCTCGGGGATCCCGAGTTCGCGGAGCACGGCGATGCTTTGGGAGGCAAATGCTTCATTCAGCTCGATGATATCGAAGTCCGAAGGCGCGATGCCGAGCCGCGCGCAAAGCTTGCGTGTCGCCGGAGCCGGACCGATTCCCATGATCCGTGGGGCAACCCCGGCCGTCGCGACGCCCAGAATCCGGGCGATCGGTGTGAGCCCGAATGCCTTGACGGAGGCTTCGGACGCGATGATCAGCGCTGCCGCGCCGTCGTTCACGCCAGAGGCGTTGCCCGCGGTGACGGTGCCGCCTTCCTTTTTGAACGGCGCTGCAAGCTTGGCGAGCGACTCGGTTGTCGTTCCGGCGCGTGGATGTTCGTCGCGATCAACCACGATCGCATCGCCTTTGCGCTGGGGCACAGTCACCGGCGTGATCTCCAGCGCGAGCCGGCCATTTTCCTGAGCGGCGGCGGTCCTGGCCTGGCTGCGTGCGGCGAAGCCATCCTGATCGGCGCGGCTGACCTTGAAGGCTTCCGCAACGTTTTCACCCGTCTCCGGCATCGAATCGACGCCGTACTGCTTCTTCATCAATGGATTGACGAAGCGCCAACCGATCGTGGTGTCGTAAATCTCGGCGTTGCGCGAGAACGCCTCGCCCGCCTTCGGAAGCACGAACGGCGCGCGGCTCATGGATTCGACGCCACCGGCGATGATCAGGTCGGCTTCGCCGGCCTTGATGGCCCGTGCAGCGATGCCCACGGCGTCCATTCCAGAACCGCACAGGCGGTTGACGGTGCTGCCGGGGACTTCGATCGGCAGTCCAGCCAACAGCGATGACATGCGCGCGACATTGCGGTTGTCCTCGCCTGCCTGGTTGGCGCAGCCAAAGATGATCTCATCCACCGCGGACCAGTCCAGGCCTGGATTGCGGTGCCGCAGCGCTCGCAGCGGCACCGCGCCGAGATCGTCGGCCCGGACCGAGGACAGCGAACCGCCAAACCTGCCGATCGGGGTGCGGATGTAGTCGCAGATGAAGGCCTCGGTCATTCAGAGCTCCGGTGCCGCCAAGGATTTGATTTCGCCATCGACCTTAAGCTCTGCGCCGGTCAGCGCCTGCAATTCATCGAAGCTCATCGCAAGCAGCTTCTCGCGCAGCACGAAACGACAATCGATGATGTCTATGACCGCAAGGCTCGTGTAGACCCTCGTCACGCAGCGCACGCCGGTCAGGGGAAGGCTGCAGGCTTTCACCAGTTTCGGACGACCGTCCTTGGTGACGTGATCGGTGATGACGGCCACGCGTTTTGCTCCGTGCACCAGATCCATGGCACCACCGACCGCTGGTATGCCCTTGGGTCCTGTGCTCCAGTTCGCAAGGTCACCGGTCTCGGCCACCTCGTAGGCGCCGAGAATGGCAACGTCGAGATGTTCGCCACGCACCATCGCGAAGCTGTCGGCATGGTGGAAGAACGAAGCGCCCGGATTGAGCGTGACCGCCTTCTTGCCCGCATTGATCAGATCCCAGTCCTCGTCGCCTGCCGCCGGGGCTTCGCCAAAATTGAGGATGCCGTTTTCGGTGTGGAAGATCGCCCGGCGCCCATGCGGCTGAAAGCTCGCCACCATCTCGGGAAAGCCTATGCCGAGGTTCACATAAGCGCCGTCCTCAATGTCCTGCGCGGCGCGCCATGCAATCTGCGCGTTGGTCAGCTTGACTGTCATGCGTATGCGACCCCTTGGCGGATAAGCGTCTCTTCCTGCATCGGGTTCGAGACCTCGATCACCTGGTCCACGAAGATCCCGGGCGTCACGACCAGCTCAGGATCAATCGCACCGGGCTGGACGATCCGGCGCGCCTGAACGACGGTCGTGCGTGCGGCCATCGCCATCAGCGGCGAGAAGTTGCGTGCCGCCTTCCTGTAGGTGAGGTTACCATGAGGGTCGGCAAGTTCCGCCTTGATGAGGGCCACATCCGCCTTCAGCCAACGTTCCTGCACATAGTGGCGCCCCTCGAACTCGGCCACAGGCTTGCCGGCCGCGAGGTCGGTCCCGTAGCTCGTCGGCGTGTAGAAAGCCGGGATGCCCGCGCCACCGGCGCGGATTCGTTCGGCCAGGGTCCCCTGTGGAACCAGTTCGAGCGCGATTTTCCCGGCGAGGTACCGCTCGGTGAATGCCCGCGGATCGGACGAGCGCGGGAACGAGCAGATCATCTTGGCGACCATGCCATTGTCGATCATGGCGGCGATGCCGATCCGTCCGTTCCCTGCATTGTTGTTGACGATCGTAAGGTTTTTCGGGGCGCCGGTAGCGCGAAAATGGTCAATCAGGGCGTGGATCAGCTCTATCGGAGCACCTGCGCCGCCGAAGCCGCCGATCATGACGGTCAT
The DNA here is from genome assembly GCF_006442845.1 of Mesorhizobium sp. B2-4-2. NCBI lineage: Bacteria > Pseudomonadati > Pseudomonadota > Alphaproteobacteria > Hyphomicrobiales > Phyllobacteriaceae > Mesorhizobium > Mesorhizobium sp. B2-4-2. Next base: position 192,974 of record NZ_VFVM01000004.1, on the reverse strand, counting down.
GCCGTCTTGGACGACTGCCACTGCTTCCGCGAGGCTCGCGATTGTCTTGTCCACGTAACCTGCCTTTCCCGGCACCAAGATGGATTTCGCCGCCACACGTATCGGCAGACGAGATCTTTCGGCAAGCCGGCTTGTGCGATATCATTCGTTTGTTGACATATCGCACAAGGTGAATGGATGCCCATTTCCGAACGAGACACGATGGGTGGCTTGGCCAAGGGGTTGTCCGTCATAGAGACGTTCACGGTGGAACGGCCACGGCAGTCGATCACGGACGTCGCGAATGCATCCGGTCTCGACAGGGCGACAGCCAGACGCTGTCTCCTTACGCTTTCCCATCTCGGCTACGCCGACTACGACGGAAAGTTCTTCACGCTCACTCCGCGCGTGTTGAGGCTCGGGACAGCCTGTCTGGCAACCATGCCGCTGCCGCATCTGGTGCAGCCTTTGCTGGATGACCTTTCGGAGCGGCTCGGCGAAAGCTCGTCCGTCTCGATTCTGGACGGCACCGACGTCGTTTACGTCGCGCGCGCGGCGCAGCGAAAGGTGATGTCGATCGCGCTGATGCCCGGCTCGCGGCTTCCGGCATACTGCACTTCCATGGGGCGCGTGCTCCTGGCAGCCATGCCTCCGGAACGCGCTGCACATCTTCTATCTTCCCATGCCCTGCCGGCGCGGACTGCTCACACCTTGACTGACCCCGACACCATCCTTGCGGAGTTGGGGCGGGTGCGGACGCAAGGGTTCGCGTTGATCGATCAGGAGGTCGAGCTCGGATTGCGCTCGATCGCCGTGCCGTTGATGACCGTGCGCGGGACGGTGATCGCAGCCGTGAACGTTGGCGTTGCGGCGACACAAGTGGGTGTCGGCAATCTCGTTGCGCTCTACCTGGAGCCGTTGCGTGCACTCCAAGCTGAACTGCGGGCAGTGCTGCGTTAGGGCGCTGCCATGGAGGGAATTAGCGTCCAAGTCGCTCGAGATAGGAGAGCATGTTCCCACCCATGATCTTGTCGATGGAAGATCAAGGTCGCGGATCGGAGGGTGGGAGCCGGACATTCGCCGCCGTCGAGACGGAGATCGCGAAACTACATTCTCGGTTCAAAGCGCGACGTGTCTTCGCGCAAGTGACCGGCCTCTCACGCACCGCCCTGTCGCTGATCCGCGGCGGCATTCTTTGCGGCCATAGCCGATCCGTTGTAGGCCTGCATCTGCGCCAGCTTCGCCATGCGCTGGGCGGCCTCCGCGAGCGCTGCGCAATGCTGCTTGAAGTTTTGCTCTATGATCTGACCGTAGGGTCCCGTAAGTCCCACCGCGTATATCACCTCACCGCTCGTCGGCCTTATCGGAAATGCTATCGAGCCCAGGCCCGGAACATGCTCGGCCAGGTCCATGGCGTAACCCTGCTCCCGAACGTCGGCCAATTCCCTGGTCAACTCCGCGATCTTCGTTTTCGTCCGATCGGTGTAGCTGCGCAGCTCCGTCGCCAGGATCCTCTTCACGGTCTCCTGCGGATGAAACGCAAGGATCGCCTTGGCCGAAGCGGTCGCATTTACAGGCATGGCCATGCCCGGCATGACATAGGTCCGGACCGGAGTGTCGGGCGCGACGCAGGTGACCGAGCGCACTTCGGTACCGTCGAACTTCGACAGGAACGCCGACTGGCCGGTGCGGTCGGCCAAATCCTGAAGCGGTCGCTGCGCGAGCGTCGTCAGCCAGCCGCTATCCGGAGACATCTGTAGCAGCTGCAACAGGCGATCGCCGAGACGGTATGTCCGATTGCGAACGCTCTCGGCGGTGATCATCCCGCTTTCGATCAAGGCATGCAGCAGCCTGTTGATCGTGGTTTTGGGCAATCCAAGCGTCGTTTCGAGTTCGATCGCCGTCAGGCCGTGCTCGAACGGCGCGACCGTCTCCATGATCGAGATGTAGCGCTCGAGGGGGCTGTCCTTGGCGCTCGGCTTCTTTGATTTCGTATTCAAGGGCACCTACGCCGATCTGACAATTGCAACTGCAAGAAGGTTATCGTTCAAAACAGACATGAGGGGCAAGGTCGGTCCCTTGTTATTCCGCCGCGCCTTGAGCCCGGAGCTGCGTGGAATAGCCGAACGGCCGCACGCCCCGATCGGTCGGGCTCGGTTAGCAATCCGAACCGGGAAATGTCCTCGCAAATTCCGAAATTCGGTATTATACCCATTTTATGGTCCCCTCGATTGACTCGCAAGCCAAATCCTGATTATCGGACTAAATACCGATTTTCGGAGGAACTTGAAATGGCTGAACTCCCGCGTGTGACCTACTCGAACATCGGAGTGGATTTTTCCCCGGTTCACGCTCACCTCGACGCAATGATCCCGGATTTCGAGAAGAACACACTGGGTCGCGAGTGGTCGACGCCGTTTGCGACTGGCGCTCGGAAAGAAATCCTGAGCCCTATCGACAAGAAGATCTCTCTCGGCAAGTTCCCGGTTTCAACCCCGTCAGACGTCAAGTCGGCGATCCAGGCTGCCCGGGCCGGCGCGAAGGCCTGGAACCGTTCGACGCTGGACGATCGCCTTGCATTCGGCGCCCGCTGGCGAGAGGCGCTGGCGGAGCGGAAGTATGACCTTGGTTTGGCAGCGCTATACGAGATCGGAAAGTCCCGCCTCGAGGCAGTCGGCGAAGCCGAGGAATGCCTCGACATGGTCGAGTACTACGCATCGGAGATGAAGGCGAACAACGGGTTCGTCCGGCCGATGAACATGTTGGTCGAAAACGAGACCGCTACGAGTGTCATGAAGCCCTATGGCGTCTTCGCGGTCATCGCTCCTTTCAACTTTCCGCTCGCCTTGTCGATCGGCATGGTTTCGGGTGCGCTGTTGACAGGCAATGCGGTGGTCTACAAGCCGTCGCCGGGTTGCGCGCTGACCGGATTGCTGATTGCCGAAACGCTTCGCAAGGCGGGATTGCCCGAAGGTGTTTTCAACATCGTGCTTGGCGATGGAGAGGTGGGGCGCCTTCTTGCCACCGACAACGGCATCGACGGCGTTGCATTCACGGGCTCCCATAAGACCGGCATGAGCATCTTCCGTCATATGGCAACGCTGCCCCACATGAAGCCCGTCATCGCCGAAATGGGTGGCAAGAACCCTGCCTACGTGACCAGCAAGGCCGATCTCGACCGTGCGGCGCAGGGAGTGGCGCGCTCCGCTTTTGGCCTGCAAGGCCAGAAGTGCTCCGCATGCTCGGTCGTGTATGTCGACGAGAAGGTCAAGGCGGAATTCATCGAGAAGCTGGTAGCATTCGCCGCAAAGCTGGTGGTCGGAGATCCTCGCAAGGCCGAGACCTTTATGGGCCCTGTCTATGGCGACGCCACAGTCGCCCTTTTCCAGGCCGCACTGTCGGAAGTCGAGGGCAAAGGCAAGGTGCATTTTGGGGGCGCCGCCCTGGGCCAGGGCTTTGCGGACAACTACGTCCTGCCGACGGTCGTCGAACTTGATGGTCCGGGCCGGCTGACCCGCGACGAACTCTTCATGCCTTTCGTGGTCGTCCGCGGTTTCGATAGTCTCGATGCCGCGATCGAAGAGGGCAACGACATCGCCTACGGACTATCCGCCGGCATCTTTACCAACGACCAGGAAGAGTTGCGTCACTTCCTCGACACCGCCGAAGCAGGGGTTCTCTACGCCAACCGTGCGAGCGGCGCGACGACGGGTGCATGGCCAGGCGCGCAGCCATTCTGCGGCTGGAAGGGCACCGGGGTCAGCGGCAAGGGCGGTCTCGGCTCGTGGTTCCTGCCACAGTACCTGCGCGAGCAGAGCCACACGATCATGACCAGGTGATCGAAAGAGGTCGCGCTCTTCGCCGCGGCCATCCAAGGCTGTCTCCTTCATCGGTTTACAAGATTATGCGCCACTATCCAGATTCAATGTCGAAATCCCGCGAGATGTTCGAACGGGCCCGCAAGGTCATGCCGGGAGGGAACACCCGGACAACGGTCTTCATCGACCCGTTTCCGATCTATGCCCAGCGCGGCGAGGGCTGCCGCGTCTGGGACGTCGATGGAAACGTCTACTACGACTGCATCAACAATTTCACGGCCATGATCCATGGCTACGGCCATCCCGCCGTCACGGCGGCGGTGGTGGACCAGATGCCCCGGGGATCGGCTTTCGGAGCGCCCACCGAGAGCGAACTTGATCTTGCTGAACTGCTGGTGGAGCGCCTCCCGTCGGTCGAGCAGGTTCGCTTCGCCAACTCCGGCACGGAAGGCGTCATGATGGCGATCAAGGCGGCTCGGGCGTTCACTGAGCGGCCGAAGATCGTCAAGATCGAAGGTGCCTACCATGGCTCCTACGACTTCGCGGAAGTCAGCCTGGACAGCTCGCCCGCCAACTGGGGCGACATGCCTGCCTCGACGGCATACGCGAAAGGCACGCCGAAGGGAGTTCTCGACGACGTCATCGCGGTGCCGTTCAACGATACGGAGGCCCTGCGTGCCGTCTTCGACGCGCATGGAGACTCGATAGCGGGTGTTCTGATCGACCCGATGCCGAACCGCGCCGGACTTATTCCCGCGCGGAAGGATTATCTCGACGCGATGGTCGAGATCGCTCATGCCGCCGGCTCGCTGGTGATCTTCGACGAGGTGATCTCGCTCCGCCTTGGCTATTCGGGGGCGCAGGGCCTGTGGAGCATCACGCCCGATCTGACGGCTCTCGGCAAGATCATCGGCGGAGGGTTCCCGGTCGGCGCCGTCGGCGGCCGCGCCGACGTGATGGCGGTGTTCGATCCAACGCGAGGCAAGCCTGCATTGCCGCATGGCGGCACCTTCACCGCGAACCCGGTGACGATGCGAGCCGGTCTGGCGGCGATGCGCGCGTTGACCCCGGCCAGCTTCGCGCATCTGGACGCTATCGGCAGCCTGCTTCGCGACGGCATCACGGCCTCGCTTGCTCGCCACGGCCTCAACGGGCAGTGCGTCGGTCTCGGCTCGCTCTTCAAAGTCCATTTCACGGCGTTGCCGATCACGGACTATCGGTCGGTCTATCCGGGTGCGTCCGAACGCACGAAGCTCGACCTGTTCCACAAGGGTCTGCTCGACCGCGGCGTGCTTTCGGCGAGTTACGGACTCTTCGCGCTTTCCACCTCGATGACCGAGGAAGACGCACGCGAAATCCTTTCCGCAATCGACGGCGCCCTCGCAGCAATCGCAAAGCAATGACGTAGCGCGTCCGGCGCCGGATCCATCCGGCACGGGACGACGCAGCAACAGATGGAAGTCACATGACAGCTTCTCCTCACGTCGTCGTCATCGGTGCGGGCACACTCGGCATGTGCTCTGCGCACGCGCTCGCGGAACAGGGCGCTCGCGTCACCGTCATCGACGCACAATCCATTGCGTCAGGATCCAGCGGCCGCTCGGTCGGCGTCGTTGGCACACAGCTGACGGATTCGTTCGAGATCCAGCTGCGCATGCAATCCGTGCAGCGCATCCGTCGATGGCAGGAGCGCCTCGGTCTCGGCTTCAACCCTATCGGCTATCTGCGTCTGGCGCGCACCTCCGAGCAGATGGAACTGTTCGCCCGCTCGGTGGAGATCCAGCGCGATGCCGGCTTCAGGTCCAGGGTCTACCAGGCGAGCGAGCTCCAGCAGCTCGTGCCGCACTTGAGTTCAGATGGGCTCGAAGGCGGCATCTTCGGGCCGGACGACGGCTTCCTCGATCCCCACGAAATGTGCACGTTGCTGGCGCAAGAGGTGAAGAAGCTCGGCTCCGAGGTTTTCCAGTTCCGCAAGCTGCTTGGTGTCGCGCGGACATCCGGTGGCTATCGGTTGGACACCAGCAAGGGTCCGATCGGCTGCGACTTCGTCGTGAACGCGGCAGGCGCCTGGGCGCCACGCGTTGCCGAGATGCTTGGACAGACGCTTCACATCCACCCCGAGCGCCACGAGGCGCTGACAATCCACCTGGACGCGCCGCTCCCCTACACAATGCCGATGGTCATGGATCTGGTGAACGGGCAGGGCACCGGACTCAACTTTCGGCACGAGAAAGCGAGCGAGCTCATCGCCGAGATACACAAGGTAAGTTCGCCCTCGCCCGAGGATCCGGACAATTACAACGAGCAGTGCGAGGAAGGGTCCAAGGTCATGCTGGCCGAGATGCTGATCGAGCGCGTGCCTGATCTGCCGGGCGCCCGGCTCGGCCGGGGCTGGGCAGGCCTCTACCCTGTCACCGCCGACCACCGTCCCCATGTCGGACCAGTCGATCAGTCCGAGCCCGGTCTGATCACCGCGGCCGGTGCGGGCGGCTACGGGATCCAGCTCGCGCCGGTGATAGGCCTGATCGTCGCGGACTGGGTGCTCAAGGGCTCTCCCGCATCGATCCCAGGCACCGAGAGTCTCGCTCCAACTCCGGAAAGAAACGTCCCCGCCGTACATACTGCGGCGGCTTGACCAGTAGGACACCGGCGTTAGCGCAAGGACAAAGAAGCCATGCCCGAGGCAGAAAACATCGTCCGCATCAAGAACATCAACGTGATCTATGGCGGCCATCACGCCGTGAAAAACGTCTCGCTCGACATTACGCGCGGCGAGGTCGTGGCGATCGTCGGACCCAGCGGCGCGGGGAAGAGCACGCTGCTGCGTGCGATCAACATGCTCGAACAGCCGTCATCCGGTACCCTCGAAGTGGGCGCCATCCGGTTTTCGGTCGACCGCAATCTGTCCGCCGGAGAGCTGTTGAGGCTCCGACGTTCCACCGGGATGGTTTTCCAGTCCTTCAACCTGTTTCCGCACATGACCGTGCAGCGCAACATTTCGCTGCCGCAGATGCGGGTTCTGGGGCGCACCAGGGAGCAGGCGGACGCGCGCACCGCCCAATTGCTCGAACGCGTACACCTTACGGACAAGGCGCACTCCTACCCGGCGCGCCTGTCGGGTGGCCAGCAGCAGCGTATCGCGATCGCACGCGCCCTGGCTCTTGACCCCAAGGTGATGCTCTTCGACGAACCCACGAGCGCCCTGGATCCCGAACTCGGGCTTGAGGTGTTGGCCGTGATGCGCGAGCTCGCCCAGGAAGGCATGACAATGATCATCGTCACGCACGAGATCGCCTTTGCCGCAGACGTCGCCGACCGCGTGATCGTCATGGCCAATGGAGAGATCATCGAGCAGGGTCCGCCTGATGCCGTGATCCGCAACCCGTCGTCGCCGCGCACGCGGCAGTTCTTCCGTGCCGTGGTCGATCGCAGATGATCGACCTGCTGGTTTCACTGCTCAGAGGCGTTCCGGCCACGCTGCTGGTGACCTTCGGCGCTTTCGCAGTCGGGGCCATCGCAGCCGTGCCGCTGGTGCTGATGCGACGTTCCCGGTGGCTCCTTCTAAGCATGCCGGCGCGCATATACATCGACGTTGTCCGGGGAATCCCGCCGATCGTCTGGCTGTTCATTATCTTCTTCGGATTGGGCAGCGGAGTGATCGTTCTCAGTTCCTATCAGGCTGCCATCCTGGGTATGGGGCTGGTATCAACGGCCTATCTCGCTGAAATCTACAGGGGTGGCTTCCTGGCCCTCTCGAAGGGCCAGCGGGAGGCGTCCACGGCGCTCGGTATGACGCGCCTGGATACGCTGCGCTACATCCTGGCGCCGCAGGTCCTGCGCGTCTCGGTTCCGCCCATGGCGACCTTTCTTGTCAGCCTGCTCAAAGACACGACCGTGGCCTCCACGATCGGTGTCCGCGACGTGATGATGTACGCATCGCAGCAGGCCCAAGGCGGAGGCGGCAGCTTCATGCCGTTCATTTTCGCTGCGCTTCTCTACATCGCGCTGTCGATACCCGTTGTCGTGTTGGCACGCGCCATGGACGAGCGGCTGCGCTCAAGAGGGCAAGCGAAATGAGCGAGATGCTGGCCAACTGGCTGGACTGGTCCCCCCAGCTTTTCCAAGGAGTTCTTGTCAGTCTCCAGTTGGCGGGCCTGGCGCTGCTGTTCGGATTGCCTATCGGTCTCGTTCTTGCGCTTGCCTCCTCCTCTGGAAACAGGCTCGTCCGCTATTTCGCGGTGGTACTTGTCGAGATCGGGCGCGGCGCGCCCGCACTCGTCGTCCTGCAGATGGTCTACTATGGATTGCCTGCTTCGGGGATGACCGTAAGTGCCTTCACCTCCGGCGTGATTGCGTTGGCGCTAACGACAGGCGCCTATACCAGCGAGATCCTTCGGGCCGGTCTGAACGCGGTTCCGCATTGTGAGATCGAGGCTGGCCTGGCGCTCGGCATGACCCGCCGGGACATCCTGCGCTTCGTGGTGGTCCCCCAGGGAATCCTGTTCGCAATACCCGCGCTGATGGGCTTTGCCATTCTCATCTTCCAGGCGACGGCCCTTACATACACGATCGCCATCCCCGAACTTCTGGCGCGCGCCTATCGCGTGGGTGCGGCCACCTACCTCTACCTCGATGTCCTGATCCTGGCGGGCCTGTTCTATCTCGCCATCACCGTCCCGTTCGGGTGGCTGGTCTCGTACACCGAACGTAGGCTGGGCAGCCATCTCGGCTGACCTGCAATCAAAAACCATCAATGTCAGAGGAGAGCAAAGTGAAAAATTGGAGTAAGATCATCTCGGCCGCAGCCATTGCCACGGCCTTGGGTGCCAGCGTCGCGTCCGCACAGGATTGCAAGCCGCAGCATGCTTTCGAAACCGTGTCGGCGGGCAAACTCACCGTCGCGCTCACCAACACCGCTCCGTATTCGCTCGAAAAAGACGGCGGCATCGCGGGTATCGACGGCGATCTCGTGAAGCGTTTTGCCAAGGAGAATTGCCTGGAGATCACGTATGAGATCTTCACATATCCAGGCGCGGTTTCCGCAGTTCAGTCGCGGCGCGCGGACATCGCGCTTGGCGGCTTCTATCGTACCGCCGCCCGCGCGAAGGTCGTCGCTCTGTCCACGCCGGTCTATCTCGACCAACTGTCCGTCACCTCGACCGACGGCATTGATACCGTCGACGGTCTGCTGGGCAAGAAGGTCGGCACCGTGGAAGGATATCTGTGGGTCCAGGACATGGAGAAGCTCTACGAAGGCTCCAAGACCTATCCGTCGTCGCTGAACCTCGCCCAGGATCTTCATGCCGGTCGTATTGAGGCGGCGCTCGACGGCTTCGGCTCCGCTGTCATTCAGAACGAAGGGCAGAACTACAAGGTGCATGTCCTGAAGCCGGATCCGCGCATCGATGCGACCATGAACCCGTCGCAGACCGCCTTCCTGCTGGACAAGAGCAATGAGGGCTTCGTTAAGGCGGTCGACGCTTCGCTCGATGTCTACCGCAAGAACGGCGCTATCGCCGAAGCGCTCAAGGCTTACGGGCTGGATCCGTCGGCCGCAGATGTCGGTGAAGCCCGCGTCATCGAGTAAGCCGCTGGCATGAAGGGCCGCCTGCCTGCCCCCGCTTCTAGGAAGAAAACCGGATGCGGGGGGCGGCCTGTACGTTTGCTGCGCGGCTGCGATCCGCGAGCAGAATTTCGTAGTGCACCCCGAGTCTGAGACACGAAAAGGGTAACAGTCCTTCACTAAGGAGAGCTGATGAGGAAAGGAGACCCGTGGTGCAGTACAGCGCACCACAGATCCCTCCGGTCACATAAGGTTACAGCGAGGAACGGTACCGGTTCAGGCTCGTTAGCCCTGCATCCAATCCAATCATGGAGAAAAACGATGCAGGATATTTCCGGCAAGCGCGTCGCCATCCTTGCGACGAATGGTTTTGAACAGTCCGAGCTTGAGGTGCCGCTGAACAAGCTGCGCCAGGCCGGCGCCGAGGTCGAAATCGTGTCGCTCGAAAGCGGCAAGATCAAGGGCTGGGACCACAAGGATTGGGGGCGCGAAGTTCCGGTCGACAAGACCTTGGACGAGGCCCGCGCCGATGCCTACGATGCGATCGTTCTGCCCGGCGGCGTCATCAATCCCGACCTGTTGCGGGTCGAGCGCAAGGCGCTGGATTTCATCAGTTCGTTCTGGACGGCCAACAAGGTCGTCGGCGCGATCTGCCATGCGCCCTGGCTTCTGGTCGAGACCGGGATCATCAAAGCCCGCCGCGTCACATCCTACAAGTCGATCAAGACCGACGTGATCAATGCCGGCGGCCTGTGGCAAGACAGCGAGGTCGTCACCGACCAGGGGCTGGTCACCAGTCGCAATCCCGGCGATCTCGACGCCTTCTGCGACAAGCTCACGGAAGAGATCAGGGAAGGGCGGCACGACAGGCGGGCCGCGGCTTAGCGCCGAACCTTGTTCACCAGCCGCGCCGCGAAGGATCTCGGCATGGGTTGTTCAGGCGCTCTTCGCCCCCTCCGCCTTGCGCAGCGACGCCTGATGCATCAGCGACGTCCAGCTGTTGGTCGAGGCAAGGTGGCAGTAGAGCAGGCTGAGCGCGCCTGACTTTCTCAGGTCGAGGAAGGCCTCGTCGCTCAATCTGTTGAAGGCGGCCTCGTCTATCACCTGGAAATCGGTGAGGTTCAGCACCTCGCCTCCTTCCAGCGTCACCTTGCTCTGGCGCGGCGCGAACAGGGCATGCGCGTCGATCTTGTCGACCATCTCGCGGGTCGCCCTGAAGTCGATCTGGAACTGGTTGCAGAAGGCGAGCGCCTGCTTCGTCGCCTCGGTCGCCTCGTTACCGCTGAAGAACGGCAGCACCTTGTCGTCGCGGAACGGCGCCAGCAGCTGGTCGATGACGCGCTCGCTCGCCCGGTCGACGCACAGCGTCAGCCGGCCGGGCTGCTTGGGATCGTCGGCGAGAATGAAGGGATAGCGGCGGACATAGGCGGGGATGTAGTGCGGCCCGGCCCAGTTGCCGTCGGCGTCGACGAACAGGTTCTCGTCCTGGCGCAGGCCGGTGATGATGACGGGCGCCTTGGCGGTGCCGATGAAAACGATCGGGTAGGAGCGCATCGCCGCCGGCATTTCCGAGGCCACCACCGGGATGGCATGCGCCGAGCGGGCGAAGGAGAAATCGCTGCGCGCCGTCAGGCCGAGTGAACCGTGCCGCGCCGGATTGAGCGCCTCGGGCCTGGAATAGAACAGCGGCAAGGCCTCGCCCGCCGTTTCCGTCTTCGCACTGCTGTCAGCCATGTGTCCGTTTTCCTCCTCGCGCCGGCCAACCAGGCCGGCCCGTCCAGCATTGAATTCCCAAAGCGGGGTCTGTTCTTGTCGCGCCGGCCTTGCTTCGAAGCAATCCTGCGCAGGGACAAAGTACTACAGCGTCGCCGGCGCGCATAAAAGGACACGCGCTGCTGTATTTTGGCGTTTGCGCCCTAATCGCCTTGCGGGACGCCCGCAACCATGCCGGCCCTGGAGCGGTTCACCGTTTCGCGGAAACGGCGAGCCGCGCTATCTCTTTGTTTTTGCGCAATCCCCCAGGGAAAGCGCTGCGCGCTTTTCCCGGGAAGACCGTACACACTTTTCCTGGAATGGCTCTATGGACAGCTTGCCGCGAAGCGGCGACAGTGGCCTCGCATGGCAAAATCCGGGAGCCGTAGCGGTCTTGCGTCCGGAAATTGCGAGGATATGAGGAACCGGAGCGGGTCTGCCCTTGGCCGCCCGCTCAGCAAGCGCTTTGAGGCGGGGTGGCATGGCGTCGGCATCGGATTTCGAACAGGCGGTCGGACAGGCATTCACCGTCGAGGCCGGCGGCAGGCAGATCGCGCTCGAATTGAGCGCGGTCAACCGCATCGCCTCCAGCCCGCGCCCGGGCGGCGGTTTCTCGCTGCTGTTCAAGGGTCCGCGCGAAACCGCGCTGCCGCAGGCGACTTACCGCTTCGCCGGCAGTGGCGCGACCCACGATATCTTCATCGTGCCCGTGGCCGCCGACGCTACGGGGCGGCTGTATGAGGCGGTGTTCAATTAGAGTTTGGAAGCAGGCGTGAGCGCAGCAGCGGTGCGATTTGTGAGACGCTGGCGCGAAGGATCGATACCGAACAAGCACCGCCGAATTGTGCGACGACCGGAACAGGATTCTCGGCCCGGGAATGACGAAGCGGATGGCGTCCCCGTTCACCCACTGTCTGCGCCACCCCGCGGCGGCGCGCATGCCATGAGATCGTAGACACCCTTGTCCTCGACCGCTGCGAAGCCGAGCTCGAGATAGAGCCGCCTGGCCGGATTGTTCTTCTCGACATGGATCGAGGCCGATTTGCCCGATGACCATGCCTCGTCGATGAGGTCGCGCAGCAGTGCGGCGCCGTGGCCCTTGCGGCGATGGGCCGGCAGCAAGGCGATGTCGATGATGCGGTGCTGGCTCGGCCAGCGCTCGATGTAGAGGCGGCCTATGGGCTGTCCGGCCCGCTCCACCACCAGCCAGTCGGCCTCGGGATAATGCTTGCGGTAATGCGCGTGCTGCGCCTGGAACTGCATGTCGAGGAAGGCGACCTTCTGCGCCTCGCTCCAGTCCGTCACGGCGAGCTCTTCCATGCGCGTCGAGGCGTAGAGCCGCGCTAGGAACGGCATGTCGGCCTCCGCGGCGGGGCGGAAAGCGAGGCCGGCCTGCCGCGACCGCGGCCAGGCCGGGAGCCGCTGCGCCTGTTTCGCTTCTGTCACGCTGACTGACCTCACACCGGCGGCGTCAGGTCGCGCACCACGGTAATCTGCTTGAGGTTGCTGGTGGCCAGCGCCGTCCAGGTCCACTCCCATTCCGAACTGTCCATGGCCATCTGATTGATGGTCCACAGACCATTCGTGCCGTCGTTCTGGATCATCATCGAGAACAAGGCAAGACGGCCATCGGCATTGTAGTCGAGCGACAGGCGGGTGTTGGCGCCGGAGGCGTTGAAATCGCGCCATCCCGACCAGTTCTGGGTGGCGGCGTCGTATTGGGCGTTGAAGGAGTGAACATGCTGCTGGTCGGAGGCGACCAGCAGCATGTCGCCGTCGCCCTGGATGCCGGCGCAGAGCGTATATTTGGGAACCCTGCTGTAGCCGGGCGTCGCCCAGGCCGTCCAGGTGTCGGAGCCTGCCGGCAATTGCTTGGTGTGCAGGACCTGGCCCTGCTGCGTCATGGCAAACAGATTGGTGCCGCCCAGCGGACCGATGATAGGCGCCATTTCCGTGAAGGGGTAGCCGGCGTCTATCTGCACCCATGGCGTCCAGTCGGCGACCGTCAGCGCCTGGGCCTTGGCCTGCTGGCAACGGTAGAGGTTGAGCCCGGAATTGATGCCGAACAGGGCGATGCGGCCGTCAGCCTGGCGCAATGCGGTGATCGCCACAAGCTGGCCTGTGAGCTGAATCCAGGCGCTCCAGGGCTGGGCAGGCGGCCTGAGCTCGTCGACGGTGACGACGATCGGTGTCGTCGTGCCGGGCGGCGTGATGGTCTTCTGCACCTGCACGATCACATCCGGGTTCTGGTAGATCCACCAGACGCGGCCCAGATTGTCGGTGAGGAAGATCTCGATGCGGCCATCGGCATCGCGCGCCATGGAAAGCTTCTGGTAGCTGAAGGCGCCGGGCGGCGCGCCGATGCCGACCGGCGCGGTCCACTTGTCGATCGGGCCGATCTGGTTGGCGTCCTCGGTGACGAAGGAGAGGCTGGTGGTGCCCGAAGGCTGCGCGACCACGGCGACGCGACCATCCTTGGTGAGACCCGCGGTCATGATCACCCAGGCGCCGGGCGCGATGACAGACCAGGCCGACGGCCATGGTCCGTTCGGCGATGTCTGTGCCTTCTGGATCAATTGTCCCTTGGCCGAATCGATGCCGACGACCATCAGCCGCGACAATTCGAAAAACGTCGCGCCGGCGGGCATGTGGCCATGGGGCACCGCCTGGGATGGTAGATGAGCGTCTTCGGTAGCCATGATCGGTATTGCCCTGTTGGCTCGGAGTTCAGCCTCTCGGCGGGAAAACGCCTTGCAGCGCGATGCAGAAATAGCAGGTGAGATAAGGCTGGAGATTGTTATGCGGCTGATCACTGCCGGCGGGCGTCAAGGCGTTACTGTTCATGGGCACAAGGTTGGCGTTTGTGGTCGATTGAAAAACCGCACCGCCAATGGACGTTGCCAGAGTAATGCCGGAGGTCAGTGTGCCTTGCGTTCCATCTTCAACAGTCCCCCTCATCGCATGATTATGCATCGGAATTTCGGATTCCAGCAATGTCACGGTTTCCGAGCCGCCAGCCTCGCCGAGATAATGCAGGGAAAGTCCAGGCCCCTGTCCTGGGTGCATGGGCGAGCGGCCCTGCAGATCGGGCAACGCAAAGTTCGACGTGCCATTGCCGCCATAAGTGGTGCCGAGCAGCGAGAACAGTGCCGTGTTCTGCGACAGCGGCAACAGCTGGCCATCGCACCACGCCCAGCCCTTGGGCGCGAAATTGAACGGAAAGATGCGGATCTCGGCGACGAACGGATCGGCCATGACAGTATCCTTCTTCAAGTCGGCGACGGAAAAATCCCGAACAGGGAGATGATGAAGTTCACGCACAGATAGGGCTGAAAATTGGTATGCGGCTGGCTGCCGCCTATCGAGGAAATGGCTGACGTTGCCATGTTGGCGTCAGCCGTTTCCAGCGCATAAAGCTTGACCAACGTCGAGCTTGCGAGAACGTTGTTCTGCGGCGAAGCTTGCGATCCGTTGCCCGTGTTTCCCAGAAACGCGTGGGAATGCGTCGGTATCTGCGAGATGGTCAGCACGGTCTCTTCGGTGCCGCCGGTCTCGGCAAGGACAAAGCCGTTGCCTTGGTGGAGCGGAAGACGACCGCGCAAATCCGGCATTGCGAAGGTGCTCTCGCCATCGCCGCCATAGGTGGTGCCGATCAACTGGAACAGGGTCTCGTTCTCGGAGATAGGCAAAAGCTGTCCCTCGCAGAACATCCAGCCGGCCGGCGCGAAATTGCCGGCAAACATACGGATCTCGCCAATATAGGGTTGTGCCATTATCGCGTTTCCTCAGTTCGGCGACGGGAAAATGCCTTGCAAGGCGATGCAGAAACTGAGCGTCAAAAAGGGCTGCATGTTGAGATGCGCTTGGCTGTCGCCAATGCCAGATACGCTCCCGGCGTTCAACGCGGCCAGGTTGCCGGGCGGGCCGTAAACATTCCCTGGATCCTTCGCGAGGACATAGCCGACGCCGCCGAAATTCGGATTGGTCGAGTTGCCCTGCGTGCTGGACGCGTTCGCGACATGCACATGCGTCGGCAGTTCCGCTATGGAAAGCGTATGGGCCTGCTCGCCGCCACGTTCGCCAAGCGCGTGACCGCTGCCGACATGGATTGGAATGCGTCCGCGACAATCGGGCAACGCAAAGTTGACGCGTCCGTCGCCGCCGAACGTGGTGCCCAGCAGTGAGAACAGCGCCTGGTTCTGGTTGATGGGCAGAAGCTGCCCGTCGCACAGTGCCCAGCCCTTGGGCGCGAAAACAAAAGACATGATTCTGATTTCAGAAAGAAATGGTTCCGCCATCACCGCCCCACCCGCGCATTGCTTCGAGCGTAAGAAATCCACGATCGCTAGAAAATATCTGCGACATGAGCTCGTCAGTAGTTAAGATTTCTGTTAATCACGGAATGCTTGTCAGTTCTTATTGAACAACCGATTTAACTACTTTGCAAGCCAGTTTATAACTTGCTCTGCCGTGATCGAATTTCGCTGGACCAATTCGTCTTGGTCAAGGCAACGGATTGGTCGTCGGCAACGGCGCAGGCCCCCCCGAGAATGTCACCGTTCCGGAGATGCTGAACTTTGTCGGGTCGGTTGAGCCGTTGGCGTTGTCAAGTTCAGTTCCAACATTGGACGCTGTTGCGGCATCCTGCGTCACCCTCACCGTGCCGGCGGTTTGCTTTATGCGCATGAATTGGCCATTTCCGGCTTGCCCGGCTACGTTCGCAAAAGAGTTGCCCTGGATATTGGCCCAGATGGTGGGGAAAGGTCCGAAACCCGCTTGCTGGTTGTCCTGGATGGTGATCGCGCGGCTGCCATTGATATGGTCGAACGTATTGTTGGTGATGGTGACGTCAGTTTCACCGCCACCCGTAGCCAGACCGGCTAGCCCGACATTGACGCTGATGCCGTTGGCAGTCGCGATCTGATAGATCTGATTACCGTCGATCAGATACTTGCCGTTGATGGCACCTTCATTCTGGATGCTGATGCCATTGCCGACGGACGAACCTGAATTGGTGACCGCATTATTGCCGATAATGTTGTTCTTGATCGTTCCGTTCACCGTCCTGTTGAAAGGCCCGTTGCCATTGTCGAAATGATTGATGGCCGTTGAACGCGTTCCGATGAACGTGTTGTTTTCGATGTCGAAGGTGAGCGATGTCGCTGCCGGATCGGTGGACACATCGACGCCCGCATTGTTGTTGGTGAACATTGCTCCCGACACGTTCACGGTCATGCCGGTGCCGCCGGAGTTGGCAAAGACGCCTGTGCCGGTGGTTGTCGGAGGAGGATTGGCGATATCCCCGTTCCAATTTCCGGTGAAGCTGCCGCCAGCGACCGTCAGCCCCATCGTCGATGTTCCCAAGCCGAGGAAGTTGACGAGGTTGCCATGGGGCGAACTGGCGTTGCCATTGATTGGCAAACCATTGCTGGAAATGGTGTTGTTGACAAGCTGGAGGTTCGTCAGCGTGCCGGAAGAGTTCGAGATTTGAATTTCGAACTCGTTGTTGTTGCTGATCACTGAGTTGCTGATCGAAGTCGCATGTGCGTCGTTCGAGGCGGTTCCGGTCAACTGCGTTATATTGATGCCGGACTCGTCGGTCGCCGCGTCGTTGCCGTTGCCCGAAATATTGAGCCGGTTCAGCACGAAGCCGTTGATGCCCGAACCGCCGATGCCGTCGCCCAGATTATTGGTGAGGTTCATGTAGGCGAGACGGGCGTCCTGGGTTGACGTCAGGCTTACGCCGTCGCCTGTCGAGCTCTGGATGGTGCCGCCCGAGCCATTGTTCGCACCGCCGCCGTCGCCCGTCACCGTCAACCCGCCGCTGGCACCGGTGTTGTTGAGCACGATGCCGTTGGCGGCGCCGTTAGCCGAAATGCTCCGGAATGTGAGACCGCTCGCGCCGATCGTCGTGTTGGCGACGTTGAGCGCGGTGCCGGTACCGGATGTGATCGTGTTTGGATTGGCGCCGGTTGTCACTGTCACCGTGCCGCCGCCCGTGGCGCCGAAGCCGGTGCCGCTGGTGCTGGTGATCGCCAGTCCGCCATTGGTGAAGTTGATCGTCGCGCCGGTGTTGTCGGTCAGGTTGACGCCGGCCGCGCTGCCCGACGTGATCGACTTGGAGGCACCGGAGAAGGTGATCGTGCCGGCGGCATTGTCGTCCAGTCGGATGCCGGTCTGACCCGCCACGTTATGCGAGATGTTGCCTGAAAGCGTGATGGCCTGCGCGCCCGCGGCGCGATCTTGGATATCGACCCCCTCGCCCGAAGCGCTGGTGATGGTGCCGGCATAGGTGAGACCCGCGGTGCCGCCGCTGTTGACGGTGCCGAGGCCATCGCCGATGCGGATTACCGCGCCGTTGATGCCGGCCACAGCGCCGCCAACGAGAGAGCCGCCGCCGAGGCTGACCGTGCCGGTGCCGGTGACCGTACTCATGACAACGGCGCTGGTGCCCCCGGCGCCCTTCGTGGTGGTGGCGAAATTCAGGCCGGCGGCGGCTACGATGACGGTGTCGAGATTGACCGCTACACCGCTCGTCGTGGTGATGGAGTTGCCAGCGCCCGTCACCGTCACCGTGCCGCCGCCCGAGGCGCCGAAGCCGATGCCGCTCGTGGTGGTGATCGCCAGGCCGCCATTGGTGAAGTTGATGGTCGCGCCGGCGTTGCTGGTCAGGAGCACGGCGGCGTTGGCGCCGGTCGAGAGCGTTTTCGACGCGCCGCCGAAATTGATCGTGCCGCCGGAGTTGCTGAGCGCGACGATGCCCAGTCCGCCATCGTTTCGGGTGATGGAGCTGGCATTGTCGAAATTGACCAAGCCACCAGCCATGCCGCGAATGTTGGCGACGTTGCCGCCAGGGTTGGTGATGTCGACATTGTTGAGATTGATTGTGGCGCTCACGTCGTCGTTGGTAAACGTGCCCTGGTCGCCGTCGACGGCGAACGCATGGTTCGTCAGCGCGCCGGCAACCATGTCGATAGCGACGTTGTTGAACGTATAGGTACCGGTCGCGTTGTTCGCCACATCGCCAAGGATGGTGATGCCGGTCGTCCCGGTCAGGCTGGCGTTGTTCACGGTGACGTTGCCGGCGACGCCGTCGATCACGATGCCGGTGCCGCTGGTGTCGTTGAGCCCATTCGCCAGGGCGGTGGTGAAGTTCACCGCGCCGCCGGTGGTGTCGGCGACGACGATCAGGCGCTGGTTGGCGTTGGTCTGCGTGATCGTGCCGGCATAGGTGACGGTGGCGTTGCCGCCATCGACATTGAACGCCGTGCCGCTCGGGCTGGCGATCGATGTGCCGGTGCCGAAATTGAATGTGCCATCCGAGCCGTTGAGGATGTCGACACTGGCATTGCCGCCATTCAGCGTCGTCGTGCCGTTGAGATTGTAGATGCCGTCGGCATTGTCGAACTGCAGGCCGGTGCCGTTGGTTGCCGACAGCGTGCCGGTCTGGAAGGTGATCGTTCCCGTCGTGTGGCCGGCGATGGCGACTAGCGCGGCATTGCCGGCCTGGGTGATGTTGCCGCTATAGATGACGTTCGCCGCGCTTGCGTCGACGTTGAAGGCCGTGCTGTTCGGGTTGGTGATCGAGGTGCCGCTGCCGAAGTTGAACGTGCCGCCCGAATTGTTGACGATATCGATGCCGGCGTCGCCGCCATTCAACGTCGTCGTGCCGTTGAAATTGTAGGCGCCGTCGGCATTGTCGAATTGCAGGCCGGTGCCGTTGGTTGCCGACAGCGTGCCCGAGAAGGTCAGCGTGCCCGTATGGCCTGCTGAAACCGACACCAGGGCCGCGTTGCTCGCCTGGGTGATGTTGCCGCCATAGGTGGTGCTTACGGTGCCGCCGCCGACGCTGAATGCCGTGCCACCGCCGCCGCTCAGCGTGCCGGTGCCGAGGCCGGCGGTGCCGGTGACATTGGTCAGGACGACACCGCCGCCGCCGGACGACGTCGAGTCGAGCGCGACGTCGAGGGCGGCATTGGTGAGATCGATCGCCTTGTAGCTGGTGGAATTCACCGTTTCGCTGCCGGCGGTGGCGATGATGTTGATCGTCCCGCCGGGGCCGGTAATGCCGGCGCCGGTGGTGGTGTCGATTGTCAGCCCGCCGTTGAAGCTGGTCGTGCCGCCGCCCTGGAACAGGCCGGCCCCGCTGGTCGTATCGATGTCGGCGAGCGCGCCGACGTTGAGCGTGCCGCTCTCCCAGCCGATGCCGCCGCCCGTCGAAGCCGTGTTGTTCACCGTCACCGTGTTGAAATTGAAGGTGCCGGTGGGATTGCTGGCGTTCGAACTGATACCGGCACCCGTCGTGCCGGTGACGGTGGTCGCGCCCGTGACCGTGAACGTGCCGGCGACGCCGTCGAAGATGATGCCGCTGGCGCCGCCGCTGGCGGTGACGCTGTTTACGATCATGCTGACGGTCAGCGGATCGAGATTGAACGCCACGCCGTTGATGGTGTCGACCGTGCCGCCGCTGCTGTTCAGCGTGAAGGTTGTGGCCGGGGGGCCCTTGGTGTCGACGAGGACGCCAGTGCCGCCATCATTGAACGTGGTGAACGTGCCGAGATCGAGCGTGCCGCTGGTGCTGGTGAAGGCAAGGCCGTTGCCCTGGACGCGCGCGCCTGATGTGCCGACGTCGAGCGTGCCGGCGCTGACCGTGCCGCCGGCGCCAGTGGAGTCGAACGTGACATTGTCGAAGGCAATGCCGCCGCCGGTGCCGCCGAGCACCGTGTTGCCGGCGAAGGAGCGGATGGCGATCGAATTGTCCGTCGCGTTGATGTTCTGGCCGGCGAAGGACGCGGCTAGCGCGGATCCCGTCGATCGCAGCGTATTGCCGTCGATCGAAAGCAGCAGCGTGTTGGCCGCCGCAGCGGTCGTGGAGAAGTCGAGCGCCCTGCCGCCGGCTGATATGTCATTGTTGCGGAGGAAGAAACTCGACGCGGCCGATGCATCGACGGCAACACCGGCGCCGGTGCCGGTGCTGCGGATGATGAGATTCTCGATGCCGCCGGTGATCGGGCTGGTACCACTGGTCGCCAGGGTGATCACCGAACCGGCAGTGCTGCTCTGCAGGATCGGCCGCAGCGTGTCGATGCCGGTCGGTGCGGCGATGATCGGCGAATTCTGCACCGTGGTGAAATGGAATGCCGCCGACGCGCCGCTGCTGGTGTCGACACCGAGCTGCGAGACGTCGATGGCCGTATCGTTTTGCCCGAAGGCGAGCAACACCTGCCCGTCATCGAGCTGGAACGACGTGCCGCTCAGGTCGATCGTTTCCTGGCTACCGGTGCCGTTCTTGTCGATCAGCACGATGACATTGGCCGTGGACGCCTGGGCGTTGGCATAGGTGCCTGGATTGACGAAGCTGCCGTCGCCGCCGCCGGTGGCGTCGGTGGTGACGTAGTAGACCTTGTAAGCGGACAGATTCGACGTGTCGCCGGTGAAGGTGACGTCGTTGAAATTGTAGTCGCCATTGGTCGGCAGGGTGTCGATGGCATGGATGGCCTGGCCGCCGGTGGTCGCGATCGCCGATTCGGCCAGGCCAGCGCCGTCGCCGAACACCAGCCTGGCGTTGGTGGCGCTGGAGAACTGGACGCCATAGCCGACATTTTCGATTTTCGAGGTCTGGCCCGCCGGATTGTTGTTGGCAGTGTCGCCGAGCTGGATCGTGCCGGTGCCGGTCGTGCCGGCCATGTCGATGCCGATAGTGCCGGCGAAGCTGCCGCCGTCGATGTCGAAATCGCCGGCCTTGATGTTGCTCGTGCCGAGCGCAGCGCCGTTGAGGTCGAAGCCGACCGCATTGGCTGCATTGAGCCCGATGTTCAGGCTGTCGAAGCCCAAGGTCGAGCCGAGCGTGCCGGATATGTCGACACCGCGCGAGGTGATGTTCTGCAGGTCGACCGCGCCGAGATCGATGGCGCCGCCGACTATATTGTTGAGCGAAACGCCGGTCGCCGCGCCATTGATCGAAACGGAATCGAAAATAACGCCGCCCGCGCCGACCGTTGCGCCGTCGAGATCGAGCGCGGTTCCAGTCGTTGTCGTGATGGTGTTGCCGGTGCCGGAGATGCTGATCGTGCCGCCGGAGCCCGCGCCAAAACCCGCTCCTGCCGTCGTCGTTATATCAAGGCCGCCATTGCCGAAGCCGATCGTGGCGTTCGGGTTGCCGATCAGGCTGACGCCGTCTGTCGCGCCCGAGCTGATCTGCTTGGTCGCGCCCGAGAAGGTCACGGTCGCCGCCGTGCCGTTGTCGATGCCGGCAACGACGATATTGCCGCCGGCGCCCGCAAGGCCATCGGTCAGGTTGCCCGACAGCGCCACAGAACCGCCGGTCAGTTCCTGGATCGAGACCGCCGCGCCGGTGCCGTTGCTGACGATGGCGCCCGCGTAGGATATGTTCGCGTTGCCGCCGCTCGCATTGGTGCCCGAGCCGACATTGAAGGCCGTGCCCAAACCGGTGTTGGTCAGCGTGCCGGTGCCGAAATTGAACGTGCCGCTGAGGTTCTGCAGGTCGATGCCGCTGCCGGAACCGAACGACGCGCTGGTCGAGGCGAAATCGATATTGCCGGCGATGCCGTCGAGGGCCACCGCCTGCGCGTTGGTGGCATTGACCGTACCCGTCAGGACATTGACCGTGCCGACGCCGCTGGCGCTGAACGCCGTCGCGCCGTTCGTGGAAATGTCCACATCCGTGAAGTTGACGGTGCCGGCGTTGTTGGTGAGCGAGACGCCGTTGCCGCCAACAGTCACCTTGTCGGTGAAATTGATCAGACCGCCGCCGTGATTGGCGATCGAGATGCCGCCGCCGGTCAGCGTGCCGGCCGGCCCGCTGTTGGGCAAGATGCCGCGCGTCACGGTGATGTTGCCGGCGCCGCCGTCGACGTCGAGCAGCGTGCCGGCGACGTTGACGTTGTTGTTGGTGATCGACAAATTGCTGTCGAGGCCGGCGACCTTGAACGCCGTCTGGCCGGCGCCGACATTGCCGACCGTGACGCCTTCGATGACGATGCCGCCGGCATTGTTGAAGCTGCCCGCGCTCTGGTCGATGGTGAAGACCGAGCCGATGCCGCCGGTGAAGTCGAAGGCGGTGTTGCGCACTTGGTTGCTGCCGAGCAGATGCAGGGTATCGCTGCCCGTGCTCTTGACCACGCCCTCGTCGCCGGTGACGTCGCCGCCGGTGGCGCCGAGATTGCCCTGCACGTTCACCGGCTGGATGGTGCCGGTCGTGGTGATGGCGTTGCCGTTGCCGAAGCCGGTGATCGATTGGCCGGAATCGAGCGTGAACGGCGTGCCGCTGAGGTCGACCGTGCCGACGAAGGCGAAGGTCTGGGTGCCGGTCTTCAGATCGGCATCGGCAACCGAGATGGTATTGACTGACGTACTGAGCCCAAATGAGCCGGCGGCGATGACGCCGCCATTTTGCGACACCATGAACACCCCGCCGACGGCGCTGGCCAGATTCGCGCTGCCGGTGAAGAGCACGTCATCGAAATCATAATTGCCGAGCGCGGCGAGACCGACGGTGTTGACGGTGAAATTGCCCGCCGCCGCGGTGATCGTCGAATTGCGGCCGTTGGCGTCGGCGAATTCGCCGTCGCCGAAGGTGAAGCTGGCGTTGGCGCTGGTCGCCGCCGTCTGGCCGGACGACAGATCGACGCCGATGCCGGCGCCTGAGATCGACGATCCGGTCAGGAAGGTGATGGTGCGGTTGCCCGTGGTCGAGGTCAGGTCGATGCCGCGCGAGCTCGCGGCGTCGTTTCCGGTGATCGTCGTCAGCCCGAAATCGGCGGTCGTGGCCGAGCCGGAGAAGTCGATGGCGGTCTGGCTGGCGCCCGCGCCGAGGCCGCTGACGGTGGTCGTGCCGAAGCTGACGTCGTTGTTGGTGCCGGAGAAATCGATGCCGGTAGTACTGGTCGCGCCCAGCGTCACATTGGTCGTGCCGAAGGTGGCGCTGCCGGCCGCATTCGAGATGGACAGCGCGGCGCCGGTCGTGCCGGTGATCGACAGCGTGCCGCTGACCTCGAATGTCGAGTCGGCGCCAAGGCTGGTGATCGACGTGCCGCCGCCGCCGGTCGCCGTGAGCGGGCCCGTGAAGCGGATCGCGGTGTCGGTGGGAGCGGTTATCTCCCCGATATCGAAGAGGCCGCCGGTGCCGGTCGAAGTGATGGCGCCGCCGAATGTGATCAGGCCGCCGGTGGTGCCGTCGATCCTGACGGCTTTTGCCGCGCTACTCTGGCTAATCGTGCCGTCATAGGTGACGTCGGCCGACGAACTGCCGATAACGATCGCGCTGGCGCCGGTATTGGCGATGGAGCTGGCCGCCCCGAAGGTCAGGCTTCCGCTCGAGCCGTTGAGGATCACGATGCCGAGGCCGCTGCCGCCTGATATGTCGAGATCGGCGAAATTGGCGGTGCCGCCGAAATTATTGACCAGCAGCGCGATATTGCTGCCTCCGGCGATCGTCGTGGTGCCGGTGAAGTCGACCGTCGCGGATGTGTTGGCCAGCACGACGCCGGTCGGCACCGACCCCTGGATGGTCAGATCGTTGACAGTGATCGCGCCCGACGCGCTGCCGAGGTAAAGCCCGATGGTCCCGCCCACGATCGTCACGCCAGTGCTGGTGAGGCCGTTGATCGACGCCGTGCCGTCGATCGCCAGGAACGAGCTGTTGACGCTGAGGTTGGAGACGGTGTTGCCGCTGGCGAGGTCGATGGTGTTGCCGCCGCCGTTGTTCAGCGTCGCGCCACCGAAGCCGAACGGATCGGCCTGTGTCGCGCCGGTGACGACCGCCGTGCCGGTGACATTGGCCGGCGGGCCGCCCAGGCTGATGGTGGCGCCGTTGGCGAAGGAGACCAGCGACTGGCCGCTGGCCAGCGTGAAGCCGTTGGCATCGGTGTCGGTGGTCTGCACGGCCGCGGTCTTGACCAGCACGAAGGTCGTGTTGGCATTGGTGGTCAGATCGTCGGCCGCGGCGGCATCGATCAGGTTGGCGACGCTTGAGCCGTCGCCCGTTCCGGTGCTGCTCGAACCGACGAAGACGACGTTGGCTGCATCGAACAGCTGCGATCCAACCAGATGCGTGCCGTTGAAGGCATAGGTGCCGCTGCCGGGCAGCAGGCCGCGCATGTCGAGCGAGGCGATGACGCCGGTGATCGATGCGCCGCCGGCCGCACCGAACGAGAACGCCGTGCTGGCGGTGGTTCCGGCCAGGCCGTTGGTGCCCATCTGGACGCCGGTGTCGACACCGGTGATGACGCCGCTGCCGACGGTCACCGAGCCGCCATTGGTGCCGGACAGGTCGACGCCGATCGAGGAGCCGCCGGAACTGCCGCTGATGTCGAGCGTGGCGGCGGTGAAGGTCGACGTGCTGCC
Source organism: Mesorhizobium sp. B2-4-2 (assembly GCF_006442845.1). NCBI lineage: Bacteria > Pseudomonadati > Pseudomonadota > Alphaproteobacteria > Hyphomicrobiales > Phyllobacteriaceae > Mesorhizobium > Mesorhizobium sp. B2-4-2. The sequence continues at coordinate 168,497 of NZ_VFVM01000004.1, read as the reverse complement.
CGAGAGGTCGAGCGCGGTGGAGCAATTGCACAGGCCGGTGATGTCGATGTCGTCGAAGCTGATGACGCCGTTGCTGCCGACGACGTCGATGCCGCTTCCGAGCGGCTGGTCGATGGTGACGGCGCCGCCGAACGAAACGGCGCCGGTGTTGTTTTCCAGCCAGACGCCCTCGCCGGGGCCGGTCATGCTCACCGGGCCACTGAAGGTGAGCGTGCCGGTGTTGTCGGTGGCGAGGATGCCCTCGCTGCCGATATGGGTCAGAATGACCGGCCCGCCGAAGGTGACCGCGCCGCCGGAATTCTGGACGTCGATGCCGATGCCGCCGGGGGCGGTGATGTCCGAAATATCGACGGCTCCGAACATGAAATCGGCGGTGCTGTCGAAGATCCCGAGGCCGCCGACGAAGGTGTTGCTGATCGTCGTTGCGCCGGAAACGGCGAAATTTCCCGATACGCCTGCCAACGTCGCGCCGAACAGGCCACCGTCCTGCGTCAGGCTGGCCAGCTTGACGTCGAGATTAGCGCCAAGCAAGGCGACGCCGGCCGCGCCATTGCCGGAGATCGTGCCGTCGGTGGTGCTGAACGTGCCGGTGGTGGAGAGGACGTTGACGCCGAAGCCGGAATTGTCGGAGGCGTTCAGCGTCTGGAATGCATATGTTCCGTCGCCGCCGACGAACAGGCCATTGCCGGCATTGTTCGACAGTGTCGTCGTGCCGGTGAAGGCATAACTGCCGTCGCCGTCGATATGCAGGCCCTCGCTGGCGTTGCTCGTCGAGGTCACATTGTTGGCCGCGACATTGCTGGCGCCTTCGAACAGCAGCCCGTCCAGGCCGGCGCCGCTGACATTCATGCCGCTTATCGTCACGCCGGTGACATTGTTGCCGTGGATGCCGTTGCCTCCGCCCGGATTGGCGTTCGAGACGTTGAAGTCGAGCAGCGCGCTGTTGTTGGCCAGCGTGACGGTGTCCGCGCCGGCCGAACTGGTGAGCGTCGCCGCGCCCGCGCCGTCCGAGATGGCGCTGGTGTGCGCGATGTTGTCGCCCGTTACGTTAACCGGGATGCCGCCGAGCGAGAATGTGCGGCCGTTGCCGAAGGAAGCCAGCGTCTGTCCGGCGCTCAGCGAGAACCCGTCGGTGTCGTCGATGGTGCCGCGATTGACCAGCACAAAGATCGCGGTGCCGTCGGGGTTGGCATCGGCGTCGGCAATCGAGGCAAGGTCGAGCAGCGAGGAGCCGGTGCCCGAGCCGGTCGCGGCCGCGCCGACGAAGATGACATTCTGCTGGTCGAACAGTTGCGGGCCGCTGAAGGTGGTCGAACCGAAGGCGTAGTGGCCGAGCGTCTGGTTAAGGCCGCGCGCGTCGAGCGAGGCGGTGCTGCCGGCAATGGAACCGCCGCCGAAGGAGAATTCGGCATTGGCCGAGTTCAGCAGCGAGCCGGAAATGCCGAAGCGCACGCCGGTGCCGACGCCTGTGATCGCACCGCCATCGGTGATGACGATCGATGCCCCGCCCGAGGTCGGCGAGGCGAGGTCGATGCCGATCGAGCCGGCCGCACCCGTGCCGGCGATGTTGAGCGACTGTGCGGTGAAGTTCGTATGGCTGCCGGAGAAGTCGAGGCCGGTGCCGACGCCGAGGCCCGAGATGACGATGTCGCCTGCCACCACCGCCGCGTTGACGCCGGTAAACGAGATGCCGTCGCCGGCGGGAGCGCTGATGTCGATATCGCCGAAGCGGATCGCCGCCGGTGAGTTGGAAATGGCGATCGCCGGTCCGGTGGTGTCCGAAATGGTCGTGGCGCCGGTGACGGCGAAGCTGCCCGCCACGTGATCGAGCACGACGCCCGACGGACCGCCGGTCTGGTCGATCGAATCCAGCACCACATGCGCCGTGATCGGATCGATGAAGACGCCGACGCCGCCATTGCCCGACAAGGTGCCGCCGGTGGTGGCGAAGCTGCCTGATGTCGAGGTGCCCTGAACGGTTATGCCGCGGTCGGCATTGTCCTTCGCGCTAAGCGTCGCGAATGTATAGGTGCCATGGCCGGTGGCATCCAGCCCGTCGTCGCTATTGCCCTGGAGCAGCATCGTGCCGGCGAAATTGTAGGTGCCGTCGCCTTCGATGTGCAGGCCGTCAAGGCCGTTGCCGGTCGAGGTGAAATTGGAACCGGTGATGCCGGTCGAGGTGCCGGTGAAGGCGGCGCCGTTGCCGCCGGCGCCTGTCACCGTGACATTGGTCAGCGTGGCGCCGGTGATGTTGTTGGCGAAGATGCCGTCGGCGCCGCCGGTGATGGTGATGCCGTTCAGCGTGTCGCCATTGCCGAGCGCGATCACGTTGCTAGCGACGTTGGTGCCCTGGATGGTGCCGTCGCTGCCGCCCAGATTGAAGGTGCCGGTGCCGCCGCCGAACAGCTTCGCGGTGACGCTTTGGCCGCCGCCGATGACGGTCTGGCCGTCTGCGAGCGTCGTGCCAGTGGTGGTGATGTTGCCGTTGCCGCCCAGCGCCACCACGAAACCGCCGGCGCCTGCCTTGGCCACAGCGTCGTCCAGCGTCGTCGGATCGGCCAGCGTGCCGACGCCGGCCAGGCCGCCATCGGCGTAGTAGAACTTTCCGAAGGCGGCATTGGTGGCGGCGTTGATGGCGACGCGCGTCGTCGAGCCGCCGGGCAGCTCCTGGCTCTGGATCCTGACGCCGATGTCGCCGCGCACCCGCTCGTTGACGCGCTTGCGCAAGCCTTCGCTGACCGGATAGACCGGCTCCGGTCCGCTGTCCGCGCCGCCTTGGCCTGGATTGAACGGGATGCTCAGCCGTACGCTGCCGGCGAACTGGGTGTCGTCGCGATTGTCGTTGCGCACTTCGCCGGTGAAGGTCAGCGCCGTTCCGGTGCCGAAGATATCGCCGATCTCATATTCGATGCCGGCCTTGACCCCGGTTACGCCGCTGTCGTCGCCATGCGGATCCTCGAAGTGGTAACCGCCTATGTCGAGCCGCAGCGAATGCTTGTCGGGAAGGTTGAGCGGCACCCGCGCGCCGATCTCGCCCTCGATGCCCCAGGCCGCGTAGTCGCGATGGTCGAGCACCGAAATCTGCTCGATCAACTGGTTCGAGACCATCGACAGGGTCGAGGAGACCGAATGGTCCGTCGTGTCGCCCTTGATCGGCACGAAGACGTTCACATGCGCGTCGAAATGCGGGGTGATGGCCTCGGCGCCGAGCGTGGCTGACGTGAACTGGTTGGAGTTGTAGTTCTCGACGTTGAGATAGGCGTAGCCGCCGAGCATCAGGTCGGGATTGACGATGCGGCGAATGCCCAGGCCGACATCCTGGCCGAACGCGTCCTTGAAATCGTGCTTAGCCCTGACATCCAGGAACAGCACCGATTCGGCGGTCTGCTTGATCGGGATGAAGCCTTCGAGCGCGGCGTTGCCGCCATTGTTGTCGGCGCCAATGATGGCGCGTATCTGCGGCTGCCAGAGGGCGTCGTCGCCATAGGCGGCCACGCCTGACAACGCCAGCGCCAGCGTCGAAAGCGCCGTCGTCTTCCAGAGATGCCTTGCAAAACGCGAGCGACCATAGGCCACGCGCGCGCGGAAATCCTCCCCGCGCGCCGCCATCTCCCCAACCTGCCGAGACGTCTCGGTAGTTCCCATCCCTGGCCGCCCTTTGGGGACTGCTCGCCCCCGCACCAATTCTTGCGCGAATTCCATTGTATAGCGAGTCCCCAACGTCGTGACTGCTGTTGTTGCGCCGTAAAGTTCTCACTTGTGGCAATGCCGCAACAGTAATTTTGCCGGCTTTCCTCGCCTGTGCGCGGCTTCCGGAACAGTCAGGAGTATTGTATCAAGCCGCCGGTGGGAAAATACCTGCCGTTTCGAGAAAAATGCGGGGCGTGAAGAACATGGCAGCCATTTTAGCGCGTGCTAATCTGTTAAATGTGACGGCAGCACTGGGCGCCCTGGGGCTGATCGCATCGGTCGCCGGGCCGGCGCTTGCCGAGGACGCCAAGCCGGCGCAGCCCCCGGCCGCTCAATCCAAGCCGGCCGACGCCAATCCATGGGCGGTGAACTGTTCAAGCGGCGCGGCCAACAGCGAGCTTCAATGCCAGGTGTCGCAGAACCTGACCGAAGCCAAGACCGGACAGCGCGTGCTGACCGTGACCGTGCGCCGCGACAACGGCAACGGCTCCCTCGCCATGCTGCTCGCCCTGCCGCACGGGCTGTTCCTGCCCTCCGGCGCCAGCTACCAGATCGATCAAGGCCAGAAGACGACCATCGCCATCCAGACCAGCGACCAGAACGGCGCCTATGCCGCCACGCCGCTGCCGCCGGAACTGATCAAGGCGATGAAGTCGGGAACCAATCTCAACATCGGCATGGAATCGGTGACCCGCAAGCCGGTCACCATCCCGGTCTCGCTGGCCGGCTTCACCGCGGCAATCGCCAAGCTGGAATCGATCAAGTAGCGGGCTCGCCGCGCTCCCCCGCCGCCGTCGCCGGGCAATGCTCCAGGCCACGACAGGTTCCATCTTGTGGCGGAGACTACCGGCATCGTGCCGCTTGATTGTCCGCTTCCGCAATGCTCCGATGTCGCTTCAGCCATCCGGAGAGAACCATGACCGGCTTTGTCGACCGCCAGCGCGCGATGCAACTGATGCAACGCGCCGGCCTGCAGGCGCTGGTGCTCTCAGCGCCCGAGGCCTTCCACTATGCGACCGGCGTGTCGATCGGACCGGCGGGACTGTTCCGGCGTGCCGGCGCCGGCTTCGTCGTCATCCCGGCTCGGCAGGACCTGCCGATCGGCGTCGTCGTCGCGGATTTCAACGCGGCGCAGCTGCGGATCGCAGCGCCCGAAGCGGTGGTGCATTCGCACCCGATCTGGATCGAATTCGCGCCGGTCGAGACGGGAACCCGCGGCCCGTTGGCGGAGCGTATCGAGGCTGGCCTTGTCTCGCTTGGCCGCGCGCCGGATTTCGCGCGCCCCGCCACCTTCGATCTCGCCGGCTCGGTGCGCCAGCTGCAAGCCTTGCTTGCCGAATTCGGACTGGAGCGCGCAACGCTGGGCATCGATCTCGGCTTTGTTCCAGCCGCCGATTTTTCCGCCATGCAGGCGCTGCTGCCGCAGTGCCGGATGATCGACGGCTCGCCGGTGCTGGATCGGCTGCGGGCGATCAAGTCGCAACGCGAGATCGAGCTCTTGCAGCAAGGCATTATCCTGTCTGAAGCAGGGCTGGAGCGGCTGCAGGTCGATGCGATGGCAGGCATGCGCCAGGCCGATCTCGTCGCGCTCTACCGGCAAGGCGTGGCCGCGGCGGCGGCGGGCCTCTCCCATCCGGTCGCGACGGCGGAATATGTGACGCTCGGCGCCCGGGCCAAGGGTGCCGATGCCAAGGCAATGCCCGGCGATCCGCTGAAATGCGACATGGTCTGCACGGTCGGCGGGTATGCGTCCGACATGTCGCGCAACTTCACTTTCGGTCCCGCTTCCGCCGACCAGGTCGAACTGCACGCGATCGCCGAGCGCGCTTTCGAGGACGGGTTGGCGGCACTCGTGCCGGGAAATTCGATCGGCCATGTGCACCGCGTCGCCACCGACAGCCTGGCGCGGCAAGGCCTGCGCTCCTACCGCCGGGGGCATTTCGGCCACGGTGTCGGGCAGTCTGTGTTCTCGGAGCAATGGCCGTTCATTGCGGCCGACAGCGATGTCCTGGTCGAAGCCGGCATGGTGCTGGCCTTCGAGATCCCGCTCTACATCGACGGCCTCGCCAGCTTCAACCTGGAGGACCAGTTCCTGATCACGCCGGATGGGCCAGCCGCGATGAACCGGCTGCCAAGGCGGTTGGAGAGGATAGGATAGCGAGGGCGGGATCGTGACGGTGTCACTGTCAGCGCCCTACGGCGCCCCCCTCTGCCCTGCCGGGCATCTCCCCCTCAAGGGGGGAGATCGATTATCGCTCCCGCTTTCGCCAATTTTCAACGTTGCAAGAACAAGATGAGCCGGCGCCGAAACTTCCAATCTCCCCCCTTGAGGGGGAGATGTCCGGCAGGACAGAGGGGGGCGCCACAGAACTCGGCGATGGGTGCCCTGCCGCGAGCGATTAACCGCTCACCGGCGGCCGCCTGTCCCTCCACGGCATTTCCCGCTCGAGCTGCGCCGACGCGGCCAGCACCGCTGCCTCGTCGCCATAGCGGCCGACAAGCTGCACCCCGATCGGTACGCCGTCTTTCGACCAGCCGAGCGGCAGCGAGATGGCCGGCTGGCCTGAGATGTTGAAGGGGGAGGCGAACGCCGCATCCGTCCATTTGGCGTTGTAGCGGTCGATGTCGGTCTCCGACATATCGTAATAGCCGAACGGACGCGGCAGTTGCGTCAGCGTCGGGGTGATGAAGAGATCGTAGGGCGAAAGGTCGCCGACGATGTCGCGGCCGACCTGCCTGAGCTGCTCGACATCGGAAATGTGCCTGGTGCCGCTGGTCGCACGGCCGCGTTCGATGATCGCCCAGGTCACCGGTTCGACATCATCAGGCGTCACCGGCCGGCCGATCACCGTTTCATGATAGTCGAAGGTCGCCGCCGTCTGTACGCAGGTCATGTTGGTGTAGGTGGCCCACATGGCATCGGCATCGAGCGGCATGTCGTGTTCCTCGACGTCATGTCCCAGCCGCTCCAGCGCCGCCACGGTGGCCAGCACGGCCGCCTTCACTTCCGCATCGATGGCCGTGCCGTTGGGCGGGGTGACGGTGAAGCCGATGCGCAGCTTCTTCGGCGCCAGTGACGACAGGCTGAGCCAGGAGGCGTCGGGGATCGGCGGCGTATAGGGGTCGCCCGGCAAGGCGCCGGCCACCGCGTCGAGATAGGCCGCCGTGTCGCGCACGCTGCGCGAGCAGCACAGGAAGTAGGCGCCGCCATACCAATAGTCGCCGAACGGTGCCAGGCTGACGCGGCCGCGCGACGGCTTCAGCCCGACGATGCCGCAGCAGGAGGCCGGAATGCGGATCGAGCCGGCGCCGTCGCTGGCCTCGGCGATCGGCACCATGCGCGAAGCGACGGCCGCCGCCGCGCCGCCGCTCGAGCCACCTGGCGTGATGCCTTCCTTCCACGGGTTCTTCGTCGTGCCGTAGAGCTTCGGTTCCGTCGTGATCGACCAGCCGTTTTCGGGCGCGTTCGACTTGCCGACCAGCACCAGCCCGGCCGCCTTCATGCGGCGCACGACTTCGGTGTCGAAATCGGCGACGACATCTTTCAGGTAGAGGCAAGAGTTGGTGTTCGGCGCGCCGGTCCAGGACGAGGCCAGTTCCTTGAGCAGGAACGGCACGCCGGCGAAAGGTGCTGATCTGTCGACCGTCTGCGCCTGGGCGCGCGCCATGTCGTAGAGGCGATGGATGACCGCGTTCAGCGCCGGGTTGAGCTGCTCGACCAGCGTGATCGCCGCCTCGACCAGTTCCGCAGGTGAAATCTCGCCCCGATGCACCAAGTCAGCAAGATCCAGCGCATCGGAGTTCGCATAGGTTTTCAGCAGGCTGTCGGTGACCATGTCTCTCCTCCCAATCTTTGCCTCGCGCCGCGCCCGAGCTATCGCTTCGGGCCGACGTTGGCGCCGCCTCTCATCCGCCTGCCGGCACCTTCTCCCCGTGAGTGACGGGAGGATCTTCTCGGGGGCGCTGCGTGAGGGGCGGCGCCGATCTGAAGCTGTTGCCCCCGGCAGCGCGCTCTCACGCCAGCTCGACGGTGCGCCCCAATTCGATGCTCTGTTCGCCGGCGAGCACGATGCGCAGGCTGTTGACGGCGGCGTCCATCTGCTCGGTCAAATCGAGATCCTCGCGGATGGCACGCAGGAAGAAGGCCTGCTCGCGGTCGCAGAGCTCCTGGTGGCCGGGCTCGTCTTCCATGCTGACGATCTCGTCGGGTTTCGCAAAGTTCTTGTCGGCGTCGACCGCCGCGTAATGGATCTTCAGCGCGTCGGTCTTGGTGTGGCGGTCGATGTCGGCCGAGTTCGACACCTCCGCCGCTTCCGCTGCGCTGCTCGCCTGCTGGCCGGCGACGATCGACACCGCGCCCTTCGGCCCCACCACGTCCTTCACGAAATAGGCCGTCTCGCTCATCATCGGGCCCCAGCCTGCCTCGTACCAGCCGACCGAACCGTCATCGAAGGTGACGTGAAGATGGCCGTAATTCTGCTTGTCGGCTTCCGCCCAGAGCTTCGCGCCGATGCCGTGCACGCGCACCGGCCTGGCGCCCGTAAGCTGGCACATGACGTCGACATAGTGCACGCCGCAATCAACGATCGGGATCAGCGAATCGATCAGGTTCTTGTGCCAGTGCCAGGCGCTGCCGCTGCTCTGCTGGTTGAGGTTGAGGCGCATCACCAGCGGCTTGCCCAGCGTCTTGCCGACCTCGATGAATTTTATCCAGGACGGGTGGACGCGCAGGATGTAGCCAAGCACCAGCTTGCGGTTCTTCGCCCGCGCTGCCGCGACGACCTTTTCGGCATCCTCGATGTTGGTGGCGAGCGGCTTTTCCATGAACACGTGGCAGTTGGCCGCTATCGCCTTCAGCGCGTATTCGGCATGGGTGTTGGGCCAGCTGTTGATCGACACGGCGTCCGGCCTGGTCTCCGCAAGCGCCCGGTCGAAATCCTCGTAGAGCGGATAGCCGGCAAGTTCGGCGGGGATTTTCTTGTTGCTCTTGATCGAGCGGCTCATGATGCCGACGATCTCGAAGCCGTCCGAGCGGTGATAGGCGCTGGCATGCGGGGCGCCCATATTGCCGAGACCCACCACCAGCACTTTTATTTTGTCGGCCAATTCAGCCTCCCAATTTTTTGATAGGACCTGGCGAGCTGCTGCCGCGCCTGGGCATCCAGAACAATCACTTCAGGTTGGCGCCGCCCCTCATCCGCCTGCCCTTTCCTCTCCCCTGTCCGGAGGGAGAGGAAAGGAGCCAAGACAGGGCAATGAACGACCTCTTTTGCAGCCCTTACTTCACCGCCGAATCGAACAGATGCGCCTTGATCTTCTCGACATCGAGCGCGGCAAAGCCCTCCGTCAGCTTGACGCCGTCGGCATCGGCCTTGACCTTGGCCTTGTCGAAGTCGTTGGCGGCCGGGATCAGCTCGTTGGTGCAGACGTCCTCGGCCTTCACCGGATTGGTGATCTGGCCGATCTTGTGGATCTCGTCGAAGAAGCCTTGCCAGCTCGCCATGTCGTGCGAGCCCCAGCCGCCGCGCTTGTCCATGTCGCCGCGGAAAACGTTGATCTGCTGCAGGATCGAGGTGGTGCCGAGCTCGGGCCCAAGGTTCTTGGCAAGCGTGGGGAACTGCTCGAACACCGCTTCGACCGCCGCGCGCGGGTTCTGGTAGCCGAACTCCAGCCCCATCGCCCAGCCGCGCAGATATTTTTCCAGGAACGCCTTCTTGTCGGGATCTTCGAGATCGGCGGCGCGCACGACGAAGGTGTTGGCCGGCAGCTTGGAATTCTTCACGCCGAGCCAGTATTCGAAGTCGAGCCCCTTGGCGATCCATTCGGCGCGCAGCCCCTCCCACGACAAGGCAGCGTCGCCCTGGCCGCCGGCGAGCGCGGTGCCCCACGTCGGCCAGCCGGCCTCGACATACTTGACCTTCTTGATGTCGACGCCTTGCGCGGCGAGCAGCGGATCGGTGATCGACTGCCAGGCGGCGGAGCCGAGCAGGATGGTCTTGCCTTCCAGCTTCTTCAAGTCGTTCGTACCCTCGCCCTTGCGGAAGGCGATGGAGAACGTGTCGCGCGCGCCCATGTGGAACACCGACTTCAGCTTCATGCCGTTCTGGATGGCGAAGGAGAACACGCCGGGCGAGGGAAAGCCCATATCGGCCTGGCCGACATCGACGAACTTCACCGTCGCCGTGCCGTCTGACGGGCCTGGCTGCATGTCGGTACTGAGCCCATCGAAATAGCCTGCCTTCTTGGCTGCCCAATAAGGATAGTCGTCGAGCACTTCGAGCGTGCCGCGCGGCGAGATCCAGGTGAATTTCTCATAGGCCGCCGCCCTGGCCTTCAAGCCCGATGCACCGAGCGCGGTGGCGGTCACGACGCCGGCTGCCGTCACCTGCAGGAAGGTGCGGCGGCTGATGCCCGTTCTTGTCGCCGTCTGGAATGAGTTCTGGTCGGTCATGGCATTCCCCTTTTGTTGATTGACCTTCTTGTTGATCGATGGCCTTTCGCCCGCTCCTCGCCCACTCCGGGGCGTTCATGATCTCGTGCTCAAGCCTCCCAGCTCGCCCATTTCTTGCCGATCAGGAAGAACAGCACGTAGATCAGGATGCCGAGCGTCGACAGGATCAGCACCACGGCGAAGAATTGCGGCATCTGGATCATCGACGAATAGGTGGTGAGCCGGTTGCCGAGGCCGAAGCCGCCGCCGACCATCTCCGCGCCGACTGCGGTCAGCAGGCCGAAGATGGCGCCGATCATCAGCCCGACCAGGATCATAGGCAGCGCCATCGGCGCGCGGATCTTCCAGAATATCTGCAAGGTGCTGGCGCCATAGGAGCGCGCCAGCGCGATCTTGGCGCTGTCGACGCGGCGAAAGCCGGTGGCTGCGTTGATCATCACCATCGGCCCGGCGGCCAGCGCCACCGCGATGATGCGCGGCGTGTAGCCGAAACCGAAGCGAAGGATCAAAAGCGGCACCAGCGCCAGCATCGGCGTGGTGACGAGAAGCAGGATGTAGGGCGCGACGATCTTTTCGGCGAAGGGAAACTGGGTGATGACGGCGGCCAGCACCAGGCCGACGACGGCTCCGATGGCGAAGCCGGAAACCAGCTCGACCAGCGTATAGCCGAGATGCGGCGCAATCAGCGGGAACTCGTCGAACAGCGCGTAGGCGATCGAGCTTGGCGGCGGCATGATGTAGAGCGGCACATGGAACAGGCGCAGCGCCAATTCGATGCCGCCGATTATGATTACGGCGACAGCTATGATCGCCGCCACCTCCTTGCCCGACTTGATGCCGGGGCCGCTGGCGAAGGCCGAGAGATTGGTCAGGCTGACGTCCTGCCCATCGCCGGACTTGGCACCCGATTTGGATTTGGAGAATTCCGGGATGGCGTCGCTCACGGCCTGATCCTCACGATCTCGGCGCTGGCGCGTTCCTGTTCCGGTGCCTTGGGCCTGGCGCGCTCGCCGACGATGTCCATCTTGATCCGGTTGGTGAGGTCGAAAACCTCTTTCGTCGCCATGATCTCCAGCGAGCGCGGCCGCGCGAACGGCACGCGATACTCCCTGGCGACGCGGCCGGGCCGCGCGCTCAGCACCACCACGCGGTCGGAGAGAAAGATTGCTTCCTCAATGCTGTGGGTGATGAAGACGATGGTGGTCTTGGTGTCGAGCCAGATCTCCTCGACGAGACGGTTCATCTCCTCGCGGGTAAAACTGTCGAGCGCGCCGAACGGCTCGTCCATCAAAAGCACGGAGGGTTTTGGCGCCAGCGCCCGCACGATCGCGGCGCGCTGCTGCATGCCGCCCGAAAGCTCGCGCGGGAACTTGCCGCCGAAACCGTCGAGCCCGACGCGGTGGAGCAGATGCGCGATCCATGCGCGGTCTGGTTTCTCGCCCTTGATCTCGAAGGGAAAGCGGATGTTGGCATCGAGATTGCGCCAAGGCAGCAGGTTCGCTTCCTGGAACACGATGCCGATGTCGGGATGCGGCCCGGTGATCTTGACGCCGTCGAGCCGGATCTCGCCGCCGGTCAGGTTGTGCAAGCCCGACATCGACCACAAAAGCGTGGTCTTGCCGCAGCCGGACGGGCCGACGATCGAAACGATTTCATTGGCGTGGACGTCGAGGCTGCAGCGGTCCAGCGCCAGGAGGTCGCCGGATGCGGTGTGATAGATCTTGGTCGCTGCCTGCACACCAAGCTTCGGCGCTGTTGTTTCGCCCGCGTTCATCCGCCCCTCGGAGAGTGCGTCCAATCGACTGCCAAAGTCAGTGTGTAACTATCCTACTTTGGTGTCAAGCGAAGAGCGCGATCGTTCCGTCGTTGAGAGCCGCCTATTCCTCTACATACCTGCTTTCGCTGTCTTTTCTTTATCTTGAAATGCGTGTTGCTTTCCTACATACTCGGGAAAAGTGGCATAACAAGGCGGGCGTTGCAGATGGGCAAAGCCGGGTGACATGCCGCAACGGCACGCAGCAGTTGCAGCGGGGCCGTGCACATGGAACGACAGCGTGCAAGCATGGTAAGAGGTCGACAAGGGACCAGGGAAGGCCACTTCATGACCGAAGCTGACAGCCGGGAAAACCTGATGACGGATGGCGAGGCGGACGGGGGTGAGCCTGTGCGGCGCATTCCCGACATCATCTCGCTGGTCAAGGATACCTATGCCGAGCTGCGTCCGGCCGAGCGCCGCGTCGCCGATGTCGTGCTCGACGACGTCAAATACGCGGTCGATGCCTCCAACGCCGCCCTTGCCCAGCGTGCCGGCGTCAGCGAACCGACGGTGACCCGCTTCTGCCGCGCCATCGGCTGCGAGGGCGTGCGTGATTTCAAGCTGAAGCTGGCGCAGAGCCTCGTCGTCGGCGCGCTCTATCTGGACACTTCGCCAGCCAGGGAGAACGACACCGGCATGCCGTTCTGGAACGCGGTGTTCGGCGAAGCGCGGCGGGCGCTGCAGGAGGCCGAGCGGCAGCTCGATCCGGTCCAGCTGCAGAAGGCCGCCGAGCTGATCGCCAAGGCGCGCCAGGTTACGGTGTTCGGACTGGGCGGCAGTTCCTCGGCGCTGGCGCAGGAAACGCAATACCGGCTGTTTCGCTACGGCATATCGATCAGCGCGCAATGCGACCCTTATCTCATGCGCATGACCGCCTCGACCTTGAAGCCCGGCGACCTGGTGATCGCCATTTCGGCGACGGGGCGCACGCGCGAGGTGATCGAGGCGGTCGAACTCGCCAAGCACTACCGCGCCAATGCCATCTGCGTGACGGCGCCCGACACCGAGCTCGCGCGCGTCGGCGACGTCAGGCTGACCGTAGCGGTGCCGGAATATCCCGATACGCTGAAGCCGACGGCATCGCGCTTCGCCTTTTTGGCCATGATCGACCTCATGGCGGTGGCTGCCGCCTACAAGCTCGACGGCTCGGCCCGCGAGACGGTCCGCCGCATCAAATACAATGCCCAGATCCACCGCACCGGCAACGAGATGGAGCCGCTCGGGGATTAGGACGTTTTTTCCTTCTCCCCTTGTGGGAGAAGGTGGATCGGCGCGCAGCGCCGAGACGGTTGAGGGGTGGGTGACGGAGTGCCGGCCGTGCCGAGCTGGAGCACCCCTCATCCGACCTCGCTCCGCGAGGCCACCTTCTCCCACAAGGGGAGAAGGGAACACCGGACAGCGCCAACGCGAAAAAGAGGGAAACAAATGCTCGAAATAGCACCATCGCAACAGGCAGCCGCATGGCTCGGCGCTTTCGACAAGGCGCTCGAAGCCGGTGACATAGCGGCCGCGGCCAACCTGTTCGTCGACGATTGCTACTGGCGTGACCTCCTGACCTTCACCTGGAACGTCACCACGATGGAAGGGCGCGAGGCGATCGCCGACATGCTGAAGGCGACGCTGGCAGCGACGCGGCCGGCAAGATGGCAGCTCACCGGCGAAGCCACCTCGGACGAGGGGATAATCGAGGCCTGGTTCACCTTCGAGACCGCCGTGGCCTCGGGCCAGGGCATCATGCGCCTGCGCGACGGCCGCTGCCGGACATTGTTCACGGCAATGACCGACCTGAAAGGATTCGAGGAGCGCAAGGGCGCGACGCGGCCGCTGGGCGTGCGCCACAAGGCCGACCCGGAGCGCGAGACCTGGTCGGAGGCGCGCGCGCGCGAGACCCGCGAGCTCGGCGCTTCCGAGCAGCCCTATTGCCTGGTCATCGGCGGCGGCCAGGGCGGCATCATGCTGGGCGCGCGGCTCAGGCAGCTCGGCGTGCCCTCGATCGTCATCGAGAAGAATGCCCGGCCGGGCGATTCCTGGCGCAAGCGCTACCGCACCCTCGTGCTGCACGATCCGGTCTGGTACGACCATCTGCCTTACATTCCGTTTCCCGACAATTGGCCGGTCTTCACGCCCAAGGACAAGATGGGCGACTGGCTGGAAATGTACACGCGCGTCATGGAGCTCAACTATTGGGTCGCCACCAGATGCGTCAGCGCCAGCTATGACGAGGCCGAGAAGGTCTGGACCGTGGTCGTGGACCGCGTCGGCCAGCACATCACGCTGAAGCCCAAGCACATCGTCTTCGCCACCGGCGCCTACGGTCCGGCGCGGCCGATCGACCTGCCGGGCGCCGGTGACTTTAAGGGCGAGCTGCTGCATTCCAGCCAGTATTCCAGCGGCGAGAAGCTCCGCGGCAAAAAGACCGCGGTCATCGGCGCGGCGAGCTCCGGGCACGATGTCTGCGTCGATCTCTGGGAAAGCGGCGCCGAGGTCACCATGATCCAGCGTTCGCCGACGACCGTGGTCAAATCGGACACGCTGATGGAAGTCGGTTTCGAGATCTTTTCGGAGAACGCGCTGGCGCGCGGCATCACCACCGAAAAGGCCGACATGATCGTCGCCTCGACGCCCTTCGCGCTGGTGCCCAAGGGCCAGCGGGCGCTCTACGACGTCATCCGCGCACGCGACGCGGCTTTTTACGAGCGGCTTCGCGCCGCCGGGTTCGCCCTCGACTTCGGCGACGACGAGACCGGCCTGCTGATGAAGGCCTACCGCACCGGCTCCGGCTACTACATCGATGTCGGCGCCTCGGACCTGATCATCGACGGCAAGATCGGCATCCGCAGCGGCGTGGCGATCAAGTCGCTGACCGCGAAAGGCATTCTCTTCGAGGACGGCAGCGAGCTTGAAGCCGACGTCATCATCGCCTGCACCGGCTATCAGTCGATGAACGAAACCGTGGCGCAAATCGTCTCGCGCGAGGTCGCCGACAGGGTCGGCCCGTGCTGGGGCCTCGGCTCCGGCGTCAAGGGCGACCCCGGGCCATGGCAGGGCGAACTGCGCAACATGTGGAAACCGACGGCACAGGAAGCGCTGTGGTTCCACGGCGGCAATCTGGCGCTCTCGCGCTTCTATTCGAAATATGTGGCGCTGCAGATCAAGGCGCGGATGGAGGGGATTGATACGCCGGTTTATGGGGCGGTCAGCAACGCGCGACGGTGAAGCGGAAGCGTTGCTTCAAGGGAAGGTCGCCCCCACTCCGTCGAGCTTCGCTCGACACCTCTCCCCCGATCGACGGGGGAGAGGAAGGGCGCGAGCTTATGCCGGGAGGCTCCCTTCCTCTCCCTCCGGAGGGGGGAGAGGTGGCGCTGCGGAGCAGCGACGGAGTGGGGGAAGCCATTCGCCAAACTCGCAGCCGCGGCAAGACAGGCGGCGCAGTGCTACCGAGATCAATCAATCATGCCGGTGCCCAAAATGCCTGGCCGCGACCTCGACATGCGTATGCCCCACATGCGCCTCGAAACGCTCGGTGTCGCCGACATCGTTCATCGTCTCGTTCGGCCACCAGGCGCCGCCGATGGCGATGCCTTCGCAGACCAGCCGCTGGTCGGCGACCAGCGAGGCGCCGACCGCGTCGACAAAGGTGAAGCGGCCGGAGTGCTGCCGCAGCAGCGCGACGTCGCCGGCGGTTCCGACCTTGAGCGTGCCCAGATCAGGCCGCGCGATCGCCTGCGCCGGCGCTTGGGTGGCGGCGCGCAACACCTCGACCAGCGGCATGCCGAGCGCCAGCAGCTTCGACATGCACACCAGTATGTCGAAGGCAGGACCGTCGACGCAGTAGAGATGCACGTCGCTCGAGATGACGTCGGGCGCCAGCCCTTCGGCCAGCATGGCGCGAGCGACCTCGAAGTCGAACGAGCCCATGCCGTGGCCGAGATCGAAGATGACGCCACGCTCGCGCGCCAGCCGCATGTCGGGCCGCACCGCGCCGGAGGCGAAGACCGGCGCGTTCGGAAACGGTCGGAAGCAGTGGGTGAGAATGTCGCCCCTGCGCAGGCGCGGCAGCACTTCCGAGCGCCCGGGCGGCGGTTCGTCTATGTGCGCCATCAGCGGCAGACCGGATTTGTCGGCCGCCTCCAGCGCCAGATCGACCGGCGCGATGCCGCTGGTGCCGCCGGCATGCTTGCCGGAGCGGACCTTGACGCCGACGACGACGTCCGCGTGCTCGCGCACCGCCGCCACCACTTCGCGCGGTTCGCAGAGCCTGAGATCGCTGCACTCGCCGACCGAGACGGTCTGCGAGAAGCCGAAAATGCCGGCGAAGGAGATGTTGACATAACCCAGGATGCGCACCTTCGAGCGCTCCATGACATGGCGGCGGAAGCCGAGGAAATTGCCGGCGCCGGCACTGCCGGCATCAATGAAGGTGGTGGTGCCGCTCTTGGCCGCCAGCCGGTCGGCATCGACGCCGAGCGAGGTGCCGCCCCAATAGACGTGGCTGTGCAGGTCGACGAGGCCGGGCGCCACGATGCAGCCCTTGGCATCGATGACGCTGGCCGCGCGGTCGGCGGGAATGTCGGCGTCGATGGCGGCGACGCGGCCATTGGCGATGGCAAGATCGCGCGGCGCGTCGAGCCCGGCCGCCGGATCGATCAGCCGCCCGCCCTTGAACAGAAGATCAAATTGCATCGGGCGCGCCTCCGCTTCGTTCCATCCCCGCCGACGGCCGTCAGAGCGGCCGGTAGGCGACGGCTTCCACTTCGATCTTGATGTCGATCATCAGCCGCGATTCGACCGTGGTGCGGGCCGGCGGGTTCTTCGGGAAATGCCTCGCATAGACGGTGTTGAAAGCGCCGAAGTCGCGCGCGTCCTCAAGCCAGACGGTGGTCTTGACCACATCGTCCATGGTGCAGCCGGCCAGCGCCAGCGCCGCCTTGACGTTGGAAAGCACCTGCTCCGTCTGTTCGGATATGCCGCCCCTGACCACGATGCCGTCGCCGCCGACCGGCACCTGGCCCGAGATATAGACGAAGTCGCCGGCCCGCACCGCGGGGGACAGCGGGACATGCGACGTTCCAAAACATTGCTTGGGCAAGAGCGGACCTCCTCTGATGCTATGACGGGACACGATGGGAGCGCCCGCTTCGGCCGAGATTTACCCCGATCGAGGCGATCCCGATAGAGGTCTTGTTGGAAAGCAACATTCCTGGAAATCCATGTTGCTTTATTACAGAAGCGCTTGCATCGTGCGCGCTCGCCGGCCGGGCTTGAAACGGACGGGCGCATTTCCAGAGCGGAGAACCGAGAATGACCTTCGACAAAAACCCGTTTCCATCAGGTGATGCCGACCGCCACGCCCTCTGGGAGATGCTGGTGCGGCGCGACATCGATGCCTTCATCGGTCAGGACTGGTCCATGGTCGAGGACGATTTTGTCGCCGAAAGCTTCTTCGGCATGCACGCGCATTTTCTTGCCAACGCCGACGCCTGGCGGCTGCAGTTCCCGCGGCTGGAGATCTATCGCGACGAGTGGCTGCGCCAGGCCAAGGAAACGGCGGCGACCAAATTCGCGGAGCCGCTGCGCGAGGCGCTGTTCCGCGTCACCAACCTGCGCGACATCGATGTCGACGGCGACCGCGCCGTGCTGCACAAGAAATTCGACGGCACCGTCGCCAAGGCGGATGGCGATGTCGATCGGCTGAAATGGCAGACGCTGTATTTCTGCAGGAAGGTCGGCGGCAGCTGGAAGGTCGCGGGCTTCGTCGGCTACATGCCCTACCCGCTGGGAGGCTGAGGCGGGCGCCTTCATCCAGATCGTCTGTGGGCCAAGTGCTCTAGCGATCGATGCGCGTCGACAGGATGATCGATGACGACGTCCGTTCGACGCCTTCGAGGGCGCCGATCTGGTCGAGCAGCGTGTCCAGGTCCTTGATCGACGGCGCGTCGGCGATGACGATCATGTCGAAATTGCCGCTCACCGAATGCAGCGTCCTGACCGGCGCCAGGGCGCGCAGGCTGCGCACCACCTTGTCGGCGAGCTTGGGCGTCACGGTGAGCAGCACATGCGCCCGCACCAGTCCCTGTTCATAATCGGGCGCAAGCTTGACGCCGTAGCCGGCGATGATGCCGCGCTGCTCCAGCCGTTCGATGCGGCTCTGCACCGTGGTGCGCGACACGCCGAGCCGGCGCGCCAGAGCGGCGGTCGAGGCGCGGGCGTTCTCGCGCAGCAGGGCAAGCAGGGCCTGGTCGGCATCACTGAGCATTTCGACGGACCTGGTCGGCATATCGACAAAAAGGATACTTCATTTCGTATAATTCCACGCTTCCTTTCGTCCGGCAAGCGGCGATTGTAGCGGGACAAATCAACTGTCGGGCGAGGGAACCGGGTCATGAAGAAAATTGTTGTCGTCGGCGCCGGCAAGATCGGCTCGACCATTGCCGAGATGCTGTTTTCAACCGGGGACTATCACGTCACTCTCGTCGACCGCTCGGCCGCGCAGCTTGCCGCGGCCGAACTGCCTGACGGGGTCGAGACGCTGGAACTCGACATCGCGGCCGCGGGCAGGCTGGAAGCTGCGCTCGCCGGCAAGTTCGCGGTGCTCAGCGCCGCCCCCTTCCATCTGACCACGCGCATCGCCGAAGCCGCCGCAAGCGCCGACGTGCATTATCTCGACCTCACGGAGGACGTCGTCTCGACCCGGCGCGTGAAGGAACTGGCGCGTTCGGCCAACAGCGCCTTCATTCCGCAATGCGGGCTGGCGCCAGGCTTCATCTCGATCGTCGCCAACGATCTCGCCAGCCGTTTCGACACGCTGGAGAGCGTGCGCATGCGGGTCGGCGCGCTGCCGCAATATCCTTCGAACGCGCTGAACTACAATTTGACCTGGAGCACCGACGGCGTCATCAACGAATATTGCGAGCCCTGCGAGGCGATCGTCGAGGGCGAGCTGGTCGAGGTGCCGCCGCTGGAGGAGCGTGAGGAATTCTCGCTCGACGGGGTGACCTACGAGGCCTTCAACACCTCGGGCGGGCTCGGCACGCTGGCCGAGACGCTGAAGGGCAAGGTGCGCACGCTCAACTATCGCACCATCCGCTATCCCGGCCACGCCGCCATCATGAAGGCGCTGCTCAACGATCTCGGCCTGCGTCACCGCCGCGAGGTGCTGAAGGACATATTCGAAAGCGCACTGCCAGCGACGCTGCAGGACGTGGTCATCGTCTTCGTCACCGTCTCGGGGCGCAAGAACGGCCGCCTGCTGCAGGAGACCTACGCCAACAAGATCTATTCGAAGCGGGTCGGCCAGACCGTCCGCAGCGCCATCCAGATCACCACGGCATCGGGAATCTGCGCCGTGCTCGACATGCTGGCCGACGGCACCTTGCCGGCGACCGGCTTCGTCAAGCAGGAGGACATCGCGCTCGACGCCTTCCTCGCCAACCGCTTCGGCCGTGCCTACGCCCAGCACGAGATGGTCAGCCGGCTGGCGAGCTGAGGCCCAGCCGACGATCAAGGTCATCGGGACAACGGCCAGCTCCGTCTGGCCTATGGCCGCGCGAGGCCTTTGCCCGCAAAGTGGTTGCGAACACACCCCTTTGCGAGGATGCCATGCGAAAGCTGATCTCCACCGGTTCGCCCTTCGAGAAGACCGCCGGCTATTCGCGCGCCGTGGTGCAGGGCGACTGGTGTTTCGTGTCCGGAACGACCGGCTATGACTATGCCTCGATGACGATGCCGGAAACAGTCGAGGCCCAGACGCGCAACTGCCTGGCAACCATCGCCAAGGCCTTGCTGGACGGCGGCTTCGACATGGAAGATGTGGTGCGCGCGCATTACTATATCACCGACCAGGCCTTCGTCGACGTGGTGTTCCCCATTCTCGGCGAAGCGTTCGGCGAGATCAGGCCGGCGGCAACGATGATCGTGTGCCAGCTTAACAGACCGGAGATGAAGATCGAAATCGAGGTGACGGCGCTTCGGCGCACAGACTGAGGAGGCCAATGCCATGGCAGTGCGGCGTATCGTAGCCAATATCGAAACAAAGGACGCGGCATCGGCGAGGCGCTTCTACCATGACGTGCTCGGCCTCGATGTGCTCATGGATCAAGGCTGGATCGTCACCTACGGGTCCGAGGAAAGGATGCAGGTGCAGGTCAGCTTCATGGCGCAAGGCGGGTCGGGCACGCCGGTGCCGGACCTGTCGATCGAGGTCGACGATGTTGATGCCGCACTCGACGCCATGAAGGCAGCCGGCTTCGCCATCGAATACGGGCCGGCCGACGAGCCCTGGGGCGTGCGGCGCTTCTATGTGCGCGATCCTTTCGGCCGGCTGGTCAACATTCTCTCACATCGGTGAATATCTGCAAAGCGCCGAGGCGACTGCAGACCTGGAAATGTCGGCGGGAGCGCCCCCCTCTGGCCTGCCGGCCATCTCTCCCTCAAAGGGGAGATTACGCACTTAGCCGCCTTCGGCAATTGTTCCTCCTTGCGTCGCAACCGCTTGGCGGTTAGCAAGGCCGCGGTCGCACAGCGCCGCGCGCCTCATTGGCGCGCGAAGGATGCTGTGCAAAATCGAAACGCATTCTTTCTGGGACGGCTCTCCATGGCTTCGAAACATCTCTTCCTGCTTCCCGGCGACGGCATCGGCCCCGAGGCCATGGCCGAGGTCAAGAAGCTGATAGCGGCCATGAACGAGAAGCTCGGCAGCGGCTTCGCCACCGACGAGGGGCTGGTCGGCGGCTGCGCCTACGATGCACATGGTGCCGCGATTTCCGATGCCGACATGGAAAAGGCTGTTGCCGCCGACGCCGTGCTGTTCGGGGCCGTCGGCGGTCCGAAATGGGATGCCGTGCCTTACGAGGTTCGCCCCGAGGCCGGCCTGCTGCGCCTGCGCAAGGACATGGAGCTGTTTGCCAATCTCAGGCCCGCGATCTGCTATCCGGCGCTGGCGGCGTCCTCCTCGCTGAAGCAAGAGGTGGTCGAAGGCCTCGACATATTGATCGTGCGCGAACTGACCGGCGGCGTCTATTTCGGCGAGCCCAAGCAGATCATCGATCTCGGCAACGGCCAGAAGCGCGGCATCGACACCCAGGTCTACGACACGTTCGAGATCGAGCGCATTTCGGGCGTCGCCTTCGAATTGGCGCGCACGCGCAAGAACCATGTCACCTCGATGGAAAAGCGCAACGTCATGAAGTCCGGCGTGTTGTGGAACGAGGTCGTCACCCAGACCCACAAGGCCCGATATTCCGACGTCAAGCTCGACCACATGCTGGCCGATGCCGGCGGCATGCAACTGGTGCGCTGGCCCAAGCAGTTCGACGTCATCGTCACCGATAACCTGTTCGGCGACATGCTGTCCGATATCGCCGCCATGCTGACCGGCTCGATCGGCATGCTGCCTTCCGCCTCGCTCGGCGCGCCTGATGCCAAGACCAAGAAGCGCAAGGCGCTTTACGAGCCGGTGCACGGTTCGGCGCCCGATATCGCCGGCAAGGGCATCGCCAACCCGATCGCCATGATCGCTTCCTTCGCCATGTGCCTGCGCTATTCCTTCGCCATGGTCGATGAAGCCGACAAGCTCGAAGCGGCAATCGCCGCCGTGCTCGACGACGGGCTGCGCACCAAGGACATCCTCTCGGCTGGCATGACCGAGGTCGGCACCGTCGAGATGGGCGACGCGATCATCGCCAAGTTCCTGGGCTGACCCCCATGACGGTCGACGTCCGCTGGGCGACGACCGGCGACGCGACGGCGCTCGCCACAATGCTGTGCGACATGGCGGTGCATTACCGGCAGCCGCCGCTCGACCACGAGCGCGCCTTGTCGGCGGCACGCAAATGGCTGGGCGAGGAAAGCCCGGCCTATCCGCATTTCGCGCTGGCTTTCGTCGGGGCCGAGATCAGCGGCCTGGCATCTGTGGCGATCGCGCATCCCGGCATCGACCTCGAGCGGCTATTGTTCCTCAAGGATCTGTTCGTGCGCGACAAGGCTCGCAACGCCGGCGTCGGCCGGGCGCTGGTCGGCTTTCTCGCCGACCATTGCCGGCGCCACGGCATCGGCCGCATCGACCTGACCACCGAGGACTGGAACGAAGGCGCGCTGCGCTTCTACGACCGGCTTGGCGCCGAACGCCACGGCCAGAAGATCTTTCTCAGGCTTTCGGGCGAGGCGCTGGGGGCGGTCAGACCCTGACGCCCGCCGGCACCGGTCCCCAAGGATTTTCGCCCAGCTGAGGCGGCATAAGCCCGAAGACTAGCACGGCGATGCCGCCAATGAGCGGGATGAAGCAAAGCAGGGCAAACCAGCCGCTCAGGCCGGCGTCATGCGCACGCCGTACGAGGAGCGCAATGCAAGGCAGGATCAATCCCGAAAAGAACACCAGTAGGGGTATGAACCCTATGAACCCCATCGGCGTCCTGTCCGCGTTGGTTTCGAAGCCGTTGATCGCCAGTTCAACAAGTATCCCGAAGCCGAAAAGCGCGAGCACCCCGAGGGTGTAGAATAGCCAGAAGGCCCAGAATTCCTTGCGGCGGGAGCGTCCGGTGAAATTGCCATAATCCGCGATCACCGCGCGCCAGAAATAAGCCCACAGCCCTGTGGAGTAGGCGGGCCGGCTTCGGGCAGAACGGCTGGTCTGCCGTGGCTGACTGGTGGTTGGCGATGATGCGGCCGAGGCCGTGGCGACAATGTTGTGCGCCGTGCCGTCGCCCGGCTGGAACTCGACAAGGGTACCCCTGCCGAGGGGCAGTTCCAGGCTGAAATCGATACGGGAAAAGATGTAGCGTTTGCCGTCGGTTCCGTTGATGTAACCGTAGTCCTGGCCTTCGTCATAGTGGAACACCGTCCCGCGCATGCTCTGCCCCATTTCACATTGCGTCGCGAGACGCTACTTAAAGTTGCATGTAATTGCAATACGCACGCAGGGCTACGTTCTGGCGCCCGCCGGCACCAGTCCCCACTGGTTCTCCCGGGCCTGGGTCGGGATGAGCGCGAAGACCAGGATGATCAGGCTGCCGATGGTGGGGATCAGGATCACCAGGAAAAGCCAGCCGGTCAGGCCGATATCGTGCAGGCGACGCACGGTCATGCCGAGGCCAGGCAGAAAGGTCGCAAGTAGGAAAAGGCCGAACAGGCCAATCGTCACCGCCGGCATTTCAGCGTCGTCGAGATTGCCCATCGCGGCATCGGCGAAAATGCCGATGCCGGTCACTGCCAGCAGCGCGACGAACCAGAACAGGCAATAGGCCCAGTATTCCTTGCGGCGGGCGCGGCCGGTGAAGTTGAAATAATTCTCGGTGATGCCGCGCCAGAAATAACCCCACAGGCCGGGCTCGGCCGGCCCGGTGCTGGCGGCGCGGCCAAAATGCCGCGGCTGTGCGATTTGAGCAGCGGAAGAGACGGACGCACCGGTTCGCGCATGGGCGGCGGCGGCCACGCCGGTTGGAGGCGCGGATTGGGCGCCGGCCGGGAAGATGTCGCGCGCCTGGCCGCCGCCGGGCTGGAATTCAACGGCCGTGCCTCGGGCAATTGCGATTTCGCGGCGCAGATCCTCACGCGCGAAAGTATAGCGGTCACCATCCGCCCCGGTGATGAAGCCGAAGCCCTGGGTCTCGTCATAGTGAAGAACTTCGCCGCGCATGCCCCGATCCCCCGAACGCCCGACCAGACTGTTCAAAGTTCCGGCGGATCGCAAGGGGCAGCATGAAAATGCGACGGCTGGCGCGGCAGCCATCGTGACGACATGGCCGGGAGATCTCAGCTCGGCCGCTTCTTCGCCTTCTTGGGTTTCGGCGGTCCGGCGTTGTCGAATTTCGGCTTGCCCGGCTTCTTCGCCCAGGGCTTCGCGTCCGGCGCGGCGGGGCGCTGGTCGCCAGCCGGCGCGCGCTTCTCGAATTTGCGCTTCGGCGCGTTCGGGTCGAACGGCGCCTTGCCGCGATGCGGTTTCTTGTCCGGACTTGGCGGCTGGTAGCCGGCGCGCGACAGGTCCGGCGTGCCGTCCAGCCGCTTCACCACGATGTTACCTTGCAGTTTGCGGTCGGGACCAACGGCGGCAAGGAAACGGTCGGCCCAGTCGGCGGCGATCTGCACGAACGTCTCTTCCGGCTGCATCTTGATGGCGCCGATCTCGCGCTTGGTGATGCTGCCGGTGCGGCACAGCATCGGGATCAGCCAGCGCGGCTCGGCATTCTGCCGGCGCCCGACCGACAGCGAAAACCAGACGCTGGCGCCGAAATCATCGCGACGGCTGGGCGCCTCGTCGCGGCGCGCGAAGTTTTCGCCCGCCGGTCTTTCACGCGACGGCGTGAACGGCGCGACGTCCATCAGATCCTCTGGCGCCGAGCGGCTCGAGCGGCACAGCCGCACGAAGGCGGCCGTCACCTGCTCGGCGCCGTGCTTGGCGAGAAGCGCGTCGATGAAGCCGCGTTCGTCGTCCTTCACCGGTTCGTCGAAGGCGGGATCGGCAAGGATGCGCTCGTCGTCGCGGCGGATCACGTCGTCGGCGGATGGCGGACTTGCCCATGTCGCGGTCAGCTTTGCGCTCGCCAGCAGGCGTTCGGTGCGCCTGCGGGCGCTGTTGGGCACGATCAGCGCGCTGACGCCCTTGCGACCCGCGCGTCCGGTGCGGCCGCTTCGGTGCAGCAGCGTTTCCGGGTTGGTCGGCAGGTCGGCGTGGATGACCAGCTCCAGATTGGGCAGGTCGATGCCGCGCGCCGCGACGTCGGTGGCGATGCAGACCTTGGCGCGGCCATCGCGCATCGCCTGCAGCGCGTGGCTGCGTTCGTTCTGGCTGAGCTCGCCCGAGAGCGCGACGACGGAAAAATTGCGGTTGTTGAAGCGTGCGGTGAGATGGTTGACGGCGGCACGGGTGTTGCAGAACACCAGCGCGTTTTTCGCCTCGTAGAAACGCAGCACATTGATGATGGCGTTCTCGCGATCGGCCTGGGCGACGCTGAGCGCCCGGTATTCGATGTCGAGATGCTGCTTCTCCTCGCCGGCGGCCGAGATGCGCACGGCGTCACGTTGATAGCCCTGGGCGAGGGTTGCGATGGAGCGCGGCACGGTGGCCGAAAACATCAGCGTGCGGCGCTCGGCGGGGGCGGCGTCGAGGATGAATTCCAGGTCCTCGCGAAAACCGAGATCGAGCATCTCGTCGGCTTCGTCCAGCACCACCGCCTTCAGCGCCGACATGTCGAGCGAGTTTCGCGTGATGTGGTCGCGCAGCCGCCCGGGCGTGCCGACGACGATATGGGCGCCGCGCTCCAGCGCACGCCGTTCGGTACGCATGTCCATGCCGCCGACGCAGGAGGCTACCGTGGCGCCGGTCAGCTCGTAGAGCCATTCCAGTTCCCGCGTCACCTGCAGCGCCAGCTCGCGCGTCGGCGCCACCGCCAGCGCCAGCGGGGCCGCGGCACCGGCAAAGCGTTCGGCGCCGCCCAGGAGCGTCGGCGCCATGGCAAGACCGAAGGCCACCGTCTTGCCGGAACCGGTCTGCGCCGACACCAGCGCGTCGGCCTGGCCAAGTTCCAGGACCGCCTTCTGCACCGGTGTCAGTTCGGCATAGCCGCGTTTTTCCAGCGCCTTTGCCAGCGCAGGAACAAGTGCTTCGAAGTTGGACATCTCGCTCTTTCGGAATTCAGGGCTTGCGCTCATCATGGAGCACATACAGGACTGGCGCAGCGCCAGCCAGACGATCTCGCCCGTTCGTACTTGCTGGCGCCGCTCTTGTACAGGGCAGGCGGCACCGCCTTCCCTTCTCCGGCAAGAAGGGAAGGAAGAAACACCACTGATTGACTCCTGCCGCAAACCGCGTAAAAGCCCGCTTCGAACGGGATCGTTTTTCGATGCGCGGCCTTTTGATGGCTCTTCTTGCATTCGATGCCCCCAGCCGCAATGAGCATCATTGCGTCGGGCGTTTCGGCGCGTCCCCCCGTTCCAGCAAAGTAACGGCCAAAACCACCACCAAAACGGTGTGATTCCCTTGGCCTGACCACCCTCTCCCGGGTTCGGCCCGGGGGACGGAACCCGCACCTGGCCGGCGGGTTTTCTCCAACAACCAAGCGGAGAGGGATAGGAGATCTTTATGAGTTTCAAGGTTGCGGTAGTTGGCGCCACGGGCAATGTGGGCCGCGAAATGCTCAACATACTGGAAGAGCGCGGTTTTCCGGTCAGCGAAGTGGTGGCGCTTGCCTCGCGCCGCAGCCAGGGCACGGAAGTGTCGTTCGGCGACCGCACGCTGAAGGTCCGCGCACTCGACACCTACGACTTTTCCGACACCGACATCTGTATCATGTCGGCAGGCGGCAATGTCTCGAAGGAATGGTCACCCAAGATCGGCAAGCAGGGCTGCGTCGTCATCGACAATTCCTCGGCCTTCCGCTACGACGCCGACGTGCCGCTGATCGTCCCGGAAGTGAACCCGGATGCGATCTCGCTGTTCACCCGCAAGAACATCATCGCCAACCCGAACTGCTCGACGGCGCAGCTCGTCGTGGCGCTGAAGCCGCTGCATGACGCGGCCACCATCAAGCGCATCGTCGTGGCCACCTACCAGTCGGTGTCGGGCGCGGGCAAGGAAGGCATGGACGAGCTGTTCACGCAGACCCGCGCCGTGTTCGTCGCCGACCAGGTCGACGTCAAGAAGTTCACCAAGCGTATCGCCTTCAACGTGATCCCGCATATCGACGTTTTCCTCGATGACGGCTTCACCAAGGAAGAGTGGAAGATGGTCGCCGAGACCAAGAAGATGCTCGATCCCAAGATCAAGCTGACGGCGACCTGCGTGCGCGTGCCGGTGTTCATCGGCCATTCGGAAGCGGTCAACATCGAGTTCGAAAACCCGATCACCGCCGACGAGGCGCGTGACATCCTGCGTGAGGCGCCGGGCTGTCAGGTCTTGGACAAGCGCGAGGACGGCGGCTACATCACGCCGCTGGAATCGGCCGGCGAGGACGCCACCTTCATCTCGCGCATCCGCGAGGATTCGACCATCGACAACGGCCTGTCGATGTGGATCGTTTCCGACAATCTGCGCAAGGGCGCCGCCCTCAACGCGGTGCAGATCGCCGAGCTGCTGGTCGAGCGCGGCCTGATCCAGCCGAAGAAGAAGGCGGCCTGACGGCTGTTTGGCTTTCGCTCGCGGGCCGCACCGCCGCTGCCGGGGCTGGCCCTCCGCGAGGGCGCCGGACGACCGGCGGCCCGCAGTCGCGGGCTCGGCCTTCGGCCGTTAGCTCACCTTCCCCCCGTCCTTATACGGGGAGAAGGTGCCGGCAGGCGGATGAGGGGGCGCTGGCCTATGTCCGATTTTCCGCCGCCAGTTCCCGCAGCAACCTCATCGCTTCCTCGGCCCGGTCGACCGGCACGAACAGATGGTCATGATAGAAGGCGGAGACGGGATTGACGCCCATGCCGGCGGCGGCGAGGCGTGCGGTGATGGCGGCGAGGAAGCCGACGGCTTCCAGCGACGAATGGATGTTCAGCGTTATCATGCGGCAGCGGAAAACGGCTTCCAGTCCGGCTGCCTGCGCCTCGTCTTCGAGCAGAATCAATGTCGTGCCTTCGCGTTCGCGAAACAGCATGACCGCTTCGAGTCCTTCCGGAACCGATACACCCGCCGGCAGCGTGGCGAAGACATGGATGCCGGCAATCAATTGCGGCGTCATCGACGCCAGCAATGTCTTCAGATCTGTCTCTCCGGCCATATTGCCTGCTCTTGGTCTGAGGGGCCACGCCCGCCGGCTCTTCATATACGCGACCGAAGCGCGCCGATAGCCACGCCGGCGCGCTGCACGGACAACCCGGCGAGAGAACTGCGCTGCGGCGTGAGAACATCAACGATTTCAAACGCTTGCCGGAGATCGGCATGGCCTTGGCAGGCGCGGCGAAGCACCGGCCTTCAATGTCTAGGGATCAAATCGGCCGCCTGGGAGTTAGGAACATGGCGGCGAGGACGGCGATCCCGTGAGAGAGGAACGACAATGAAGAAAATCATGACCATTCTGGTGCTGACGGCAGCGCTTGGCGCCTGTTCGCAGACGGAAAAAGGCGCGGCCGTCGGCGGCCTGGGCGGAGCAGCGGTCGGCGCGGCGGTGGCGGGCGATCCCGTCCAGGGCGCCGTGGTCGGCGGCGCGGTCGGTGCCGTGGCCGGCGCGCTGATCGGGCGGGCCAGCGAACCGGGCCGCTGCCGTTATCGCGACAGCCGCGGCCATGTCTATGTCGATCGTTGCCCGAGCGGCTATTGAGCGGCAGCATCCGCACAATGAATTCGAAATAGAAAACGGCGGGCTAAGGGTCCGCCGTTTCGAAAAAGACGATCGGTGATCGATTACTCGGCCGTGGCGGGCTCCGCCTCGGCCGGCGCGGCCGCAGCCGCCGCGACGGCGGCAGCGGCGTCGTCCTGCGCCTTCTTCAGAAGCGCGGCGCGCTCCTGTGCCTTCTTGCCGGGCTCGGCCTTTTTCGGATTGGAACGGGCGTCGCGCTTGGCGAGGCCGGCCTCGTCGAGGAAGCGCAGCACGCGGTCGGTCGGCTGGGCGCCGTGCGACAGCCAGTGCTTGACGCGCTCGGCGTCAACCTTGACGCGCTCGCCGTCCTTCGGCAGCAGCGGGTTCCACGAGCCGAGCGACTCGATGAAACGGCCGTCGCGCGGCGAGCGCGCGTCGGCGACGACGACGTGGTAGTAGGGACGCTTCTTCGAGCCCGCGCGGGCCAATCTGATCTTCAGTGCCATTTCTTATCTCCTAAAAGCTCTGATTTCGTTGGTGGGGTTGCGGCTAAATCTTTGTCTTCAGCCGGTTTTCGTCACGCCGTTGGCAGCGGCGATCTGTTCGTGGTGGCGGATCACTTCGCGGACGACGAAATTGAGGAATTTCTCCGCGAAATCCGGGTCGAGATGCGCATCGTCCGCCAGCTGGCGAAGACGGGCGATCTGCTGCTGTTCGCGCGCCGGGTCAGCCGGCGGCAAGCCATGCTCGGCCTTGAGCAGGCCGACCGCCTTGGTGCAGCGGAAGCGCTCGGCCAGCATGTGGATGAGGGCGGCATCAATGTTGTCGATCGAAGCACGGTAGCCGGCCAGGATGGTGCGGGCGTCCGCCATGTCCTTTTCCTCGTTCATCGCGTCCTCACTTCTTCTTGCCGAGGCCAGGCAGACCACCGCCGCCGAGACCGGGAAGTCCGGGAAGCTTCATGCCGCCGGGCAAGCCGGGCAGGCCACCGCCGCCGGGAAGGCCGCTGGGCAGGCCCTTCATGCCGGCGGCCTGCGCCTGCTTCTGCAAGGCTTCGAGCTGCTTGGGATCCATCTTGGAGAGGTCAGGCATGCCGCCCATGCCACCGGGCATCATGCCGCCGAGGCCCATCTTGGAGGCGAGCCCGCCCATCATGCCGCGCATCAGGCCGCCGCCTTTGCCCTTGCCGCCCATCGCCTTCATCATGTCGGCCATGCCGCGATGCATCTTCAAGAGCTTGTTGATCTCGGCCGCGTCGGTGCCGGAGCCGGCGGCGATGCGCTTCTTGCGCGAGTGCTTGAGAATGTCGGGGTTGGCGCGCTCGGCCTTGGTCATCGAAGAGATGATGGCGAGCTGGCGGCCGAACATCTTGTCGTCGAGACCGGCGGCGGCCATCTGGTCCTTCATCTTGCCCATGCCGGGCATCATGCCCATGATGCCGCCCATGCCGCCCATTTTCGACATCTGCTGAAGCTGCTGGGCGAGGTCGTTCAGGTCGAACTTGCCCGACTGCATTTTTTTGGCCATCGCCGCCGCCTGCTCGGCGTCGATGTTCTCGGCGGCTTTTTCGACAAGCGAAACGATGTCGCCCATGCCGAGAATGCGGTCGGCGATGCGCTTGGGATGAAATTCCTCCAGCCCGTCCATCTTCTCGCCGGTGCCGATCAGCTTGATCGGCTTGCCGGTGACGGCGCGCATCGAGAGCGCGGCGCCGCCACGGCCGTCGCCGTCCATGCGGGTCAGTACCAGCCCGGTGATGCCGACGCGCTCGTCGAAGCTCTTGGCGAGGTTGACGGCGTCCTGGCCGGTCAAGGAGTCGGCGACCAGCAGGATCTCGTGCGGGCCCGACACCTTCTTGATGTCGGCCATCTCGACCATCAGCGGCTCGTCGATATGGGTGCGGCCGGCAGTGTCGAGGATGACCACATCGTGACCGCCGAGCCTGGCCGCCTGCACGGCGCGCTTGGCGATATCGACCGGGTTCTGGCCGGCGACGACAGGCAGCGTCGCCACCTTGACCTGCTCGCCGAGCTGGCGCAACTGCTCCTGCGCGGCGGGGCGCCGCGTGTCGAGCGAGGCCATCAGGACCTTCTTGTTCTGACGCTCGGTGAGCCGCTTGGCGATCTTGGCCGAGGTCGTCGTCTTGCCGGAACCCTGCAGGCCGACCATCATGACGACGACAGGCGCCGGTGCGTTGAGGTCGACGGCGACGCCTTCGGCGCCGAGCATGTCGACCAGCTCGTCATGCACGATCTTGACGACCATCTGGCCGGGCTTGATCGACTTCAGCACCGCCGCGCCGACCGCCTTCTCGCGCACCTTGTCGGTGAAGGAGCGCACCACTTCCAGCGCCACGTCGGCCTCGAGCAGCGCACGGCGCACCTCGCGGAGCGCCGCCGAGACATCCGCCTCCGACAGCGCGCCGCGGCCGGTCAGGCCGTTCAGGATGGAGCCAAGGCGCTCCTGAAGTGATTCAAACATTCTGTTTCCTTTTCCCTGGCAACCGGATGGTGCCCGAGAGGTAATGCGTTCGCGCCAGGTGTCCAAGTCTCGTGGCAAGCAAAAGCCAAAACCAAAAAGCACCCGGGGGCGCACAGCGCTGCCGGGTGTTGGCCTCCAGGATCTGTTTACAGCACTTGGCCTCAAAGAGGCTTCGGCGTCCTGGTCGGCTTGCTCGGAGGGATACTCGTCGCGGAATTCGGGGCTGTAGACAGGAAAACGGCCGCGGAGTCAAGACAAGGGACCGTTCCGCCGGTCTCCCTGCGCAGCAATCAGGTCGCCTTCGTTCCGTCTGCAGGTTCGGCCGAGACGCTCAGCGGCGAGCGCGGGTGTAAGAGCAGCAGTATCGTCAGCAGGCTGCAGGCGATGCCGATCGTGGCGATGAGGACCGCGTCCGACGTCGCCCAGCCCGGCCCTTCGAGTGGTCTGGCGGTAAACAGGGCGAAGGAATTGTAGCTCTCCTGATGCGAGATCAGCAGGAAGCCGGTCAGATTGTTGCCGAGATGGGCGCCGAGGGCCGCGCCGAGATTGCCGGTGGCATAGACGACAAGTGTCAAAAGCAGTGCAAAAGCGGCGATCGAGACCAGCACGCAGGCATTGATGGCGGCCGAGGCGCTCGCGCTCCAGTGCAGCGAGGTGAACAGCAGGCCCGGCAGCAGCGCCCAGACGAACGGGCTCCTGAACCGGTAGGCAAGACCGCGCAGCAGGTAGCCTCGGAACAGTACCTCTTCCGATGATGTCTGCAGAAAAGTGAGCGCGAGGATCGGGATCAGGAACAGCAGCCAGGACGACAGGGCAATCGAGCCGCGCGCGATCTCGGGCTGCATCAGGTAGAGCAGGACCTCGGACACGAGCGAAGTGACCAACACCGCGACCAGCCCCTTGACGAAGCCCGAGCGCGAAATGCGACGGCTGTTGCCGAGGAGCGCCGACAGCTTCTCGCCATGCACCCAGCGCATGGCGATCCACAAGCCGATCCAGATGCCGGCGAAAGACGCGAGCGCGGTGAGAATGCCGATTGGCGACGCAAGGAAACCCTGCATGCCGCCGGCGGGCGCAGCCGCGCCTTGCGCTGTCCGCCAGGCGAAAAAGGCATAGGTGCCGCCCAGCAGCACGACCCCCGTCGACGCGGCCCAGAACAGGACGACGATCCCGGTCCCGAGAAGCAGGCGCGGCAGAGTCGTCTTTTCGTTGGCTGTGTTTCGATAGTGCTCGAAGGCGGCAGGGTCCGATATCACGCTCTCTCGCAAGCTGGTGCTTCGCGTCGCATGATCTATGGGATCGGGCGGTTCTGCGCAATCATTCCTGTTCGATACGCCCCGCCAGCCTTCGGCGCATTCGCGCCGCCCTCGCCTGCCTGCCGGCAGGCGAAAGGCATGCTCCGATGATTAACCCCGTGTCCTATCCGCCTCAACGCACCACATACACGATGCGCCGCGTCTGCGGGTCGATCAGCGCCGGCTGGCCGTTCACATAGACGTAGCGGTAATCGTAATCGGGGATCTCGCGCAGTTCGACACTCTCGGGCAAAACGGCCCCGGTGACCACCTCGCCCTCAAGATAGACAGGGTCGACGCGATGCGTGTCGACATAGGTCCTGACTTCGGCGGGAGGCTGCGGGATGGCGTCCTCGACCGGTTCGCCGGCGATGATCGAGCCGGTGTAGTCGGTGGAATAGCCCTCGGGCGGCGACACGACGGCGACGCTGGAGCCGAGCGGACGTCGCGTCAACACGACCCGGTTGCCGCCGAAATCAGCCGTCACATAGTCCGAATAGACCCAGCCCTGGCCACCGGCTTCGGCGATGGTGCACCATTTGCTGTTTTCGATACAGCCATTGAGCGTCGCCGACTGGCCGGCGGCGAGCACGCCGATGACAGGATATTGCGGGCCTGGGCCAGCGCGGACGTTGAGATCGGTGATCGCGGAGACGGGGGTGTCGGCCATGGCGGCGCCCGAGAAGAGCGCGAGCATTCCGGCGACCGCGGGAAACAATACGGATTTCATGGTTTCTCTCCGTTTCATGGTCCCTCGGCAGCGAAAACGGGAGAGCGGCGCATGCGTTCCAGCTAAAATGTTGAAGCCAACTCACGATTTGTTCCCGTTTCTTGCGGCAGGCCGGTCAGAAGGTCGTGAACGAAGGCCAGTTTGCGCGCCGCGACATCCGAGATGACGAAGGGGTAAAGGTCGGGCAGACCCATGCAGCGATTGATGGAATTGGAGGCTTCCGACAGCACCAGCCAGCGCGACAGGATCTTTTCGAACGGTTCGGGAGCGGGTGTCGGTTCGGACGGCGCTGGTTGCAGCATGCCCCCGGTGTCGCCCTGGGGCAATTCGTTGGCTTCCACCGTCTCCAGCCGGCCGAGCGGGAAGTTCAGCGCATGGACCATTTCCAGCGTGTCGGTGATGTGCAGGTGGTGGGCCCAGCTTTCGGCCCAATCCTCCCAGGGATGGGAGGTGGCATAGGACGAGATGTGGCGTTGCTGCCAGTCGGGTGGTGCACCATTGGCATAGTGGTTCTTCAATGCCTGCTCGTAACCGGTGCGCTCGTCGCCGAACAGCGCGCGGAAGGCGTCAAGCCTTTGCGGATCGTCGCGGATCAGCCGGTCCCAGTAGTAGTGGCCGAGCTCGTGGCGGAAATGGCCGAGCAAGGTGCGATAGTTCTCGCCCATCTCAACGCGCCGCCTTTCGCGCTCGGCGGAGTCGGCTTCGGCGACGTTGAGGGTGATCAGGCCATTGTCGTGGCCGGTCAGGATGCGCTCGCCGCCCGGGCCGCCGCCGATCGGATCGGCAAGGAAGTCGAAGGCAAGGCCGGCCTCGTCGGCGGGGTTCTGCTTGGGCGTCACCGGCAGTCCGAAAGCCAGCAGCGAATAGACCGCGCGCTTCTTCGCGGCCTCGACCCGTATCCAGCGGCGGCGGTTGCCGTCGACGGAGAGGTCCGGGATCAGCTGGTTGAGCGCGCAGGCGCGGCAGAAGGGCTGTCCCGGCTCGGCCATCCAGTTGCAGGCGCATTCGTCGGCGTTGGCGCATGGGGAGCCGCCGTCGGCACCGGACAGGGCAAAGCAGGCGCGCTGCGGATCATAGAGCACGGCACTGGAGCAGTTCAGGCACCGGGCGTTCTCGAAATAGAGACGATGGCCGCAATGAGGACAGTCGAAGAGTTTCATCTCGGTCTCGGACCAGGGAACAGGGGAAGGCGCGTCGTGCAAAACGCCGGCCGACAGACGTCGTTCCCGACTGTGACGTCATTGAGCAACATGGCGCAAGGATCGTCAGGCCATGGGTGGTTCTTGCCACAATATTTGCTTGATCGTAGGCAAATTCCCTTCCATTGGCCAGCTTGCGCGCGCGACAGTGACAAGTGCGCGTTTCACTGGCAAATTCCGGCCGGGACGTGATTCAGGCAACCAGGAGAGAACAACATGGCATTTCTTGCCAAAGGTAAGATGTTTGCAGCGGCCACTGTGGTGGCGATGCTTGCGCTGGCGACGGGCGCACAGGCGGCGGCCAGCTGTGGCAAGACCGGAGCCGGCTTCGATGCCTGGAAGCAGGACTTCGCAGCGGAGGCCAGGGCCGAGGGCGTGGGTTCGAGAGGACTGGCGGCCCTGGCGGGCGCGACCTACGCGACCAGGACCATTTCCGCGGACCGCGCCATCCACAAGGCTTTCAGCGGCTCGGTGGAAGCCTTCATGAAGCGCCGCGGCGGGGCGGCGATCATTTCCAAGGGCCGGGCGCTGAAGAAATCGAATGCGGCGCTGTTCGACAAGATCGAACGGACCTACGGCGTCTCGCCGGGCGTGCTGCTTGCCATCTGGGGCATGGAGACGGGCTTCGGCGCCTCTATGGGCAACCAGAACACGGTGTCCGCCATTTTGACGCTTGCCTATGACTGCCGCCGTCCGGATTACTTTCAGCCGCATGCCATTGCGGCGCTGAAGCTGGTCGATCGCGGAACGTTGACCGCCTCGTCGGTCGGGGCCATGCATGGCGAGATCGGCCACACGCAGTTCCTGCCCGGAAATGTCCTGAAATATGGAGTGGGCAGCGGAAACCTGCGCGACAAGAGCACCGCGCTGGCTTCCACGGCCAACTTCCTCAAGGCGCATGGTTGGCAGGCCGGCGCGAGCGCTCAGTCGAATATGGGTGCAATTGCCGGCTGGAACTCCGCGAGTGTCTATCAACAGGCCATCGCCCGTATCGCCACGGCGATCGATGGCGAGTAATCGTTAGGGCAGTTCACCGTTTCACTGAGACGGCGAACCGCTCTATGTCTTTGTTTTTGCGCAATTCCCAAGGGAAAGCGCTACGCGCTTTTCCCGGGAAAACGGACACACTTTTCCTGGAATTGCTTTTCAGCAGAAAGCCCGGCCGCGTTGCCGGGTTTCCTGTTCGCTGACCGGTAAAGCGGTCAGTCCCGGCGGTTGCGCGCCGCCAAGGTCCGCAGCCTCAGCGCATTGAGGCGGATGAAGCCGGCGGCGTCCTTCTGGTCATAGGCGCCGCGGTCGTCCTCGAAGGTCACCAGCGCGTCGGAATAGAGCGTCTTCTTCGACTTGCGGCCGGTAACGATGACATTGCCCTTGTAGAGCTTCAGACGCACCGTACCTTCGACATCCTCCTGGCTCTTGTCGATCATCGTCTGCAGCATCAGCCGCTCGGGCGCGAACCAGAAGCCGTTGTAGATGAGTTCGGCGTAGCGCGGCATGAACTCGTCCTTGAGGTGGGCAGCTCCCCTGTCGAGCGTGATCGATTCGATGGCTCGGTGGGCAGCGATAAGGATGGTGCCGCCGGGGGTCTCGTAGACGCCGCGCGACTTCATGCCGACGAAGCGGTTCTCGACGAGGTCGAGCCGGCCGATGCCGTTGTCGCGGCCGAGATCGTTGAGGGCGGCGAGCATGGTTGCCGGCGACAGCTTCTTGCCGTCGAGCGCGACCGGATCGCCCTTCAGGAACTCGATCTCGATCTCGGTGACCTTGTCCGGCGCGTCCATGGGCGAGACGGTGCGCTGATGGACGAATTCCGGCGGCTCGCTCCACGGGTCCTCAAGCACCTTGCCCTCGGAAGAGGAATGCAGGAGATTGGCGTCGACCGAGAACGGCGCGTCACCCTTCTTGTCCTTCGGCACCGGAATCTGGTGCTGCTCGGCGAAGTTGATGAGGTCGGTGCGCGACTTGAACGACCAGTCGCGCCAGGGCGCGATGACCTTGATATCGGGATTGAGCGCATAGGCCGAAAGCTCGAAGCGCACCTGGTCATTGCCCTTGCCGGTGGCGCCGTGGGCGATCGCGTCGGCGCCGGTCTCCTTTGCGATCTCGACGAGGTGTTTCGAGATCAGCGGCCGGGCGATCGAGGTGCCGAGCAGATAGGTCCCTTCGTAGACGGCGTTGGCGCGGAACATCGGGAAGACGAAGTCGGCAACGAATTCCTCGCGCACGTCGACGATGCGGATGTCCTTGATGCCCATCATCTCGGCCTTGCGGCGCGCCGGCTCCAATTCGCCGCCTTGGCCGAGGTCGGCGGTGAAGGTGACGACCTCGGCGCCGAGCTCGGTCTGCAGCCATTTCAGGATGATTGATGTGTCGAGGCCGCCGGAATAGGCGAGCACGACCTTCTTGACGTCTTTTGTTTTCGACATTTGCTGTTTCCGCGACAAGAGTTCTCGGCCGGCGAGGTATCACGCCGTTTCCGGTCACCGCAAGGGATGAACGGGGCAAGGCGCGGAGAAACAGGCATACGGGACAGCTGGATCATCCTTTCCGTCGCACAGCCGCTGGCAACGGCAGGCCCCGTTCATTATAGCTGCGTATCGAAAGTCAACGGGCCTACCATGTCCTTCATTCCCGACACCGCAACGCTGATCCAGTTCGCCATCGCCACGTTCATCCTGGCGATCACGCCCGGACCGGACATGACGCTGTTCGTCTCGCGCACACTGAGCCAGGGCCGCGCCGCCGGCTTCGCCTCGATGGCGGGGGCGCTGTGCGGCACGCTGATCCACACCACCTTGGTGGTGGTCGGTGTCTCGGCGCTGATCGTCGCCTCGCCGATGGCCTTCTTCGTGCTGAAGATCTTCGGCGCCGGCTATCTCGTCTTCCTGGCCTGGCAGGCGATCACCAAGGGTTCGGCCTTCTCGCCGGAGAAGAAGACGGGCCCGCAAATCTCGCTGTTCCGGAGCTGGATGGTGGGGCTGGGCGTCAACCTGCTCAACCCGAAGATCATCCTGTTCTTCATGACCTTCCTGCCGCAATTCGTCTCCGCGCATGATCCGCACGCGCCGGGAAAGCTGTTCTTCCTCGGCGCCATGTTCGTCGTGCTCTCGACCCCGGTGACGACCCCGATGGTGCTGGCGGCGGAGAAATTCTCGGCGGCGATGAAGGCCAGCCCGCGCGTGACGCGGGTGGTCGACTATCTCTTCGCCGGCGTGTTTTCCGCGTTCGCGCTCAAAATCCTGACTGCCCAGGCGAAGTAGGATTTTGCTGTTCGCTGCTGATCTCTTCCGAACCGGAGGTCAGCAAAGCTCCCTGCTTACGTGGGCGCTCGGTTCGAGGTCAGGGTTCGGCTTTCCACCAGGTTCCGGCCCAGCGCCCGGCGCTGAGCCAATAGAAGATGCCCCCGACCATGCCGCCGCCGATGACGGCGGCCATGGCGCGCGGCTCGGTGACGGCGAATGGCGTGTCGCCCATCTGGTCGGCGAAGCCGACGAAGACGGCGGCGACGATCGCACCGGCCAGCGCATAGAACAGCCAATCGCGCCGGCCGAGAATCTCGGCGATCAGAATCACGAGGGCCGCCGGCATGAAGGCGAAATAGGCGGCAAACAGCGCGACGAAGGGGATCGAGAAATAGAGCGAGGCGGTCGCCGCCGGCTCCGCATGCGCCGGCGTGTAGCCGAGGGAGGCCAGGAACAGGACATTGAGGAACGCGCTGGCCGCCAGCGCGGCGACGGCATAGCCGAACAGGATGACGGCAAGGCGCACGATATAGGCGACGAGACGGGTCATTGCGAATCCCGGCGTAAGGGATGGCCGGACTTGCGCCCGGCCAGAAACCAGTAGACCGAACCGGCGGCAATGCCGGCGGTGGCCAGGAACCCGAGAAAGCCCGGGTTGAAAACAAACCCTCCGGCCGAGCCCGGGACAAGAACCCCGAATGCGATGGACGTGATCGCGCCCGTGGCCGCGAAGTAGAACCAGCCCCGAAGCGACAAGCGTTCGGCCATGAAGATCGCGGGGCCGACGATCAACAGCGCGCAGACCGCCACCGTCGCTACCGCGAGCGGGAAGGAAACCAGCCAGTCGAATGCGAAAACGATGGACCAGTTGCCATATTCGAGCCCTTCCAGAAGAGCGATCAGCAGCACAGGCACCAGGATCGAGGTCAGCACGGCGGCGATATAGCCGACTGCTATGAAGACGAAGCGCTTGAGCCCGGCGACGAGACGCCTCACGCCTCGCCGTGCCCCGCGATCATCATGGCTTCCAGCGCCAGCCGGTCGACTTTGCGCATGCGCTCCGATTCCGATTTGAGCTGGCCGCAGGCGGCGAGGATGTCGCGGCCGCGCGGCGTGCGGATCGGCGAGGCATAGCCGGCGTTATTTATGTAGTCGGCGAATTTCTCGATCGTCTCCCAGTCCGAGCACTGGTAGTTGGTGCCGGGCCAGGGGTTGAACGGGATCAGGTTGATCTTGGCCGGAATGCCCCTGAGCAGCTTGACCAGCGCCTTGGCGTCGTCGAGGGAATCGTTGACGTCCTTCAGCATCACATATTCGAAGGTGATGCGCCTGGCGTTCGACAGGCCGGGATAGGCGCGGCAGGCGGCGATCAGCTCCTTGAGCGGATATTTCTTGTTGATCGGCACCAGAAGGTCGCGCAGATCGTCATTGGTGGCGTGCAGCGAGATGGCGAGCATGACGCCGATCTCCTCGCCGGTGCGGAAAATCTCCGGCACCACGCCTGAGGTCGACAGCGTGATGCGGCGCTTCGACAGCGAAAGGCCGTCGCCGTCGGAAGCAATCAGCAGCGCCTTCTTGACCGCCTCGAAATTGTAGAGCGGCTCGCCCATACCCATCATGACGATGTTGGACACTTTGCGGCCCTCGGCCGGCACGATGGCGCCGTCGGGCGTGTCGCGGTCGGGGAAATCGCCGAGCCGGTCGCGCGCGGTGAGCAACTGGGCGAGGATTTCCTCGGCAGTCAAGTTGCGCACCAGCTTCTGCGTGCCCGTGTGGCAGAAGGAGCAGGTCAGCGTGCAGCCGACCTGCGAGGAGATGCAGAGCGTGCCGCGGCCTTCCTCGGGGATGTAGACAGTCTCGATCTCGACCGGGCGACCGGCGCCGCGCGGCGGGAAGCGGAACAGCCATTTGCGCGTGCCGTCGGCGGAGACCTGCTCCTCGACGATCTCGGGCCGCGCCACGGTGAAATGCCTGTCGAGTTCGGCGCGCAGATCCTTGGAAATGTTGAACATGCCGGCGAAATCGGAGACGCCGCGCACATACATCCAGTGCCAGAGCTGCTGTGCACGCATTTTTGCCTGGCGCTCCGGCACGATGCCGGACGCGACGAGCGCCTCGCCCAGTTCGGCGCGCGTCAGGCCGATCAGCGACGGCTTTTCCGGCTGTATCGCGCGGGCGCGCAACGCGTCGCGGGCGCCTTCGGCGGTGAGGTCGAATGAAAGGGTCATGGTTGCACTGATATAAGCGGTTTGCGGCCGATTTCATCCATCGGCCCGATATGAAGCGCGGCCCATAGCACAGCTTGGCGGCGGAGTCATGCGATGGCGAGGCGATCCGTGCGCCGACCGATTGACAGATGCGCCGGCCGGTCAGACCTGCGGTCCCTGCTTTTCGCCCGAAAACGGATCACTTGATCGTGTTGAAGTAACGGTTCTCACCGCGCGTTCGAACCCTGAATGGGGCAACCATGCCCCGACAAATGGGAGTATGCACGATGAACTCTATCAAGCTCGCCGTCATTGCCAGTTTCGTCGGCCTTTCCGCCTCGCAGGCATTTGCCGAAGACGCGATGGGCACAATGACAATGATGAAGGCAGGGCAAGTCACGGCAATCATGCCGGACGGGCATATGGGCACCATGACGCCGGACGCGAAAATGAGTGCCGAGATGATGAAGATGGCAAAGCCGATCAAGCACTGCATGATGATGATGACCGACGCCAAGGGCAAAGCCTTCATGATCGACACGTCGACCAAGAAGGCTCAGGCGGAATGCGAAAAAATGGCCATGTGAGGCCTGCCGTCGATCGATATTCCCGCCGGCTCGAAGGTCGGCGGGAGCCGTGCATGAAGCCGATCACATAATCAATGCGAAAACGACGATTATGTCTGCCGCCCCATAACAGGTGTTTATAATCGATTATTACGCTTCGGCCAGCTGGGCCTTGAGAAGCTGTTGCAGGTAGTCAGCAAGCACAGACACATCAAAGTGTCCATTTGCCCAATGCTTATCAGCTTCCTTCAGGGCCTCATAGTAAGGCTGACGATTCTCGCGTATGCGCTCCGGGACAATCTTGGTGCCAGGTAAGAGCGCGCCATAGCGCATACAGATGAGATAGTAGCAAGCGGCGCGCGCAGTGCGGCCATTCCCTTCGACGAACGGGTGGATCCAGTTCATGCGCCATAGTGCATAGGCCGCTAGGGTCGTCGGATGCTCGTTGATCGTCCAGTTTTCATGGACGACTGACAAGAACTGGTCCATCAAATTCGCGACTTTATCGAAATGCGGCGGTAGATGCTTGCCTACATAAATGGGCTGTTCCCGGTATCTTCCACCGAACTGTGCGATGTTCGTGACGGCGGCATGGTTGAGGGACCAAAGCGTATATTTGTCGAACGCTTCGATCCCTTTTCGCAAGCCGATTTCGATGCAGTTCGTCAGTAGGTCATACTGACGAAGCAAATTCTGCTCTTGGATACGAGCAAAAAACTCCGGGTCGTCCTTTTCGCGGACGGACAATCGAGGCTCTTACGACGCCAGTAGGATCGAATGAGAAGCCTTACGGACCGATTCTTTCGTGATGAATTCGGAGTCCGGCGAATTACCGAACGCAAAGCTAATTCTCTGCTCCGAAAGCTGGGCCTCGGTGACAGGAGTTTTCCGGGCCTTCTCCAGCAGAGTGGCCAGCTCTGGGTCAACGGCGGTATCGCTCAGAAACTGCTTGCGGTTTGCCATCGATCAATCTCCCAAAATGACTCTGTCGATTCGTTTTTGCTGCTGTCGGTGCAGCGGGAACGATCAACGATTGTGATTAAGGAACAGTTCCAACGGGTTGTTCACGGCTTGTTCCTTCTTGAGCAAATAGGCTGATTTGCGCGGACCGTCAAATCACAACTATGATTACAACGCAAAAGCAAACGATAAACGACAGGCTCACGCAAGTTTCGTCGCATTAGCGTCAAATTTGCAAACTGGTTTGCCTGGCGCCGACCCATCCATGCACATCATGAAGAATGCGGCGATAAAGCTGTCCCGACTTATCTTGATCGAGGCCATGCCTGTGTTAGGGCTGGGGTTCCGTCGAGAGGACAGACATGGCCGGTACAGTGCGAAAATACCCCTTGCTGCGGCGTTCGCGCGCGATGTGGGGCTCTCGCCGGGTGTGGCAGCCGCGGCTGGTGTTCTGGGCCGGCGCGATCTGCATCGGCGTGATCAGCGTGCTGTTCGCGGTGCTCGCCGACAAGGCGCAGGCGCTGTTCCATGCCATGACCGGCGATGACGGCGGCTGGCGCTTCTACCTACCTTTGGCGATCACGCCGCTCGGCTTCGTGCTGTGCGCCTGGCTGGCGCAAGCCTTCTTTCCGGGCTCGCAAGGCAGCGGCATTCCGCAGGCGATCGCCGCGCGGCATCTGCGCGACGATGACGACCGCGGCCATATCCTGTCGCTGAAGCTGGTCGCGGGCAAGATCGCGCTCACCCTGGTCGGCCTGTTCTGCGGCGCTTCGATCGGCCGTGAGGGACCGACCGTGCAGGTCGGCGCGTCGTTGATGCTGCAGGCGGCACGCTGGGGCGGCATGGCGCAGGCGCGCGGCCTGATCCTGGCCGGCTCGGCCGCCGGCATCGCGGCCGCCTTCAACACGCCGCTGGCCGGCATCGTCTTCGCCATCGAGGAAATGGGCCGCACCTACGAAGCGCGGACCAACGGGCTGGTGCTGACGGCGGTGATCCTGGCCGGCATCGCCTCGCTCGGCCTGCTTGGCAACTACACCTATTTCGGTGTCTCGAAGGAGACGATCTCGTTTGCCGCCGAGTGGCCGCTTGTGATTGCCTGCGGCGTCATCGGCGGCGGCCTCGGCGCGCTGTTCTCGCTCCTGGCGCTGAAGGCGACGCGCCGGATCCGGCGCTGGAACACGGGGCAGCCCTTGCGGCGCGTCCTGCTGGTCGCCGCCATCTGTGGGCTCGGCGTCGCGGCGATCGGCATCGCCTCGGGCGGCCTGACCTTCGGCACCGGCTACGCGCAGGCGCGCGGCGCCGTTGAAGGCACGCCGCTGCCCTGGTTCTTCTTCGCCGAGAAGTTCCTTGCCGGGCTGCTGTCGATGGTCTCGGGCATTCCGGGCGGCATCTTTGCGCCTTCGCTTTCGGTCGGCGCCGGCATCGGCAGCTCGCTCGGCCTCGTCTTCGGCGCCAGCACGGGTGCGGCCGCGTTGCTCGGCATGGCCGGTTATTTCGCCGGCGTCGTGCAGGCGCCGATGACGGCCTTCGTCATCATCCTGGAGATGACCGGCAATCACGACAATGTCATCGCGCTGATGCTGGCCTCGATGCTGGGCTACGGCACGGCGCGCATGATCTCGCGCGAGCCGCTCTATCATGCGCTGTCGCGCGTCTTCATCGCGGAAGCGATCCGCCGGCGCAGGGCGGAGGCGGCGCCGGAACCAGGTCCGGCGTGAAAAACAAAGGCCGGACCCAGCGGTCCGGCCTCTCTGTTCAAAGCGAAATTTCGACTATTTGCAGTTGGCGATCGACGACAGCGCCGCCGAGATGCCTTTCAGCGAGAAGACGTAGGAGGTGGTGTTGCCGCGGCCGGACTTGGCCTGCACCTTCATGTCGGTGCCGGATTTCATGGCGGCGATCAGCACCGGCTCCTCGGCGGCGTTCTCGACCCAGGCCGACTTGCCGCGCGTGAACATCGAAAACGTCTTCTTGTCGATTGTGACGGTGGCCTTGGAGTTTTCCTGGAAAGTGTAGCCGGCGATGAATTGCGGCTCGTAGGATACCTGCTGGCCGGGCCGCTGGCTGACGAAGAAGAACATGTCGCCATGGTCGAGCGTCGGCGGCTGCTTGTCGGTCGGCACGGTGAGGACATAGCAGACCTTGCCGCCCGATGCCTGGTAGCTGTAGGTGCCCCAGGCATTGTGCTGGCCGATCTTGGTCGCCTGCTGCGCCATCGCCGGCGCTGCGAAGGCCACCAGGACCAGGCTCGAAACTGTAGCAATCAATCCGCGCATCGTTTTTCCCGTATTCCAAATGGTGCGGAGGCGGGCCGCGTGGCGTCCTGCCGTCGCTTCATTTTGATTTAATCTGGGTTACCAAACGGTGAATTACCTCTGAGAAAAGGACGCTCACCCCAGGAAACCGCCGCCGTCTTCGCGCCGCCGCCTTTCAAGCGGCTGGCGCGATGTCCCTTCGGCGACTTGGAGGGCATGAAAGCGGCAAGAGTTTGACTTTTCCACAAGCCCTCTGAACGCTGGTGTCCAGCGCGCGCGAAGGCCGGTTCCAGGGCTCAGCCCTTGTCCGATATGGCGTCCTTGGCGGCCTGCCGGTGCGCCGGCGTGATATGGGCGCTGACGGCGGTGATCGCGGCGGTGAGCACGGCGATATCGTCGGTGAAGCCGAGGCCGAGGATGAAGTCGGGGACCATATCCACCGGCAGGACGAAATAACCGAGTGCCGCCACCAGGATGCCTTTTGCGCGCAGCGGCG
This sequence comes from Mesorhizobium sp. B2-4-2, assembly GCF_006442845.1. Lineage (NCBI taxonomy): Bacteria > Pseudomonadati > Pseudomonadota > Alphaproteobacteria > Hyphomicrobiales > Phyllobacteriaceae > Mesorhizobium > Mesorhizobium sp. B2-4-2. Next base: position 124,898 of record NZ_VFVM01000004.1, on the reverse strand, counting down.
TGTTCTTGTCCAAGGCGCAGTAATAGGCCGCGACGACATCTTCCATGAACGGGATCTGCCGCGCGGCCTTCTTGGCCGTGCGCCAGAATTTCTCGCGCACCTCGCCCTCACCGCCCAGCCTGTCGCCAAAGCCGAAGAAATCAAAACCGAATTTTTGCGCCATCAATTTCTCCTTGCGGGCTCATGCGCTTGCCTGCGCATGGCCGCGGGGCAAAATGTGGTGAAACCCGACGCTTGCTGCAAGAGCTTGGGAGATCGCTGGCCTGAAAATCGGAATCAGTTTTTACCGCGTCGAGCTACAGTTGAGGGATGTTGCGCCGCCTCCTCCAACCATCCTAGCCAACAAAGCGGTTCATTTTTTTCGCCAACTCGATGTCAAGCGCCGTGACTCCGCCGGCATCGTGCGTGTTCAGCGTCACGTCGACGGTTTTGTAGACATTCGACCAGTCGGGATGATGGTCCATCTTCTCGGCCGCAAGCGCGACGCGGGTCATGAAGGCGAAGGCTTCGGAGAAATTCCTGAAGGTGAACGTCCGTTTGATGGAAGCGCCATCCGCAGCCAGCGACCAGCCTTCGAGGTCTGTCAGCGCCGCGACGATGGCTTCCTTGCCAAGTTTCTCTCTCGTCATGTCCGGTTCCTGTGCTATTTCGAAGATGACTTTCACCATAGCGCCGGATCGATGAGCACGAAGCCCATAAAATCCATTCTGTTCGTCTGCCTGGGCAACATCTGCCGTTCGCCGCTGGCGGAAGGCGTGCTTCGTTCCGTGCTGACGGAACGTGGACTGGGCCGCGACATAGTGCTCGATTCAGCCGCAACCAGCGACTGGGAGGCGGGCTCCGCCCCCGATCGGCGTTCGATCGCCATCGCGTCGCGCCACGGCATCGACATATCGGAACTGCGGGCACGCAAGATCGCGCCCGAGGATTTCTCGCGTTTCGACCTGATCTTCGGCATGGACAGGTCGAACGTCGCCGACCTGAAGACGCTGGCGCCCGCCGGCGTGCGCGACCGCATCCACCTGTTCCTGGAATTTGCGCAGGGAAAGGCGCGAGACGTGCCGGATCCCTATCACGACGGCGAGGAAGCCTTCGCCGAGGTCTACCGCATGATCCGCGAAGCGTCGGAGGCGCTGGCGACGCGGCTTGCCGCGCGCGTATCGGCGCCCGACAGCGGCCAGGCTTCCTCGACGATGTAGGGGCCGCCGCCGACCGAATCGCGCGACGACATCAAGACGAACCGGCTGATGCGGAACGGCAATGTCGAAAAATTGCCGCGCGCCGAAAGATATTGGGCGACGTCCAGCGGGCTCGAATTGCGCAGGCGGGCCAGTGTGACATGCGGCATGAACTTGCGCGGATCGGCCGGAATGCCGAGCCGCTGGCAGATGCGCTCGATTTCAGCCTGAAGCGCCGAGAGATCCGGCGAGGCAGAGACCCCGGCCCATACGGCATGCGGTTTCTTCTGGCCGAAAGCGCCGACGCCCGACAGCGTCAGCGGGAAGGAGGGGCGGTGGACGCGGTCGAGCGCGTTGGCGATCTCGTCGGCGACATGGCCTTCGACATCGCCGATGAAGCGCAGCGTCAGATGATAGTTCTCGACGTCGATCCAGCGGGCCCCGGGCAGGCCGCCCCTGAGCAGGGACAGCGAAAGGGCGGCGTCACGCGGAATTTCGAGGGCGGTGAAAAGACGCGGCATGAAGAGCCTCCCTTCCTCGAATCGAACTGTGCCCCCAGCGAATCATCGATAATCAAACGGGGCAAGAGGTTTGTTGGTCACAGGTCTCGTCAAAAAGATTTCCCCAACGGAAAGGGCCTATCCCGTCTCACGATCCTCCCGGCACCGCCGCGATGGCCTTCTCGACCGCAGGCAGGATGCGCTCGACCATCTGGGCGACCCCCTTGGCGTTCGGATGCAAGCCATCCTCAAGCTGCAGGGCGGACCGGCCGGCTACGCCGTCGAGAAAGAACGGGTACAAGGTAACGCCGTATTTTGCGGCCAGTTCCGGAAAGATGGCGTCGAAGGCGTTCTGATAATCGGCGCCGAGATTGGGCGCTGCGCGCATGCCGGCCAGCAGAACGGCGATCTTGCGCTGTTTCAGCTTGGCCAGCATCGTATCCAGGTTCTTGCGGGTGATGTCGGGGGAAACGCCGCGCAGCATGTCGTTGGCGCCGAGTTCGAGGATGACAAGCTGTGTGCCGTCCGGCACCGACCAGTCGAGCCGCGCCAGCCCGCCGCTGGAGGTGTCGCCGGAAACGCCGGCATTGGCGACGGTCACATCCCTGCCCCTGGCGCGCAGCGCCGCCTGCAGCCTGTCGGTAAAACCTTCGTCGGGTCCGAGGCCGAAGCCGGCCATCAGGCTGTCGCCGAAACCGACGATCTTGAAAGGCTCGGCGCGTGCCGACGAAATGGCGCCGCAAATGGCGAGGAAAACGATCAGGCCTGCGGCAATTCTGCGTTGGAAAGACATGCGGCAGGTCCCATATGACAGAGAATTCTTCCGGCGACGGCCCGGCAGGCGAAGCCCTCATCTCCATATAGGACGCTTTCATTTTGACAGAAGCCGTCATCGAGCTGAAAGACGTATCGCTGACATTGGGCGAAGGCGCCTCGTCCGTCCATGTGCTGAAGGGCGTCAGCCTCGATGTGGCGCGCGGCGAGGCGACCGGCATCGTCGGGCCGTCGGGGTCGGGCAAGTCGACGCTGCTCATGGTTCTCGCCGGTCTGGAAAGGGTCGATTCGGGCACGGTACGAATCGCCGGCGAGCTGCTCAACGGCAAGAGCGAGGATCAGATCGCATCGTTTCGGGGGCGAAACATCGGCATCGTGTTCCAGTCCTTCCATCTCATCCCCAATATGACGGCGCTCGAAAATGTCGCCGTGCCGCTGGAGCTGGCCGGCCATGCCGATCCGTTCTCGGTGGCGGAACGCGAGCTGGCGGCCGTGGGTTTGAGCGACCGCGTCACGCACTATCCCGGCGAACTTTCGGGCGGCGAGCAGCAGCGCGTCGCGATGGCCCGGGCGCTGGCGCCGTCGCCGCGCATCCTCATCGCCGACGAGCCGACCGGCAATCTCGACCAGGCGACCGGCAAGCAGGTCGCCGACCTTTTGTTCGCCAAGGCGGCCGAGCGCGGCATGACGCTGGTGCTGGTCACGCATGATCAGGCGCTCGCGGCGCGCTGTTCGCGCCAGGTCTCCATGCGCTCCGGCAGGATCGAGGCACCGGCGCCGACCAAGGCCATCGCCTGATGTCACCGGCGCGGACGTTGAAGCTCGCCGTCCGCTTCTCCTTGCGCGAGATGCGCGGCGGCCTGTCCGGTTTTCTGATTTTTCTTGCCTGCATCGCGCTCGGCGTCGCGGCGATCGGCGGCGTGAATTCCGTGGCCCGCTCGATCAGTGGCGGCGTTGCCAACCAGGGCCAGACGCTGCTTGGCGGCGATCTGCGCTTCCAGCTTAACCAGCGCGACGCAAGCGAAGCCGAACGCGGCTTCCTCGATGGGCTGGGCACGGTGTCGAGAACCGCCAGCATGCGCTCGATGGCGCGGCTTGCCGACGGCTCCGATCAGGCGCTGGTCGAGGCCAAGGCCGTCGACGAGGCCTATCCGCTTTACGGTGCGCTGGAAACCGAGCCGGCGCTGACGAAGCAGGAACTGTTCGGCGAGCAGTTCGGTGTTTTCGGCGCGGCCGCGCCCGACTTGCTGTTTGAGCGGCTGCATGTGAAGCTCGGCGATCGGCTGAAGCTCGGAACCGCCACCTTCGAACTGCGCGCCAGGCTGGTCACCGAGCCCGATGCCGTGTCCGAAGGTTTCGGTTTCGCGCCGCGCCTGATGATCTCGACCGAGGGCCTGGTCGCGACAGGGCTGGTTCAGCCGGGCAGCCTCGTCGAGAATTCCTACAAGATCCGGCTGGCCCCCGACGCCGACGAGGCGCGGCTCAAGGCCATCCAGGACAAGGCTGCCAAGGATTTCCCGGAGTCCGGCTGGTCGATCCGCACGCGCAGCAATGCGGCCCCGGCGCTCTCTTCCAACATCGAACGCTTTTCGCAATTCCTGACTTTGGTCGGGCTGACGGCGCTGGTGGTCGGCGGCGTCGGCGTCGCCAACGCGGTGCGCGCCTATCTCGACGGCAAGCGCGGCGTCATCGCCACCTTCAAGAGCCTGGGCGCATCGGGCGGCTTCGTCTTTGCCGTTTACCTCGTGCAGATCCTGATGATCGCGGCCCTCGGCATCGCCGCCGGTCTGGTGCTCGGTGCGCTGATGCCCTTCGCCGCGAGCGCCGCGCTTCAGTCGGTCATTCCGGTGCCGGCGCAAGGCGGCTTTTATCCCGGCGCGCTCGGCATGGCGGCGCTGTTCGGATTGCTGGTGACGCTGGCCTTCGCGCTGCTGCCGCTCGGTCGCGCCCGCGATGTGCCGGCGACCGCGCTGTTCCGCGAGATGGGACTGGAAGGCCGCGGTTTTCCACGCGCTATCTATGTCGTTTCGGCGCTCGGCATCGCAGTGCTTCTTGCAGCGCTCGCCATCCTGTTTTCGGGCGACCAGCGCATCGCTTCGATCTTCGTCGGGGCCACCATCTTCGCCTTCCTGGTGCTGCGCCTGGTCGGTGCGCTGGTGCAATGGGCGGCAAGGAAGAGCCCGCGCGTGCGCTTCGTGGCGCTCAGGCTCGCCGTCGGCAACATCCATCGGCCAGGCGCGCTGACGCCGTCGGTGGTGCTGTCGCTGGGGCTTGGCCTGACGCTGCTGGTGACGCTGGCGCTGATCGACGGCAATCTGCGGCGGCAGATCTCCGGCAGCCTGCCTGAGCGGGCGCCGAACTTCTTCTTCGTCGATATCCAGAGCAGCGATGTCGACGGCTTCTCCAGTCTGATCAGCAAGGAGGCCCCGCAGGGGACGCTGGCCAAGGTGCCGATGCTGCGCGGCCGGGTGATGGCGCTCAACGGCGTCGCCGTCGACAAGGTCAAGGTGCCGGCGGAGGGCGCCTGGGTGCTGCGCGGCGACCGCGGCCTGACTTATGAGGCCAAGCAGCCGGACAACGCGACGCTGACCGAGGGGAACTGGTGGCCGGCCGATTATACCGGCGAGCCGCTCGTCTCGTTTTCCGACAAGGAAGGCAAGGAAATCGGGCTGAAGCTCGGCGATACCGTCACCGTCAACGTGCTCGGCCGCAATGTCACGGCCAGGATTGCCAATTTCCGCCAGGTCGAATGGGAGACGATGGGCATCAACTTCGTCATGGTGTTCTCGCCCAACACATTTGCCGGCGCGCCGCATGGCTGGGTGGCGACGCTGACCGAAAAGAGCGCCACCGTGGCTGATGACGCCCGCATCCTCAATGCCGTCACCCGCGCCTTCCCGGCAGTCACTACGGTCCGCGTCAAGGACGCGCTCGACATCGTCAACCGTTTGGTCGGACAGCTCGGCGCGGCGATCAGGGCGGCGGCCGGCGTGGCACTGATCGCGTCGGTGCTGGTGCTGGCCGGCGCGCTCGCCGCCGGCAACCGGGCGCGCATCCATGACGCGGTGGTGCTGAAGACGCTCGGTGCGACGCGGCTGACGCTGATATCGGCCTTCTCGCTCGAATACATGCTGATCGGCCTCGCCACGGCGGTCTTCGCGCTCGCCGCCGGCAGTGCCGCCGCATGGTTCGTCGTCGCCCGCATCATGACATTGCCGTCGCATTTCATGCCGGAAGTGGCGGTGGCGACCATTCTCTTTGCGCTGGTCATCACCGTCGGCATCGGTCTCGCCGGCACCTGGCGGGTGCTCGGCCACAAGGCAGCGCCCGTGCTGCGAAACCTCTGAGTCCGCATCGCTTCCACCCCGCCGACGGCCGGCATTTGGTTAAATCGACGTAATGTTTCGCGGCCAAAGGGCTGGAAAACCGCGCCATGCGTGCCTCACGAAGCATTACACCCGGTTACGGTCTTGTTCTTGACGCGAATAACCATCATATTTCGCCGCAGGCATGCTGGAGTCCCGCCAGCGGCGCCTGGGTCCGGGTGGACCCGACACCGGACGGGGCAGAAGCAATAGAGGACCACAATGGCTGAACCCATTCGCAACTATCAGACGCGCGCCGTGCCCGGCGCCGCCGTCGACATCGATCAGGGCCTGCGCGCCTATATGATCAAGGTCTACAATTTGATGGGGCTTGGTCTCCTCATCACTGGTCTTGCCGCCGTCGGCACGATCATGCTGGCCACAACCACCGATCCGGCCTCGGCTGTCGCGACGCTGCCGAGCGGCGAGATGCTGACCTCGTTCGGCTACGCGATCTTCGGCTCGCCGCTGCGCTGGCTGGTGATGCTGGCCCCGCTGGCCGCCGTTCTGTTCCTGTCGTTCCGCGTCCAGTCGATGAGCGTGTCGGCGGCGCAGACGACGTTCTGGGTCTATGCGGGCCTGGTCGGCCTGTCGCTGTCGTCGATCTTCCTGGTCTACACCACCGCCAGCATCTCGCAGACCTTCTTCGCCACCGCCGCGGCCTTCGGCGCGCTGTCGCTGTTCGGTTACACGACCAAGCGCGACCTGACGGCGATGGGCTCGTTCCTGATCATGGGCGTGTTCGGCATCATCATCGCGATGGTGATCAACATCTTCCTGCAGTCGTCGGCGCTGTCCTTCGCCGTCTCGGCGATCGGCGTGCTGGTCTTCGCCGGCCTCACCGCCTACGACACGCAGAAGATCAAGGAGATGTATTTCGAGGGCGACGCCTCCGACGTCGCTGGCCGCAAGGCCATCATGGGCGCGCTGACGCTCTATCTCGACTTCATCAACCTGTTCATGTTCCTGCTCCAGTTCATGGGCGACCGCCGCTAAGGGCTGGTCCGCGTCATGGTCTGACTGGACCATCGGGTTTGGAAGGGGCGGCCCAACGGCCGCCCTTTTCTTTTGCGCCGACCTTTGCTGTTATTGCAGGCAGACAAAGAGGCCTGCATAAAGAATGAGCACTATCGTTATACGGGCCGCACGCGCGGCCGACCTCGACACCATTACGCAAATCTATGCCGACGCTGTGACCCGCGGCACGGGGAGCTACGAGCTGGAGCCGCCAGGTCGCGCCGAAATGGGCACGCGATTCGACACGCTCCAGGCCGGCGGCTTCCCTTACCTTGTGGCGGAAAAGGATGGCGCCGTGCTCGGCTATGCCTATGCCGGTCCCTTCCGGCCGCGCCCGGCCTATCGCTTTGTCGTCGAGGACTCCGTCTATGTCGCGCCTGATGCCAAGGGCCAGGGTGTCGGCCTCAAACTGATGCAAAGCCTGATCGCGGCCGCCGAGGCTGCGGGCTTTCGCCAGATCGTCGCGGTGATCGGCGATGGCCATCCCGACAGCGCTTCCGTCAAGCTGCACGAAAAGCTCGGCTTTCGTCATTCCGGCCGCCTCGAAGGCTCCGGCTACAAGCACGGCCGCTGGCTGGACACGGTGTTCATGCAACTGGCGCTGAACGGCGGGGCATCCGCCCCGCCAGATCCGGAATCATTGCCGGAACGGAAATTCCACCAAGAAAAACAAGGACTTAGATGAGCGCCAAGGCTGAGGTCAACCGAGCAATTGCGCCGCGGTTCAGGCCTCGACCAGCTTCAGCTTGCTGTCGAAGACGCCGAGCACGCGGCCAAGCTCCTGCCCGCGCTTGAGGATACGGCCGCCCGCGGCGATGACGGCGAAGGCGCCTTGCTTGCGTGCCAGCTTCGGGTCCTTGACGATTTGGAACAGCGGCACCTCGCTGGCCCGGCGGAACACCGAAAACACGGCCCTGTCGGTGAGATGATCGATAGCGTAGTCGCGCCATTCATTGGCGGCGACCATGCGCCCGTAGAGTTTCAGGATCTGGTCCAGTTCGCGCCGCTCGAAGCGCACCGGCTGGTCGAGGCGCGCGCCGCGTGCCTCGTGGAGCGGGATCAGTATCGCGGATGCGTCGCCATCCTCCGTCCCGCCGCCGTGATCGGTCATGCCTCGATCCTTCAGAAATGAATCTTTGCCAACCAAAGTTGGCGCTTTCGCTATCGAATTGCAAGTGCCGGCGAAGCGGTGCGGACCCGCGCCATTTCCGTCGCGTCCAGTCACGTTTGCAAACGACATGTTGGAATTGGTGATGCTCCGCCACATTCTGGCCATTTTTTATCCGCGCTCATGCCCCAATGTCCGACGAATTTACCGGCGTTGCCTGAGACGGTTCGGTCCGGCACCGGCTCGTAAACCCCAAGCCCCCCGCCCACGGGTCTGCGTCGGATCGAACCAACCTCGGTTTTTCCTCGGAAAGACCGGGTGCGACGATCCCAAAACCTAAATGACCGACGTCAGAAGCAAGCTGACGTCGGTTTTTTCATGCCTGGATCGCCGCTAAGGTGGATTTCCCGCCATATGGACGGTTTCAGCCCGATCCGGTGCGACCGGCAGGATCGATGCGGCCGAAGTCTTGGCATGCCGTCCGCGCTTGCCAACGCCATCGCCACTTAATAAGGTGTTAAGTGAAACGGGAGCGGCAATGCCACGCGTATCGGACTCCACGGCGAAAGAGGTGAATGGCACGGTCGCGGCCACCCCTGAGGCCGGCGGCGTCGGTCCCCGCATCAAGGCGCTGCGCATGGCAAGGCGCGTCTCGCTGCGCCGGTTGGCCGATATGACCGGCACGACGGCGAGCTTCATCAGCCAGCTCGAGCGCAATCTGTGCGGCGCCAACACAGGCACGCTGCTCAGGATCGCCGCCGCTCTCGATCTCGGCATCAACGACCTGTTCGAGGGCAGCAGCCGTCCGTTGCACAAGGTGCTGAGGCGCGAGGAACGGCCTGTCGTTCCCGTCGGCGTGCGAGGCCGCAAGATGCTTTTGTCGCGGCGGCCGATCCATCAGTTCGAGGTTTATGCGGGGCATTTCGAGGTCGGCGGCTCGACCGGCGACGACGCCTATGTGCATGGCGGCGAGCATGAGATGTTCATGGTGCTCAAGGGAACCGTCGAACTGACGCTTGCCGACGAGCGCCATCTGATGCGCGAAGGCGACAGCGTCGAATACGCGACTTCGGTGCCGCACCGCACGGTCAATGTCGGCGACACACCGGCGGAGGTGCTCTGGATCATCGCGCCGCCGACCGCCGGCGCGCTGGAACTCGATCAGTACAGGCCCGGAAACCGCTCGCATCCGGGTGAATGAGAACAAATGCGAGCTCTGGAATGGGAGAGTTGAACATGAGAGTGAAATTTGCACATGCGGCGTGCCTGGGCGTGCTTCTGGCGGCGACGGCCGCGCTCGCGCAATCGAAGCCGGTTGCCGGAGAGGTGGCCGAAGGCTCGCTGAAGGGCAAGACCCTGACTTTCGTGTCCTATGGCGGCATCTACCAGGACGGCCAGGCGGCAGCGCTCAAGGAGTTCGTGGACAAGTCGGGCGTCAAGCTGCTCAATGACGGCCCGACCGAGATCGCCAAGCTGCAGGCGCAGGTCGAGTCCGGCAATGTGACATGGGACGTTGTCGATACCGACGATCTGCCGCCTTTTGTCTATTGCGGCAAACTGTTCCAGAAGCTGGACTTCACCAAACTCGACGTCTCGAAAATTCCCGAGGGCCAGGTCGGCGAGTGCTCGGTGCCGGCGATGAACTACGGCGTCGTGCTGATGTACAACACCGAAAAGTACAAGGACAATCCGCCCAAGAGCTGGGCCGACTTCTTCGACACGCAGAAATTCCCCGGCGTGCGCGGAATCGACGGCTCCGGCAGCCCGACCGGTGGCTTGCTGGAACAGGCGTTCAAGGTTGCCGGCGGGGACCCCAAGGCGATGACGGTGGCCGATATCGACAAGGCCATCGATGTGGTTCGCAAGCTCGGCCCCGATACCATCTTCTGGAAGACGGGTGCAGAATCGCAGCAACTCGCCGAATCCGGCGAGGCCGACATGCTGATGATGTGGACAGGCCGCGCCATGACCGCGGTCAAGAACGGCGCCAAATACGCACCGGCCTGGCAGGACTGGCTGGTGGTGATGGATCAGATGACGATCCCCGTCGGCGCCAAGGACACGGAGGCATCCTACGCGCTGCTCAACGCCTATCTTGGCAAGCACGCGCAGGAGGTGTTGACGGAGCAAACGTCTTACACGCCGATCAACAGTGAAGCGCAGCCCAAGGTCGACGCTTCCGTCTCCGCTTTCCTGACCAACACGCCCGAACGCCAGAAGCAGGGCTACAAGCAGAACTTCAAGTTCTGGGTCCCGAACTTCGCGGTGGCGCAGGAGAAGTGGTCCGCGCTGATGTCCGGCAACTGACCGGCTGAGGGAGACCAAAAGCCGTGAGCGCGTCCCAGCCAACCATTCCGGCCGCCGAAAGGCGCCGGGCGTGGCGGCCGTTCGCGCTCGCGCTGCCGGCGCTGGTCCTGCTTTTCGCGGTGATTGGCTATCCGCTGCTCACCATCGTCGTGCGCAGCCTGTCGGAGCCGCAGTGGGGCCTGCAGAACTATATCTGGTTCTTCGGCGCGCCCATCAACCTTGCCGTGCTCCGGCGGACCTTCCTCATTTCAGCATGGGTCACGCTGGTCTGCGTGGTTTGCGCCTATCCCTATGCCTATCTGATGACCGCGGTCCGACCACGCGTGCGCTTGGTGCTGCTGCTCTGTGTGTTGATCCCGTTTTGGGTGAGCGGCGTGGTACGCACTTTGTCCTGGGTGATACTGCTGCAGGATTCGGGGGTCATCAACTCGATCCTGCGGGCGCTCGGGTTCGGTGGGATCAGGCTGATCCGCACCCAGACGGGCGTGGTCATCGGCATGGCGCAGGTGCTTTTGCCTTTCATGATCCTGCCGCTCTATTCGGTCATGAAAGGCATCGATCTCAGGCTGATGCAAGCCGCGCGGAGCCTCGGGGCGAGACCCTCGCGCGCGTTCCTCACGGTGTATCTGCCGCTGTCGCTGCCTGGCGTCTATGCCGGTGCGATCATCGTCTTCATCCTGGCGCTCGGCTTCTACATCACGCCGGCCCTGCTCGGCGGACCGCGCTCGACGATGCTGTCGACGCTGGTGCAGACACAGGTGCTCAGCCTCCTGCAATGGGGCAGGGGCGGGGCCATGGGCGTGGTGCTGCTCGTCACGACCTTCGTGCTGCTGGCGCTTGCCGCGCCCGTGATGCGGTCCAGCCATCGGCAAGCGGGGCGGCCCTGATGGAGATGAAGCCGCTTACCCGCCTCATGCTGGGCCTTGTCTGCCTGCTGGTAGCCATATGGTTGGTGGCACCGACGCTCGTCGTGGTGCCGATGTCATTCAACGAGAACAAATCGCTGGCATTTCCACCCCAGGGCTTCTCCTGGCAATGGTACGAAAATTTTGTCACCAATCCGGATTGGTCGACCAGCTTCCTCAACTCACTGAAGGTCGCATCGATCGTTGCGGTTCTGGCAACGGTGCTCGGCACCCTTGCCGCCTTCGGCCTCGACCGCATGCAGGCGCGGCCGGCAAACCTCCTGCGCATGCTGATGCTGACGCCGATGGTGGTGCCGGGCGTGGTCCTGGCCATCGGCATCTACGCCGTCTATCTCGACACGCGGCTTGTCGGCACACTGCTCGGCTTCGTTCTGGCCCACACCATCCTTGCGCTGCCTTTCGTGTTGATCGCCGTTTCGGCCAATCTCGAAGTGTTCGACAAGCGGCTGGAGACAGCCGCGGCGAGCCTGGGCGCAGGTTCGCTCACCACGTTCCGCACGGTGACGCTGCCGCTGATTGCCCCCGGGGTACTGTCAGGCCTGCTGTTCGCCTTCGCCACCTCCTTCGACGAGATCGTCGTGTCGCTGTTCATCACCAATCCCTATCTCAAGACGTTGCCGGTGCAGATCTTCGCTTCCATCACGCGCGACGCCGACCCGACGGTCGCGGCCGTCGGCACGATCCTCTTATGCGCAACGACACTGCTGATCGGCGGCGGCATGCTGCTTCTTGGCCGTGAGCGGAAGGGAGGCTTATGAATCAGAAAGCGGAAAATCGCGGTGCGGCGATCGACCTGGAGTCGGTAAGCAAGGCCTATGGTTCCTTCAAGGCGCTCGACGGCGTGTCGCTGCGAATCGAGCCGGGTGAATTCATGACGCTGCTCGGCCCGAGCGGCTCAGGCAAGACGACGACGCTGAACGTGATCGCCGGCTTTACCGACCTGACCAGCGGCAAGCTGCTGGTCGGGGAAAAGAGCGTGGTCGGCGTGCCGGCGCACAAGCGCAACATCGGCGTGGTGTTCCAGCACTATGCACTGTTCCCGCACATGACGGTCGGCCGCAATGTCGCCTATCCGCTGAAGCTGCGCGGCGTCACCGGGGCAGAACGCGAACGCCGCGTCCGCCACGCGCTCGACATGGTCAAGATGGCCGATTTCGGCCATCGCTTTCCAAGCGAGCTTTCGGGCGGCCAGCAGCAGCGCGTGGCGCTGGCCCGCGCCATCGTCTTCGATCCGCCGCTGCTGCTGATGGACGAGCCGCTCGGCGCGCTGGACAAGAAACTGCGCGAATGGCTGCAGCTCGAGATCAAGCGCATCCACCGCGAACTCGGCACCACCTTCGTCTATGTGACGCACGACCAGGAGGAGGCGTTGGTGCTCTCCGACCGCATCGCCGTGTTCAACCGCGGCGGCATCGAGCAGATCGGCACCGGCCGCGAACTCTACGACGAGCCGGCGACGCTTTTCGTCGGCAAGTTCATCGGCGATTCTACCGTGCTGCGCGGCCCCGCCGCCACTTCCGGCAAGGAGACGGCGATCGAGATATCAGGCCAGAGAGTGGCGACCGCCAAGCGTCTCGCCGATGGCGGCAAGCCGGTGATGCTGCTGCGCCCCGAAAAGCTGGCGCTTGCGCGTCGCGGCGGCGGCGGGGATGGCCGCAACCGGCTCGCCGGGCGTATCGGCGAGGCCATCTATCTCGGCTCCGGTTCCAAATACGAGGTGGAGCTCGCCGACGGCTCGAAAGCCATCGTGCGCTCGACGCTCGAGGCGGACACCTTTGCCATTGGAGACGAGGTCGACGTGCTCTTCGCCGGCGGCGACGTGAAACTGCTCGCCGATGACGACAAGGCCGACCTGACGCTTACCTGAAACAAAGCGGCCTCGCCTTTCCATGGAAAACGACGGGCCGCCTCCTCTCTTGGTTTTGAACGCAGTTCCGGACGGGAAACCGCTCCACACTTTCCTGGAATCGCACGGAGAACGGATCACAAGATGCAAGCCCAGCGCAATGGCGACGTGTCGTTCTGGTATGCCGACATAGGCGGTCCACCGGCCAGCCGCCCACCCCTGCCCGGCGACATCGAGGCCGATGTCTGCATCGTCGGCGCCGGCTATACCGGACTTTGGACGGCCTACTATCTGAAGAAGGCAGAGCCCGCGCTGCGCATCGCCATCGTCGAAAAGGAGTTCGCCGGCTTCGGTGCCTCGGGCCGCAATGGCGGATGGCTGTCCGGCGGCTTCAGCTGGTCGCGCGAGAAATATGCAAAAACCTCCTCGCGCGGGGCGGTGATCGACATGCAGCGCGCCATGTCCGGCACGGTCGACGAGGTGATCGCGATTGCCGCTGCCGAAGGGATCGACGCCGACATCCGCCGCGTCGACAACATCACCGTCGCCACCAACGCCGCGCAGCTTGAGCGCGCCAAAGCCGAGTACGAAGAGGCCCGGCACTGGGAAATGCCGCCGGAGCGGTTGGCCTTCCTCGGTGCGCAGGAAGCGCGCGAGCGCATCGCCATCGACAATGTATTGGGCGCCTTCGTCGTGCGCGACGTCGCGCGCGTGCAGCCGGCCAAGCTGGTGCAGGGTCTGGCGGCGGCGGTCGCGCGGCTCGGCGTTCCGATCTACGAGCAGACGCAGGTGCTGGCGCTCGAGAAGGGCAAGGTCACCACCGACCGCGGCGTCGTGCGCGCCGAAAAGATCGTGCGCGCCACCGAGGGCTTCACCGCCGGCATTGCCGGCTACGAGCGTCTCTGGCTGCCGCTGAACAGCGCCATCGTGGTGACCGAGAAGCTGCCGCAGAAGCTCTGGGACGAAATCGGCTGGAGCGGCTACGAGGTGCTGGGCGATGCCGCGCATACCTACTGCTATGCGCAGCGCACGCGGGAAGGCCGGATCGCCATGGGCGGCCGGGGCGTGCCCTACCGCTTCGGATCGCGCACCGACAGGCGCGGCAAGACACAACAGGCGACCATCGACCAGCTGCACGAGATCCTGACCAGGCTGCTGCCGCAGACCAAAGGCGTGCGGCTCGACCATGCCTGGTGCGGCACGCTCGGCGTGCCGCGCGACTGGTGCACGACGTGCGGCTTCGATCGCGAAAGCGGCATCGGGTGGGCCGGCGGCTATGTCGGGCTCGGCGTTTCCAGTTCGAACCTGTCCGGCCGCACCTTGCGCGACCTGGTGCTCGGACACGACACGGAGCTGACCCGGTTGCCTTGGGTCAACCGCACGGTGAAGAAATGGGAGCCGGAGCCGCTGCGCTGGCTCGGCGTCCACGCCATGTACCAGCTCTACCGCATCGCCGACCGGCGGGAGGCAAATGGCCTGGGGCGGACGTCGCGCCTCGCCGCTTTCGCTGATCGCCTGACCGGCCATTGAGGCAGGTCACTCAAACGCGATTCCGTTTGGTCGACAGGCATGAATGGAGACCGACAGCGCGTCGCATCATTTCCGTTTTCGGCGGCGCGCCTCAGAGCCTTCGATCGAACGGCGCATCGGAACCGGGGCGGTGAATGAAGGCGGCGCCCAGGATGGGCCCTGGCAGGCCGTCCTTGCCGACGGACTGCAAAAGCACGGCGCAGCCGCCCTTCTTGGAAATCTCACTCATCGGCAATTCGTAGCGCTGCGCCTTGCCGTGCCAGATGCCCGCTGTCTGGATGCCGGTCACCGCGTTCCAATAGGTCATCTTGCGGCCCGTGTTCTCGCCCTGGCCGATCGTGACCGTCTGCGGCGGCTCGAAATAGACGATGACGACATGGGCATCGCTGGGACCGGTCCCGCCATCGCCGGTATCGATCATGACGCGGTCGCTGGTCCGGCTGACCTTGATGGCGACCCGCATGTCTTCGCCGATCCTTGCCATGCGGGCGAGTTGGCCATCGACCTCGCCGCGATTGGCGCCGTTGACATGGACCCGGCCGTTGATGACCGCCTGCGGCGTATAGACTGAGCGGTTGCCGAAGGCCCGCATATACTCATATTGCCGCTCGGTGTTTTCCTTGCTGCTCAGCGTGTCCCGCCAGCCGAGATAATCCCAGTAGCCGACGTGATAGGAGAGCGCGACAAGATCCTGCCTGGCGGCAAGTTCGGAGAAGAAGGCGTCGGCAGGCGGGCAGGAACTGCAGCCTTGGCTGGTGAACAGCTCGACCACGCCCACGGGCCTGTCGCCCTGGGGCTTGTCGGCCGGGAGCCCGCCGGACTCGCCGGCGTGCCCGGCACCGGCAAACGCCGAGAAGGCCAGCGCGAACGCTGCCAGCCACAATGATCTACGCGAGGCCATGACCATTCCAATTCCCGCCGGTGATGCCGGCTTTGTTTTGATTGGCTGAAATATGTGGCAGAACCGGAAGTCAACGGGAAGTCACGTTGCGGTGAAATTTTGCCATTGCAAGCCTGGGTAGGGCGGCAATAGGAGAAGCCCACTGCATTTCAACCGGCGGTTCGATTCGGGGGCGGGATCATCATCATGTGGCAAAGTTTCCTGGCTCCAGTCGATCTCTATTGCGAGCGAACGGGTCCTGAACTTTGGGCCGAGCCGGTGAATGCTTTGACCAACCTGGCTTTCATTGCCGCGGGACTATGGGGCGTCCGCGAAGTGCGGCGATGCAGGACCGGCATTTTCGCCGAGGTCCTGGCCTGGTGGGTGGTGGCGATCGGCGTCGGCTCGACGATCTTTCACATCTTCGCCACCAAGGGAACGGTCTGGGCCGACGTGGTGCCGATCGCCGGCTTCACGCTGGCCTACACGCTGTTCAACCTGCGCCGCTTCCTGCGCCTGGAATGGGGCAAGGCGATCGCGATCTTCGTCGTTTTCTATGCCGTTGTCGGAGCGATAACTCTGGCCGTGCCGGATTGGCTGCGCCAGGCGTCGAACGGCACCACAGGCTACCTGCCGCCGTTCCTGGCGCTCGCCTTCTTCGGTGTCTGGGTGACGGCCAGCGGCAATCGCGCCGGCTGGTATAATCTGGCCGGATCGGCGATCTTCGTGCTGTCGGTCATCTGCCGCATGATCGATCCGCTGGTCTGCACCAGCTTCCCGCTCGGCACGCACTTCCTCTGGCACCTGCACAACGGGCTGATGCTGGCTGTGCTGCTGGCCGCCGCGGCGCGCTACGGCGCGCCACAGCGAGGCAGTAGGCAGTAGGTCCTATTTCCTACTGCCTAAGCCCTACTCCCTTGCCGCTACGCGGCAAGATCGCGCAACACGTACTGCAAAATGCCGCCGTTCTTGAAGTAGTCGAGTTCGTCAAGCGTATCGATGCGGCAAATGATCGGCACCTTCTTCACCGTGCCGTCGCCATAGGTGATCCTGGCTTCCATCTTCTGGCGCGGCTTGAGGGCGTCCAGGCCGTCGATCTCGACCAGCTCATCCCCTTTCAGGTTGAGCGAAGCCCATGAGGTGCCTTCCTCGAAGACGAAGGGGATGACGCCCATGCCGACCAGGTTGGAGCGGTGGATGCGCTCGAAGGACTGGGCGATGACCGCGCGGACACCAAGGAGATTCGTTCCCTTGGCCGCCCAGTCGCGCGACGAGCCGTTGCCGTATTCGACGCCGGCGAAGATGACCAGCGGCACGCCGTCCTTCTTGTATTGCATCGCCGCGTCGTAGATCGATTCCTCTTCCTTCGACGGGTAATGGATGGTGTAGCCGCCTTCCCTGCCGTTCTCGCCCAGCATGTGGTTGCGGATGCGGATGTTGGCGAAGGTGCCGCGCATCATCACCTCATGGTTGCCGCGGCGCGTGCCATACTGGTTGAAGTCGGCAACGCCGACGCCATGCTCGGTGAGGTATTTGCCGGCCGGCGAGGCGGCCTTGATCGAGCCCGCTGGCGAAATGTGGTCGGTGGTGATCTTGTCGCCGAACAAGCCCAGCACGCGGGCGCCCTTGATGTCGCCGATCTTGCCGAAGCCCGTGGTCATGCCGGCGAAATAGGGCGGGTTCTGCACATAGGTGGAATTGTCGTCCCAGGCATAGGTCTGGCCTTCCGGCGCCTTGACGTTCTGCCAGTTCTCATCGCCCTTGAAGACGTCGGCATATTTGCGGGCGAACAGCTCGCGCGTCACGTTCTTCTCGATGAATTCCTGGATTTCCGCCGAGCTCGGCCAGATATCCTTGAGGTAGACCGGCTTGCCGTTCCTGTCCTCGCCGAGCGGTTCGGTGGT
The DNA here is from genome assembly GCF_006442845.1 of Mesorhizobium sp. B2-4-2. Classification (NCBI taxonomy): domain Bacteria; kingdom Pseudomonadati; phylum Pseudomonadota; class Alphaproteobacteria; order Hyphomicrobiales; family Phyllobacteriaceae; genus Mesorhizobium; species Mesorhizobium sp. B2-4-2. The sequence continues at coordinate 107,563 of NZ_VFVM01000004.1, read as the reverse complement.
CAAGTCTTTCGTCACCGTGCCGGCCAGCGCGTGCGCCACGACCAGCGGCGGCGAGGCGAGATAGTTGGCCTGCACGTCGGGCGAGACACGGCCCTCGAAGTTGCGGTTGCCGGAAAGCACCGCGGCGGCAATCAAACCCTTATCGTTGATGGTCTTGGAGATCGGCGCCGGCAGCGGGCCGGAATTGCCGATGCAGGTGGTGCAGCCGAAGCCGACCAGGTTGAAGCCGATCTGGTCGAGCTCCTTCTGCAGGCCGGATTTCTCGAGATATTCGGCGACCACCTGGCTGCCTGGCGCCAACGAGGTCTTCACCCAGGGCTTCTGCTTGAGGCCGAGGCGATTGGCGTTGCGGGCGAGCAGGCCGGCGCCGATCAGCACGCTCGGGTTCGAGGTGTTGGTGCAGGAGGTGATGGCGGCGATGACGACGTCGCCATGGCCGAGATCATGGCCGGTGCCTTCGACGGCGTAGCGCTTCGAGATTTCAGCCGCCTTCTTGTATTCGGTGTCCATAGCCTTGACGAAGCCGGCCGGGATGCCTTCCAGCGCGACGCGGCCCTCTGGGCGCTTCGGGCCGGCCATCGACGGCACGACGTCGCCGAGATCGAGCTCCAGCAAGTCGGTGAAGACCGGGTCGGCGGAGCCTGCGTCACGCCACATGCCTTGCGCCTTGGAGTAGGCTTCGACCAGCGCGATGCGGCTTTCCTCGCGGCCCGACATTGTGAGATAGCGGATGGTCTCGCTATCGACCGGGAAGAAGCCGCAGGTGGCGCCATATTCAGGCGCCATATTGCCGATGGTGGCGCGGTCGGCCAGCGTCATATTGGAGAGACCGGGACCGAAGAATTCGACGAACTTGCCGACGACGCCCTTCTTGCGCAGCATCTGGGTGACGGTGAGCACGAGGTCGGTGGCGGTGACGCCCTCCTTCAGCTTGCCGGTGAGGCGGAAGCCGATGACCTCGGGCAAAAGCATGGAGACGGGCTGGCCGAGCATGGCCGCCTCGGCTTCGATGCCGCCGACGCCCCAGCCGAGCACGCCGAGGCCGTTGATCATTGTGGTGTGCGAATCGGTACCGACGCAGGTGTCGGGATAAGCGGTCGTTTCGCCGTCCTCGGTGTTGGTCCACACCACCTGGCCGAGATATTCGAGGTTGACCTGATGGCAGATGCCGGTACCGGGTGGCACGACGCGGAAATTGCGGAACGCCTGCTGGCCCCATTTCAGGAACTTGTAGCGTTCCTCGTTGCGCTCATATTCGAGCTCGACATTGCGCGCGAAGGCCATCGGCGAGCCGAACTCGTCGACAATGACGGAATGGTCGATGACGAGGTCGACCGGCACCAGCGGGTTGATCTTTTGCGGGTCGCCGCCGAGCGAGGCCATGGCGTCGCGCATCGCCGCCAGGTCGACCACCGCCGGAACGCCGGTGAAATCCTGCATCAGGACGCGGGCAGGGCGATAGGCAATCTCGACGCCGGCCGTCCCCTTGTCGGTCAGCCAGCCGGCGACGGCCTTGATCGAGTCCTTGGTGACGGAGCGGCCGTCCTCGTTGCGCAGAAGGTTCTCCAGCAGAACCTTCATCGAATAAGGCAATTGGGCGATGCCGGTGAGCCCGTTCTTCTCGGCCTCGACGAGGTCGAAATAGGTATATTCGGCGTCGCCCGCTTTCAGCGTGCGGCGGCAATTGAAACTGTCGAGGGATTTTGACACGTGCGATCCGTCCTTGTCTGTTCAGCCTGAAAGGGAACGGACGCCGATGGCATGCAATCACGCGCAAAGGTGCGGGTACGGCCATTTCCGCTGTCCGCTCCCAAGCAACCCGAGCCGTTCAAGGCGGCGCGTGCGCTGGTTCGGCGCTAGTTCTGTTCCCGCGCCGACCGCTGGCACGGATGCACCGCATATAGAGAATTTTCTGGAATAGTTCTAGACAGTTAAAAAGCAAATTTGTGCGATGCGGCAGGGGCCGAGGCGGATTGTTTCAGGGCGGGCGAGGGATGCGGCTTATCGCCGAAAATCTGGGCGGCGAACGCGGCGGCGAGACGGTGTTTTCGGGCATTGGCTTTGAGCTCGATCAAGGCCAGGCGCTTGTCGTCACCGGGCCGAACGGATCAGGCAAATCGACCTTGCTCAGGATCGTCGCCGGACTGCTGCCGAAGGCTGAAGGCAATTTGCTGATCGAGGGCGGCGGCGATGAATTTCCGTCGATCGCTTCGGCCTGCCACTATCTCGGCCATCAGAACGCAATGAAAACGGCGCTCAGCGTGACGGAAAACCTGCGCTTCTGGCGCGACTTCAACGGCGGTGGATCCTTCGGCGTCGAGGAGGCGCTGGAGACGGTCGGACTGGGCGGCATCGGCCATCTGCCGTTCGGCTATCTCTCGACCGGGCAAAGACGACGCGCGGCGATTGCGAAACTGCTGGTCAGCCACCGACCGATCTGGCTGCTCGACGAGCCGACGGCGGGTCTGGACAGGGATTCGGAGGCGCGATTCGCGGGATTGATGAGGGGGCATTGTGCGGATGGTGGGATGATCGTCGCGGCAACGCATCTGCCGCTCGGGATCGAGGGGGCGCAGGCGTTGAGGATGGGGCAGGCCTTTTGATGACGGCACTCTACGGCGCCCCCCTCTGTCCTGCCGGACATCTCCCCCTCGAGGGGGGAGATCGGCTGCCAGCTTGGCTTTCGCCAATTACAACGGTTGAAAGATTGGCGCGCCACCGAAGCTGCCAATCTCCCCCCTGGAGGGGGAGATGTCCGGCAGGACAGAGGGGGGCGCTCAAGCGCGAGCATCTCATATCATGCTAGCCCTCCTCCTCCGCGATATCCGCCTTTCGATTCGGGCCGGCGGCGGGGCGCTGACGGGCGTGATCTTCTTCCTCGCCGTGATCGCCACCATTCCCTTCGGCGTCGGGCCGGACCTGAGACTGCTAGCCCGCATCGGCCCGGCGATCCTGTGGATCGGAGCACTGCTCTCTTGCTTGCTCGGCCTCGACCGGTTGTTCCAGGCCGACCGCGAGGACGGCTCGCTCGATCTCCTGGTGCTTGGCAACGACCGCCACATGCTGGCGCTGACGGTGCTCACCAAATGCCTGGCGCATTGGGCGGGCAGCGTGCTGCCGCTGGTGGTCGCCGCGCCGCTGCTCGGCCTGTTCATGAACATGGAGCCGATCGCCATCGGCGCCACGGCGCTTACGCTGCTGGTCGGCACGCCGGCGATCACCTTCATCGGCGCCGTCGGCGCGGCGGTGGCGGTGGCGCTGCCGCGCGGCGGGCTCCTGATTTCGGTGCTGGTGCTGCCGCTGACCATCCCGGTGCTGATCTTCGGGGTTTCGGCGAGTTATGGCGCGACGGCCAATCCCGATCCGTTCCTGCAGCCTTTCCTCATTCTTGCCGCGCTGACGTTGTTTCTTGCCGTGCTCGGACCGCTGGCGGCGGCGCTGGCGCTGCGCCATGGCACGGATTGAGGCGGCCACGACCGGCAAGGGCTGCGGCGCGGCGGCCAATTGCGCGGTCACCGGCGTGGGGCTAAGGGAAGGCATGATCGAGCGCGGCGGAAGGATCGAATTGGCGGGCGGCATGCCGACGAGGCAGCCGGCATGAGCCCGCATGCGCTCTACGTCACCGCCGCCTATGCCGTCACGGCGATTGCGCTGGCCGGGCTGATCGGCTGGATCCTGCTCGATCAACGGGCCCGCAAGCGCGAACTGGCCGAACTCGAGGCGGCGGGCGTGCGCCGACGCTCCGACAAGGGCGGGGAGCGCGCGTCATGAGCACGGATATGCCAACGCCGGCGCCGGCCCGGCGCCGCCTGTTCGTGCTGTTGCCGCTGCTGGTCTTCCTCGGGCTGGCGGGGCTGTTCCTGGCGCAGCTCCTGTCGGGGCGCGACACTTCGGAGGTGCCGTCGGCGCTGATCGGCCTGCCGGCGCCGCCGACCAACCTGCCGCCGCTGGACGGCACGAACCTGCCGGGGCTGGATTCGAAATCGTTCGCCGGCAAGGTGACGCTGGTCAACGTCTTCGCCTCATGGTGCGCGCCTTGCCGCGAAGAGCACCCGGTGCTTTTGGGGCTGGCGCAGGACAGGCGCTTCACCATGGCGGCTCTGAACTACAAGGACCGGCCGGAAAACGCCCGCCGGTTCCTCGGCGATCTCGGCAATCCGTTCCAGGCGATCGGCGTCGACGAGGCCGGCCGCACGGCGATCGACTGGGGCGTCTATGGCGTGCCGGAAACCTTCGTCATCGGCAAGGACGGCAAAATAGCCTACAAGCATGTCGGGCCGCTGACGGCCGAGACGGCTCAGACGCTGCTGTTGCCGCAGATCGGGAAGGCGCTGGCCGCGCCGAACTGAGGTGACCGGCCGGCCTACTTGCTTGCCTTGGCCCGCTCGATCGCGTCGACGATCATTTTCTTGGCATATTTGGAATCGTGCCAGCCCTCGATCTTGACCCATTTGCCGGGTTCGAGATCCTTGTAGTGCTCGAAGAAGTGCTGCACCTGATCGCGGGTGATCTCGGGCAGCTGCGTGTATTCGGTGACGTTCTCGTAACGCAGCGTCAGCTTCGGCGACGGCACGGCGATGACCTTCTCGTCCTGGCCGGCATTGTCTTCCATGATCAGCACGCCGATCGGCCGCACATTGATGACGCAGCCGGGCACCAGCGCGCGCGTGTTGCAGACCAGCACGTCGATCGGATCGCCGTCGCCAGACAGCGTGTGCGGAACGAAGCCGTAATTGCCGGGATAGCGCATCGAGGTGTGCAGGAAACGGTCGACGAACAGCGTGCCGGCCTCCTTGTCCATCTCGTATTTGATCGGCTCGCCGCCGATCGGCACCTCGATGATGACGTTGACGTCCTCGGGCGGATTCTTTCCGGTGGCGATGGCTTCAATACGCATGACTTATCCCTCTCTCGATTGGCAGACCGATAGCGGGCGGCGCAAAATGGTGCAATGTGGCGAATGGTGCTCAAGAACGCCCAGCAAGACGCAATGGCATTCAATGCGTTCAATCATTAGCAGAAGATGTTTCAGTGTCGTGATTGCGTAGGTTGCGCTTCGCGCCGCTTACGCGATCGTTCCTCGCCGGTCATTCCCAGACGAAAGCAACCTTCTTCAGCGCCTTCTGCTCGAATATCTCGACGCCTTCGGCGATATCGCGGCCGCCGGCGCCGGAATAGAAGGCGAGCGCGTTCTGATTGTCTTCCAGCGCCCACACCACCGTGCCCTTCAATCCGTGGTCGGCAAGCCGCGCCCGTGCCGCCTTGAAAAGCCGGCTGCCGAGCCCGATGCCCTGATATTCCGGCCGAAGGTACAATTCATAGATCTCGCCCTGCTGCTTGAGTTCGCGGGCCCGGTTCTTGCCGATCGTGGCGTAGCCGGCAACCGTGCCGCCAATCTCGATCACCAGGACGGTGGCGGCGCGACGGATGGCATTGGCCCACCAGTCGGCGCCGCGACGGTTGATCATCGATGTCAGGGTGCGGTGCGGGATGATGCCGCTATAGGCGCCGCGCCAAGCCTGCAAATGCACGTCGGCGATCGCCGCGGCGTCGCGCGATTCGGCTTTGCGGATATCGATGCTCAGCGTATTCATGATTTGTTAACCATAAACCCGCATCGCTCGAATGCAAGAGTCCGGGCAGTCCGGAGGACGCTTTCTCACAGGCCGTCATCGCCTGCGCAATGCGCGTTCGAGGCTGTCGGTGGAGCTCAAATCTCGACCAGATGATCGTCGAGCTCGTTGGTGTCGCCCGACGTCACCGGGAAGTGCTCGGCGAGCACCGCTCCAACCGATTGGATCGCCTTGACGAAGCCGTCGGCAAGCCGGTCGTCGCCGGCATGTGCGGTAAGCTCGCGCACCACATCATCCCAGACATGCTGGCCGACCTTGGCGTCAATGCCTGAATCGGCGACCACCTCGGCGTAGCGCTCGGTGACCGAGACGAACACCAGCACGCCGGTGCGCGCGGTCGTGCGGTGGACGTTGCGGGCCAGGAACTGCTTCAGTGCGTTGTCATGCGCGGTCTGATAGCGCAGCCGTCTCGGCACCATATGGATGCGCAGCCCCGGAAAGGCCCATAACAGCAAAAGAAAGCAGGCCAGCGCCAGAAGCTGGGCAATGACGAAGTGCGGCAGACGGATGGTGAGCCACCAGGCCTCGAGCCCATAGGCGACGGCGAGGCTGACCAGCAGCGTGGCGAGAGCCGCCACGAAGGCAGCCGGAAAGAAGTAGTTGCCGCTGGCATGCGCCACCACGCAGTAGATTTCGCCGTCGGTCCTTGATTCGGCGGCGCGGATCGCCCCGGCGATGCGCTCATGGTCCTGCGGGCTGATCGGTCGTATCGCCATGATCCCTCTCACCAGCTTCCAGAAGAGCCGCCGCCGCCGGAAGAGCCCCCACCGCCGGAGAAACCACCGCCGCTACCGCCCGAGGACCAGCCGCCGCCGCCCGACCAGCCGCCGCCACCTGACGACCAGCCGCCACCCGACGATCGCCGGCTCGGCTCGAACGTCATGCCGAGCCAGCGGTAACGGCCGGGACCGATCTTCTGGCCGAAGATCGGCGGCAACACCGAGGCCGCTATGCTGCCGAAGAAGATGAGCGCCCAGATGCCGATGAAGATGGCGAAGAACAAATCGTCGGAATTGAACGGCGCCTGCTGGTTGCGCTTGCCGCGTGCTTCCAGCTCCTCGGGATTGCCGTTGAGCACCATGATCATGTCGTCGACGGCCTTGGTGATGCCGCCGGAGAAATCGCCGGCACGGAAGGCCGGCACCATGTCGTTTTCGATGATCAGCTTGGTGTGCAGGTCGGTCAGCGTGCCTTCCAGCCCGTAGCCGACCTCGATGCGCATCTTGCGGTCGTTCGGCGCGACCAGAAGCAGCACGCCGTTGTTCTCCTTCGCCTGGCCGAGTTTCCAGAACCGGTACAGCCGGTTGGCATAGGGCTCGATCTCCTCGCCGCCGAGACTGGGGATGGTGGCGACGACGATTTGATCGGAGCCTTTCGTCTCGAAATCGGCAAGCTTCTGCGTCAGTGCCGCCCTGGTCGCCGCATCGATGATGCCTGCATTGTCGACGACACGGCCGGTCAGCGCCGGGAGCTCGGCGGCGAGGGCCGCAAATGGCACCACGAGAACGAGGAGCAGGACAGCGACGCGATACATGGCGCGTCGTCCCTCATTGGCGAGCAGGATCACCACGTCGGAATCCGGCAATCATCCGCCCTGTTTCGTGCCGAAATCGACCTTCGGCGTCTGCAATTTGTCCTCCTCGACCGTGAAATTGGCGAAGGGCTCGTTGCCGCGGAACCAGAACGTCGCCCACAGCACCGAGGGGAAGGTCCGTAGCGTCAGATTGTAGTCCCTGACCGCCTGGATGTAGTCACGCCGCGCCACCGCGATGCGGTTCTCGGTACCTTCGAGCTGCGCCTGCAGCGCCAGGAAGTTCTGGTTGGCCTTCAGGTCCGGGTATGCCTCCGACACAGCGAGCAGCCGCGACAGCGCGCTGGTCAGCCCTGCCTGGGCATCCTGGAACCTCTTGAGGGCTTCGGGATCCTTCAACGTCTCTGGCGTTACCGTGACCTGCGTCGCCTTGGCGCGCGCCTCGACCACGGCGTCGAGCGTGTCCTTTTCGTGCGAGGCGTAGCCCTTGACCGTCTCGACCAGGTTGGGGATGAGGTCGGCGCGGCGTTGATACTGGTTCAGCACCTCGCTCCATGCCGCCTTGGCGTTCTCCTCCGCCGTCGGGATGGTGTTGTAGCCGCAGCCGGCAAGCAGCGGCAGCATGACGGCCATCACCAGCAAGGCGGGCAGCGTGCGGAATGTCGGGAAAGCAAGGCGCTGGGCAAACATGATCGGTCCCCTCGGTAGAAGTTGCATGCGAAGCATTACCACAATCGGCGCGCAAGAAAACGACCTCGGCGCAGACGGTTACCGATGGGGTTACGGTCGGTCGCAAGGCGCTGTAATTGACGGAGCGAACGCGGTAAGGTCGCCACGAAACAGGACAGCATCATGGTGCAGCGCCAGGACAGCGACACCGAATCGCGCCGCATCCTCGAGCGCGTCGCGCGCGAAACCGATCCGGCCGCCACTTCGCTCGCGGCGCGGACCGCGAAGGCCGTTCGCGACCACGTCGCGGCGGCCGATGCCGACCGCGCGGATCCGATCGAAGTCTGGGGCACGCGCATTGGCCGGATAATTGGGCTGCTGCTGGCGCTGGGCCTGATGGTCTGGCTCGTGCTTTTCCTCACCCGGGGCAGTTAGGATTCCAATGAGCACCGAGCAAGCCGACGCGCCGCGCGCGGTCATCGTCATTTCCAGCCATGTCGCACGCGGCTCGGTCGGCAATCGCGCCGCCGTCTTTGCGCTGGAATCGCTGGGTTTCCCGGTGTGGGCGGTGCCGACAATCATCCTGCCCTGGCATCCCGGCCATGGGCGCGCGACCCGCATCGTGCCGCCGCTCGATCAGTTCAAGGCATTGATGGCCGATCTGGAGCGCGCGCCGTGGCTGGGCGAGGTCGGGGCGGTGCTGTCGGGCTATCTCGGCGAGGCCGGCCAGGCCGAAGCCGTCGCCTCGCTGGTCGCTGCGGTCAAGGCGAGGACGCCCGACGCCGTCTATATCTGCGATCCGGTAATGGGCGATTCGGGCGGGCTCTATGTGCCGGAGCCGACGGCGATCGCCATGCGCGACCGGCTGATGCCGATCGCCGACATTGCTACCCCTAACCGCTATGAGCTGGAATGGATGGCCGGCGTGCCGTTGCCCGACCTGAAGTCGGTGATGGCCGCGGCGCTCCATGCGGGGCCTTCAACCATGCTGGTCACCTCGGCGCCGTCGATGATTTCAGGCGGCACCGGGAATCTTCTGCTCGACGGCAGCCAGGCGCTGCTCGCCGAGCACCGCGTCATCGACAAGCCGCCGAACGGTTTGGGCGACCTGACAACGGCGGTCTACCTGGCGCGCATCCTCTCCGGCCAGCCGGCGATCAAGGCGCTGCAATCGACGACGGCGGCGGTCTACGAGATCCTGGCGCGCACGGCCAAACGCGGCGGCGACGAATTGCAGCTCGAAACCGATGCGCAGAGCCTGTCGCACCCGATGGCGATGGTGCAGCTTCGCCATCTCACGCATCCGGGGCGGGACCGCCGCGCGTGACATCGGCCGAAGTCGTTGTTGCCGGCGTCGACGGCTGCAAGGCCGGCTGGATCGTCGTTCGACGTGCACCCGGCTCATTGCCCTCCGTCGAAATTTTCGCCAGCTTCGCCATGCTGCTCGCTGCGGTTCCCGACGACGCGATCGTCGCCGTCGACATGCCGATCGGCCTGCCTGAATTTTCGAGCAAGGGCGGGCGCGGACCGGAGGCGCAGGTCAGGTCGCTGCTCGGGCCACGCCAATCCAGCGTCTTCTCGATCCCCTCTCGTGCGGCACTCTACGCCGATACCGCCGAGTTCACTTCGATCGAAGCCTGGTACGCCGCGCACCGCCGGGCGAGCGACGTGGCCAGGACGACATCCGATCCGCCGCGCGGCGTTTCGATCCAGGCATTCGGCATCTTTGGCAAAATACGCGAGATCGATACGTTGCTGATCTCGCGGCCCGAACTGCGTGGCCGCGTCTTCGAATCGCATCCGGAAGTGGCTTTCTGTCGGCTCAACGGCGGGCAGGCCATGCTGCTGCCGAAGAAGGTCAAGGGCAGCATCAATCCGGCCGGCATGGCGGAACGCAAGGCGCTGCTTAGCCGGCACGGCTATGCCATAGACTTCCTCGATCAGGCGCCGCCGCGCGGTGCGGCCGCCGACGATTTCCTCGATGCGGCGGCGATGATGCTGATCGCCGGCCGCATCGCCGCCTGCACGGCACGGCCGTTTCCCGACCCGCCACTTACCGACGGCTTTGGCATACCGGTCGCCATCTGGGCGTGACAACATTGCCCAGCTTTGCGCCTGACGCAGGGCATTTCTCACCAACCCCACAATTCTGCATTGCTCGCGACGGGCTTTTACCGCTAGAGCGTTTTCTCGACCGCAACGAGCTGCCGCCTCCAACCCGGAAAGCCGCCCATGCCTCACCTTCCCGACCACCTTCTTGCCGGCTACCGCAATTTCATGAACGGTCGCTATCTCACCGAGAGCGGCCGCTATCGCGAGCTCGCCCGGGAGGGGCAAGCGCCGGAAACCATGATCGTCGCGTGCTGCGATTCCCGCTCGGCTCCCGAGGCGATCTTCGACGCAGGGCCCGGCGAACTCTTCGTGCTGCGCAATGTCGGCAATCTGGTGCCGCCTTACGAGCCGGACGGCGAGTTCCACTCGACCTCGGCCGCGCTCGAATTCGCGGTGCAGAGCCTCAAGGTCAAGAACATCGTTGTCATGGGCCATGGCCGCTGCGGCGGTATCCGTGCCGCGCTCGACGCCAATTCCGCGCCACTGTCGCCGGGCGATTTCATCGGCAAATGGATGAGCCTGATCGCGCCGGCCGCCGAGACCGTGTCGGCCAGCACCTTCATGACTGCGACGGAGCGCCAGACGGCGCTGGAGCGCATCTCGATCCGCTATTCCCTCGCCAATCTCAGGACCTTTCCCTGCGTCTCGATCCTTGAGGGCAAGGGGCGGCTGTCGCTGCACGGTGCCTGGTTCGACATTTCGACCGGCGAGCTCTGGGTGATGAACAAGGAAACCGGCGATTTCGAGCGCCCGGTGCTGGAGTGACCGAAACGGCACGCCAGGCAATGAACATCCGGCCGGTCATGTTCACCGCCGCCGCACTGCTGATGGCGATCATGGCCGCCCGCGCCGATGACGGCGCCATCATCAGCCGCTGGTATTCGGCCCTGCTGGTCGCCGACCGCACCGAACTTTCCGACCTGCTCGCCGACAATGTGCGCATCGAACTCGACGACCTCGGCATCGTGCAGGGAAAGCAGGAGTTCATCGCCTCGCTCGACGAATGGAAAGGTGCGGTTGCGGGTGCCGCGATCCGACACCGGATCGAGAAGAACGAAGGCGGCGTCACCACGGTGATCGCCTGCTACGACTTCCCCGACAACGACATGCTGATGCATGAGACCTTCGCCATAGCGGGCGACCGCATCACGGCCAGCACGCAGAAAGCGCTTGCGGAAAGCTGCGAAGCCTACTGACCGGCAGCACTGTTGCGCGCGCCGGACGAGCGCCCTACATCGGTGATTTCAGCCCTTCCCGACCTGCCAGCCCGAAAGACAATCCATGCCCGCCACGAAAGCCGTCGACCTCGCCGCCCATCCGCTGACCACGTGGCAAGGGCCACTCGGCCTGCCCGATTTCGCCCGATTTGGCGACGATGAGTTCGCACCCGTCTTCGACGCGGCGCTGAAGGCGCATGAGGCCGAGATCGAGGCCATCGCCGCGAACGAGGATACGCCGACCATCGAGAACACGCTTCAAGCCCTGGAGCTCGCCGGCGAAGCGCTCGACCATGTCTCGTCGATCTTCTGGTGCCGTGCCGGGGCCCACACCAACGAGGACATCCAGGCGCTGGAGCGCGACATCTCGCCAAGGATGTCGAGGCATTTCTCGGCGATCTCGATGAATGAAAGGCTCTTTGCCCGCATCGACGACCTTTACCAGCGCCGCGAGACGCTCAAGCTCGATGCCGAGACGCTGCATGTGCTGGAAAAGACCTGGAAGGGTTTTGTCCGCTCGGGCGCGAAACTCGACGCCGAGGGCAAGAAGCGGCTGGCAGGGATCAACGAGGAGCTCTCGTCGCTCGGCACCAGCTTCGGCCAGAACGTGCTTGCCGACGAACGCGACTGGGCGCTGTTCCTCGACGAGGCCGATCTGGCCGGCCTGCCGGATTTCGTGAAGAGCTCGATGGCCGAAGCCGCCGACATGCGCGGCCAGAAAGGCCGCTACGCCGTCACCTTGTCGCGCTCGATCTACGAGCCGTTCTCGACCTTCTCGGAGCGTCGCGACTTGCGAGAGATCGCCTTCTGCGCCTTCACCATGCGCGGCCAGAATGGCGGCGCGACCGACAATACGGCCGTGGTGCGCGACATGCTGAAGCTGCGCGCCGAGAAGGCGAAGCTCCTCGGCTACGGCTCCTTCGCGGCGCTGAAGCTCGACGACACCATGGCCAAGACGCCCAAGGCGGTGCACGACCTGCTCGATCCCGTCTGGGAAAAGGCGCTGGAAAAGGCCGCCGCCGACCAGAAGGAGCTGGAACGGCTGGCGGCGGAAGCCGGCAGCAACGAAAAATTCGCCGCCTGGGATTGGCGTTTCTACCAGGAGAAGCTGCGCGCGGAGAAATTCGCCTTCGACGAGGCGGAATTGAAGCCCTATCTCCAGCTCGACCGGATCATCGATGCCTGTTTCGACGTCGCGACAAGACTGTTCGGCATCACCTTCGAAGAGAGGAAAGGCATTGCCGCCTGGCATCCGGACGCGCGTGTGTTCGTGGTGAAGAATGCCGATGGCAGCGAGCGCGGCCTGTTCCTGGCCGACTATTTCGCGCGGCCGTCGAAACGCTCCGGGGCCTGGATGAGCGCACTGAAATCAGGCTACCGCCTGGGCCCCGGCGCGAGCCCGATCATCTACAACATCATGAATTTCGCCAAGCCGCCCGTGGGCGAGCCGGCGCTGCTGTCGGTGGACGAGGCGAAGACCTTGTTCCATGAATTCGGCCATGCCCTGCACGGCATGCTGACCGATGTCACCTGGCCTTCGGTGTCGGGCACTTCCGTCAGCCGCGATTTCGTCGAACTGCCCTCGCAGCTCTACGAACACTGGCTGACCGTGCCGGCGGTGCTGGAAAAGCACGCTTTGCATGTCAAGACCGGCAAGCCGATGCCGAAGGCTCTGCTCGACAAAATGCTGGCGGCGCGCACTTTCGGGGCTGGCTTTGCCACGGTGGAATTCACCGCCTCGGCGCTGATCGACATGGCCTTCCATGCAAGGCCCGACGCGCCTGAGGAGCCACTTCGTTTCGAGGCCGAAACGCTCGAAAAACTCGACATGCCCGACACCATCGCGATGCGCCACCGCACGCCGCATTTCGGCCATGTCTTTGCCGGCGAGGGCTATTCGGCCGGCTACTATTCCTACATGTGGTCGGAAGTACTCGACGCCGACGCCTTCGCCGCTTTCGAGGAGACGGGCGACCCCTTCAATCCCGCGCTGGCCGAGCGGCTGAGAAAGAACATCTATGCCGCCGGCGGCTCGAAGGATCCGGAAGAACTCTACACCGCGTTTCGCGGCAAGATGCCGTCGCCGGAAGCCATGATGGTGAAGCGGGGGCTGGTGTGATCAGCCAATTTCCCCCCTTGTGGGGGAGATCGGCTGCTTCCAGGGATCCGCCACCCTTGGCCAGATCGCCCGCTTCAGTTTCCTGTAATCCGTCACCGCCGGATTGCTGGGATACGCGCTCCGCGCCGAGAGATAGATGATCTCGGCGGCGATCGGTTCGAAGCCGGCGTAGAAATGGTTGGTCGATTTGATCAGCAGCATGTCCTTGGCCAGCGGATCGACGCCGATGTTGGAAAAAATGTCCGGCTCGAAGGTCTGCGTGCGGTTGGTGTTGAGGATGATGTCGACCTCGGTGCCCTCGATGCGGATCAACGCGGCGGGCCCGAGCGTCACCCGGCTCGGCCCGAAGCTCTGCCAACCTTCGGCGAGAACTTTCAGCACTGTGACGCGGGCGTCGATCGGCTCGCCGGCCTGAGGACCGGCCTTGCCGCCGAAACGCAGGTCGATGACGGCGCCCTCGCCCGCGGCCCGGCAGAAGGTCACGGCGACCGGATCCCAGATCGTCGCCACGCCGACATTGTCGATGCCGCGGGCCAAAAGCTCCCGCAGCACGATGGTGCCGTCACCCGGCACGCCGCCGCCCGGATTGTCCCAGATGTCGGCGATGACCACCGGCCTGCCGCGCTTTTCAGCGTGCACCGCCAGCGCCCGATCGATGCCATCGCCGGCGCTCAGCATCGTCATCGCCGTCTTTTCGCGCATCGCGTAGAGCTCGCGGCCCAGCGTTTCGGCCAGCGCGTCGCCCTTGGCCTTGTCATTGTCGGTGACGACGAGGATGCGCGTGCCCATTTCGGGCACATCCGCCGCCATGAAGCCATGGATGACCGAGACCGACAGCACGCCGTCCCTGCCGTGCAGCGCCTTGATGCGGTCGACGAAGGAGCGCATCGGTTCGCGGCTGGTCGGCAGCACCTGGATCATGCGGCAGTCGAAGGTCGAGATGACGGGCTTGATCTCCCCGCGCGCCGCGGCGAGGCCAAGCTCGACGACATGTTCGCCGCGTTCGTAGAAATCGGTGTGCGGGAATTCTAGGAAATAAGCCATGACGTCGCACGCTGCCACGCGCTTCGGCGTCAGGTGGCTGTGCGGGTCGAACTCGCAGGCGATCACCACGCCAGGCCCGACGATCTCGCGCACCCGTTCGAGCAGGTCGCCCTCGCAGTCGTCATAGCCCTGCGCCACCATGGCGCCATGCAGGCCGAGAATGACGGCCTCGACCGGCAGCGCTGCTCGGAGCTGGCCCAGAATCTCGTCGCGCAGCGCCTCGTAGGTCTGCCGCTGCACCAGCCCGCCGGGCTCGGCCCAGGTGGCGGTGCCCTCGATGACGGTCAATCCCTCTGCGGCCGCGCGCCGGCGCAGCGCGACGATCGGCGAGGAGCACAGCGTCGGCGTCTCCGGATGCTTGCCCGGCCCGGCATAGAAGGCCATCTCGAACGATGCCCTGTCGGTCGGCACCGGCGAGAAGGTGTTGGTTTCCGTCGCCAGCGAGGCGGTGAAGATGCGCATGAAAGCTCCGTGGACAAGTTACTCTTCGCTCTCGCAATTCCGGACTGAAAAACCGCCATATACTTTCTCATGGAATTGCTATTTGACGGCTCCGAGCGCCAGCCCCCGCACGAGGTAGCGCTGCAGCCAGATGAACAGGATCGCCACCGGCAGCGTCGCCAGCAGCGTGGCGGCCATGACGTGGTGCCATTCGATGGTGTAGCGCCCGGCGACCAGCGAGAACACCTGGATCGGCAGCGTGTAGCTCTCCTGGCTGCGCAGCATGGTGAGCGCCACGACGAATTCGTTCCAGGCGTTGATGAAGGTGAAGATGGCGGTGACGGCAATGGCCGGCAGGCAGAGCGGCAGGAACACTTTGCGCAACGTCAGCCAGCGGCCGGCGCCTTCCATCCAGGCCGCCTCCTCGAGATCGCGCGGGATGGTGTCGAAATAACTCTGCAGCATCCACACGGTGAAGGCGACGTTGAAGGCCATGTAGATGAAGCCGAGCGCGGTCGTCGATTCGACCAGCCCCCAGGCGGCCATCAACCGGAACAGGCCCAGCACCAGCACGATCGGCGAGATCATCTGCGAGATCAGCAGGAACTGGCGGAAGGCGCCATAGCCGGCAAAACGAAAGCGCGACATGGCATAGGCCGCCGGCACGGAGATCAGGATGGCGCCGACGGTGGCGATCACCGAGACATAGAGCGAATTGGCGAGCGCCCGGCCGAAGCCGGTCGCCACCCACATGTCGGCAAAATTCGACCAGCGGAATTCGCTCGGCCACCATGTCGGCGACAGCACCTCCTGCCGCGGCTTGACCGCGGTCAGGAACATCACCGCGAACGGAAAGATCGTCACCACGATCAAAGGCGCCAGCAGCAGCCAGGCAATGACGGTTCGTTTCAACTTGTTCCTCATGCGCGCTGCTCCCGCATGGCGAGGCGCACATAGATCATGGTGAAGACCAGCAATATGGCGAACATCACCAGCGACACGGCGGAAGCCTCCCCCAGTTTGCCGATGCGGAAGGCGAGCTTGTAGAGGTGGGTGACCAGGATGTCGGTCGAATTGGCCGGCCCGCCCTGCGTCATTACCCAGATGATCGGGAAGGAATTGAAGACGTAGATGGTGTTGAGCACGATGGCGATGTTGATGAACGGCTTCAGGAGCGGAAAGGTGATTTCGCGGAACTGCTGTGCCGGCGTCGCTCCTTCAAGCGCGGCGGCCTCGTAGAGATCGTCCGGAATCGAAGACAGGCCGCCGAGGAAGATCGTCGTGGTGAACGGCACCGTCACCAATATGCCGATCAGCACCTGCATCGGGAACGCCGTCTCGGCCTGCGCCAGCCACTGGATGTTGTGATCGATAAGGCCGAGCCCGAGCAGCGCCGAATTCAGCATGCCGCTTTCGCCGCTCAGCGCCCAGCGCCAGACCACCGCCGTCATGGTCAGCGACACCGCCCAGGGCAGCATGATGATGACGCGGGCAAGGCCGCGGCCGTAAAAATCGGTGTTGAGGATGATCGCGACCGGGATCGACAGAAGCAGCGCGCCGCCAACCACCAGCACGGTCCATATCCCCGTGCGCCACAGTGCGGCGACGAAATCGGGATCGGCGGTGAGGGCGGCGAAATTGGCAAGACCGCTGAATTCGCGCAGCTGGCCGAAACGGTTGACGTCATGAGTTGCGATCTGGATCAGGTCCCAGACCGGCCAGAAGATCACGATTGCCGCCAGGAACAGGCTGGGCAAACTCAGCAGATAGGGCAAGAAGCGATTTTGCATCGGTTGGTTTTGTACCGTGTTGCGGGTGGAGATTGGATTGCGCTGGCCTAACAGATTGACTTAATCCCGCCTCATTCTTCTCAGGGGCACAGCTTCAGGACTCCTTGCAAGCGTCGCTGCGCCCCCTGCCTGCCCGTCCTCCGCAGCAGTTGCGGAAGGGGCCCCTTCCTCTCCCCCGTCGACCGGGGGAGAGGTGTCGAGCGAAGCTCGACGGAGTGGGGGTCGACTCTTGGGCGCAAGGCGAGGCGATGCTTGCGCCTAGTACTCTTCCTATGTCCGTCGCGGCGTTGTCAGGTGGTTCCCCCACTCCGTCTCGGCTTCGCCGAGCCACCTCTCCCCCCTCCGGAGGGAGAGGAAAGGAGCCTGGCTGCGCGGCGCCGACGTCGACGATTTGCCCTTTGCAAGATGTGGCGCGCCCCGCCTGAGTGGGGCGCGCCACGGGCGCAGGGAGATACGCCCTATTTCTTCAGTACGGCGTTGGCCTTCGCCGCAGCATCCTTCAAACCTGCCTCCGGGTCGCCGCCGAGGTATATCTTCTGGATCGCGTCCGAGGTGATCTGGGCGATCTCTTCCCAGCCCGGGATGACCGGCGCGAAGCGGGCGTCGGGCAACAGCGCGGTGAAGGCGGCGAGGTCGGCATTGTTGACGTAATAGTCCATCTTGGCCTCTTCCTTGTTCACCGGCAGGAAGCCTTCGCCTTGCGTGAACTTGGCGCGCTGTTCCGTGGTGAACAGGAAGTCGAGCAGTTTCCAGGCCTCGTCCTTGTTCTTGGAGTTCTTGAACATGATGATGGAATCGGTGACGCCGTAGGTGCCGCGCGCGCCCGTCGGACCGGCGGGTATAGCCGCCACGCCGTATTTCAGGCTCGGCGCCTCGTCCTTGATCTGGTTGGACAGGAAGGGTGCGGTGATCATCATGCCGACCTTGCCCTGCTTGAACAGGTTCTGGACGTCCTCACGGTTGTTGGAGGTGACGCCAGGCTCCGTCAGGCCCTCGTCGATCATTGACTTGTAGAGCTTGGCGGCTTCGAGCGCGCCAGGCGTGCTCAAGCCCGATGTGCCGTCCTTGTTGAGGATCTCGGTGCCGTATGACCACATCGCATAATAATAATAAACGTCGGTCTCGATCTCCTTGCCCTGCAGGCCGAAGCCGAATGTGCCGGACCCCAGCGCCTTGATCTTGCGGGCGTCCTCCTGCAGCTCGGTCCAATTGGCCGGCGGCTTGGCGATGCCTGCCTTCTCGAACAGCTCCTTGTTGTAATACATGGCGCGCGCCGAAGCTGCGATCGGCAGGCCGTAGGTCTTGCCGTCCATGATCGAAGGCGACAGGAACGTGTCGATGAAACGGCCCTTGAAGTCTGGCGTGATGTAGCTGTCGAGCGGCTCGGCGACGTCCTGCTGCACGAAGTCGATCAGCCAGCGCGTGCCGATGATCGAGAGATCCGCATTGGTGCCGGCGGTGATGTCGGTGGTCAGCTTCTGCAAGAGCACATCCCACGGCACCACTTCGAACTTGACCGTGATGCCGGGGTTCTTTGCCTCGAACTCCTTCTTGACCTCCTCGAAGTAGGGGCCGGTCTTGGCGCTGTATTCGGCGACGGTGACGCGCACCTCGCCGGCTTGCGCCTGTGCCGCGAAGGCCAGCATGCTCATTCCGGCCATCAAGCCGACAGTCCATTTCGCAATGCTCATCCGATCTCTCCCATTTTGTTCCGCGCTTTTGCGCTCCTCACGCCGATGTTGGCGCAGGATTATGTGACTTTCCTACATTATCGAGGATCAGGCCGCACGCAAGCAGATTATCGTGTTGCTTAATTACATTCCATTCACTAGCCTGCCGACATCTGCCTAGAGCAGTTCACCGTTTCACGGAAACGGAGAACCACTCTAACTCTTTGTTTTGACGCAATTCCGGACCGAAAACCGTATACACTTTCCTGGAATTGCTCGAACTGCCGGAGGAGCAAGCGCCGTGGTTTCGAAAGCCGAGTTCGAAGGCCGCACTGTCGTTGTCACGGGCGCCGGCGGTGGCCTCGGCTCGGCGATCGTCGCGTTGCTGGCCGGAAGAGGCGCGCGGGTGATCGGCTGCGATCAATCGGAGGAGGCGCTGGCAAGCCCGCACCTCGCCTCGCGTCATGTCTTCAACCTTCTCGACCGGGTTTCAGTCGAGGCAGCCATCGCGGCCGTGCTCGACAAGGACGGCGTGCCCGACATCCTGATCAACAATGCCGGCTGGACGCGCGCGGAGACGCTCGGCGCATTGACGACCGACAGGATAGGGCAGGAAGTCGACCTCAACCTGACCGGCGTGATGACTTTTGCCGACCCGCTGGTCAAGGCGATGGCGGCGCGCGGTTCGGGCAGCGTCGTCTTCATTTCTTCCGTCAACGCCATCGCCCATTTCGGCAACCCCGCCTATGCCGCCGCCAAAGCCGGTATCAACGCCTATGCCAAGGCGATCGCCGTCGAGCTCGGCCGCAGCGGCGTTCGCGCCAATGTCGTCTGTCCGGGATCGATCCGTACCGCCGCCTGGGACCATCGCCTGGCCAAGAACCCCGACATTCTCGGCAAGCTCCAGCGGCTATATCCGCTCGGCCGCATCGTCAATGCCTCGGAGGTGGCGGAAGCCGTGGCGTTTCTTGCCTCCGACCGGGCGTCCGGCGTAACGGGCGTGGTGATGCCGGTGGATGCCGGCCTGACCGCCGGCTGCCTGCCGTTCATCGACGACATAGTGGGAGCGTGACCATGACCGACGTCCAGTTCCGCGACCTTTCGAAATCCTTCGGCCAGCACAGCATCCTCGAGAACATCGACCTCGACATCGAGAGCGGCGAATTCGTCGTGCTGGTCGGCCCGTCCGGCTGCGGCAAGTCGACCTTGCTGCGCATGCTGGCTGGACTGGAAACGATAAGCTCGGGCGATCTCGTCATTGGCGGCGTGCGCGCCAACGACCTGCCGCCGCAGCAGCGCAACATCGCCATGGTCTTCCAGTCGTATGCGCTGTTTCCGCATCTCAAGGCCTCCGACAATATCGGCTTCGGACCGAAAATCCGCGGCGAGAGCCGCGCCGCGGTCGAGGACAAGGTCAAGAAGGCATCCGGCGTCCTCAACCTGTTCTCCTATCTCGACCGTTACCCCCGGCAATTGTCGGGCGGTCAGCGCCAGCGCGTCGCCATGGGCCGCGCCATCGTGCGCGAACCCTCGGTCTTCCTGTTCGACGAACCGCTATCCAACCTCGACGCGCAATTGCGGGTGCAGATGCGCACCGAGATCAAGGCGCTGCACCAGAGACTGAGATCGACGGTCGTCTATGTCACCCACGATCAGATCGAGGCCATGACCATGGCCGACCGCATCGTGGTGATGGATCGCGGCCGGATCCAGCAGGTCGGACCGCCACTGGAGCTCTATGACCGGCCGGCCAACAAGTTCGTCGCCGGCTTTCTCGGCTCGCCGTCGATGAGTTTCGTTTCCGGGTCCCTCAAGACGACGGCCACGAACAGCTGGTTCGAATCGACCGGCGGCGGAAGGCTTGCGCTTGGCGGCAAAGAGGTGCCGACAGGCGGCGCGGTGGAGGCCGGCATCCGGCCCGAACATTTTGTCATCGGCGAAGCTGCCGACGCGATGACCATCAAGGTGGACGTCGTCGAGCCGACGGGCTCCGAAACCCATGTCTACGGCGCCATCGGCAGCGATACGGTGCGCGTCGTCTTCCGCGACCGGATGCAGGTGAAGCCGGGCGACCGCCTGCCGGTCTCGGTCGAGCCGCGCAACATCCATCTTTTCGAGAAGGCGACGGGCCTGCCTCTATGAAAGCACAAGCGTGAAGACAACGGCATGAAGACACCGGCCGACATCATCACCCGGTTGCAACTGATGTCGCAGGACGGCACCAAGTCGGATCGTCGGCTGGCGGGCCTGGTCCTGTCCGATCTCGATTTCGCCTCCAAGGCGGCGATCTCGGAGATCGCCGCGCGCGTCGGCGTCAGCGAGCCGACGGTGACCCGCTTCTGCCGCAATCTCGGCTGCGAAGGCCTGCGCGACTTCAAGTTCTACCTGGCGCAGGCGATCGCCATTGGCGGACAGTATCTGTCGCCTGAGCCGCTGAGCCGCGACGCCCGCGAGCAGCGCATCGCATCGGCCATCACCGAGGCGGCGATATCGGCCATCCAGCGCGCCAGCGAAAACCTAGACATGACGACTCTGGTCGATGTCGCCGCGCGCATCGCCACGTCAGGCAACGTGCTGTGCGTCGGCTCCGGCGGCATTTCCTCGATGATGGCGACCGAAATGCAGAACCGGCTGTTCAGGCTGGGCCTGCCGGTGCTGGCGCAGATCGACGGGCAATTGCAGCGCATGTACGCCGCCGTGGCAACTCCCGACACCACGCTGGTCGCCTTCTCGGTTTCCGGCTATGCACGGTCGGTCATCGAAGCGGTGCAGGTCGCGCAGCAATATGGCGCCACAACGGTCGCCGTCACCGCGCCGGACTCGGCATTGGCCAGGGCCGCCGACACCGTCATCCATTTGCAGCCGCTCGAGGACGGCAACATCTACAAGCCGACATCGTCGCGCTATGCGCTGCTGGCGATCGTCGACATGATCGTCACGTCGGTAGCCGAGACGCGCGGACCGAAGGTGCTGGAGAATTTGCGCCGCATCAAGCAGAGCGTGAACACGCTGAAGGTCGACGATCCGCGTTTGCCGCTGGGCGATTGAACTTCAGGCCGAAGCACTGAGCGCCTCGATACGCTGCATCAGCACCTGGGGTTCACCCGTCACGCGCAGCGTCTTGAGCCGTGCCGTGCCGCCGACGACAACCGAAACGGCCGACGCCGGCACTCCAAGCGTCTTGGCGGCCAGCTTCTCCAGCGCTTGATTGGCGGCGCCGTTTTCGGGTACGGCGCGGACCCGTGCGTTCAAATGGCTTCGCCCATCAGCCGATCTCTCTATGCCTTCGAACCTGTCCATGGAAG
Source organism: Mesorhizobium sp. B2-4-2 (assembly GCF_006442845.1). Lineage (NCBI taxonomy): Bacteria > Pseudomonadati > Pseudomonadota > Alphaproteobacteria > Hyphomicrobiales > Phyllobacteriaceae > Mesorhizobium > Mesorhizobium sp. B2-4-2. Next base: position 86,032 of record NZ_VFVM01000004.1, on the reverse strand, counting down.
ACTTCGGTGTCAGCCGGACGAACAATTCGATGCCGTTCTCGCGGATGCGGAACGGGGCACTCATGCGAGCATCGGGTTCACAGCACCAGCGGTGCCACGGTGGTGAGCAGGAACTGCCTGAGGAAGAACAGGATCAGCAGCAGGATGATCGGCGAGATGTCGATACCGCCAAGGTCCGGCATGAAACGTCGGATCGGCCTGAGCGCCGGTTCGGTCAGCCGGTAGAGCATATTGCCGATGCTGCCGACAAACTGGTTGCGCGAGTTGACGACGTTGAAGGCATAGAGCCAGGAAAAGATCGCCGAGATGATGATGATCCACCAATAGAGGTCGAGCGCCATGACGATTGTTTGAATGAGGGCGAGCATGCCGGTCTCCAATTGTTGCCGACATGTAGCCATTGCGCGCGAAACCGGCAAGGGCAGGCTTCGGCCGCCAGGATTTCGGCAAAACGTCGCCTTGACAGAAAACTGCCGTGCCCGATAAATGCGCCATCCGCTGGACGGGGCTGTAGCTCAGCTGGGAGAGCGCGTCGTTCGCAATGACGAGGTCAGGGGTTCGATCCCCCTCAGCTCCACCAGCGGGATAGTCGATTTCTTCTCTTCGCCGCATTGCAACAGGCGAAGCCCATCGGGTGGCTACGGTGCGAAATGTCACGACACCGGCGCCCTTTTCGGTCCATCATGAAAGATTGCGAGAGCCTTCCGGGGCAAACGCCTGTCAATTGGACTTATGGCGGTGATCGCTATGGAATCGCGCTATTTTTTTTGGAATCCACCCCATTAGAGTGACATTACCAAATCAGTTTTTTCTGTGTGTTGTAGCAAGGCGTTTCGGTGGGGGCGGCTGACGGCGCTATACGGATTTGGAAGTCGATATGAAGAACCCGCCCGCGGAAGCAAAACGTGTCAATTCGCGAGTATCTCGCTGCAAATCTCAGACGGCTCTGTAAGGAGCATGCCTCGGTAAGCGCGGTATGCCGGGAACTGGGCATCAATCGCACGCAGTTCGAACGCTACCTTCAGGGACAGACTGTCCCGAACAAAGCGACAGCCAAGCTGATCTGCGACTATTTCCGCATCGACGAAGCCGAATTGTACCGGGAACCGGGCGCGCCGAAGCCTGCGGTTCGCGGCCTGCCACCGATTTCCGAAAGCCTGTTCAACCAAATGATCCGGCCGCCCGCCCCGTCGATCGCGGGCGGCACCTACTTCACCTATTTTTCGATCCCGGCCCGCCCCGACCTGTTGATGCGGTCGGTGACCTTCGTGCGGCGCGACGCCGAGCTGGTGACGTTCCGAAGGGTTACCGGATGGTCGGAGCGCCGGGGAACGACATGGGCGCGGGCGCGCGGCAATCATTATGGCGTGGCGATCTCGCGCCTGAACTGGATCTACTTCAGCGGCGTCAATCGCCGCCAGACCGGTGAACCATCGCTGATCTCGGTGCAGTGGGCTCCCATCTCGGAACCGGTACTGATTGGCAAGGCCATGCTTCTAACGGAAGCCGGGCCGGCCTTCGTGTCGGTCATCATGCGGCAGGACGTATCCATCGGCCCGCGGCAGGCGATCCGCATGGCGCACGTCGTCAAGCTCGACGACCCGAGCCTCGACCACCTCGTGGTCAGCCTCGCTCGGGAGGGGCTGGGCTGATCGCGTCAGAATCTTCCCTTTTTACGCTAAATAAGAATAACTCTATCCGGAAATAGCGTATGCCGGCAGCCATCTACTCCGTATGTGAGTAAAATCGATTTTTTGTACTTTAGGGCTAAGAAAGATAATTTAGATTAATGCAGTTTTACTACCATTTTAACAAACCATTAACTCTTTCGATCTTACCTTCCGCCCGTGGATCCCGTTTTGGGGATCTTTTCAACAGATCCCATTTGGGGGTCAGGAAGGGATGAAAATGGCGAAGAAAGTGAACGCTGCTCCGAAGCTGACGATTGCCGCAGGCACCCAGACCGTCTTCTTTTCGCAGGGCATGCACTACAACAAGCGCTGAGCTGCCCGAGGCGCCGGCGACGGTTGTTCGTCGGCGCCTCGCCTTCGCAATGACATTTCTGCATTCGGCTTTCGGCATCATGAAAATGCGCTCCGCAAAAACGCTTGTCTTCTACCCCGGCGCCAACAAGGTCACGGCGTGCAATTTCCTGACCAGAAGCGTCTTCGAATGCAGTTCCGAGGTGATCGGTCTTCTCGCATCCTGGGACAAATGGGCATCCGCCGCGGAGATCGCGCGGGACCACGGATGGTCGCGATCAGAGCTGGATGCCGTCATCCCCCAATTGCTCGATTTTTCCGCACTGGTGACCGCCGGGTCGCAACTGGCCGAACAGGAGAGCCAATTCTCGGGACAATGGAACTGGGGCATTCCGACCGCGCTGATGCATTTCTGCGTCCAGGACAGCGAGTTCATGACCATCGAACAGGCGGAGGCACGGCAGATCGAACGCGCCGGTCACACCGTGCAGCCCGACCTCGTGCTCAGGAATTCCGCGGCGGCCATCCGGCTGCCGGACGCGCTGGACGACAATGAACTCATTGCCCTGATGGCGCAGCGTCGCACGAACCGAACGGCGGCGGCGCCCACCATCACCGCGAAACAGCTTTCCGACTGTCTGTTCGCGGGCATGGGCATCACCGGCGAGACCAGCAACTGCGTTGGCGCCCTGCCGCTGGGCATGACCCCTTCCGGCGGCGCGAGAAACCCCTACGAAGCCTATGTGGTCGCGCCGGCGGTGGAAGGGCTGGAGCCCGGCGTCTATCACTACTCGGCTGTCGGACACGATCTTGAAAGGATTTCGGCGAACCACCTGCCGAAAGTCTCCGAGCTGGTCGGCGGACAGGAATGGGCCGACCCCATGCCCTGCCTGGTCCTGCTCTGCGCAAGGCTCGACCGCACCATGTGGAAGTATGAGGACGCCAACGCCTATCGTGTCGTGCTGATCGAAGCTGGCCATATCGGCCAGAACATGATGCTTGCAGCGACCAGGCACGGCCTGTCGGCCTGCCCGACCGCGGCGCTCAGCCACTCGGCGATCAAGCGCTTGCTCGGCCTCGACCGGCTCACCGACGCGCCCATCTACGCCTTGACCCTGTCTATCCCGGAAACCAATCCGCGCCTGGCAGCGCGGTCAATCAATTAGCCGATTGATTATGTTCAGAGTGCCCGGTGAGGGGGTCCCCTGAATTCCACCACATCACAGGAGCAGCACGTGGCCAACCAATCCCTACGCCAGTCCGAGATCGATAGTCTCCAATATATCGCGTCGATGGCCAATGAGCTGGTGCAGATGGCCGAAGCAAGCCGTTTCCCCATGATCTCCTATCTGCTGGGCATGGCTTATGCCGAGGCCTTCGACGTCCTTCGCGGCGCCCGGCCGGCGAGGCATCCGCAGCTCAGCGGCAATTCGATGCACCCCAGGACGCAGGCGAAAGACAATCGCGTCCAGCCGAGGAGAGCATAGCCAGATGCAGCCATCATCTCGGTGCGCAATGGCGTGCCCCGGGACGTGCGCGGCAAGGCCTGCTGCCGTCCTTGAGGAAGGCCGCCGTCGGCTTGACCGCATCGAGATGGCCTATTGGTTTGGTTGGAACACGCGGGCGCAGAGGCAACATCATCCAAGGCCGGCCGGCCGATGTCGCCGCGATCGCTGCAATGATCGCCCGCAGCCCGCCGAACCGGCCTTTATGCACGACGACCTGAGGGGAACCCACAAATGAACATGATCGCAGCCATCAAAAGCGCCGATGCCGGTGAAAGTGTCTTCAGCCGCCTCCATGCCCTGATCGCCAGCCGGCCGGCATCGCCGGATGCGGCGCGCCTTCAAGCGCGCCAACTGGTTTCCACGGCGATAGCCGACACCTGGCACGCCGACAGTCTCTGGGGGGCGGTGGATGCCTTCCATGCCCATTTCGACTTCATGATGCAGACCATCGAGATCAACGGCGCCGACGATCCGAACCTCAGGATCCTGCGCATGAGATGCCGCTTCTACCTCGAGCAGGTCGAGGCCCTGTGTCTGTCGATGAGCTATCGGTAGGCCGACCGTTCGACCTTGCTTTGATCCGTGTATGTCGTTTCTCCTGAACCGGGTTCAGTCTTGGGCGACATGCATCAGTTCCGAAGGCTGAATACGAATGGCGCCGTGCGGCTGACGCGCGAACCCAGCTCCGGCGGCGGCGGCGGCACGGTGGCGCCCTGCAGCACGGCGAGCGCGGCGCGGTCGAGGTCGGGATCGCCCGAGGAGCGGACGACGCGCGCCGACGTCACCCGGCCTGAGGCGTCCACCGTGAAGGTGACGTTCGCATTGCCTTGCGAGCGTCGCGATTTCGCGGCGCTCGGATAGCGCGTATGCCGCTTGATCCATGACAGCAGCCGCGATTCCCACTTGGCCGGGCTGACGCCGGACGCCCCGGACGCCGATTTCGGCGCCGCTGTCCTGGCGGCGGGCTTTGCTTCCGCGCTCGCGGCGGTTACCGTCTTCGGCGGCGGCGCCTTATCCTTCTTCGGCTTGGGCTTCTCGACGGGCTTTTTCACCTTGGCCTGGACGGATTTCTTTTCCCTGGGCGTCTCGACCGGCTTCGGCTGCGGCAGCGGCACGACGACGTCAGGCGCGACCGTCTCGACCATGTCAGGGACGATCTCTTCAAGCGGGGGCTGGTCGGCCGGCTCAGCCCGCGTCGTTTCAGTCGGTTCGGTCGTGTCAGGCGGCGTTGCATCCGGCTCGGCAACGGGCTCCGCTTGCTCGGCCATTTTCTCGGGCTCGGCTTCGGCGGCCTTTTCGGTGTCCTCGACCGGCTCGGCCTGGTCGGGCACAGCGGCGTCCAACATCGCGGCTTGTTCGGGCACGGCCGGCGTCGCGACCATCGGCGCCATCTCGATGGCCAGCGCCGGCGGCGGCCCGCCATCCGCCGGGTCGACCGGAGTGAAGCTCTGTACCGCATAGGCGACCGCAACATGCGCCCCAAGCACCAGCGCGGCCGCAACCGCCCACAGGCCGAGGTCGCGCCAGCCGAGGCGCGACAGCTCCACCGTGGGCGAGGCGGCCGCTTGCCCGGTCATGGACCAGCGGCTCCGCCTGGATCCGCTGCGGGAGCACCGCCGGCGGGCGCAGCCTCCAGGCCGACCAGGGCGATCTTCAGATAGCCGGCGCCGCGCAGCAGGTTCATCGCCTCCATCAGGTCGCCATAGGCAACCGCCTTGTCGGCGCGAAGGAAGATGCGCGCCTGCTTGTCGCCTTTGGTCCTGCCGTCCAGCGTGGCGGCGAAAACCTGGCGCGGCACGGTGTCATTGCCGATCGCCAGCGAGAGATCATCCTTCAACGTCAGAAACAGCGGCGTCTCCGGCCGCGGCGCCGGCGTCGCGGTCGAGCCCGGCAGGTCGACATTGACATCCACCGTCGCCAAGGGCGCTGCGACCATGAAGATGATCAGCAGCACCAGGATGACGTCGATGAAGGGCGTGACATTGATCTCGTGGCTTTCCTCGAGATCGTCGTCCATGGCCTGACGGATGCGGCTGCCCATGGTCTTGCCCCGCTACTGCGCCGCCAGCGCCGTTGCCGGCGCCACCGTGCGGAAATCGAGGTCACGGCTGACCAGCCGCTCGACGCCAGCCGAGGCGTCGGCGAGGATCTGCCGGTAGCCGGCTATCGAGCGCGCAAAGACGTTGTAGATGACGACGGCCGGTATCGCGGCGACGAGCCCCATTGCGGTGGCGAGAAGGGCTTCGGCAATACCCGGCGCCACCACCGCCAGATTGGTGGTCTGCGCCTGCGAAATGCCGATGAAGGCGTTCATGATGCCCCATACCGTGCCGAACAGACCGACGAAAGGCGCGGTCGAGCCGATCGTCGCCAGCAGGCCGGTGCCGCGCGACATGCGTCGCGCCGCCGCCGCCTCGATGCGTGTCAGGCGCGAGGCGACCCGTTCCTTCAGCCCGTCGCCGCCGGCATGGTCGAGCGCGCCGGCCGAAAGTGCCGCTTCTTCCTCCGCCGCCCGCACCAGCAGGGCGCCGGTGCCGCCGTTGCGGCCGAGCGCGCGGCTCGCCTGCTTCAGCGTCGCGGCATTGCCGATGGCCCGCGCGGCGCGACGAGCGCCAAGCTTGCCGGCAAGCACTTCCAGCGACTTGGCCAGCCATATCGTCCAGGTGACGAGCGAGGCGAAGGCCAGCCCGATCATCACCGCCTTGACGATGATGTCGGCAGCCATGAACATGCCCCATGGCGACAGATCATGCGGCAAGCTCAGCGCCGGCGAGGGCTCGGCCGCCGTACCGGCCCCGGCTTGCGGCTGTGCAGGCGCTAGGGCTCCCACGGGAGCGGCGGGCGCGGCCGGCGATGGTGCTGGCGCCGTAATGGTAGCGGGCGTGCCGCTTGCCGGCTGCTCCTGCGCCGGCGCGCTGGCGGCCGCCAGCATGGCGGATGCAAACAGCGCTGCGAGAAAACCGGTTCTCGACATCGTCTTCTTCCTCGTTCTCACAGCCGCCGGTCTCCCCCGCCGTGGCGCTGAAGCGTCACTGGACGTAGCCGATGGGCTGGCCTGTGACGGGGTGCGCGAACACACCCATCTCGACCCCGAAAATGCCGTTGAGCACATCGCCTTGCATGATTTCGCCGGGCGTGCCGCGCGTCAGCAGCCTGCCGTCCTTCAGGGCAATCAGCTCGTCGCAATAGCGCGCCGCCATGTTGGGATCGTGCAGCACCACGACGACGCAAAGGTCGCGCTTGCGGCTGAGATCCCTGACCAACCCAAGCACCTCGACCTGATGGGCGATATCGAGCGCCGAGATAGGCTCATCGAGCAGCATGACGCCGGCATCCTGCGCCACCAGCACGGCGAGCCAGGCGCGCTGGCGCTCGCCGCCCGACAGCTCGTCGACCAGCCGGTCGGCAAAGCCGGCCATGTCGGTCAGGGCCAGCGCCTCCTCGACATGCCGTCTGTCGTCCTGGCCGAAGCGGCCGAGCGCGCCATGCCAGGGATAACGTCCGAGCGCCGCCAGCTCGCGCACGGTCAAGCCGGTCGCCGCCGGCGTCGTCTGCGGCAGATAGGCAAGCGCCCGCGCCAGTTCGCGCGCACCCCACTGGGCCAAAGGCCGCCTGGCGAAGGTGATGGCGCCAGAGCTTGCCGGCTGCTGGCGCGCCAAAAGCTTGACCAGCGTCGACTTGCCGGACCCGTTGTGGCCGATCAGCCCGTAGACGCGCGCGCACTGCAATTCGAGCGAAACCGGACCGAGCAGCGTCCGCTCGCCCACGGCAAAGCGCACCGCGTCGATGTGGAAAGCAGTCTGGGTGTCAGTTCCGGTCAAGGTCCGTCTCCAGTACGGCTGCGGGCATGTCATCAATCCGGTTTTCGGCAACCGTGCCCGGTTGACTATGAAACATGACTTTACTAGTCAACAATGAAGTTGGGTTTTTGCATCAACAAACATCGTGACGCCTGATGCCGCTTCGAATTTCAGGCAAGGAAGCGTTTCCGTGAAGCGATGAACCGCTCTAAGGTCTTCGCTGAAACAGGAAACCGCGCATGATCAAGGCGACACCCTTCGACTTTCCCTATGACGGCAGGCTGGTGGCCGAGAACACCGCGCTGGTCGTGATCGACCTGCAGCAGGATTTCCTGTCGACGACGGGTTACTTCGCCAGGAAGGGATATGATCCCTCGCCGTTGAGAGCGATCCTGCCCGCGGTGAGCCGGCTGATCGCCGCTGCCCGCGAGGCGGGCGTCAGCATCGTCCATACAAGGCAGGGCTACCGGGCCGACATGGCCGACATGACGCCTTACGAGAAATGGCGCCGCAGGCGGGCCGGCCTCGACGGCACCGAGATCCTGCTTCGTTCGGGTCCGGGTTTTCAGATCGCTCCGGAGATCGACGTCGCGCCGCAGGACATCATCGTCGACAAGACCTGCAACGGCGCCTTCACCTATACGGATTTCGAGCTCGTGCTGCGCGCGCGAGGCATCACGCATCTTCTGTTTTGCGGATGCACGACGGATGTCTGCGTGCACACGACGCTGCGCGAAGCCTGCGATCGCAACTTCCAGTGCTTGACGATCTCCGACGCCTGCGCCAGCGGCGACAGACGGGCGCATGAGGCGGCCCTTCACATGGTGACGGTCGAAGACGGCGTCTTCGGCGTGCTGGCGGATTCTGGTGCAGTCATTGAAGGCCTGTCACGGCTGGGTAACAAGGCGCGTTAAAGGATTAGGTACCGCAGAGCAGCCTCGCACGTTATAGACACGCCAGGGATAGCACCCTCCGGCAGGCCAGAGCGGTTGGAAAGGAAATTTCTCCGCAGTTCAGCCCGTTGCCCGTGTTTCCAGTCCCGTGCGCTGCGCGAAAGCCCCATGCTGGAACTCGCCGCTTTCACGCCGCGCCAGCGAATTGCGCAGCAGCGCGATCGTCTCGCGGCCGACTGTCGCGATCTCGCGCGGCGTGTCGACACCGACGATCATGAATTCATCGATGCCGAGAGCCGCGTAAGCAAGCAGCGACAGGGCGGCCTGGGCCGGCGGGCCTGAGACATCGACCGCCTTGTGCCCTGCCGAGGAAACTCCCCGGTGGATGCGGACCGGAAGGGCGAAGCGCAGTCTGGCGGCCCGGCCATGTTCGGCGGCGGCGCTGCGCACACGCTCCATCAACTGCCTGACATCGTCGATCGAACCGGGCGCCAGTTCGAAGACGTCGGCATGCCGGCCGGCCACTTTCAGTGCCGTGCCGGACTGCCCGCCCATGCGGATGACGAGGTCGGCACCATGAGGCCCCTTGCGCGGAACATAGCCGCCCTTGATGCTGTAGAACGCGCCTTCATGGTCGAAAGGCTGCTCGTTCGACCATAGCCGCTTCAACAGAACCAGATATTCGTCGATGCGCTGCCAGAGGACACCGTGTCCGACCGGACGCGCTTCGGCATCGTCGTCGTTTAACGGCTCGCTGATCATCCTGAGCGCGAGGCGGCCGCCGCTGCGGGCGTCGATCGAGGCAAGCTGCCGCGCCGCCACGGTCGGTTCGACCACGCCGGCCCAATGGGTGAGGACCACTTCCAGCGACGAGCTGCGGTCCAGCACCTGGGCGGCAAGATCCATATTGGTCAGCAGGCCGGCCGGATCGTCGACGATGATGTTGCGGAAACCGCCATCCTCGATCAGCGCCAGCCTGGTCGCCGTCTCGGCAAAGTCGTAGAAAAAGGAAACTGCGCTATCGGCAGGATAGGTCTTGCCGGGCACATGCGTGAATTCGATCGGCATTGCCATCTCCTCCATCTCTGGAATCACGGATGCGGTCAAATACGAATCAATGGCGCACGCGAAGGCGCACCGCGATCCGGTTCATTCAACTCCGATTGCCTGAAGGCGGTGGGTCGTCAGCCTGGCCGGACCACGGCTCAGGGAATGAGGCCCAGAACAACAGCCCCGGTGAACACGAACGCAAGGGCAAAGACGACATAGGCGAAAGCACCGGCATAGGCCGGGCGGAAGCTCTGGGCATTGGCCAGCCTCTGGCCGCTGCTGCGGGTCTCGGTGTTCTGCATATAGGACATGTCGACCTCCGTCTCGCCGGTTAATCTATAAAAGTTGTAGACTTTGTCGATTGCTATTTTTCGGCCATGCGCAGAATTTTTTTCTAACAGCGCCGTGAGAACTGGCGCTGAGTTGCTGCAGAGCGGCATCGACGTGATCGACGGACATGGCAGCATCGGTTTCACTTCCGGCGCTCGACGGCACTTCACTTGCCGATCCATTCGTGCATTGGCCGCCCCGCGCGGGCAGGATAGCATCGCGGCAGAGCGACAATGCGAGATCGTCCAAAGGACATTTGGGAGGAGCAAGGAAATGGGAGCAAGACTGGCCGGCAAGGTCGCCATCGTTTCGGGCGGCGCGACGGGAATGGGCGGGGCGGCCTCGGAACTGTTCGCGGCGGAAGGCGCAAAGGTGGCGATCATCGACCGCAATGGCGAAGCGGCGGCAGCCACCGCCGCGGCGATCCGGGCGCGCGGCCAAATCGCGGAGCATTTTGTCGCCGACGTTTCCGACGAGGCGCAGGTCGAGGCGGCCGTGAAGGGCGCGGCCGAGAAGTTCGGCGCGGTTACCGTCCTGTTCAATCATGCCGGCACCATCGTGATAAAGCCGTTCCTGGAGACCAGCGTGCAGGAATGGGACTGGCTGCATGCCGTCAACGTGCGCTCGATGTTCCTGATGACCCGCGCCGTGCTGCCCGGCATGATCGCGGCCGGCGGCGGCTCGATCGTCTGCACCTCGTCGATCTCGGCGGTGGCGGCGACGCCGAACGAAGTGCTCTATGACACCACCAAGGGCGCCTGTCACATGTTCGCGCGCGCCATCGCCGTGGAATTCCGCGACCGCAACATCCGCTGCAACGCCGTCTGCCCCGGCTTCATCCGCACACCGCATGGGCTGCGCGAGGTCGCCGATCTGGGCAAGCTCGGCGTCGATGTCTCCGACGCGGCGCTGGCTGCGCAGCAGGGGCGGATCGGCGAACCGGAAGAGGTGGCAAAGGCGGCGCTGTACCTCGCCAGCGACGAATCGAGCTTCGTCAACGGGGCCCATCTGTTCGTCGACAATGGTTTTACCGCGATGTGAGGTGTCCCAAAGGTCCAGGGTCTTCGTCCCAAGCCCTACTCGTCTATCGTTCTTCCCGTCGAAACGGCTTCAGCAGCGCCGACGGCGCCACCGCGTTGCGCGACATCACCGCCATGGCGACGATGGTGAAGATGAAAGGCAGCATCAGGAACGCCTCGTAGGGAATATGCCCGAGACCACTCGCCTGCATGCGCAACTGCAAGGCATCGACAAAGGCGAATAGCAGCGCGGCGCCCGCCGAGCGCCACGGGTCCCAGCGGCCGAACACGACCAGGGCGATCGCCACCCAGCCGCGCCCCGAGACGACGCCGAAGGTGAAGGCGTTGAACTGCGCCATCGACAGAAAGGCGCCGGCCAGCCCCATCAGCGCCCCGCCGAGAATGACCGCCTGGAAGCGGGTGACAATGACGCTGACGCCGGCGGAGTCGGCGGCGCGCGGGTTTTCGCCGACCATGCGCACCGACAGCCCCCATGGCGTGCGGTAGAGCACGAAGGCGGCGATCGGGATGGCCAGGATCGCCATGTAGACCAGCGCGAACTGGTTGAACACCGCCGGCCCAAGCACGGGAATCTCGGAGAGGACCGGGATCGGCAGCGTCTGAAAACCCTTGATGCTCGGCGGCACCGATTGCTGGCCGAAGATCAGCCGGTAGAGGAAATAGGCCAGACCCGACGCAAGCAGCGTCACGCCGATGCCGCAGACATGCTGGCTTAAGCCCAGCGCCACCGTGAACAGCGCATGCAGCGCCCCCATCAGCATGCCGGTCAGCACCGCCGCCAGGACGCCCAGCCACAGGTTGCCGCTGAGGCTGGCGGCGGTGAAGCCGGCCATCGCCGACAACAGCATGATGCCTTCGATCCCGAGATTGAGCACGCCGGCGCGCTCGGAGAACATTTCGCCGAGGGTGGCGAAAGCCAAGGGCGTGGCGATGCGGATGATGGCGGCCAAGAAGCCGACCTGGAAGATCTGTTCGAACACCGCGCTCATCGGGAGGCTCCGACGCGGCGGATGCGATAGGTGGTGAACAGCAGCGCCACCAGCATGGCAAGCAGTGCCGTGCCCTGGATGACATCGCTGAGGAAGGCCGGCACGCCGGTCGCGCGCGACATCGCCTCGGCGCCGGTCATCACGGCAGCCAGGAAGATCGCCGCCGGCACCACGCCGAGCGGGTTGAGCCGCGCCAGCATTGCAACGACGATGCCGGAATAGCCGTAGCCCGGCGAGATGTCGCTCATCACCTGAAAATGCACGCCGCCGACCTCGCCGACGCCGGCGAGCCCGGCTAGCGCGCCGGAGAGCAGCGCCGTCGAGAGCAGCACCCGCTGGACATTGATGCCGCCATATCTGGCCGCTTCCGGATTCTCGCCGGTCACCCGGATCCGGAAGCCGAGCGTGGTGCGCACGATCAGGAACCATATCAGCGGTGCCGCGATAAGCGCCGCGATGACGCCGAGATGCAGCCGCGTGCCCTCGATCAGCACCGGAAAATTGGCCGAATCCTCAATCGGCGGCGAGATCGGATAGCCGCTGAAACTATCCTTCCATGGCCCTTCGATCAGCGCCATCAGCGCGTAATAGATGACCGAATTGAGCAGCAGCGAACTGACGACGTCGTCGACCTTGAATTTCACCCGCAGTGTTGCCGGCACGAGCGCGACGGCTGCACCGGCCGCAGCGCCTGCCAGAGCCATCAAAAGCATGGCGAGCGGTCCCGGCATCGGGATCGCGCCGACGAAGCAGCTCGCCACCGCGCCGGCAAGCAGTTGCCCTTCGGCGCCGATGTTCCAGAATTTGGCGCGGAAGGCGACAGCCACCGCCAGCCCGGTGAAGATCATGGGCGCGGCGCGCACCAGCGTTTCGGTGATCGCATAGCTGTCGCCGAGCGAAGCCGTGAACATAACGCCGTAGGATTCGAGCACGCCGGCGCCGGCCAGCGCGATCAGGCCGCTGCACAGCACCAGCGCGGCACCGATCGCCAGCAGCGGCAATGCGAGGTTGAACCAGGCTGGCGTCGAGCTGCGGACTTCGAGGCGGAACATCAGCTATGGCCCTCCGCCCCGGTCATCAGCAGCCCCAGCCGTGCGATCGTCGCCTCGGCGCTGGGAAGCGTGCCGGCGATGCGGCCCTCATACATCACCGCGATGCGGTCGCAGAGCACGAGCAACTCTTCCAGATCCTCGCCGATGACGATGATGCCGCAGCCCTTGGCGCGCATGTCGAGGAATTTTTCATGAATGAAGCGGGCGGCTCCGATGTCGAGGCCGCGCGTCGGCTGCGAAACGACAAGCACCTTCGGATCGAAGGCGAGCTCGCGCGCCAAAAGCGCTTTTTGCAGATTGCCGCCGGACAGCGCGCCGGCGCGCGTCATCGGCCCGGGGCATCTGATATCATAGGCCTTGATCTGCGCCTCGGCGAAGGCGCGGATCGCATCCGGCTTGAGCAGGCCCTTGCTGCTGAAAGCGGCGGTGCCGATGCGCGGCAGCACCATGGAATCGGCGAGCGGCAAATTGGTAACCAGTCCCGTCGTCATGCGGTCTTCCGGGATGCGGCCAAGGCCCAGCGCCTGCACCTCGCGCGGCGAGAAGCGAGACACTTTCTGTCCCGCAATCGTCATCAGGCCGGCATCCGGGGCTCGCACGCCCGAGATCACCTCCGCCAGTGCCCGCTGGCCATTGCCGGAGACACCGGCAATGCCGAGGATCTCGCCGGCGCGCACGGAAAGCGACACATCGCGCAGCGGCGTGCCCGAATGGCTCGAGGTGGAAATGCCGTCGAGAGTGAGCACCGCTGCCCCCGGCGTCGACGGCCCCTTGGCCGGCGGCACGATCTCGTGGCCGCACATCAGTCGCGCCATTTCCGCCGACGTGGTGTTGGCCGGATCGTCGACGCGGCCGGCGACGCGGCCATGCCGCAGCACCGTGCAGCGATGGGTGAGCGCGCGCACCTCGTTGAGCTTGTGCGAGATGAAGATGATGCCCAGGCCCTGCGCCGCCATCGACCGCAAGGCCGAAAACAGCCCGTCGACTTCGCTCGGCGCCAGCACCGCGGTCGGCTCGTCAAGGATCAGCAGTTTTGCGCCGCGAAACAGCGCCTTGACGATCTCGAGACGTTGCTGCTCGCCGACAGACAGCGCCGAGACCGGCAGGCTGGGATCGAGCGTCAGCCCGTGCTGGCGGCTGATTTCAGCCAACCGCGCCAGTCCGCCGGCGCGGTCGATCCGCCCGGATTTGCCTGGTATGCCGATAAGCAGGTTTTCCAGCACCGTAAGCCGTGGCGCCAGGTGAAAATGCTGGTGCACCATGCCGATGCCCGCGGCCAGCGCATCGGCCGAACTGGTGATCCGCACCTTCCGGCCCTGGATGAGGATCTCGCCGGCGTCGGGCGCATAGGCGCCGAACAGCACGTTCATCAGCGTCGTCTTGCCGGCGCCGTTCTCGCCCAGCAAGCCGAGGATCTCGCCGGGCGCCACGCTGAGGTCGACGGCTTCGTTCGCCTTGACGGCGCCGAAACTCTTGGTGATGCCGTGCATTTCGATGAGTGGGGCGGGCAAGGGCGCTCCTGCGGAGATGGCTCTGCTTCACCCTCCCCCTTGTGGGGAGGGTTGGTTTGCGATCGCAGCGAAGCGAAGATCGTAAGACGGGGGTGCGGCGCCGAAGACCCCACCCCGCTCCGCTTCGCGGATCGACCCTCCCTACAAGCGGGAGGGTGAGAAACTCAATCCGAAACCGGTGTGTTCTCGTCCACGTCGACGCGGAAATTGCCTTCAAGGATTTCGGCCTTCTTCTTCTCGACCATGTCCTTGACCTCGGCCGGCAGCGTCTTGTCGAACTTATGGTAGGGCGCCAGGTGAGAACCGCCCTTGGCCATGCGCGAGAAATCGCCATAGTCCTGCGCCGTGAAGACGCCGGCCTTGACCAGTTTTATGGCTTGTTCGACGGTGGGATACATATCCCAGACCGGGCCGGTAATGACGGTGTCGGGGCCAAGGCTCGACTGGTCGGACATATTGGAGATGGCGTAGATCTTTTTCTCCACCGCCGCTTCGATGACACCGAAGCGCTCGGCATAGATGACGTCGACGCCGGCGTCGATCTGAGCGACGGCCGCCTCCTTGGCCTTGGGAGGATCAAAGAAGGAACCGATGAAGGCGACCTTCTTCTTGATGTTCGGATTGACCTCCTTGGCGCCGGCGAAGAAGGCGTTGACCAGCCGGTTCACTTCCGGAATGCCCATCGCCGCGACGGCGCCGACCGTGCCCGACTTCGACATCTTGCCGGCGATCATGCCGGAGAGATAGGCGGGCTCGTGGATCCAATTGTCGAAGACGCCGAAATTGGGCTCCGCCGGCCCGGCGCCGGAGCCGAACAGAAAAGCAGTCTTCGGGAACTGCTTGGCGGTACGGCGCGATTCACGCTCGGCGGCGAAGGCATCGCCCAGCACCAGTTCATAGCCGCCCTGTGCATATTCGCGCATGACGCGGCTGAAGTCGGCGGTCTGCACCTTCTCCGACCATTTATACTCGATGCCGAGTTCCTTCTCGGCCTTCTGCAAAGCGACATGGATCTGATTGTCCCACGGCTCCTCGATGGGCGTGGCGAAGATCGCCGCTACTTTCAGCTTCTTGTCCTTGGCGAAGGCGCCGCCCGGCAGCATCGCGGCGGCCAGGCCAAGCGCGCCCAGCTCCAGCACGTTGCGCCGCGAAAGGCCTTCGCGCGTTGAATGAGATTTGTTCTTCCGGTTTTCCATTGCAGTCCCCTCTGTTCGACAGCCGTGTCGAGCCGGCCGTTCTAAAAATCAGACGAGGAACTATGGAACGGGTCCGGACTTTTGTCCACATGGTCAAATTTGGCAGATCGATCATATCCACTCTCCTGGACTAGCCGGGAGAGCGGTTGTTCAGACCCGTTCGAGCACGATGGCGATGCCTTGGCCGACGCCGATGCACATGGTCGCCAGCGCATAGCGGCCGCCGCGTTCGCGCAGCTCCAGCGCCGCCGTGCCGGAGATGCGCGCGCCCGACATGCCCAAGGGGTGGCCGAGCGCTATGGCGCCGCCATTCGGGTTGACGTGCGGCGCATCCACCGCGATGCCGAGCTGGCGCAGCACTGCGATGCCTTGCGAGGCGAAGGCTTCGTTGAGCTCGATGACATCGAACTGTTTTGGCGTCAGGCCAAGCCGTGCGCACAGTTTTTGCGTCGCCGGCGCCGGGCCGATGCCCATGATGCGCGGCGCGACGCCGACGGCGGCCCCGCCGAGGATGCGGGCGATCGGCGTCAGGCCGTATTTCCTGGCCGCCGCTTCCGAAGCGACGATCAGCGCCGCCGCCCCGTCATTGACGCCCGAGGCATTGCCGGCGGTCACCGTGCCGCCTTGCCGGAACGGCGTCGGCAGCTTGGCCAAGGCCTCTATCGTGGTGCCAGCGCGGGGGTGCTCGTCCTTCGAGACGACAACCGGATCGCCCTTGCGCTGCGGAATGGTCACCGCGGTTATTTCCTTGGCCAGCCGGCCATTGGACTGCGCGGCGACGGCCTTGTCCTGGCTGCGCACCGCGAAAGCGTCCTGGTCCGCGCGGGAAACCGAAAAATCCTCGGCGACATTTTCGCCCGTCTCCGGCATGGAATCGACGCCATACTGACTCTTCATCAGCGGGTTGACGAAGCGCCAGCCGATCGTGGTGTCGTAGATCTCGGCATTGCGTGAAAACGCCGTCTCGGCCTTGGGCATGACGAAGGGCGCCCGGCTCATCGATTCGACGCCGCCCGCGATCATCAGCTCGGCCTCGCCGGCCTTGATTGCACGGGCGGCGATGGTCAGCGCATCCATGCCCGAGCCGCACAGGCGGTTGACGGTCGAGCCGGGGATTTCCTTCGGCAGGCCGGCCAGCAGCAGCGCCATGCGCGCCACGTTGCGGTTGTCCTCGCCGGCCTGGTTGGCGCAACCGTAGACAACGTCGTCGACCGCCTGCCAGTCGACGCCGGCATTGCGCTCGATCAGTGCCTTCAGCGGAATGGCGCCGAGGTCGTCGGCGCGTACCGAGGACAGCGAGCCGCCAAAGCGGCCGATCGGCGTGCGGATATAGTCGCAGATATAGGCTTCGGCCATGTCAGTCAGCTCTCCCGTTTCCCTCATGCGCCGCCTTGGTGCGACGCGTGCAGGTCGCGCAATGTCGTAGCTCGGTTCGCTTGGCGCCGGCATTTCGTCAAGCGCCTGCGCGAACTTAACCACCCAGCCACAGCTCTCCTGCCCTGCTGGCGAATCACGCTTGGATGCAGCGCCACGATCAGCCGGTTGGCCGCGAGCTCAATGCTTCATCCGATCCCTCATCGCATACCACAGCATTCCCAGCACATAGAGCGGCCCGCGCAGCGCCGTGCCTCCGGGGAAGGGCATCGGGGTCAGCGTCGAGAACAGGTCCAGCCGCGAGGCGTCGCCGGTGATGGCTTCGGCGAGCAGCTTGCCCGACAGCGTCGACAGGATGGCGCCCTTGCCGGAATAGCCGTGCGCGTAATAGACCTCGCCATAGTGCCCGACATGCGGCAGTCGCGACGTCGTCACCGACACCAGCCCACCCCAGGCATGGTCGATCCGGCAGCCCTTGAGCTGCGGAAAGGTGCCTTCCATGTGCGGCCGCACGAAACCGGCAATATCGGCCGGCGGCGACGGCGTGTAGCGCTCGCCGCCGCCGAACAGCAGGCGACCGTCGGCCGACATGCGGTAATAGTTGACGACGAAGCGCGTGTCGGACACCGCGACATTGGCAGGAATGACGTTGCGGGAGCCCTCCAGCGGCTCGGTGGCGACGATGTAGTTGCCGACCGGCATGATGCGGCTGTTGACGCGCGGCTCCAGCCCATTGAGCAGCGCGTCGCCAGCCAGCACGACATGCTTTGCGCGCACCGATCCTTTTGACGTCGAGACCCGGATCGAAGGCTCGCGCTCAAGCCGCACGGCCACCGAATTCTCGTGGATGACGACGCCGGCCGCGCTTGCAGCGCGGGCAAGCCCGAGCGTGTAATTCAAGGGATGCATGTGGCCGCCGAGCGGCTCGTACATCGCGCCGTGATAGGGCGTGTCGACCTTGGCCCGGGCCTGCGCCGCCGACAGGATCTCGAGGTCGCGGAATTTCATCACGCTCTCGAGGCATTTCGCCTCTTCCTCCAAATCCCTGAGATCGGAGCCGTTGACCGCGCCGACCAGATGGCCGGTCAGCCTGAGATCGCAGTCGATCGTATGGCGCTCGATAATGTCGAGCACCAGGCTGCGCGCCTCGAAGGCGAGATCGAACAGCGCCTTTGCCCGTTCAGGCCCATAAAGCTTGACCAGGCCCTTGGCGCCCTTGCGCAGGCCGGGGATCATCTGGCCGCCATTGCGGCCCGAAGCGCCCCAGCCGATCTTGCCGCCTTCCAGCAGCACCACCTTCAAGCCGCGTTCGGCGGCGTGAAGAGCGGCCGACAGACCGGTGCAGCCGCCGCCGACGACCACCAGGTCGGCCTCGACATCGCCGATAAGTGCCGGATGGTCCGGCGCCGGATTGGCCGTGGCGACATAGTAGGACTTGCCGATGTCGAGACCGGAATTGAAACCCGTTGAAGATGCCATGATCACACCTTCAAGAGCAGGTGGTCGCGTTCCCAGCTCGTCACCACGCTCTGGAACAGGTCGAGCTCGACGCTTTTCACGCGCAGATAGGTCTGGAAGAAGTCCTCGCCGAGCAGTTTGCGCACCGGTTCACAGGCCTCGAAACGATCCAGCGCCTCCTCCATCGTTTTCGGCAGCGTGCTCTTGATCTTGTAGGCATTTCCGGATGCTTCCGCCGAGCGCGCCAGCTTCTGTTCGACGCCCAGATAGCCGGCCAGAAGCGAGCCGGCGATCGCCAGATACGGATTGCAATCGGCACCCGGCAGCCGGTTCTCCACCCGCCGCGCGGCGCGCCCGCCGGCCGGCACGCGCAGGCCGCAGGAACGGTTGTCATGCGACCATTCGATGTTGGCCGGCGCGCTGTGGTTTGGTCTAACGCGTCGGAACGAATTCACGTTGGGCGCGAACAGCGGCATGATTTCGGGAATGTATTTTTGCAGGCCGCCGATGAAATAACCGAACATCGCGGTATCGGCATCATCGCTGCCGGCAAACAACGTGTTGCCGGCCTCGTCGATGACTGACATGTGCAGATGCATCGAGCTGCCGGCCTGTGCGGCGATCGGCTTGGCCATGAAGGTCGCATACATGCCGTCTTGCTGGGCGGCCTGGCGCGTCAGCCGTTTGAACAGCAGCACCTTGTCGGCCAGCGGCAGCGCGTCGCCATGCAGGAAGTTGATCTCCAACTGCCCCGGTCCCGATTCATGAATCAGCGTGTCGAGCGGCAGTCCGGCCGCCTCCGCATAGTCATAGACGCGCCGGACCACCGGTTCATATTCCTCGAGCGCCGCCATGTCATAGGGATGCTGCACGGCCTCGGCGCGGCCATTGCCGCCGGTCGGCGCGGTCAGCGGCTTGTCGGGATCGGGATTGGGCGCGGTCAGGTAGAATTCGAGCTCCGGCGCCACTACCGCCCGCCAGCCGCGCTGCCGGTAGAGATCGAGCACGGCGCGCAGAACATGGCGCGGCGAGGCCATCCATGGCCGGCCGTCCATGTGGAAGGCGTCGGCGAAGACGTAGGCCTTGCCAGCGCCGGCGCCCGGCGCCAGGCAAAGCGTCGAGACATCGGGCACCATGCGCATGTCGGGGTCCGAATACGCAAAACCCTCGTCGATGGAACCGGAATAGCGCCCGTCTATGCTGACCAGGAAGGCGCTGCTCGGCAGATAAAGCGCGCGGTCTTCCAGCGCCGTGAGGAATTTTGCCGTCGGCAGCGCCTTGCCGCGCAGCACGCCGTTCATGTCGGGCACCAGGCATTCGACCTCGTTGATGCCGTGCTGCGCCAACCATGCCTTGGGATCGCTGAAGGGCGCGGTATTCGTGTTCTTCTCAAGCATTTCGTTCAAGTCCGTATTAGAGAGAGTATGGCTTGCGCGGCCACGTTCTGGGTGTCAGCGCCATCTGGCTGCATTTCCCTTGAGGCGGGCGCGCATGGCGTCGTCGGCCAGCAGGCCGGGAATGGCTCTCTCCAATCCTCCTTCGGTCCAGCCGTCACGGCCGATATGGTCGCCGGTGCCGGTCTCTTCGGCGCGAGGTGCATTGTCGTGGCCGTCCCGGCAATAGGGCATGATCAGCGACGCCACACAGAAGCGCAGCGCCTCGCAAAAGCCGGTGTTGCCGCCGTGGTGGATGAACAAATCCAACTTCGCCACCGCCGAGGACTGCGGAAACCAGGCGCCGAGATAGACATTGTCGGGCACCGCTCGGTAAGCGTCGCGCAGGCCGCCGACATTGACGATGAAGCGCGCCGGCAGCTTGTCGGCAAAGACGCCGGAAAGGCCGGCATGGAAGATGAAGGCGGGGCCCCGCACGGCCCGCGCGATGCCGACGCAATTCAGCGCCGCGCCGAAGCCTGCTTCGGGGAACAGCGCGATGGTCGGGCTGGCTTTACGCGTCAATTATTTCCTCTTCATTCCGGCCGGCTGATCATGCCGAACGGCGCGGGAGCGCCGCGGCCGGCCGCTTGCGGTCGCAGTTTGCGAGAGCCGCAGATGGACGCGAAGCAGATCGGCAGTAACCTAATACTGCCGGCTTTCGAGCTGGTCGAGTGCTTTCAGATGTTCGCGCAGCGATTGCCGCAGCCGAAAGACATTGGCGACCACCGGCATAGATGCCGGCAGCCGCCGCAGCTTAAGGTGATCGGACAAGGCATCGGCCACGAAGCGATTGGCCGCAAACGCGTGTGAGGCCGGCTGCCCCGTTGTCGCTGGCGATGCTACGGCGTCGGTTGCATGGCAGCGGCCGTCTCGTCGATCTTGCCGGCAAGGACGCCTTGGGCCCAAGCGGTGACCTCGGCGTCGACGGGCTTGTTGGCCATATCGGTCAACGCCGCATCGAGCGTGGCCGGGTCGGTACCGACCGCCGCCGCGTCGACCACTTCCTGCTGGGCGGCGATCTGGTCCTGCAGAGCCGATATCTGTCCAGGCAGGGCCGCCTGCTCCTCGGGGGTCATGGCGGCGATCTGGTCCGGCGTCAGCGATGTCAGTGCGTCCAGCTGTGAATTCAGGGCATCCAGCTGAGTTAGTGCGACCTTGGCTTTTGCCGACTGCGTCACGAAGGCCTGAAGCGCAGCGAATTTCCTGCTCTTGGAATTCATATAGGCGTTGACGTTGCGCTGGAGCGAGTTCAGCCGGCCGAGCTTGGCGTGGAGGTTCTTTTCCTTGGGCAGGGACGAGACCTTTGTCTTCTTATCGACCGTGGTCATTGTGTCCGTTGTCGCCTTGGCTACCTGCCCCCGGGCCGACGAGGACTTGCCGTGCGCAGCGCCGCTGTTGCCGTGGGCGCCACCATTGCCATTGCCGTTGCCGCCGCTGTGACCACCACCATTGCTATGCCCGTTGCCGCCGGCTTCGGCGAGCGCCGGAGAAGCCAGAAGCGCCAGTGCGGCTAACGCCGCGAAAACAGTTTTCCGGTTTGTCATGATGTCTCCTCGGGAAACGCCGCCCTGCGCCCGCTGCTATGGTAAGTTCGTATGAGAAGCCGCTAATTATGCGCAGTAAACTTTGGACAAAGACTGTCTCAATAAGAGAGCTGGGCAACCTGTCGGCACAGTAACTTGTTGATGTTCAAAGGAAACCTATGTCTTTGAACGGCTGCGGTACTGAAGTCCCATGCCGGTCGGACCATGGTCCGAACTGTCGGTCAGAGTTGATTTCGGCGCTGCCGGCCGGCGACGCGGCTCTGGCCCAGAACGCGCAGGCCACGGCGCTTTTCACCAATCGGCCGAAGGCCCAGACGGCTGATTCAGCCGATGCTTTCGCCACCGTCGATCACCAACGCCTGGCCGGTCATGAAGGATGACCGATCGGACACGAGGAAGAGGATCGCCTCGGCGATCTCCTCGGCGCTGGCCCAGCGCCCCATCGGGATCTTGGTGCGGACATAGGCTTCGATTGCCTCGCGTCCGCCCATCTGGGCGATGAACGGTCCATTGAACGGCGTGTCGACCCAGCCGGGGCAGAGCGCGTTGACGCGCACATTGTGGCGGGCATAGTCGAGCGACATCTGCCTGGTCATCGCCACCACGGCATGTTTCGAGGTCGCATAGGCGATCATCTCGCGGTCGTAGAACACGCCTGAATTCGAAGCCGTATTAAGGATGACGCCGCCGCCCTGTGCGACCATCGATGGCATGACGATCCTTGCCGCCAGGAACTGCGCCCGCACATTGACCCGCCAGGAAGCGTCCATGCCGCCGGTCTCGACCTCGGTCAGCGTGCCGCCGACCTGGATGCCGGCGTGATTGTGCAGGATGTCGATGCGCCCATGCCGGTCGAGCGTACCGGCAAGGAGCTGCTCGACCGCGTTGTCGTCCGAGACGTCGGTGGCGACCGCCTCCGCCCGGCCGCCCGCGGCGCGTATATCTGAAGCCGTCGCCTCGCCGCTGGTCCGATCCCTGTCCGCGATGACGACCACCGCGCCTTCCCTGGCCATGATCATGGCGCCGGCGCGCCCGATGCCGGAACCGGCGCCTGTCACCACGGCGATGCGGTCTTCGAGGATCATGATGCGACCTTCAGTTTGACAGCTTGCGCTGGCGCAGCTGCCATTGGGCAAGCACCACGAGCAGGACGGACGCGACGAGCACGATCGTCGCGATGGCATTGATCTCCGGCGTCACCCCGCGCCGGATCGACGCAAAGACATAGATTGGCAGCGTCGTCTGCGCGCCGGCGACGAAGAAGGCGACGATGAAATCGTCGAAGGAGAAGGTGAATGCGAGCAGGAAGCCGGCGACGACGGCCGGCATGATCTGCGGCAGGACGATCGAGCGGAACGTCGTCAGCGGGGTGGCATAGAGATCGCTCGAGGCCTCGACCAGATTGCGGTCGAGGCTGCCGAGGCGCGTGCCGACGATCATCGTCACCAGCGCCATCGAAAACAGGCCGTGCGCGGCGATGATCGAACCATAGCCGAGCGACAGGCGCGGCGGCTGATCGTCCGGCCAGATCGAGGCGAGGAACGGGTTGATGACGGCGAACAGCTGGACGAGCGCGACCAGTGTCGAAATGCCGATGACGACGCCGGGAACGACGATTGCGGCTCCAAGCAAGGCGTCGAAGACGGCGCGGGTCCGCACCCCGACGCGTGCAAGGCCGAGCGCGGCCGCGGTGCCGAACACCGCCGCAAGCAAGGCGCTGGTGGTGGCGATGAACAGGCTGTTCTTCAGCGCCTCGACCAAGAACGGGTTCGCCAGCGCCTTGCCGTACCATTGCACCGAAAAACCGGTGAACTCGCTGGCGTGGTGACCGGCGTTGAAGGAGAACAGCACGACCAGTGCGATCGGCAGATAGAGGAAGGCGAAGACGGCAATGACGAAGGCGCGCATCAGATCAGATCCACCCGGCGGGCGCCCGAGACGCGGGTCGAGATGCGGTTGGCGGCAATCAGCACCACGACCGAGACCAGCACCAGCGTGATCGCGATGGCCGATCCGAACGGCCAGTTGCGCGACTGCAGGAACAGGTCGACCAGCGCATTGCCGATGAAGAACACCTTGCCGCCGCCAAGCAGCGTCGGGATCAGGTATTCGCCGAGCAGCAGGATCATCACCAGCGAGAAGCCGGTCATCACGCCGGGCAGCGACAGTTTCAAGGTCACGCCCAAGAAAGTGGAGAGCGGCGTCGCGCCGAGATCGGCGGAGGCCTCCAGCAGGAGGCGATCGAGCCGCTCGAGGCTGACATAGATCGGCAGGATCATCAGCGGCAGATAGCCGTAGACGATGCCGAGCAGGACGGCGCCCGGCGTGTTGATCAGCCTGACATCCTCGATGCCGGCAAGCGCGAGCAGCGCCGGGATGCCGCGTCCGCCCAAAATGTACATCCAGGCATAGGTACGCATCAAAAGGCTGGTCCAGAACGGTATGACGACCAGCGCGAGCAGGATCAACCGCCAGCGCTGCGGCGCCCGCAGGGCGAGGTAATAGGCGACGGGATAGGCGACGAGCAGACAGGCGAGCGCGCCCACCGGAGCCAGCACCATCGTGTTCCAGAACGCGGTCGCCCGCGCCGGAAGATTGGCATATTGCGCCAGCGTGAAGGCCGCCTGATAGCCGCCCTCCGGCGCCCGCTCGCCGACGCTGAAGACGGCGATGGCCATGAACGGCAGCACCAGGAACACGACAAGCCACGCGGCCGCCGGCCCGAGCAGCATGGCCGTCAGCAGATTTTTGCGAATGCCGCGCATCGAAGGATTGCCCCGGTGCCGGCGGGTCTGGGCCCGCCGGTCAAGTTTGTCTCGAATGGGATTTGTTGCCCCGCCTGGCTCAAGCAGACTTGAAGCGCGCCATCAGCTCGGCGCGACCCGGATCGGTCAGCGTTGCAGCAGCGCCGAATTCCAGCGGCGTCAACAGGTCGGCCGCCGGATAGAGGATCGGATTGTCCAGCACCTCCTTCGGCAGCAGCTTGTTGACGCGGGCGTCGGTGGAAGGCGCGCCGTTGGCGAGGTGCTCCTTGACCGCGACCTGCGGGTTCATCAGATAGTTGAGCAGGGCGTAGCCGGCCGGCTTGTTCGGCGCGTCCTTCGGGATGGCGTAGAAGTCGGTCCAGATCTCGCCGCCTTCCTTGCCCAGCACATAGGCGATCTCCGGAATGTCGCGATGGAGCTGCGCACCGTCATTGGTCCAGCACATCGTCATCCAGGCATCGCCCGCGCGCATGCCCGGCTGGTAGTCGGAAGACACCGCGAACAGATGCGGCTTGACCTTGAGCAGCAATTCCTCGGCCTTGGCGAGTTCGTCCTGCTTCAGCGAGTTGAAGGAGTAGCCGTAATATTTCAGCGCATTGCCGATGGTGGTCAGCTGATAGTCGTGCACCATAGTGCGGCCGTCGCCCTCGGTCATGGCGGTGTCCCAGAATTCCTTCCAGCTCGTCATCGGCTTGGTCAGCTTCTTGGTGTTGACGGCAAATCCTGTCGTGCCCCAATTCTTCGGCACGGCGTAGATCGTGCCGTCGATCGTGCCTTCCGAGGTGAAGCGCGGGTCTTCCTGCGTGCCGTCGAAATTCGGCAGCTTGGCCATGTCCAACGGCTCGATGATGCCGAGCTTCTTGTAGGTCGAGATGGTGTAATTGGTCGGCACGAACAGGCTCCAGCCCGACGCCCCGGCCTGCAATTTGGCCAGCATCTCCTCATTCGAGCCGAACACGTTGACCTCGACGGCCACGCCTGTGTCCTTCTTGAAATTCTCGAAGGTCTGCGGGTCGTGATAGTTGGGCCAGGTGGCGATCGACATGCGGTCGCCGAGGTTCTCGGCGGCAAAGGCCGGCGTCGGCATGATGCCGATCTCGCGCGCCATCACCGCCGTCGCGATGCCGAGGCCGGTGAGGCCAAGGAAGTCGCGGCGGCCGATCGAGCCGCGCTTGAGGCGCATTAGCTGGTCGACGAAATTCTCGGGGCTTATCGGCAGTCCGTCACGATATGATTTCGACATGTTTTTCTACCCTCTGGTTGGTCCCGTTGTTCTTTGGATCCGCGAACGCCAACGGCGTTCCGGCGGCAAAGCCGATGGCGACGGGTTCACCCGGCTTGAAGAGATTGCCCTGGCCGATCATGTGGTCGGCCTTGGCCAGCAGCGTTCCGATGCCCTGGACCTCGACCGCGTATTCCGCCGTGGAGCCCAGAAAGATCCGGTTGCGGACGATGCCCTTGAGCGGGCCGCTAGTCGGGCCACCGAGACTGAGCGATTCAGGACGCAGGCTGACCGAAACGGTTTCGCCCTGCCGCAAATCCACCCGCTTGCGCGCCGCGATGACGGTGCCATCGGCCAGCTTCACATCCACCAGATCGCCCGAATGCCCTGCGACGGCGCCGCTCAAGAGATTGGTCTTGCCGACGAAATCGGCGACGAACAGGTCGGCCGGTTCGTCATAAATCTCGCTCGGCTGCCCAAGCTGAACGATGCGGCCGCCATTCATGACGCAGACGAAATCGCTCATCGACAGCGCTTCCTCCTGGTCGTGGGTGACCAGCACGAAGGTGATGCCGATCTCGCGTTGCAGGTTCTGCAATTCGATCTGCATGTCGGTGCGCAGCTTCTTGTCGAGCGCCGCCAGCGGCTCGTCGAGCAGCAGCACCGCCGGTTTGTTGACCAGCGCGCGGGCGAGAGCGACACGCTGCTGCTGGCCGCCGGACAGTTCGTGGACCTTGCGGCCGCCATAACCGGCCAGCCGCACCATTTCCAGCGCTTTGCCTGCCCGCAGGCCGATCTCGCGCGACGACAGCCGCGGTCGTGCCTGGCGCAACCCGTAGGCGACATTGTCGTTCACGTCCAGATGCGGGAACAGTGCATATTGCTGGAACACCATGTTGACAGGCCGCCTGTAGGGCGGCGTGTCGGCCATGTCCTGGCCGCGGATGAGCACCTTGCCCTCGCTCGGCTGTTCGAAGCCGCCGATCATGCGCAGGCAGGTCGTCTTGCCGCAGCCGGATGGTCCGAGCAGGGCGACGAAAGCGGAGGGCGGCACGGCCAGATCGATGCCGCTGACCGCGGTCACCGCGCCATAGCGCTTGGTGACGCCGCGAAACTCGATGTCGGGCACTGCGGTCAAGGCTGCGGGCTCCAGCGACAGGACGATGCGATTTCAGGACGCTACCAGAGCCAATGGCAGCTAGTATATACCTCGCAGGTGGTATATCTGACCTATTTTCTTGTTTAAGGGGGTATTGGATGTCCCGCAGCGACGACTACAGCCAGCTCGCCGCGCTGGTCGCGGCGACGCGGGAGACGAGCGGCGACGTCTTCGGCAGGGCGATGGTCGCTTGGCTGCGGCAGCACGTCGACTTCGATCATTGCGTGATCTTCGGCTACCGCGGCGCTGCCCGTCCGCCGTTGCTGTTCGAGACCTTCTCGTCGGCCGAGAGCCATGTCTTCGTCGCGCTCTATCAGGAAGGCCCATACCTGCTCGACCCGTTCCATCACGCGGCGGTCGAACGCAAGGAAGGGTTCTGGCGCATGCGCGAGCTGGCGCCCGACCGCTTCTACGCCAGCGAATATTTTCGCTCCTACTACAGCCAGACCAGGCTGGCCGAGGAGGTCGGCTTCTTCGTTCCGCTGCCGGGCAAGGATGCGCTGGTGCTGTCGCTGATGCGGCTGCGCGCTTCAGGTCCGTTCGGGACCGCCGACGCCAGACTGCTGCGCGACATGGCGCCGGCGGTGGTCGCCTTCGCCCGATTGCGCTGGCCCGCCCTTCCCGCCGACGAGCCGGCCGAGGCCAGGCAAGACGATGCATTGGCGGCGGTCAACGAGTTCGATCGCGCCCATATCTGGAAGAGCCTGTCCCTGACGCCGCGCGAAAAGCATGTCGTCGATCTAGTGCTGCAAGGGCATTCCACTGAATCAATCGCCCGGGCCATGCGCATCGTGCCGGGGACGGTGAAGGTCCATCGCCGCAACATCTATCGCAAGCTCAAGATCAAATCGCAGGCCGGCCTTTTTGCCCGCTTTGTCGAAATCATCGACGCGCGGATAAGATAATTCCGACGGCCTTCAACCGCCTTTCGATCAAGGTCTTGCGCCAGCCTCCCAGGAGCCGGTCTCGGCCATCCGTTTCAGCAGCCGCGCCGGCTTGAAAACATCCTTGCCCGTCCGCTGGTGCCAATATTCGAGCCGCTCGACGATCCTGGGCGCGCCTTCGAGGCCGGCCCAGAACATCGGACCGCCCTTGCCGATGGGAAAGCCATAGCCGTTGACCCAGATGACATCGATGTCGGAGGCGCGGGCGGCTATCCCTTCTTCCAGAATCTTGGCCCCCTCGTTGACCATGGGATAGAGCGTGCGCTCGATGATTTCTTCCGCGCTGATTTCGCGCGACGCGATGCCCTTCTCGGCTGCCTTACCGCGGATCAGCGCATCGATCTGCGGGTCCGGGACCGGCATACGTGACCCGTTCTCGTAAAGATAATAACCTCGACCGGTTTTCTGGCCGAAACGCCCCTGTTCGCACAACGTGTCGGCGATCACGGCCGTCTGGCCTCGCGCCTTGCGGTTGCGCCAGCTAATGTCGAGGCCGGCGAGATCGCCCATCTGGAACGGCCCCATCGGCCAGCCGAAATCGGTGAAGGCCTTGTCGATCTGGCTGGGCGTCGCGCCTTCCAGCAGCAAGGCTTCCGATTCGGAGCCGCGCGCGGCCAGCATGCGGTTGCCGACGAAGCCGTGGCAGACGCCGACGACGACGGCCACCTTGCCGATCCGCCGCGCCAAGTCGACTACGGTTGCCAGCGCGTCGGGCGCGGTCTTGTCGGCGCGCACGATTTCCAACAGCTTCATGACGTTGGCCGGCGAGAAGAAGTGCAGGCCGAGCACGTCTTGCGGGCGCGAGATCGAGGCCGCGATTTCGTCGATATCGAGATAGGAGGTGTTGGTGGCGAGTATCGCTCCCGGCTTGGCCACGGCATCGAGCTTGCCGAACACCTCTTTCTTGACCGCCATGTCCTCGAACACGGCCTCGATGATCAGGTCGCAATCGGCGAGATCGGAATAGTCGGTGGAGCCCTTGAATTGAACGAGGCGTTGGCGCTTGGCGTCTTCGGTCAAGGAGCCACGCGAGACCGAGACGGCATAGTTCTTGTCGATCATGCCGAGCCCGCGCTGCAAGGCTTCCTCGCTGGTCTCCAATAAGGTGACTGGAAAACCGCCATTGGCGAAGGCCATGGCGATGCCGCCGCCCATCGTGCCGGCGCCGATGACGCCGACGCGGGCGATCCTGCGCCGGACAAGGTCCTTGCCCGGGATCTTTGCGGCTTCACGCTCGGCGAAGAACAGATGCCGCTGCGCCCGCGACTGATCGCCGGCAACCAGCTTCATGAACAGCGCGCGTTCGGCAGCCAGAGCTTCCTCGAACGACATCGTGACGGTGTTGCGCACCGCTTGCGCGCAAGCGATCGGTGCGTCGAGGCCGCGCGCCTTCCTGGCGAGATCCGCCGCCTCGGCATCGAAAGCGGCCAGCTCGGTTTTCTTGATCTCGTCATCGCGATCGCGCACCGGCGTGAACGGCCCGCCCTTGCGAGCGATCTCCCTGGCGAAGTTCACGGCATGCGTGGTCACGTTACTCTCGAAGACAGCATCGACCAGTCCGGCTTCATGCGCCTCATCAGCACCGACCAGCGCACCGGAAACGATCATCCTGAGCGCTTTGATCGCGCCGACGAGGCGCGGTAGCCGCACCGTGCCGCCGCCGCCTGGCAGCAGTCCAAGCTTCACCTCGGGCAGGCCGAGCCTGGCGTCGGCATCGGCAACGCGGAAGTGACAGCCGAGCGCCAGCTCCAGCCCGCCGCCCAGCGCGGTGCCGTGGATGGCGGCGACCGTAGGTTTGGCGATGGTTTCCAGCGTCCCAATGATGGCACGCAGCTCGGGCTGCTGCACGGGCTTGCCGAATTCGGTGATGTCGGCGCCGGCGACGAAGGTCCGGCCCGCGCATGCGACGACGATGACCGCGACGGATGCGTCGTCACGCAAGGCAACCAGCGCCTGCATCAGTGGTTCGCGGACATGAAGGCTCAGCGCGTTGACCGGCGGGTTGTCGATGGTGATGATGGCGACGTCGTTGTCCCTGGCGACGCTGACAAAATTGGACAAGCTGAACCTCCCGAGACCGGCTGCGATCGGGAGGGTTTACTAGGCCGCGCCGCGAATGGGAACCGCGTGTCGCACTGGCACAAGACTTGTCAGGACAGGCTGTAGGGCGGCACGCTGGCGAGTTGCGGTTGAAGTGAGGCGAATATCACCGCACCGCCTTCTCCCCGCCGGCCGCCGTGATCACGCCGACGATGATCAGCCCGGTCAAGAGCAGGCGCACGCCGGCGCTGACGCCGAATGTGTTGAGCATGGTCAAAAGCAGCACCAGGAACAGTGCTGCGCCCCAAACGCCGGGGACATTGGCCTTGCCGCCGGCCACCGAGGTGCCGCCGATGACCACCACGGCGATCGAAGCCAGCAAATACTCGTTGCCGATATCGACATTGGCGCCGCGGAAATAACCGGCGAGCAGCGCGCCGTCGATGCCGCCGAGTGCGCCCGACAGCGTGTAGGTGAGGAAACGGACGCGGCCGACATTGATGCCGGCGAGCCAGGCGGCGCGGATGTTCTGGCCTATCGCCAGCACCGAGCGACCATAGATCATGCGCTGCAAGGCGATGGCCGCACCGATGGTAAACAGCACGGTGAGAACCGCCAGCACCGGAATGCCGAGAACCTGCCGGTTGGCGAAATCGGCAAAGCCCGGCGGCGGCTTGATCTGCAATCCGCGCCCATAGCTAATGTCGACCGACTGGATGATGAAGCTCGCCGACAAAGTGGCGATGATCGGCGGTATTCGCAGCGCCCAGATCAGCAGATAGTTGACGGCACCGATCGCGGCACCACAGGCAAGCGCGGCCAGCAGCCCGACCACGATCATGGCATCGCTGCCGCCCATCACCTTCATGGCCACCGCGCTGGCGAGCCCGATATTGGCCGGTAGCGACAGGTCGACATTGCCCGGCCCAAGCGTGATGACGAACATCTGGCCGACGCCGACGATGACGGTGAACACCGCGAGCGAAAGGGCAGCGGTTACCATGCCGCCGGCGCCATAGCCGCCGGTGAAGGCGATCGTCGCCAGCCACACCACAAGCGCGCCGACGAACGACCAGATCCAGGGTTTGGCAGCCAGCGATCTAACCAGCGTCATCGCTCACCTCTCCTTGCGGCTGATCAGCACCCGCGCCGCCAGCACGATGATCAGGATGGCGCCATTGGCCGCCACCTGCCAGTCGGGCGGGATGTGCATGAAGGTGAGCAGCGGCGATGCCGCCAGCGCCAAGGTCAACGCGCCGATTACCGCGCCGATCGGCGACACGCGTCCGCCGACGAATTCGCCGCCGCCGAGGATGACGCCGGCGATCGAAAGCAGCGTGTAGCCATTGCCGATATTGGCATCGGCCGAAGTGGTGATGCCGATCAGCGCCATGCCGGACAGCACGCCGAACAGACCCGTCAGCGCGAACAACACGACCTTGGTCTTGAGCAGCGACCAGCCGGCACGTTTGAGCGCAGCCGGGTTGCCGCCCGAGCCGCGCAGGATCACGCCATAGGAGGTGCGCATCAGGCCGAAATGGACGATGAGGCCAATCAGCAGCGCCGCGATGATGGGGAAGGGCACAAAGGGCGGCTTGAACGCCATGATCGCCAGCAGCCAGTCCGGCGCCTTGCCGCCCGGCTTGGGCAGCACCAGGATGGCCAGCCCCTGCCAGACGAAACTCATGCCCAGCGTCACCACGATCGATGGCAAATTGCGCAGGTGGATCAGCGCGCCGAGCAGCGCATAGACGCCGATCGATCCGAGCAGGATGAGGACGCCGATGAGCGGTGCGTCCTTCAACCACGTCGCGGTGACGCAACCGACGAAACCGACAAAGGTGCCGATCGACAGGTCGAGCTCGTTGCCCGATATGACGAACATCTGCGCTATCGTCGCCAGCGCGATCGGGATCGCCAGGTTCAGCATCAGGCCGAAGCCGAAATAGCTGATGGCGCGCGGATTGAGCCAGGCGATAGCGAGCAGCACCAGCACCAGCGACAGCGCCGGCAGCAGCCCACGCAGTAGGCGGGCGCGTGCCGCTCCGCTCCCAAAGGTCTTCGAACCGTTTTGAACAGAGACGGCCGTCATCTCAGGCCGCGTCGCCGAAGGAGGACTGGATGATCTTTTCTTCCGTCAGCTCGTCGCGCGTCAGATTGGCGACGATGCGACCGTTCTTGAAGACATAGACATGGTCGCAATTGTCGAGTTCTTCCGTTTCCGTGGTGTACCAGAGGAAGGTGCGGCCTTTGCCGGCCTCCTCGCGCACGAGATCGTAAACCTCGAGCTTGGTGCCGATGTCGACGCCGCGCATCGGGTCGTCCATCAGCACGATCCCGGCATCGGAGCCGAGTGCCCGGGCGAACAAGGCCTTCTGCTGGTTGCCGCCCGACAGCGAAAAGATGTTGTTGTTCATATCCGGCGTGCGGATGCCGATCTTCTTTTGCCAGAACCCGGCCAGTTCGGCCTCGCGCCGAGGCGAGATCAACAGCCCGTTGCGCAGCCGAGCCAGCGAGCGGATGCCGATATTTTCAGCGATCGACCACTGCGGGAAGATGCCGTCCGCCTGGCGGTCGCCGGCCACAAGCGCCACCGGTGCGGTGACCTCGACGCCGGCCTTGGCGCGCGATGCCGCGGCGAAGATCGCCAGCAGCAGGTCGGTCTGGCCATGGCCGGCCAGGCCGGCAAGTCCGATGATCTCGCCGGCGCGGGCCACCAGCTCCTTGCCGTCCTGCTGCCGCGCCGGCCGTGCGCGCACGCGCAACGGGCCGGCCTCGGCTTTCCGGATTTCGGTGGCGGTCCTCCGATGTCCTTCGGCGCCGCCCATGGTGGCGACCAGCCTATCGCGGTCGAAGGCGTTCGCCGCGTCGGCGGCGACAACCTTGCCGTCGCGCATCACGACGATGCGATCGGCGTTCTGCAGCACTTCGCCCAGCACGTGGGAGATGAGAATGCAGCTGCCGCCCGACGCGACGAAGCGGCGCACGAAGGCAAGCAACTGCCCCGCCGTGTGCGCGTCGAGCGAGGACGTCGGCTCGTCGAGGATGACCAGGTGGAGCGGCTCGCGGGTCAGCGTGAACGCGCGCGCCACCTCCACCATCTGTCGCCGTCCGATTGAAAGGTCACCGGCGATGTCGGCCGCCGAAATGCCATGTTCGGGAAAGATTTCGTCCAGCTTGGCCGTGATCAGCTCGGCCGCCTTGCGCCGCCAGCCGAAGCCGGTGAGCGAGGCGTGGTTGATGCGCGTGTTCTCGGCGACGCTGAGATTGGGGCACAGCGACAATTCCTGGAACACGCAGCGTATGCCGAGCTGCTGTGCCCGCGACACCGAGTAGTTCTCCTCGGCCTCACCATGCACGCCGATCGTTCCGCTGTCGGGTGTCAGCGTGCCCGCCACCATGTGCATGAGCGTCGATTTGCCGGCGCCGTTGTGGCCGACGAGGCCGACGCACTCGCCGGGCCCGACAGTGAAGTCGACGCCGCCAAGCGCGCGAACGGCGCCGAAGTGTTTTTCGGCGCCGCTCAGTCTGATGATGTCCGCGTTCCCTTCAGGCATGCTCAACGATATCCGGTCGGCGATGCGCACGGCAACGCGTGTGCGATGTTCACTTGATGTTGGCTTTGATGGCCGCGATGGCGTCTTCCTGCGTATACTCGTGCGTGGCGACCCCGCCCTCCTTGATCTTCGGCAGAGCGGCCTCGAAATCGTCCTGAGTGAAGGCGAGATACGGCACCAGCAGGTCGTGGGGAATGTCCTTGCGGCCGTCGAGCACTTGCTGCGCCACCCAGAAGGCGAGCGTCGAGACACCGGGCGCGATCGAGGCCGACCAGGTCTGGTAGCCGTCCTTTTCCTTCTGTTCCTTCCACCATTTCAGCTCGTCCTGGCGGTTGCCCATGATGATGGTCGGGCGCGGCTTGCCGGCGGCGGCGAAGGCTTGCGCGGCGCCATAGCCGTCACCGCCCTGGTCGACGATGCCGACGATTTCGGGCAGCGAGGGCAGGATGGTCGCCACCGCCTTCTGCGCCGTCGTCTGGTCCCAGTCGCCGGTCACCGAGCCGACGATCTTGAACTCGGGATGGGCGGCCACGCCTTCGAGGATGCCGGCATGGATGGCGTCGTCGATCGAGGTGCCGGCGAGGCCACGGATCTCGAGCAGGTTGCCGCCCTTGGGCTGGAACTTGGCCATATGCTCGACTTCCTGCTTGCCCATGTCCTTATAGTCGACGACGACGCGGTAGGCGCAGGGTTCGGTGACGATGCCGTCGAAGGAAACGACCACGATGCCGGCGTCGCAGGCCTGCTTGATGGCACCGTTCAGCGCGTCGGGCGAGGCGGCGTTGATGACGATGGCGTCATAGCCCTGTAGAATCAGGTTTTGCACCTGGGCTGCCTGGGTCGGCACTTCCTTGTCGGCCGTCGTGAAGACATCGGCGGCCCCGACCACCTTGTCGGCCACCGCCTTCTTGGTGACGGCGTTGTAGCTGTCGAGCATCGCCTGCCGCCACGAATTGCCGGCGTAATTGTTGGAGAAAGCGATCTTCTTGCCGCTGGTGTCGGCAAACGCCGTACCGGCTGCGAGCACCGCTGCAAGGGTGCCCAGGACGAACAGTTTCTTCATGTCATACTCCTCCCGAGTTGCTGGTCTTGATGGCTGCTGGTGACTATCGCGCTTGCGTACCTGTTTTTTATCTATTGTCAGACAAAAGTGCAGAAGGCCGGCGAGCTGTCAACTGCAATCCATAAGATGCCGCTGATCACATTGCGGTGCGACGATTGAAAAGGCTTCGGTGGATGGGCTAGGCATGCCGGCAGGAGGCCGCAGACGCATGGCAGTGACGCCGATCGTTCCCCCGGGGGCTCCGGGAATTCCGGCGCGCTGGACGTCAAGCGCCAAGAGCGGCGTCGGCGCGGCGCTTTCGCCGTCGAGCCGCGTCTGGTTCACGGTCAGCCATGGCATCCTGAACGAGATCTACTATCCCGGTGTCGACAGTGCCTGCACCCGCGACCTCGGCCTGATTGTCACCGGCCCGAACGGATATTTCTCGGAAGAAAAACGTGATGCCGCGCATGGCATCGAACCGTTCGAAGAAGGCGTGCCAGCCTACAGGCTGGTCAACACCGCTGATGACGGCGCCTACCGGATCGAGAAGCGTATCCTGGCCGACCCTGCACGACCCACCTTGCTGCAGGAGATCACCTTCACGCCGCTCAAGGGCGCGCCGGGCGACTACCGCGTCCACGCCTTGCTGGCGCCGCATCTGGTCAATGCCGGCATGGGCAACACCGCCTGGGTCGGCGACCATGAGGGAGAGCCTGTGCTGTTCGCCTCGGGCCGCGGCACTTGCCTTGCGCTGGCCTCATCGCTGCCCTGGCGGAACGGCTCGGCCGGATATGTCGGCGTCTCCGACGGCTGGCAGCAACTGCGCAACACCGGTCGGCTCGATCCAGCCTTTCAGCAAGCCGAGGACGGCAATGTAGCGCTGACCGGCGAAATCGGGTTTTCCGCCAACAGCACCAAAACGGTACTGGCGCTGGGCTTCGGGGCGACGTCCGAAGAGGCCGCTCGAAATGCCTTCGCCAGCCTCAGGCAGGGTTTCGCGGCGGCGGCGACTTCCTACGCCGAACAATGGCGCGAATGGCAGGCTGGCCTGCTGCGGCTGGACCGCCGTGGCGCGTCCGGAGTGAACAGCTACAGGATCTCCACCGCCGTCCTGGCGACGCACCGGTCATCGCTCATGCCGGGCGCGGCGGTCGCCAGCCTGTCTATCCCATGGGGCTTCGACAAGGGCGACGACGATCTCGGCGGCTACCATCTGGTCTGGCCGCGCGATCTGGTCGAGACGGCGGGCGGCTTTCTCGCCGCCGGCGATGCCG
Organism: Mesorhizobium sp. B2-4-2; assembly: GCF_006442845.1. Lineage (NCBI taxonomy): Bacteria > Pseudomonadati > Pseudomonadota > Alphaproteobacteria > Hyphomicrobiales > Phyllobacteriaceae > Mesorhizobium > Mesorhizobium sp. B2-4-2. The sequence continues at coordinate 50,863 of NZ_VFVM01000004.1, read as the reverse complement.
CTTCGGCCCTGCAAACCCTCGACTATCTCTGCTCCATCCAGCAGCCGGATGGCCACTGGCCGCAGAACGCCTGGCTCGATGGGACAGCTTATTGGCCGGGCATCCAGATGGACGAATGCGCCTTTCCGCTGCTGCTGGCGGATGCGCTGCGGCGCCAGGGCCATTTGCCGCGCGCCAGGCTTTTGGCCTTCCTGCCAATGATCGAGCGCGCCGCAGCCTATGTCGTGCGCAATGGACCCGTCACCGGCGAGGACCGTTGGGAGGAGGATTCCGGTTACAGCCCGTTCACGCTCGCCGTTGAGATCGCGGCGCTGCTTGCCGCCGCGGATATGCTGGAGGCCTGCGGCAAGCAGGACGCAGCAAGCTATCTGCGCGAGACCGCCGACGGCTGGAACGACCAGGTCGAGCGCTGGACCTATGTCACCGGCACGGCAAGCTGCGAGGCGACCGGCGTCGCGGGTTACTATGTCCGCATCGCACCGCCCGACAGCGCCGAGGCCGGTTCGCCGAAGGACGGCTATGTGCCGATCAAAAACCGCCCGCCTGGCGATGCCGACCGGCCGGCGCAGGAAATCGTCAGCCCGGACGCATTTGCCCTGGTGCGCTTTGGCCTCAGGGCAGCCGACGATCCGCGCATCGTCGACACGGTCAAGGTCATCGACGCGCAGCTGCGCCGGCAACTGCCGCAGGGGCCGCTCTGGTATCGCTACACCGGCGACGGCTATGGCGAGCACGAGGACGGCGCGCCATTCGACGGCACCGGCCAGGGCCGCCCCTGGCCGTTGCTCGCCGGCGAACGGGCCCATTACGAGCTGGCGGCCGGACGCAAGGACAAGGCGACCTCGCTGCTGGCGGCAATGGAGGGCTCGTCCGGACCGGGCGGCCTGTTGCCGGAGCAGATCTGGGACGGCGCCGACCTCCCCGAGCGCGAACTGCTGCATGGCAAGCCCTCGGGCAGCGCCATGCCGCTGGTCTGGGCGCATTCCGAACATATCAAGCTGCTGCGCTCGCTGCGCGACGGCGCGGTGTTCGACATGCCGCCGCAAGGCGTCGAACGCTATATCGACAATAGGACCGTCTCGCCGTTCCGGACATGGCGCTTCAACAACAAGATCCGTTCCATGCCGGCCGGCAAGACAATGCGCGTCGAGCTTTTGGCGAAGGCAACCGTTCATTGGAGCGTCGACAATTGGGCGACCGTGCATGACAGCGCGACCAGCGAGAATGCCTTCGGCGTCCATGTTGCTGATCTGCCGGTAGCCGGCCTGCCCGAGGGGAGCACGCTGATCTTCACTTTTTTCTGGCCCGGCAGCGGCGATTGGGAGAATGTCGACTTCTCCGTCATCATTGGTGAACAGGACAGACTGTAGATCCTTCCCGGCAGATCCTCTTCAAGACACAAGGATGAGACCATGCAGATCGGAATGATGGGACTGGGCCGAATGGGCGCCAACATGGTCCGGCGCCTGATGCGTGACGGCCACGAATGCGTCGTCTACGACATCAACCCGGCAAGCGTCGCGGCCCTGGTCGGCGACGGCGCCTCGGGGGCTGCATCGATGGCGGAATTCGTCGGCAAGCTCGCCAAGCCGCGCTGCGTGTGGCTGATGCTGCCTGCGGCCATCACCGGCAAGATCGTCGATCAGGTGGCGGCGCTGATGGAACCCGGCGACATCATCATCGACGGCGGCAATTCCTACTATCACGACGACGTCGACCGGGCCGCCAAGCTCGCCGCCAAGGGCCTCAACTATGTCGATGTCGGCACCAGCGGCGGCGTCTGGGGCCTGGATCGCGGCTACTGCCTGATGATCGGCGGGCCCGATGACGCGGTCCGGCATCTCGATTCGGTCTTCGCCACGCTGGCGCCCGGCGCGGATGCCGGTGCGCCCGCTCCCGACAAGACGGCCGGCACGGCGCCCTTCGGCTATCTGCATTGTGGCCCGAGCGGCGCCGGCCACTTCGTCAAGATGGTCCATAACGGCATCGAGTACGGCGTCATGGCCGCCTATGCCGAAGGCATGAATATTCTCAAGGCCGGCAATGCCGGCAAGGTCAAGCGCGAGGCCGATGCCGAGACCAGCCCGTTGCAGAACCCCGAATACTACCAGTTTGACATCGACCTTGCCGAAGTGGCCGAGGTCTGGCGGCATGGCAGCGTCATCGGCTCGTGGCTGCTTGATCTCACCGCCGGCGCGTTGAAGAGCGATCCCGGCCTGACCCAGTTTGGCGGCCGGGTGTCCGATTCCGGCGAAGGCCGCTGGACCCTGAAAGCGGCCATCGACACCGGCGTGCCGGCGCCGGTGCTGTCCTCGGCCCTCTTCGACCGCTTCTCCTCGCAAGGCGAATCCGAATTCGCCGACAAGCTCTTGTCGGCCATGCGCTATGCATTCGGCGGCCATGTCGAAAAACCGAAGGCCGGCAAGTGACGGCGGCAGGGGAGACGCGCTCATGAGCCCGGAACGGTCCGATACGCTGGTGCTCTTCGGGGCGACCGGCGACCTCGCCCACAAGAAGATATTTCCTTCCCTCTATGCCATGGTCGCCAAGGGAACGCTTACCGAACCGGTGATCGGCGTCGCCTTCGACGCCTGGGATTTGAGGAAATTGCAGGACCGCGCGCGCGACGGCATCGTCAATACGCTCGGCAAGATCGACGAGAAGGTGTTCGCCAAGCTCGCTTCGCTGCTGCGCTATGTCAGCGGCGACTATCGCGACCCGGCCACGTTCGAGAAACTGAAGAGCGCGCTGGGCACCGCCCAGCGGCCGCTGCACTACATGGCGGTGCCGCCGACCATGTTCGAGACGGTGGTCCAGGGCCTGGAGCAATCGGGCACGGCGCGCGGCGCGCGGCTGATGGTGGAAAAGCCCTTCGGCCATGACCTGCAATCGGCGCGCTGGCTGAACCGAGTGCTGCATCTGGTGTTCGACGAACAGTCGATCTTCCGCATCGATCACTATCTCGGCAAGGAGGCGATCCAGAACCTGCTCTATTTCCGCTTCGCCAATTCCTTCCTGGAACCGATCTGGAACCGCAATTTCGTCGAGAGCGTGCAGATCACCATGGCCGAGGATTTCGGCATCGATGGGCGCGGCCGGTTCTATGACGAGGTCGGCTGCGTCAGGGACGTGATCGAGAACCATCTGCTCAACATCCTCCTGCTGCTGGCGATGGAACCGCCGGTCGGCCGTTCCGCCGACGACCTGATCGACGAGAAGGTGCAGGTGCTGCGCGCGATCCGCACCTTGACCAAGGACGATATCGTGCGTGGCCAATTCGACGGCTATCTCGCCGAGCCCGGCGTGGCGCCCAACTCGCCGGTCGAAACCTTCGCGGCGGTGCGCTTCCTCGTCGACACCTGGCGCTGGCGGGACGTGCCGTTCTTCATCCGCGCCGGCAAGAACATGCCGGTGCATGCCACGGAGGTGATCGTGCGGCTGAAGCGGCCGCCGCTCGATGTCTTCGACCCGATCAAGCCGAACGACGCCAACTATGTGCGCTTCCGCATCGACCCGCAGGTGGCGATCTCGATCGGCGCCCAGCGCAAGGCAGCGGGCGACGACATGGTCGGCGAACAGGTCGAACTGACGGCGCTCGACGACAGCAAGGGCGATATGCCGCCCTATGAACGGCTGATCGGCGATGCCATGAACGGCAATGGCCAGCTTTTTACCCGCCAGGACGCCAGCGAACTTGCCTGGCGCATCGTCGGGCCGGTCCTCGGCGACACCACGCCGCCGCATCTTTATGAACCGAAGACCTGGGGGCCGGCAGCCGCCATGAACGGCTTCGGGCCGCCGAACGGCTGGATCAATCCATCGAAATAGGCTGGGAGAGGGCAGCATGGCCAGGACGGCAAGGCCGAAAGCGGCGAGCGGCGATCCGATCGTGCTGTCGATCGACATAGGCGGCTCGCACGTCAAGATCCTCACCAGCTCAGGCGGTGCTGAGCGCCGCGCCGATTCCGGGCCGGACCTGAGGCCCCAGCAGATGATCGATGCGGTGAAGGCGCTGGCCGACGGACTGTCCTACGACGTCATCTCGATGGGCTATCCCGGCCCGGTGCATCACAACAGGCCCTTGTTCGATCCCGCCAATCTCGGCAAGGGCTGGGCCGGCTTCGACTTCGCCGCGCAGTTCGGCAAACCGGTCAAGGTGGTCAACGACGCGCTGATGCAGGCCATCGGCAGCTATGAAGGCGGTCGCATGCTGTTCCTGGGGTTGGGAACCGGCCTGGGTGCGGCGATGATCGTCGACAACGTCGCCCAACCGATGGAACTCGCCCATCTTCCCTATAAGAAGGGCAAGAGCTTCGAGGACTATGTCGGTGAGCGCGGCCTGATAAAACGCGGCAAGAAGAAATGGCGAAAATCCGTTTTCGACGTCGTCGACCGGCTGCGCGCCGCCATGCAGCCCGATTATGTCGTCATCGGCGGCGGCAATGTCGACAAGCTCGGCGATTTGCCCGCCGACAGCAGGCGCGGCGACAACACACGCGCCTTCGAAGGCGGATTTCGTCTGTGGCGAGACAAGGCCCTGATCGTCTGATAGTATTACAGTTCAGTATAGTTATTCAAAATAATGTGTGACGCGGGGCCAAGTCGTTGCATTGCGCAGATTTGCCGACTAGGAATTCCGGCGCACTACATCGCGACGAACCGCGAGGGACGTGCAAAGACGCCGCCGCACTTTAACTTTGCGCATCATCCCATCCGAAACTGTGCCGATTTCGGGCCCCATACGCCATAGACGGAGGAAAATAGATTGACCGACGACAGCAACGACGCTCGCAAGGATATCGACCTTCTCGAGCTGACCGCCCATATCGTGTCGGCTTACGTCGAGAAGAACCGCCTGCCCGCCTCCGGCCTGGCCGACCTCATCGCCAGCGTCAGCGCTTCGATCAGCGGGCTCGGCCAGCCGGCCGTACCCGTGGCGGCGCCGCTCGTGCCGGCGGTCAATCCCAAGAAGTCGGTGACGCCGGATTTCATCATCTGCCTGGAGGACGGCAAGAAGTTCAAATCGCTGAAGCGTCATCTGGGCGTGCATTTCGGCCTGACGCCGGACGCCTACCGCGCCAAATGGGGCTTGCCGTCGGACTATCCGATGGTCGCTCCCAATTACGCGGCCTCGCGTTCGGAACTGGCTAAGTCGATCGGTCTCGGCCGCAAGGCCGTCGCCCCGAAAGCGCCGGCCAGGGGCAGGAAAGCCAAGGTCTCGGCCTGAGCGCGCATTCCGGCGCTGAGCCAATGGTTTGATTGAGGCCTGCCGGCGGTCCGTCTTGGCAGGCTGCCCGATCTTACGCTCTTCCATGGCGAGCGCGCAATTGCAGGGCGGGCTCGATGCCATCTCCGGCGCGCTGAGGGAATGATTTTCCACCCCGTCTGCAGACTGGCAGGAAACCTCAGTTCGCTGCCGGAACGGAACAGCTCAGATCGCCTTCCTTGCAATTCAGGTAACCCTCGAAATCCTTGACCCGGGATTGCGTCAGGCCATCCATGCACATCGAGAGGAGCATGGGGACCACGCTGCCTCCGGCCGCTCCCGCGATCTGGAAATTGCACTCGGCGTCGCGGAACTTGATCCAATTCTGCTGCGCTTGGACAAGAAGCTTCTTGGTATCCGCGTCGTCCTTCAGGCGGGTTTCGATCTGCTTGTAAAGTTCGTTGAGCTTCTTGTCGGATTTCCTGAACGAAGCATCGGCGCATTGGTTCATGGTGGCCTGATCCTTGGCGTCGGCGCACTTGTCCTTGGCAAAAGCGAAAGCCGGCATGGCCAGAACTACGGCGGTGGTCAGAATTGCGGTTTTCATTGGTTCTCGTCCTCTTTGCAGGTGAGCGGCATCGTCATTCCGTAACGGTTTCGGCGAAGCACCTGGCCAGCTTTTCCGGCGCTCCGAGCTTCTTCGCCCAGGATACCAGTTCAGGCTTTTCCGATGGATCGGCATAGCCGCCCCAGACGTCACGAAACTGCTTCTTTCCGTCGACGGTCTGGAAGAACATCACGCCGTCATCGCTCACAGGCGTGGAGACATAAGCGGCGCTCCAGTTGCCGCTTTCCAAGATGGTGATGAACTTGGCGCGGGCGGGCTTGAACTTATTGTCCATCGCCGAAGCGACGAGCGGTGCATATTCCTGTTTGCGCGCCTTCGTCACTTCGACCTTGACGCCGTCGCAGGCATCGTTCGCGAAAGCAGATGTCGGTATCAACCCCGCCAGCCCGATCATGACGATTTTGGCGTGCCGTCGAACCAAGTCGCCGAATTCAGACATAGGTGGTTTTCCTCTTCCTTTGCGGAGTGTGGCTGTCAGTCGGAATCGTCGTCACCCGATGAATTGTCATCGTCAGGCGCATCGACCTGGCAGCCGATGCCATTGCACCCCTGATAGTTGCCCTGCGTATCGAAGCTTGGATTGCCGGGCTGTGGCCCATGCATTCGACGACTTTGCGGCCGGCCGTCGCAATTCCTCAAATCGAGGGGAGCGCTCCCAGCGGGAGCCGCCTTGGCGAATGTCCATTTCCCTCTCCATGCCTAGCGCCCATCCGCCCAAGCATGCCAACGATCCGCCGGCGCGGTTGATGTATCCATAGGTTGTAACCGATGTCCCCGGCTAGCAAGGAAAAATTGCCCGATCTTGAGTTCTGTTTTGAAAATGCTTAATAATCCAGTAAGCACCCTGCTTGATTTAGCAAGTACTTAAATGCAATGACAGAAAGGCGCCAGCAAAAAGATTGCTGATTACGCGTACGCTTTTCGCATTATTCCAACATGGAATGGTCTATTGTTCCAATTCACAAGGAACGACGATATATAAGGGTGAAGTTACGCTCGACATTATCGCCAAAACCCAATGTATCGGTAGGTTTCGGCCATGCCAGTGGGCAGGCCGAAAGAATGCTGCTCATCGATCGGCTTTCAAGGCTATCGCGTGCACGATGGGGAGACATGCGGTCTTCGAGACACCCGATAAGCTCTCCTGTCCCGCTGGGTCTTGGCGGGTGAGTTTCGTGTGCGTTCGATGGAACACGTCAGAAAATCCTTGATCCAGAACCTGTTTTTTGCGCGCGTCATACATCGAACTGGGCTAAAGGGTTCCCCGGCCGGACCAGCGTCCATCGTGGAAGTGCCCCGCCGGCCTCCATCCTTCTAACGGGGCCTCGTTCCATGACCTCCGAACAGATATCACCGGACCAGCGCTATGCCGCGTTCCGCCATCGCTCCTTCCTGAGCTATTGGGCGGCGCGCTTCCTCACCACATTCGCCACCATGATCGTGTCCGTCGCGGTCGGCTGGCAGATGTACGATCTGACCCGCGACCCGCTCGATCTCGGGCTTGTCGGCATCGTCCAGTTCCTGCCTGCGCTGCTCCTGGTGCTGGTCACAGGGGTCGTTGCCGACCGTTTCGGCCGCCGGCTGATCATGGCGCTGGCGGTGCTGCTCGAGGCGATCTGCGCGCTCGCGCTGCTCATCCTGACCCTGCGCGGCATCAGCGGCCCGCTGCCAATCTTCATCGTGCTCGCCATGTTCGGCATTGCCCGCGCCTTCTTCGGACCGGCCTCGTCGTCGCTGTTCGCCAATCTGGTGCCGCCCCGGGATTTCGCCAACGCCATCGCCTGGAACTCGTCGGCCTGGCAGACGGCGACCATCGTCGGGCCGGTCGCCGGCGGCCTGCTCTACGGCGTATCGGCCGAGGTGGCCTATGGCACGGCCACGGCGCTGATGCTCGTCGCCGGGCTGCTGATCTTCACCATACCGAGGCCGGCGCAGCGCAGCGAGACCGACAAGCCGACCATGCAGACCCTGTTCGCCGGCTTCGGTTACATCTGGGGCGAGAAGATCGTGCTTGGCGCCATCTCGCTCGATCTCTTCGCCGTGCTCCTGTCCGGCGCCTCGGCGCTGCTGCCGATCTATGCCCGCGACATATTGCAACTCGGTCCCTGGGGACTTGGTTTGCTGCGCTCGGCGCCAGGGGTGGGTGCCATCTGTGTCGCCATCTGGCTCGCTGGTCATCCTATCCGCAACCACGCGGGCCTGATCATGCTCGGCTTCGTGGCCGCGTTCGGCGCCTTTACGGTGCTGTTCGGCCTGTCGACCATCGCCTGGCTGTCGATCCTGGCATTGGCCTTCCTCGGCGCCACCGACATGTTCAGCGTCTACATCAGGGAAACCTTGATCCAGCTCTGGACCCCCGATCATGTCCGCGGCCGCGTCAACGCCGTCAATCAGGTCTTCGTCGGCGCCTCCAACGAGCTCGGCGAATTCCGCGCCGGCACCATGGCGGCGCTGATCGGCACGGTGCCGGCCGTCGTCATCGGCGGCGTCGGCGCCATCGCCGTTGCCGGCCTGTGGGCCTACCTGTTCCCGGCGCTCCGAAGGGTGCGGCACCTCAATGGACGAAATTGACGGGGCATCGAATTCAGGTCCACCGGTATCGGCGGGCTGCGAATCTGTGCTAAGCCGCCGCCCGACCAACCAAAGGACGATACCTGTGAGCGAACCGACCGTGGCCGAGGCAACCGAGAGTATCTATGTGTCGCTGCGGGCGGACAATGCCGATCTCGACGCCCATATCGCGACGCTTAAGGCAGCGCTGGCGCGAGAGGGGATAAAGCAGGCGGTGTTCGATCCCACCAAACTGGCGCAGAACAACCGCTCGGGCCGCAAATTGATGCAGGCTTATTTTCGCCAGCGGGGTGTGAGCGTGACGTTTTCGGACTAGCAGGCGTTAAACGACCCCCCATCAGGGGATGGTTGCGCCGCGACCGCGCCGTCGGCCGCCGAAAATCAGCACCAGGAACTCGTCCAGCCAGCGCTTGAGGTGCATGTCCCAGATCAGCCTGCCGCCGAGATGGTCGCGGCCGGGCTGGGCGCCCGGCAATTCGAAGCGGTGCGCGCCTCGCACCACCCAGCGCTGCATCATCACTCGGGTCAGTTCGCCATGGAACTGGATGCCCCAGGCATTTTCGCCGTAGCGAAAGGCCTGGTTGGGATAGGTCTCGTTCGTAGCCAGCAGTGTCGCGTCGCTGGGCAGCGAAAAACCTTCGCGGTGGAACTGATAGACCATTTCGGGCCAGTGCATCAGCTTTCTGCCGGCTTCGGTCGCCTTCAACGGATACCAGCCGATCTCGACCAGACCTTCGCCATGGCCCTCGACCTTGCCGCCGAGATGGTTGGCCAGCATCTGCGCACCAAGACAGATACCCAGCAGCGGTCGGTTCTCACGCAGCGGAACCTCAAGCCAGTCGGTCTCGCGGCGGACGAACTCGTCCTCGTCATTGGCGCTCATCGGCCCGCCGAACACCACGGCCCCGGCATGGCCGTCGAGCGTCTCTGGCAAGGCATCGCCAAGCGGCGGGCGGCGGATGTCGAGATCGAAGCCCTCTTCGAGAAGCATGTGGCCGACGCGCCCGGGGCTCGAATTCTCCTGATGCAGCACGATCAGAATTCTCGGCTTCGAACGCGGGGGCATCGGCGGCATCGGCGGATGGACCTATTCGTCGCTCGACGTTCCACGGGCCCCCGGCGCCGCGGCCGCCGCCTTGCGGCGCGCCTCGATGCGATCCTGGCGTTCGACGCCGATCAGCTCGGCAACGCGCCAGACCGTGTTGTCTTCCAACTCGTGCAGCTCGCCATCGGCATAGACGATCTCCCACATCAGGCCGATGAAAGCCTTGCGGCCTTCGGCATCGAGGTGGCGCTTCAGCACGCTGGTGAAGGCATAGAGGTCGATCGCCTCGTTGTCGGCGCGCTCGCCGGCGGCGGCCAGCGCGTCGAGCTCGTTGCCGCTGACCGAATAGGCCTGCGCCAGCACTGCCTTGAACCGTTCCCACTCGACGTCCTGGCGCACGCCGTCGGCGCTCATCACGTGGTAGAGCAGCGCCGAGGCTGCCACGCGCGGATCATCGGCGCTGGCGCGGGCGCCGGTGCCGGTCGGCAAATCCCTCAGAAACGACAAAACGCGTTCGAACATCGATCCATTCCCAAACGGCCGGGCCACCCAGCCAACTCAAAACAACCGGAACCGGCGCGGCGACTTTTCCGCCGCATCGTCCGGATCGACGCCGGGATCGTCCGGCAGGCGTGCCAGTTCCTGCGCCGGTTCGACGGCCTCGGCATCGGCGGGCACCGCGGCGAAAGCCTGCGCCGTCACCGGCCTGACGTGGTCCTGATCGTTCTCGGCCTGCTTGCCGGCCGTCTCGCCGCCCGGGCCAGCGTGATCGATCACCTCGACCGACTCTTCCTGCGCCGGCCTGCCCGGCGCCTCGATCGCCACCGCCGGGGCGTCCGGCGCATCGTCACGGCTGTCGATCAGCTGGCCGAGACGCTCCATCGGGGCGCGCCACTCGAAGGCGTCAAGCCGGCCGGTGACCGGCGATACCGGCGCCCAGCGCTCCGAGACGACGCCGTCGGCGACCCAGGCCGGGTCGCGCGGCGCCCGCACCGCCTTGGACAAGAGCTGTCGCACCTTGCCTTGGTCGCCCGTCTCGGCTTCTTCGATGTCGGCCAAAAGCAGATAGGCGCCCTCGCGGCGGTCCATCCGGATCGCCGCCTCGGCTTCGCGGCGGGCAGTCGCAAAATCCTGTGCATCGAGCGCGGCGCGCGCCACCGTCATCGAGGATTCGGCGTGGTTCTTCTTCATCTCCTGCAATTTCCTCGCCCGGTTGAGGCGATCGAGCACGGCGTCACCCGGCCTGGCATGGGTATAGAGCTCCGCTATCTCCGGATGCGGTTCGGCCCTCCAGGCTGTCTCGAGGATCTTCGAGCCCTTGCGCACGTCGTTCTGGCGAAACAGCAGCGTCGCAGCCGCGACTGCGGCCGGCGCGAACTCCGGCTGCAGCCGATTGGCCTCTATCGCCGCCGTGCGGGCAGCTGCGGGATCGCTGTCGGCGAGTGACTGCGCCTTGGCGGTCAACAGCACGGCGCGTCGGCGGTTGGCGGCGTCACGTTCGATCTGGCGGGTCGCCTTCTGCGCCTCGACCAGCTTCAGCGCGCCGTCCCAGTCGCCGCGCCCGGTCAGCTCTTCAAGCGTCGATTCGGCCGCCCAGGCCAGTTGCGGCGCCATGCCGGCGGCGCGCCCAGCATAGTGCCTGGCGGCATTGCGGTCCCCCAGGCGCTCGGCTTCGAGATAAAGCCCGCGCAGGCCGAGCAGCCGCATTTCGGGATCGTCGAGCATGCTCTCGAATTTCTGGCGCGCGCCTTCGTGGTCGCCTTCGAGCAGCGAAGCCTGGGCCTCGAGCAGATGGATCAATGGCTCCTGGTCGGAGCGGATCAGCTTGGCCGCTTCCTTGGTCTTCTTGCGGGCCAGCGCGCCGTCGCCGGCGCCGGCGGCGATCATGCCGGTCGACAGCGCCTGATAGCCGCGGTCGCGGCGCCGCACCCGGAAATAGCGCGAAATGGTGTAGGGGCTGTTCCAGACCGACTTGATCAGCCACCACAGGATCATCACCGCCGCGACGACGGCGACCACCGCCACCGCCGCCACCATCAGGCTGACCTGATACTGGTAGCCGTTGAAGGTGATGACCATGTCGCCCGGCCGGTCCGCCAGCCAGGCAAAGCCTAGGCCCAGCGCGAAGACGACGGCGAGGAAGAGCAGGATTCGGATCATCGCCAGTTCCTCACGCCTTCATCGCGCCTGATATCAGCGCATCGATCAGCGTCTCGACCTCGATGCGTGCCTTCAGCTTGCCGGCAAAATCGGCGCCGGCCGCCTTTGCAGGCGCGGGCAGCGTCTCATATTCTGTGAGCGCCTTGGCATAGTCGCCCTGATTGACCGCCACCTCCATGCGCGCAATGGTTTCCGGCGCGCCGGCGCCCTGGACAGCGCCGATCGGCCGGACCTTGACCAGCGATTCGGCGCTCGACAGAAGGTTCTGCAGCAGCCCGGCATTTTCGTCGACCGGCGTGGCCGCCGCGACCATGGCGTTGGCGGCGGCATCCATCTGCGATGCGATCTCGGTGCGGGTCTGGACGCCCTTTTGCGCGTAGGCGCGCAGAGCCGCAAGCTGCGGCGCGTCCGGCGCGATCGCGGCCAAGGTCTCGAGTTCGGCACCGAACGGCGCGCCACGGTCGAGCGCCGCCTTCAGTGCCGAAGCGGCGATGGCGAGCGCGACCTTCGGCTGTCCGGCCTGCGCCTCGACCTTGCCGGAAAGCTGCGCCACCGACTGCTCCAGCGCGGTGAGCCGGCCGTCCTGCTTCGCCGCCGCCTCGCCGGCCGATTTGACCAGCGCATCGAGGCCAGCCAGCCTTTCATTGAGCGGGCCGAGATCGACTGGAGCCGGGTTGCCGGCCTTGCCTAGCGCCGCAACCGCCGTCTCGATCTGCCTGACCTTGTCGCCAAGCGCGGCCAGCCCGGCATTGTCGCCCGCTCCGCCTTGCTCGACCGCCGATTTGAGCGCTGCGACATCCGTCCTGACCTGATCCAACGCCGCGGACAACCCGTCGACCTTGGCCGACGCACCGCCGTCGCCAGCTTGCCTCAGATCCGCGATCTCGGTTCTGAGCGCGCCGATTTCGCCGTTGACGCCTTCGAGCGAGACGCTGGGAGCGGACCCCGGCGCGCCGAGCAGGCCGGCGAACTGCAATCCGCCGGCGCCGACCAGTGCGATGACACCGCCGATGATGCCGGCCGCGATGCCGTTGACCCGCTTCGGCGGTGGCGGTGCGGATGCGGTTTTCCCGTTCCCCGCCGAGGCGCCGGTCACCCGCCCGGCCGGTTCAGGTTCGGCGCGCTTCGCCGAAGCGTCCTCGAAACTGTAGTCGAAGGCGCCGGCCTTGCCAGCGGCGTCCTCCGGGGAACCGGGGTAGGCTGCCGCCGGTTCGTCCGCCTTGGCGGCGCTTTCCGCGGATCGTTCCGATCGGGGCGCTGTCGCCTCGGCGTGCTCCCAGGGTTCTAGATCGGTCTGGTCGGCGTGCACAGGCTCTTCGGGCGCCTCCGGCTGCGAGGCGTTCGCGGCTTCCTCCGCCTTGGCCTCATCGGTTTGCGCCCCGGCCCTGGCGGCATTCTCGTCGGCGATGCGGGAAACGGCGCCGGGCTCAAGTTCGATGGTCACCGGCTCGCGGCGGCTTTTCGAATGTCGCATCTTCGGCGTCTTCACCATGCTTGGGCTCCGCAAATTCGCTTGGGGATGGTTCAAAGAGGGTCTAGCACATCACCAAGCGGTGAAAAGGGGCGGTGTGATGACGCGGCTCAGGACCCGGGCCGCAAAAGCGAAAGCAGCGCACCCTCGTCGGGCCGCGCGGCTATGTGGATGCGGTCGCCAGCGACGTCGCCAAGGACGGCGGCGATGCGATGCGACAGGGCAAAAACCCGCGTCTTGTCAAAGGCTTCATGCAGCGCAGGCCGCCTGACCAGGGCCTGCAGCGCGGTAGCCGCCCTGGCGGAATAGAGCAGCACCGCATCCGCGGTTTGCCCCGACAGACGGGCAAGCACGGCCTCGTCCGAATAGGTCACGGCGAGCGTGTCGTATGTCTCGACGGGGCGGACCCCGACGTCGGCAGCTTGCAGCCGCTGCTCGAATGCCGGGAAGCGCACGCGTCCGCAGAGATAGACAATGGTCTTGCCCTGGAATTCGCCGGCAAGACTGCCAGCAAGACCTTCGGCATTGCCGGGACCTTCGCTGACGGACAAAAATCCTGCTTCACGCGCGGCTTGCGCGGTCCTCTTGCCGACGGCATGGCAAGGCAAGTCCGAAAGCCGGGCGACGACCTCCTTAGGCGCAAAGCGCACGCCATTGGCGCTGGTCACCGCAACGGCCACGGCATTGCCGATGACGAGGTCCGTATCGATCGGCAAGGCCACCGTCTCGGTCAGCGGCAAAAGCAGCGGTAGAAACCCCATGTCCTTGAGCATTCGCGCGGTGCGGGAGGCGCCCGGTTGAGGCCGCGTCACCAGAACGCGCTGCACCGTCAGGCCCAGCCGTCGAAGAATGTCTCGCCGGCCCTGGCCCGCACCGTCCTTGCCGCCTCTTCACCGATGCGGGCGGCATCCAGCGCCAGGCCTTTCATCTCGACCATGTGCGACTGCGTGCCATCAGGCGAGATGATCAATCCCGCGAAAGAAAGGTCCGCGCCGTCTATCACGGCATGACCGGCAATCGGCGTGCGGCAGGAGCCGTCGAGGGCCGCCAGGAAAGCGCGCTCGCAAGCCAGCGCCTGTCCGGTCGGCAGGTCGTGGATGGCCGCCAGCATCTGTTCGACGTCGCCATCGCCTATGCGGGTTTCGATGCCGATCGCGCCTTGGCCCGGCGCCGGCGGAAAGATGTCGAGCGGGATCAGATCGGTGACCACGTGGCCGAGCCCGAGCCGCTTCAGCCCGGCATGGGCGAGGATGGTGCCGGCGGCAACGCCTTCATCGAGCTTGCGCAGCCGCGTCTGCACATTGCCACGAAACATCACCACGTCGAGATCCGGCCGCATGCGGCGGATCAGCGCCTGCCGCCTGAGCGACGACGAGCCGACTTTGGCGCCACGCGGCAGGTCTGCAATCGTCTTAGCCGCCTTGCCGACGAAAGCATCGCGCGCGTCCTCGCGCGGCAGGAAAGCAGACAGCTCCAGCCCATCGGGCAAGTGCGTCGGCATGTCCTTCGAGGAATGCACGGCAATGTCGATCGCGCGGGCGAGCAGCGCCTCCTCGATCTCCTTGGTGAACAGGCCCTTGCCGCCAGCTTCCGACAGCGGCCGGTCCTGGATGCGGTCGCCGGTGGTCGAGATGACGACGATTTCGAACGCTTCTTGCGGCAAACCATGCGCCGCCATAAGCCGCGCCTGGGTTTCCTGCGCCTGCGCCAGCGCCAGCGGGCTGCCGCGTGTTCCGATCTTCAAGATTGTTTGCATGGCGCGCGGTCCGTGATAACCCCCGGCAGACGAAGTCGCCTTTTCCGGGCGTCTCCTACCGGGGAATGCCCCGATACACAATCCTTGGGGACAGCGACCAATTGATCCGCGTTCTGGGCATTGAAACGAGTTGTGACGAGACCGCCGCCAGCGTCGTGGCGTTGGAGGGCGATGCCGCGCCCAAAATCCTGTCCAATATCGTGCTGTCGCAGATCGAGGAGCATGCCGCCTTCGGCGGGGTTGTGCCGGAGATCGCCGCGCGCGCCCATGTCGAGGCCCTGGACGGCATTGTCGAGGCAGCCCTTGCCGATTCGGGCGTGGCGCTGGCCGACATCGACGCCATCGCCGCGACCGCAGGTCCGGGCCTCGTCGGGGGCCTCATCGTCGGGCTGATGACGGCCAAGGCGATCGCGGCCGCAACCGGCAAGCCGCTGATCGCCGTCAACCATCTCGAAGGCCATGCCTTGACGGCGCGGCTGACCGATGGGCTCGACTTTCCCTATCTCCTGCTGCTGGTCTCCGGCGGCCACACACAGATCCTGGCCGTGCGTGGCGTCGGCGACTACCAGCGCTGGGCGACGACCATCGACGACGCGCTCGGCGAAGCATTCGACAAGACGGCCAAGATGCTTGGCCTGCCCTATCCCGGCGGTCCCAATGTCGAGAAGGCGGCGGCATCGGGCGATGCGGGTCGTTTTGCCTTCCCGCGTCCGATGAAGGGATCGGCGCAGCCCGATTTTTCGTTCTCCGGCCTGAAGACCGCCGTGCGCCAGGCGGCGAGCGCTATCGAGCCCTTGAGCGACCGGGACGTCGCCGACATCTGCGCGTCCTTCCAAGCGGCGGTGGCCGACGCGCTGGGCGACCGTGTCTCGCGCGCGCTCGCCCGGTTCCGCCGGGAATTCCCCGACACGGCCGCGCCGGCGCTGGTCGTCGCCGGCGGCGTCGCCGCCAACCATACGATCAAGGCGACGCTGGAACGGCTGTGCGCCGAGGCGCGCTTCGCCTTCGTCGCGCCACCGCTGAAACTTTGCACCGACAATGCGGCAATGATCGCCTGGGCCGGCATCGAGCGGATGCGCGAAGGCCTGGCGCAAGAAAACGGCTTCGATTTCGTGCCGCGCTCGCGCTGGCCGCTGGACAGCATCTCCGCGCCGATGATCGGCTCGGGCCGGCGCGGGGCCAAGGCATGAACAAGGAGGGCATGAGCAAGGAGGGCATGAGCGGCATCGAGATCGCGCCAACCGGCTGGCGCGTTGCCGTGCTCGGTGGCGGGGCCTGGGGTACCGCTCTGGCGCTGGCCATGCTGCGCGCCGGCCATTTCGTCCGCCTTTATGCGCGCGACCCGGAGACCGTCGCCGCGATCGATCACGGCGAAAATCGACGCTATCTACCTGGCATCGCGCTCCAGGCCGGCATCGTGGCGACGAGCAACATCCAAGCCGCGCTCGACGGTGCCGATTGCGTGCTGGCGGTGACGCCGGCGCAATCGTTGCGGGCGATGCTTGCTCACGCCAACGGCCATATGCCGGCCGGCGTCCCGCTGGTGCTATGCGCCAAGGGCATCGAGCGCGATACCGGCGCCTTGCTGTCGGCGATCGTCGGGGAAATCCTGCCTGGGAATCCGGTCGCCGCTCTGTCCGGTCCGAGCTTCGCCACGGACGTTGCCCGGGGCTTGCCGACGGCGGTGGTGGTTGCCGCCCGGGACGAGGCGCTGGCGGCCAAGCTTGCCGCGCGCTTCTCGGCGGAAAATCTGCGCTGCTATTCGAATGATGATTTGATCGGCGTCGAGATCGGCGGCGCCTTGAAGAACGTCTTCGCCATCGCCGCGGGTGCCGTCACTGGCGCCGGGCTTGGCGCCAGTGCCCAGGCCGCCATGGTGACGCGCGGCTTCGTCGAACTGCGCCGCATCGGTGCCGCCTTCGGCGCCAGGCCCGAGACGTTGATGGGGCTTTCCGGCCTTGGCGACCTGCTGCTCACCTGCTCGTCCATGCAATCGCGCAACTTTGCCTACGGATTGGCGCTCGGCCAGGGCAAGCCGCTTGATGGGCTGCCGCTGGCGGAAGGCGTGCCGACGGCGGCGATCGCCGCCCGCATCGCCACCGAGCGCGGCATCGACGCGCCTATCATCGCCGCCGTCGCCGCCATACTGGACGGCACCATCACCATCCGGCAGGCTGTGGCGGCCTTGATGACCCGGCCGCTGAAGACCGAAACCGACGATTGATTCCAGCATCAGGAGACAGAGACATGTTGTTCGCGTTGATTTGCAAGGACAAGCCCGGAAGCACGCAAGTGCGCATCGATACGCGGCCGGAGCACCTCGCTTTTCTCGAAGGGCTGAACAGCGACAAGAAGCTGGCCTTCGCCGGTCCGTTCCTCGACGCCGACGGCAAGTCCAACGGCAGCCTCGTCGTCGTCGAAGCGCCTGACATGGCAGGCGCGCAGGCGCTGTCGGCCGCCGATCCCTATGCCAAGGCGGGACTGTTCGAAAGCGTCGAGGTCCGCCAGTGGAACTGGACCTTCAACAAGCCGGCGGTTAATTAATCGGCACAAGGCTGGAGGAGCAATACGAATGAACTACTGGTTGTTCAAATCCGAACCCTCGGTGTTCTCCTTCGAGGCGTTGAAGGCCAAGGGGAAGGCAGGCACGCAATGGGACGGCGTGCGCAACTATGCGGCGCGCAACAACATGAAGGCCATGCAGATCGGTGATCTCGGCTTCTTCTACCACTCCAACGAGGGGCTGAACGTGGTCGGCATCGCCGAAGTGTGCGCACTGGCTCATCCCGACACCACATCGGACGATCCGCGCTGGGAATGCGTCGACATCCGCGCCTTCAAGGATGTGCCGAACCCGCCGACGCTGGAGCAGGTCAAGGCCAATCCCAAGCTCGCCGACATGGCGCTGGTGCGGCTCGGACGGCTTTCCGTGCAGCCGGTGACGCCGGCCGAATGGAAGGAAGTCTGCCGCATGGGTGGCCTGACGCCGGCTCCGTGACGGTTCTCACGAGCCATAGCGCGGAACGCTTCATCCTCGACAATACGGCGCTGATGGCGCCGCCGCATGTGCCGGAGATTGCGCTGTATCTTGCCGACGAGGCGCATGATCTGTGGCAGCGGACGGAGGACGAGCTGGTCGAGATCGGGCTGCCGCCGCCTTTCTGGGCCTTTGCCTGGGCCGGCGGCCAGGGGCTTGCCCGCCATATCATCGACAACCCGGCCATGGTGCGGGGCAAGCGCGTGCTCGACTTCGCCTCCGGCTCCGGTCTCGTCGCCATCGCCGCAGCAAAAGCCGGCGCGGCAGGGGTGACCGCCGCCGACATCGACCCGTTCTGCGCCACGGCGGTCCGCCTCAATGCGCAAGCCAATGGCGTCGCCGTCGAATTCGTCCAGGATGACTGCGTCGGAACGGATGCGGACTGGGACGTGGTTCTTGCCGGCGATGTCTTCTACGACAAGCCGTTCGCAGACCGGCTGACGCCCTGGTTCGCGGCTCTGAAGCGGCGCGGCGCCGATATCCTGATCGGCGATCCCGGCCGCTCCTATCTGCCGCGGTCGGGGCTGGAACCGCTTGGCGTCTACCAGGTGCCGGTGACGCGGGCGCTCGAGGATGCCGAAATAAAACGCACCACCGTCTGGCGGTGGAGCATCGCGCGCCCGGCTTGACGCCGCCACTGAACAGGCGTTTCCATGAGCTCCGTGTCAGAGGGGGATATCATGGATTTTTCAGCGGTTAACTGGCTGGCGGTGATCGTCGCCGCAATCCTGGCGTGGCTGTTCGGCGCCGGCTGGTACACCGGTTTGAGTAAGCCATGGCTGAAGGCTGCAAAACTCGATCCGGCGACCATGAAGAAATCGTTGCTGCCGTTTCTCATCTCTTTCATCGCCGAGTTGGTCATGGCGCTTGTGATGGCCCTGGTCGTCGGCGCGGTGACTGGCGGCGAGCCGACATTGCTGGCGGGACTGGTCTTCGGTTTCGTGCTTTGGCTCGGCTTCGTCGCAACCACGCTGTCGGTCAATCATCGCTACGAGAATTTCGGCTGGGACCTGACCATCATCGACGGCGGCCACTGGCTTGGCGTGCTGTTGATCGTCGGCGCCGTGGTCGGCTGGTTCGGCGCCGCAGCGAGTTGAAGGCCTCCGCTACACCCGGTCCGCGGTTTGGGATTTTGCCATTTCCTCCAGAATCCACGTGCGAAAGGCAACGATGCGCGGATCGTTCACCAGTTCCTTGGGATAGACCAGGAAATAGGCGAATTCCGGCGCGACCTTGATGCCGAGTTCGAAAGGCCGCACCAACCTGCCTTCGGAAAGGTCGTTGGCCACCATGGCGAAATCGGCGAGCGCCACGGCGCTGCCCTCCATCGCCGCCTGGACCGCGTCGGCCGAGGTGCCGAAAACGATGGTGCGGCTGTCGTCGAAATCGTCGACGCCGGCTGCCGCCATCCACATGCGCCAGTTCGGCCAGGTCACGCCCTGACGCGCCCATTCGATATGGGCAAGCGTGTGATGGAAGAGATCGCGCGGTTCGCGCAGCGGCGGACCTGACGCCAGCAGGCTCGGGCTGCATACCGGGATGATGACGTTGTCGAACAGCCGATGCGCGCAAAGTCCCGGATATCTGCCGGCGCCGAAGCGGATGCCGACATCGACATCGTCGAGGTCGAAATCCCGCAATCCGTAGGCGATGTCGAACCTGAGTTCGATGCCTTCATGTTTTTTTCGAAAATCCTCGACCCGCCGCATCAGCCATTTCGTCGCGAATTGGGCGTCGAGCGTCACTTTCAGCAGCGTCGTGCCGCGCGTCATCTTCTGTGCCCGCGAGACGGCCTTGCCAAGCAGGTCGAGGGCATCGGCAGAGGCCTCGAACAGCACCGTTCCGGCCTCCGTCAGCCGGATGCTGCGGCTGGAGCGCGTGAACAGGACGATGCCGAGCTGGTCTTCGATCTCCTTGATCTGGTGGCTGACGGCGGCTGGTGTCAGGCCGAGTTCGTCGGCGGCCCGGGTGAAATTGAGATGCCGGGCCGCTGCCTCCAGCGTCCTCAGCGCCCGGGTTCCCGGCACCAGGCGGGCCATCAGCGCGGCCCCAGAACAGACGCGGTCATGGCGTCCTGATCCTCAAAGAAAACTTGATAATCCGGAAAGAACTACTCGTTTCTCTCCAATCTTTCAATCGGGCATGATGCGACCATCGAACCAATATCAAACCGGATTTTATGTCCGGATGGAAGGAACCGTATCATGTCTCACATAGCTTTGAGAGCTCCCGCGAGCCGGCTGAACTGGCTGACCGCCGCGTTCGACTGGCTCCGCCAGGCCAAGGTCGCGGCAAGCCTGCCGCAGGACGACATCGAGGACCTGTCGGATCGCCAGTTGCGCGATGTTGGCGCCACGCGCAAAGACGTCTCCCGCGCCATGGACCGCGAACTCGGCCGGCTGGGCCTGCTCGACATCGGCTGGCAGGTAAGGAAAGGGAATAGGAATTAGGAGTAGGCAATAGAAAGAGAACCCTACTGCCTACTGCCTATTCCCTACACCATTCCCTACCTTACCACCCTCACCACCGTCCGGTCCGACAGCAGCGGCAAAAGGCGCGCCATCGTGCGTGCGGTCACCGCGACGCAGCCTTGCGTGGGCGTGAAGCCCGGGCGCGCCAGGTGGAAGAAGATGGCGCTGCCGCGTCCGCGGCGGCGCGGCGTTATATTCCAGTCGAGCACAAGGCAGGCATCATAGAGCCTGTCGTCGCGCCGCATGCGTTCGTGGCTGGCGCCGTAGGGGATCTTGACCGGCCTGTTATAGTTTCGGTCGTCGGGCACTTCGCACCAGCCGAGATCAGGCCCGATCGGCGTCATCGCCAGCCGGGTGATGCGGCCGCTGGAGAAGTGGTCTCCACGGAAATAACCCGACAGGATCCGCATTTGGCCAAGCGGCGTGGCGCCGTCGCCTTCGCGCTTGCCCGCCGAGATGCCGCCACGCCCCAGCGCGCAGGCAAACACCGTTCTGCCCGCCTGCAGCAGCCCCTGGCTGGGACGGCCGGGCCTTGCCCGCACGGTCAGCACCCGCAGTCCTTTTCGCAAAATTGCGCCGGCTGCATTGCGATCGTGTTTTTTCTTGTATGATCGTGCCACGGAACAAATCACTGTGATCGGCTGTTGTGCCGGTCAGCTTCCGCATAAACAGGCAGCGGTCAACTGAATTTTCTTTTCAAAACAACGGATTGATCCATGACTTCACGAACCATCCTGATCGTCGACGACGATGACGACCTGCGCGGCACGTTGGTCGAGCAATTGTCTCTTTATGAGGAATTCGACGTGCTGCAGGAGTCCACTGCGGCAAAAGGCGTCGCCGCGGCGCGTGGCGGCCTCATCGACCTGCTGATCATGGATGTCGGCCTGCCCGACATGGACGGCCGCGAAGCGGTGAAGATCCTGCGCAAGGGTGGCTACAAGGCGCCCATCATCATGCTGACCGGCCACGACACCGATTCGGACACGATCCTTGGCCTCGAAGCCGGCGCCAACGACTACGTGACGAAGCCGTTCCGCTTCGCGGTGCTTTTGGCGCGCATCCGCGCGCAGCTGCGCCAGCACGAGCAAAGCGAGGACGCCACCTTCTCGGTCGGCCCCTACACCTTCAAGCCAAGCCAGAAGCTGCTGATCGACCCGCGCGGCGCAAAAGTGCGGCTGACGGAGAAGGAGGCCTCGATCATCAAATATCTCTACCGCGCCGACCAGAAGGTGGTGACGCGGGACGTGCTGCTCGAGGAGGTGTGGGGCTACAATTCCGGCGTTACCACGCACACGCTGGAAACCCATGTGTATCGCCTGCGCCAGAAGATCGAGCGCGATCCTTCCAATGCGGAAATTCTTGTGACAGAAAGCGGTGGCTACAAGCTGGTTCCTTAAACATTTTATTATCCAATAAGCGGTCTGGGCGGGGCTGCTTTTGGGTGCGATCCTGTTGGAGCGGGATTCTGGATCGCACCGCAGAGGAGGGATTGGACTGACCGTTCGGGGACACAGCTAGATGGCGCTGGATGATGACATCCGCATCCTGTCAGCCGTGAGGCTTTTCGAGGGCTTCACGCAGGAACAATTGCGCCTGCTCGCGTTCGGCGCCGAGACCATGCTGCTGCAGGCAGACCACAAGCTCTATCGCGAGGACGATATGGCTGATTCGGCCTATATCGTGGTCAGCGGAGAGATCGTGCTCTACCGCGAACAGGCAGGCGGACGCATCCCTATCGGCACGGCCAGCCCCGGCACCATGCTGAGCGAACTGGCGCTGATCGCCGACACCAACCGGCTGACCAGCGCATCGGCCGCGGTCGATTCGGAGGTGATCCGGCTCAGCCGAAAGATGTTCCGCCGCATCCTGGAGGAATATCCGGATTTGGCGGCACAGCTCCACCAGCGCATCCTGGAAGACTTTCAGGCAATGATCCACCGCATCGAGAAGCTGGCGCCGCGCTTTTCCGAGTGAACGGGAGAGACAGGTGGAGTTCCGGCTGGTTCGCGCCACCGAAAATGACCTGCCCTTCATCATGGCGACCGAGCGGCTTGACGCAATTGTCGCCGGAGTGGGAAAAGCGCCGGCCCGGCTGATCAGTCCAGGTTGAACCGCGCGATGACCGGAACATGGTCCGAGGGACGTTCCCAGCCACGCGCCGCCCGCAGGATTTCGTAGCCGGTGAAATCAGGCACCAGGTTCGGTGACGACCAGACATGGTCAAGCCGCCGGCCGCGGTTGGATGCCTCCCAGTCCTGCGCGCGGTAGCTCCACCAGGTGTAGAGCTTCTGTTCTGATGGCACGTTGAGCCGCATCAGGTCGACCCAGTCGCCGGCCAGCCGCATGGCCTCGAAACTCTCCGTCTCGACCGGCGTATGGCTGACCACGTTGAGCAGTTGCTTATGCGACCAGACATCGTGTTCGAGCGGCGCGATGTTGAGGTCGCCGACCAGGACCGAGGCGGACACTTCGCTGTGTTCGGCGCGGATTGCGTTCATCTCGGCGACGAAATCGAGCTTGTGCCTGAATTTGCGGTTGACTTCCGGGTCCGGTTCGTCACCGCCCGCCGGAACGTAGAAATTGTGCAGCAGGATCGTCTTGCCGCCGGCCCGCACGGTCACCGACAAATGCCGGCTGTCGTCGATGTCGCAGAAGCGGCGCTTCTCGACCACCGCGATCGGCCGGCGCGCGACCGTCGCCACGCCGTGATAGCCCTTCTGACCGTGAAAGGCGATGTGCCCGTAGCCGAGCCTGCGGAAGGCCTTTTCGGGGAACAGCTCGTCGGGAACTTTTGTTTCCTGCAGGCAAAGCACATCGGGCGCGTATTCATCGAGCAGGCGCTCGATGATCGGCATGCGCAGGCGAACGGAATTTATGTTCCAGGTGGCGATGGAAAAGGGCATTTGGCGGGTCCGGCGAAAGATCGCCGAACTACTGCCAGCCCCGCGCCATAAAGACAAGCATTGCAGCAGTTGCGGAGGTCGGCGCCGCGCCGCCGAAACTGCACGAAAGGCTTCGCCAGCGCGAGGAAAGCTATCTGGTTTTCGTATTCAGCTCGCGATTGGCCGTATAGTCGATGGCAAACGTGTCGGGAGCGAAGCTGACGCCTTCCTTGGTGTTGAAGATCATCACCGTGGTGTCCTTGCCCTGCGCATCGGTGATCGTCCACTGGCGCAGATCATAGGTCTTCGGATCGAACATCATGGTGATCCGCGCATTGCCGAACACCGACTTGTCCGAGAGCTGGATGGTGGTGAGATCGTCCTCTTCCTTGACGCTCTTGACGCGGTTTCCGGAGAGATCGATCCGGTCGTCGAGCAGCAGTTTCAGCGGCGTCTTCGACAAGGGATAGAGATCGGACGTGTTCAGTTTCTTGTTGAGGATGACCACCGACTTGCCGTCCGAAATCACCCGGAAATTCGAGGATCCGTCATAGTTGAAGCGGATCTTGCCCGGTCTTTCCAGGAAGAACTTGCCGCCGGTCTGTTCGCCCTTGGGGCCGAACTGCACGAATTCGCCGCTCATCGACTTAACCGAGGAAAAATGATCGGCGATCTTCTGCGCGGCCGCCGGCACGGCCGCCTGCGCGGATGCCAGCAGCTCGAATCCGGGCACCACGTTGAGGGCGGCAGCGCCCGCGAGCACCAGGCCGAGGCCAAGCAGCTGACGGCGCGTCGGGGCAAGATCGCCGAGCGCGGAAAGATCGTTTTTCATGTCGGTCACTCTCATCTTGAGTCCTGATTTGTTGTTGTCCTGAACCCCCAGTTGGGCTGAAGTTTGACGGCGCGAACGCTGCTTACCGCTTGAACGCGCCAGAAGGTTCAAAGTTGCCGCCGGTATCTTTCGCGATCAGAATTTGTCCTCTTCGGTCGGCACCAGGATCTCGCGTTTTCCGGCATGATTGGCGGGGCCG
Source organism: Mesorhizobium sp. B2-4-2 (assembly GCF_006442845.1). Taxonomy (NCBI): domain Bacteria; kingdom Pseudomonadati; phylum Pseudomonadota; class Alphaproteobacteria; order Hyphomicrobiales; family Phyllobacteriaceae; genus Mesorhizobium; species Mesorhizobium sp. B2-4-2. The sequence continues at coordinate 26,602 of NZ_VFVM01000004.1, read as the reverse complement.
ACAATGCCTTCTTTTTCCATCTTCTCGATGATCGAAGCGGCGCGGTTGTAGCCGATGCCCAGACGCCGCTGGATATAGCTGGTCGAGGCCTTGCCGTCGCGCAACACCACGGACACCGCCTGGTCGTAAGGGTCGTCGGAATCCTCGAAATTGCCGCCGCCGCCGCCCGAGCTGCCCTTGCCGGAGGGCTCGTCCTCGTCCTCATCATCGTCCTCGGTGATGGCGTCGAGATATTCCGGCACGCCCTGCAGCTTCAGATGCGCGACGATCTTCTCCACCTCGTCGTCGGAGACGAACGGGCCGTGCACGCGCTGGATGCGGCCGCCGCCGGCCATGTAGAGCATGTCGCCCATGCCGAGCAGCTGCTCGGCGCCTTGCTCGCCCAAGATGGTGCGGCTGTCGATCTTCGACGTTACCTGGAAGGAGATGCGGGTGGGGAAGTTGGCCTTGATGGTACCGGTGATCACGTCGACGGACGGACGTTGCGTCGCCATGATCACGTGGATGCCGGCGGCGCGAGCCATCTGCGCCAGGCGCTGGACGGCACCCTCGATGTCCTTGCCGGCAACCATCATCAGATCGGCCATTTCGTCGATGATGACGACGATGTAGGGCATCGGCTCGAGGTCGAGATTCTCGGTCTCGTAGATCGCCTCGCCGGTCTGGCGGTCGAAGCCGGTCTGCACCGTGCGCGAGATCTTTTCGCCCTTCTTCTCCGCCTGTTGGACGCGTGCGTTGAAACCGTCGATATTGCGCACGCCGACCTTCGACATCTTGCGGTAGCGGTCTTCCATCTCCCGCACGGTCCATTTCAGCGCAACCACCGCCTTCTTCGGGTCGGTGACGACAGGCGTCAAAAGGTGCGGGATGCCGTCATAGACCGAGAGCTCCAGCATCTTGGGATCGATCATGATCAGCCGGCATTCCTGCGGCGTCAGCCGGTAGAGCAGCGACAGGATCATGGTGTTGATGGCGACCGACTTGCCCGAGCCGGTGGTGCCGGCGACCAAGACGTGCGGCATCTTGGCGATATCGACGATGACCGCCTCGCCGTTGATGGTCTTGCCCAGCGCCAGCGCCAGCTTGGCCTTGGTGGTCTCGAAATCGCGGCTGGCCATGATTTCCCTGAGATACACCGTCTCGCGCTTGGCGTTCGGCAATTCGATGCCGATGGCGTTGCGGCCCGGCACCACGGCGACGCGGCAGGCGATGGCGCTCATCGAGCGGGCGATGTCGTCGGAGAGGCCGATGACGCGCGATGATTTGATGCCCGGCGCCGGCTCCAGCTCATAGAGCGTGACGACGGGGCCGGGGCGGACATGGATGATCTCGCCCTTGACGCCGAAATCCTCCAGCACGCCTTCGAGCAGGCGGGCGTTCTGTTCCAGCGCGTCCTTCGAGAGGCTCGGGTCGCGCGCGACGTTCTTCGGTTCGGACAGGAAATGCAGCGACGGCATCTCGAATTTTTCCGAGCCGATCAGCGAGGTCTGCGCCTCGCGCTGGACGCGCGCACCCGGGGCCGGGCGCGGCGCCGGCGCTTCAACGCGCGTGGCGGCATCCGAGCGGAACGGCTGGACCTTGGCGGTGGGAGCCGCGCGACGCTGGACGAGGGGTTCATCGTCGAAATCGACATCGTCATCGCCGGTGTCGAAGCGACCGTCGAAGACGTCATCGTCCGGATCGACGGAAACGCTGCGGTCGTTGACCATGGCGGCGAAGAATTCCGGTTCGACGCGGGCACGGCCATCCGGGCTCATCCGCTGCTCGGCGAACTCGGCCGATTCGACCCGTTCGGCGGCACGCCGCCAGGCGCTGGCGCGCGGCTCCATTCCCGGCTCGAATTCGTCCCGCCGCTGCCTGCGGCGCACGGCGCGGCGGTGCATCCAGGCGCGGAACGAAAGCCACCAATGGGTCATTGCGCCGAGCGCCAGTATGCCTTCGTCGCCTTCATCCTCGTCATTGTCGAACAGCAGCTCATCCTCACGCGGATCGGCGGCGGCCGGTTCCTCCATGACGGCGAAACCGTTCTTGCGTGCGATCAGCGCCGAACCGTAGGCGAACAGCCATAGCGCCGGCCCGGCCATCAGAATGGCGAGCACGCTGGCCACCAGCCCGGTCGGATAGCCACCGATGACGACGCCCGGAATCTTCAGTACCATGTCGCCGAACACGCCGCCGAGCCCGGTCGGCAGCGGCCAGGTCTTGGGCGGCACCACGCAGCCGGCGATCGCGGCGGCCAGCAGGGCAAAGCCGAACCAGAACAGACCGCGCCTGGGCAGCCTGTCGACGCCACGCGCCGAAAACAGGAGATATCCCCAGATCACGGCCGGAACCAGCGCCGCCACGGCGGCAAGGCCGAAGAACTGCATGGCGATGTCGGAGAAGACAGCACCCGCATAGCCCATGGCATTGGTGACGGTGTTGGCTGTGGCGTGCGAGAAGCTCGGGTCGGCGACATTCCAGGTGGCCAGGCTGGCGACGCCGAAAGCGGTGAACGCGAACATGCCGGCGCCGACAAGCCGGCCGACCTGGCGTCGCGCGAATGCCTGGATGCCGTGCCCCGTATCGGTCAGCGCGAGCGGTGCTGAAGCCCCTGAACGCATGCTCTTCCCCGTCAGTGATTGCCTGGCCCGAGCGCGTGACGCACTTCGGCAGATTTGGCTGCCAGACTATGCGTGGGAAGGTTAAGGCCGCATTAACCATGGCAAGGGCCCCACCCGCCTGCCGCAAATAACAATGGCGAGCCTCACGGCCCGCCATTTCTGCATCGGCAACGGCAGGGTGATCAGGCTCGGTGGGCCTGATCCGCTGCGGTCTCAGTTGGCTCCGCCGAGCGCCTGGACGTTGGCGCAGAACTCGGCGTGCGGCTTGCTCATCGCCGCGTCCTGGCATTCCTTCTTCATCGTATCCTGTTTTTCCATTGGCATGGCCATGAAAGCGGTCTTGAATTCCGCCATTGGCTTCATGGTTTTCATGCTGGAATCGGTGAAGAACGGGGCCATATTGTCGGGTTCGTCGAGAGCCCCGGCAAATGCCATGCCGCTGACCATGGAAAGAGCGAGCGCGCCGAGACAGATATTCTTGACGTTCATTGGATAGTTTCCTTCCCTATTGTTTGCAACGACCGCCGAACAGTGGTCGTGCCCGGGAGTTCGATGCCAAGACGTCCGATGTTTCCTCGAAAATCTCAATCACGCGAACGTGATTGCGCTCGTTCAATCAAACGGGCTCCAAAAAAGAGGCCCGGAGCGATCCGGGCCTCAAGGCGTGAGCACCTTGCGGAGCGTCACGACGGGATTTCAAGTTCCAGAAGACGTGCAGCGGTTTTCCGTACGCGATTACAGAAAGAGATGGGACCGGCGGGAGGAGGTCCGCCGGTCCCATGGCAAAGAGGCCTTACGGCACCACTTCGCCGTGCTGGCTGATGTCGAGACCCTCGACCTCTTCCTGGGTCGATGGACGCAGGCCGACGAGCGCCTTGACGATGTAGAGGATGACGAAGGTGGCGATTGCCGTCCACAGGATGGTGAAGACGATGCCGTAGAGCTGCTTGCCGATCGACGCGCCCGAGGACAGGCTGTTGATTGCCGGGTCGGCGAGCACGCCGGTCAGCAATGCGCCGACCACGCCGCCGACGCCATGGACACCGAAGGCATCGAGCGAGTCGTCATAGCCGAACATGTGCTTTACCTTGACCGCCGAGATGTAGCAGACGACGCCGGCGACGATGCCGACGATGAAGGCGCCCGTCGGGTTGACGAAGCCGGAAGCCGGCGTCACCGCGACAAGGCCGGCGACGGCGCCGGAGATGATGCCGAGCACCGAGGGCTTCTTGGCGACGATCCATTCGGCGAACATCCAGGCCAGCGCCGCTGCCGCGGTGGCAACCTGGGTGTTGAGCATCGCGGCACCGGCGAGGCCGTCGGCGGCGAGTTCCGAACCGGCGTTGAAGCCGAACCAGCCGACCCACAGCAGCGAAGCGCCGATCACGGAATAGACCAGGTTATGCGGCGCCATGTTGGTGGTGCCGTAGCCTTCGCGCTTGCCCAGGACCAGGGCGCAGACGAGACCCGCGACACCGGCATTGATATGGACGACCGTGCCGCCGGCGAAGTCGAGCACGCCGGCAGCGCCGAGGAAGCCGCCGCCCCAGACCCAATGCGCGATCGGCGCATAGACGACCAGCAGCCACAGCGCCATGAAGATCAGCAGGGCCGAGAACTTCATGCGCTCGGCAAAGGCGCCGGCGATCAGGGCCGGGGTGATGATGGCGAAGGTCATCTGGAACATCGAAAAGACGAATTCAGGAATGTTAGCCACGCCCGGCGCCCACAGCGTCGAGGTGGTGATGCCGTGATGGAAGAACTTCGAGAAGCCCCCGAGATAGGCATTCATGCCGCCGCCGTCGGAAAAGGCCAGCGAATAGCCGAACATGAACCACAGCACCGTCACCAGGCAGGTGATGGCGAAGCTCTGCATGACGGTGGCAAGCACGTTCTTCTTGCGCACCATGCCGCCGTAGAACAGTGCCAGGCCGGGGATGGTCATCATCAGCACCAGCGCCGTCGAAGTCAGCATCCAGGCGGTGTTGCCGGTGTCGAGCACCGGGGTGGGAGCGGCCGGGGCGGCGGCAGCCGCGGCCGGAGCCGCTTCCTGCGCGAGGGCGGCGACGCTGCCCAACGCTGCGAGAGCGAGCGAGCCAAAAAGGGCGGCGCGTCCCGTCTTCTTCAAGGTGGAAGGAATATTCATTGAACTCTCCATTGGAATACGTGTTCGCCGCTTCAGAGCGCGTCGGTGTCTGTTTCGCCGGTGCGGATGCGCACCGCCTGGTCGATGCCGAAAACGAAGATCTTGCCGTCGCCGATCTGACCGGTCTTGGCGGCTGCGGTGATGGCCTCCACGGCCTTGTCGACCATGTCGGCGCTGACCGCGACCTCGATCTTGATCTTCGGCAGGAAACTGACCGCGTATTCCGCCCCGCGATAGATTTCCGTGTGCCCCTTCTGACGCCCGTAGCCTTTGACTTCGGTGACGGTCAGGCCCTGGATGCCGACGGCGGTAAGCGCTTCGCGTACCTCGTCGAGCTTGAACGGCTTGATGATTGCCATCACGATTTTCATAAGGTTTCACCCTTTTGCTGTTGCGGTCCCCCGCGTTTGCACACCTTCACCGATCCCGAGGAGCCGGAGAGTGCCGACGAGGATTCAAGCTCCGTGCCAATTGCCGAAGCAGCGTGTTAACTGGTTGTAAACAAAGGAATTGACGCACCGGCGATCGCACCGTACCGATGAGCGCGGCACAGCTTCTGCTCAATAATTAAGCAGTTTTCAGAAAACGCCTATTTGGCGGGCTTTGGTCGAAAGGACTGCTCAACGCTTGAGCCGGATCAAGCCTTCCTGGGCCATCGAGGCGATCAGCGTGCCGTCGCGGGCATAAAGCGTGCCGCGGCTGAATCCGCGCGATCCCGAGCTCGAGGGGCTGTCCTGCGCGTAGAGCAGCCAGCCGTCGAGCGAATGCGGGCGGTGGAACCACATCGAATGGTCGAGGCTGGCCGCCTGGATGTCGGGATCGAACAGCCCGCGCCCATGCGCGAAGGTCGAGGTGTCGAGCAGCGTCATGTCGGAGAGATAGGCGAGCAACACCGATTGCAGCGCGCGGTCGTCTGGGACGGGACCGGCGAGGCGGATCCAGACATTCTGCCGGGGCGGCAGCTTGTCACGGCTTTCATAGTGCTGGAGATTGACCGGCCTGAGCTCCAGCGGTCGCTCGCGCGCCCAGAAGCGTCGCACCGCTTCCGGCACCCGGTCGGCCTTTTCGAGCAGTTGGCGCTGCGTCTTCAGCCCTTCCGGCGGCGGCACGTCGTCGGGCAAAGCGAACTGGTGCTCCAGCCCCTTCTCATCGACCTGGAACGAGGCTTCCAGCGAGAAGATCGCGTTCCCGTGCTGGATCGCCAGCACCCGGCGGGTGGTGAAGGAGCCGCCGTCGCGGATGCGGTCGACCTCGTAGATGATCGGCACCTTGATGTCGCCCGGCCGCATAAAATAGCCGTGCAGCGAATGCACGTAGCGGTCGGGCTCGACGGTCCGCTGCGCCGCCACCAGCGCCTGGGCGATGGTCTGGCCGCCGAACACGCGCTGCCACTCCACCTGGGGGCTGCGACCACGATACAGATTGTGTTCCAGCCTCTCGAGGTCGAGAATGCGCAGAAGCTCGTCCATGGCCGCCGTCATGTGTCGTGACCTCGCCTCAAGATTTCCTCGGCGGGTTTCCGACAGGAAGGACGGGCCGTCAAGGGCGGATGGCAGGCTGGCTTGCAAGGAGCGAAGACCATGGAAGGCAAGGCAGAGGCGAAAACCAGGTCCGGGCTCGATGTTCTGGTCGCCGGCGCCGGCTATGTCGGCTTGGCTGCCGCCGTGTCGCTGAAACAGGCGCAACCGGAGCTTGCCGTGGCCCTGGTCGATGCCGCACTCCCCGGCTCCTGGCAAAGGGACGGGCGCGCCTCGGCCGTTGCGGCGGCCGCCTGCCGCATGCTCGAGCGGCTCGGCGTCTGGGCCGAGATCGCGCCGGAAGCGCAGGCAATCACCGAGATGATCATCACCGATTCGCGTGCCGCCGATCCTGTGCGCCCGGTCTTCCTCACTTTCGACGGCGAGGTGGCGCCGGGCGAGCCCTTCGCACATATGGTGGCCAACCGGGTGCTGAACGGCGCCTTGCGCCGCAGCGCCGAAAAGCTCGGCGTCGACATCATCGAAGGCGTTGCCGTGCAAGGGTTCGAAACCAATGGTGCAGGCATCACCGTGCATTTGGCCGACGGCGCGACGCTGAAGGCGCGGCTGCTGGTCGCCGCCGACGGCGTCAATTCGAAGCTGCGTGACATGGCCGGCATCAAGACGGCGAAGTGGGAATACGGCCAGTCCGGCATCGTCTGCACCGTGGCACATGAACGGCCCCACAACGGCCGTGCCGAAGAGCATTTCCTGCCCGCCGGCCCCTTCGCCACGCTGCCGCTGAAGCCGGGCGAGGACGGCTCCAACCGCTCGTCGATCGTCTGGGTCGAGCGGTCGGAAGATGCTCAGACGCTGGTCGCCGGCGACGACCTCCTCTTCGAGCATGAGCTGGAACAGCGTTTCGGCCTCAAGCTTGGCGAGATCCGCGTCGCCGACAAGCCGCGCGCCTGGCCGCTGGGTCTTACCATCGCGCGCGCCTTCGTCGCGCCGCGCGTGGCGCTTGCCGGCGATGCCGCCCACGGCATCCACCCGATCGCCGGCCAGGGCCTCAATCTCGGCTTCAAGGATGTCGCCGCCCTGGCCGAGGTGATCGTCGAAGCCGACCGGCTGGGCCAGGATATCGGCGCGCTCGACGTGCTCGAGCGCTACCAGCAATGGCGTCGTTTCGACACGGTGCAGATGGGCGTCACGACAGATGTGCTGAACCGGCTGTTTTCCAACGATATCGGCCCGCTGCGCGCGGTGCGCGACATCGGCCTCGGCCTGGTCGAGCGCATGCCACGGCTGAAGGAATTCTTCATCCGCCAGGCGTCGGGGCTTTCAGCCGGCACGCCGCGCCTTTTGAAGGGCGAGGCGATCTGACCCGCCGCGCCGCTTATGACCCGGGCACGTCATAGATCGCCCGGACCTCGATCGTGCCGAGTTCGGCCAGCGGAATGCCGCCGGCGATGTCCAGTGCCTCCTGGAGGTCCTTCGCCTCGATCATGACGAAGCCGAGCAACTGCTCCTTGGTTTCGGCGAACGGGCCGTCGGTGACCAGCCGCTTGCCCTTGCGACGGCGCACGGTTTTCGAGGTCTTCACCGATTGCAGCGCCTGCGCGACGATGAGCTTGCCTTGTTGGTCCAAGGACCGGTCATAGGCCAGCGAATCGGCGTCGAGCTTGGCCGATCCTTCCGGAGTGAGCGCGTGGAGGTCTTTCTCCTCACCATAGACCAGGCAGACATATTTCATTTCGCGCTCCCTTGCTGCGATGAATCATAGGATGCGGCGACGAGCGTGTCAGCCTTGCCTTCGACCGCTGCCGCATGGTCGAGAAGGCATGCCGCGACCGCGACGATGGCGACAGCCGCCAGCAGCCTGCGGACACCGGACGGCGGCGGCTCCAGCCAGAAGTCCTGCCGTCGTTGAGCCTTGCGGCCCGGGGTCTTCCATATTGCGAAAAACAGATTGTCCATGTGAACCTCCATCCGGCCACAATCCCGTGGTCGCCCGCAGGACGGTCGGGCCGAATGGAAGCCGACATTTTTGCACGCGGATTTTTTTCGAAAGGAATGAACCGTCATCACGCCGTGGTCCAAACAGCGCAGTGGTCTTCGCGCATGCCCGCGCTATAGTTGGCCGGACGCTGGGCTCACCTGGACAAGTTCACGACAACCAAGGAGGAATTCATGGACCGCACCGCAACCGCCGTCTGGAAGGGCAATCTGAAGGACGGCAAAGGCACGCTCGACAGCCAGAGCGGGACCCTGAACGGCACGCCCTATTCGTTCAAGGCACGCTTCGAGGACGAGAGCGGCAAATCCGGCACCAATCCGGAAGAGCTGATCGCGGCCGCGCACGCCGGCTGCTACGCCATGCAGCTGTCGCATTTCCTGGCCGAGAACGGCACCCCGGCAGCCGAACTCGACGCCAAGGCCGTGGTGACGCTGGTTCCCGGCACCGGCATCACGGGCAGCGCGATCACCCTTGTCGGCAAGGTGCCCGGCATCGACGCGGCGAAGTTCAAGGAATTGGCCGAGAAGGCCAAGGCCGAATGCCCTGTTTCCAAAGCGCTGGGCGCCATCAACGTATCGCTCGACGCCAGGCTCGGCTGAGACCCCGGCATCCCGGCGCGCATGGTCGCGCCGGACACGCCCGACCGCTCAGGCGCCCAGCGCGTCGAGCCGGGCGCGAAGGGCTGCGACTTCCTGCTCCAGCGCCTCCACTCTCGCTTCGAGGTCGGAAGCGGGCACGGCCGATGCAGTGCGCTGCGCCGACAGGGCGGCAACGTCAACCGGCCCGGCGAGGAGATGCACATAGCGGTCCTCGCGTTGGCCTGGACCGCGCGGGATTTCCTGAACGAGCGGCGGTCGACGGCCGATCAGCATATCGAGTTCACCGCGCAAATCCTCGATCGATGAAAACCTTGCCATGCGCTCGCTGCGTGCCAACAATTCATGCGCCGTCTGCGGCCCGCGCAGCAAAAGCAGACCGACCAAGGCGGTCTGAGGCGTGGTCAGCGAGAAGCGCTGCGCCATCTGGTGCACGTAGCGCTCGACGCGGGAGCCGAACATCTGCCGCACCAGCCCCTTCTGCTCGAGCAGCTTTAGCGCCCGGTGCACCTCTGTCTGCTCCAGCGCCATGACGGGCTCGCGCGCCGTCTTCTGGTTGGCGGCGGCAAGCGCTGCGTTGAGGGTCAACGGATAGACGTCCGGCGTCAGCTCCTTCTTCTCGATGAGGCAGCCGAGCACACGCGCTTCGGGAGGAGACAGGATGGGGAGGTCCGTCATTGGATTGCAATCCTTTTTGAAGCTGGCAAGACAGCGCCCCTTTTGTCCTGCCGGAGAAAGGGGGCGCGAAGGATCGCTGCGTTCAAGATTGCCGCGAGCGAGCGCCTAAACCCTTCTCTCCACCATCATCTTCTTGATTTCCGCGATCGCCTTGGCCGGATTCAAGCCCTTGGGGCAGGTCTGCGCGCAGTTCATGATGGTGTGGCAGCGATAGAGCCGGAAGGGGTCCTCGAGATTGTCCAGCCGCTCGCCCGTGGCCTCGTCGCGGCTGTCGATCAGCCAGCGATACGCCTGCAGCAGGGTTGCCGGGCCGAGATAACGGTCGCCGTTCCACCAATAGCTCGGACAAGAGGTCGAGCAGCAGGCGCACAATATGCATTCGTAGAGCCCGTCGAGCTTCTCACGCTCCTCATGGCTCTGCAGCCATTCCTTGGCGGGCTGCGGCGAGACCGTCTTCAGCCACGGTTCGATCGAGGCGTGCTGGGCGTAGAAATTGGTGAGGTCGGGCACCAGGTCCTTGATGACGGGCATATGCGGCAGCGGGTAGATCTTGACGGCGCCCGATATGTCGTCGCAGCCCTTGGTGCAGGCGAGCGTGTTGGAGCCGTCGATATTCATGGCGCAGGAGCCGCAGATGCCTTCCCGGCAGGAGCGGCGCAAGGTCAGCGTCGGGTCGATCTTGTTCTTGATCCAGAGCAGCGCATCCAGCACCATCGGCCCGCAATCGTCCATGTCGACGAAATACGTGTCCATGCGCGGGTTCTCGTCATCATCCGGCGACCAGCGGTAGATGCGGTATTCCCTGAGATTGGTCGCGCCTTCCGGCTTCGGCCAGGTCTTGCCCTGCTGGATCTTCGAGTTCTTGGGGAGCGTGAGTTCGACCATTACCTCAGGTCCTTTCGGATGACGCGGCTGGACGTCATTTCAATACACCCTGGCCTTGGGCGCGATCTTGGCGAGACTGATGCCGCCGTCCTTTTCGGCCAGCAGCGGTTCGGTGTGCACCGGACGGTAGGAGAGCGTCACCTCACCGGTCTCGCTCAGATGGGCGAGCGTGTGCTTGCGCCAGTTGGCGTCGTCGCGGGCCGAGAAATCCTCCCGCGCGTGCGCGCCACGGCTCTCCTTGCGCGCCTCGGCGCCGTAGACCGTGGTGATGGCGTTGGCCATCAGGTTTTCCAGCTCCAGCGTCTCCACCAGGTCGGAGTTCCAGATCATCGAGCGGTCGAAAACCTTTATGTCCTTGAGCTCGCCCCAGATCTGCGAAATGCGCTTGCAACCGTTCTCCAGCGATTCCTGCGTGCGGAACACCGCCGCGTCTTCCTGCATGGCGCGCTGCATCTTTTCGCGCAGAACCGCCGTCGGCGTCGAGCCGTTGGCGTGGCGCAGCCGGTCGAAGCGGTCCATGATCTTGTCGACCGAGGCCTGGTTGGGCGACGGGATTGCCGATTTGCGGTCGATGACCTGGCCGGCACGGATCGCCGCCGCGCGGCCGAACACGACCAGGTCGATCAGCGAGTTCGATCCCAGCCGGTTGGCGCCGTGCACCGAGGCGCAGCCGGCCTCGCCTACCGCCATCAAGCCGGGCGAGACCCGATCGGGATTAAGGATCGTCGGGTTGAGCACCTCGCCCCAGTAATTGGTCGGCACGCCGCCCATATTGTAGTGCACCGTCGGCAGCACCGGAATCGGCTCCTTGGTGAGGTCGACGCCGGCGAAGATCTTCGCCGATTCCGAGATGCCGGGCAGCCGCTCGTGCAGCACCGCCGGATCGAGATGGTCGAGATGCAGGAAGATATGGTCCTTGTTCTTGCCGACGCCGCGGCCTTCCCGGATTTCCAGCGTCATGCAGCGCGAGACGACATCGCGCGAGGCAAGGTCCTTGGCCGACGGCGCGTAGCGCTCCATGAACCGCTCGCCCTCGGAGTTGACGAGATAGCCGCCCTCGCCGCGCGCGCCTTCCGTGATCAGGCAACCGGCGCCGTAGATGCCGGTCGGGTGGAACTGCACGAACTCCATGTCCTGTAAGGGGAACCCCGCCCGCGCGGCCATGCCGCCGCCGTCGCCGGTGCAGGTGTGGGCCGATGTGGCCGAGAAATAAGCGCGGCCATAGCCGCCTGTCGCCAGCACAACCATCTTGGCCGAGAAGCGGTGGATGGTGCCGTCGTCGAGGTTCCAGGCGACGACGCCTGTGCATGTGCCGTCCGGCTCCATGATCAGGTCGAGCGCGAAATACTCGATGAAGAACTGCGCGTTGTTCTTCAGCGACTGGCCGTAGAGCGTGTGCAGGATGGCGTGGCCGGTGCGGTCGGCGGCCGCGCAGGTGCGCTGCACCGGCGGGCCATCGCCGTAATTCATCATGTGGCCGCCGAACGGCCGCTGGTAGATCTTGCCCTCTTCCGTGCGCGAGAACGGCACGCCGTAATGCTCGAGTTCGTAGACGGCGGCCGGCGCTTCACGCACCAGATATTCCATGGCGTCGACATCGCCCAGCCAGTCCGAACCCTTGACGGTGTCGTACATGTGCCACTGCCAGGAGTCCGGGCCCATGTTGGAAAGCGAAGCGGCAATGCCGCCCTGCGCCGCCACCGTGTGCGAGCGGGTCGGGAAAACCTTGGTGATGCAGGCGGTGCGCAGGCCCTGTTCGGCCATGCCCAGCGTAGCGCGCAGTCCCGCACCTCCGGCACCGACGACCACGACGTCGAATTTGTGGTCGACATAGGTATAGCCTGCCGTATTGGCTTCTTTCGCGTTCTTGGCCAAAACGTCAGCCTCCGAATGCCAGTTTGAGCAGGGCGAAGAGCGAAGCCACGCCGACCGCTACGGTGAAGAAAGTGTTGAGGGCGATCAGCGCCAGCTTCATGCCTTCGCCATGCACGTAATCCTCGATGATCACCTGCATGCCGATCCGCATGTGATAAAGCGGCGAGATGAGCACAAGGGCCATCATCAGCGCCACGAACGGGTTGGCGAGCGCTGCCCGCACCTCCGCATAACCGGCGCCGTTGAGCGCGACCAGGAACCCGGTGAAGAACAGGATCAGCGGGATGTTGGCGATTGCCGTGAGGCGCTGGCGCCAGAAATGCCCGGTGCCTTCGCGGGCGGACCCCAGGCCGCGGACTTTCGCCAGCGGCGTGCGCATGTCGGTCTTTCCAGTGCTCATGGTCAGGCTCCTCGCGCCATATAGCCGGCGATCCAGATCAGCAGCGTGAGCAGGACCGAGCCGGCCAGGGTCGCCCAGGCGATCTTGGAGGCGGTATGCTTTTCGAGACCGGCGCCGGTATCCCAGATCAGGTGGCGCACGCCGCCCAGCATGTGGTGCATGAGCGCCCAGGTGTAGCCGAACAGGATCAGCCGTCCGAGCCAGGTTCCGAAGGCCCAGCTCACCCAATCGAAAGTGGCTTGCGAGCTCGCCGCCGCCATCAGCCATATCGCGACCAGGAGCGTGCCGAAATAGAGCGCGCCGCCGGTGATGCGATGGATGATCGACATCGTCATGGTGATCGGCGGCCGATACACGCTGAGGTGCGGCGAAAGCGGCCGTTCACGTCTGGCGAATTCGCGGGTGGCTGGTGATTTGCTCATGGCTCCCCCAGTTCGGCGTTCCTGGAGCCTCAGGTGGAAATGCGGCATTGCCGCTTCCGGTTGCGACTTCGGACAGCCGGTTTCTAATGCTCTTTTTGCACCGCGTCAAAGCCGGAAAACCGTTTCGAAAACGTAATTTAGTCTGATTAAAAGGCAGGTCCGGGCTTCAATCGATTAGGCGTGACGATGCCAAGCCGGCCCGTTCTCGCTGCGGTGCAGCATATATGTGGCGGCGCGGGCTTCGGCTCAGCGGCAGGTCAGCGGCGCCGAGCCCGCCTTCATCACCAGCGCCTCGCGGCCGTCGATCACGATCGCGTCATGTGCCTCGTTAACCATGTTTATCAAGACATGGGTGAGAACCGCGCCAGCCTCTTAACAAAGGTTAAGAAAAGGTTAATTTCCGATTCGAGGAGGCTTTGTCTCCAACATGGAGGACGCCATGCGTTCGAATTCGGGCAGATCGCGCCTTGCGGCGCTCACAGTGGCGGTATTGGCCGTCGGCTTCGCCGCGCCGGCGCTGGCGGACGGACGCCACCAGGATCGGGTCTACGCCGATTCCTTCGGCAATCTCGTCATCGACAGTGCCGCCGGCTACAAGCGCATCCTCGTCGGCGAAGGCAAGCTCGCCAAGCAGCTGTCCGACTATACCAGCGCCGGCCAGCCCAAGGTGATCTACGAGAACGGGGCTGAGGAGATGTCGGGCTATGGCGACTGCTATCGGCCGCCGGTGTTCGTGAAGGGGCGCAGTTATATGTATGGCCTCTCCGACGGCGAAATGCCCGAGCTCAGCCCCTGCCGCTGAACAGCGCCACGGCCTCTGGCCTGGCTGGCCCGGCGGAAGCGCGCACGCAGTCGCGCCCGGCATCCTTGGCCTGATAGAGCGCTTCATCGGCACGCCGCATCAGATCGGAAAAATGCTCGCCGGCATGAAGCTCGGCGACGCCGAAGCTTGCCGTGCAGCGATTGTCGGCGGGGAGCCCGTCGATGGGCAGCGTCCCGAAGGCGCTGCGCGCGCCTTCGGCGAACAGCCGCGCGGCGGCAAGGTTGGTGCCTGGCAGGATGATGGCGAACTCCTCGCCGCCTATACGACCGGCGACATGGTGGTCGGCCGCGGCCTCGCGCAGGAAGCGGGCAAAGGCCTCGATGACCCGGTCGCCCGAGGCATGGCCGTAATTGTCGTTGATGGACTTGAAGCGGTCGAGATCGGCGATGACCAGCGCGACTGGGACGCCCCGGCGCGCCGCTTCCCCCAGCGCCCTCTCGGCGTGATGCTCGAAGCCGCCGCGGTTGAGGAGCCGCGACAGCGTGTCCGTTTCCGATTTCGACGTCGCCTCGGCGAGCACGTCGCGCATCAGTATGGCCAGCGCCAGCAAGGCCAGCGCCACGCCGAACACGGTGCCGAGCGATTGCGATACCAGGGCATAGCTGGTCTGCAGATAGGATTGTGGGGCGGCGCCGCGGCCGCCAAGCGCATCGGCGATGAATGGCTTGCTGGCGAACTGCATGGCGCTGGCCGCCAGCACCGCCATCAGCATCCGATCGAGCCGGCCACGCCTTTGCCTGGACGACCAGACAATGCCGAACCCGGTAAGCTGCATGACGGCGTAGGGCAGTTGGTAGGCCATCTTGCTGACTAGGGACTGGCGCGGCAGATCCTGGGCGAAATAGACCGCGACAGACGCAACGGCCAGGATCAGGAGCATCGCCGACCAGGGCGGCGTCACGCCGTATCTATGCGCAAGCCCGCCGTTGAAGGCGATGGTGGCGCCAAGGAAAACGGCAAAGGCTGCGACGACCACCAGCCGCGCATTGTCGAAGGCGGGGATGCTGAATTCCACGACGAAATAGGCCATGCCCAGCACATAACCGAACGCCAGCCAGCGTGCCGAGACGCGTCCGATGTCATAGACGGCAATCGCCATGAAGGCCGCCGCCAGCAGCCCGGCAACGAACAGATTGATGACAAGGATGAAGTCCGCGCCGCCCATGATTTCCCAAGCCCCTGACGGCAGCAAACCATCGACGGGCGAAAAAGAAGTTAACGTCAGGTCATATCGGAAGGCTCGCGCACGCCTCGGAGATTGGCCGAAGGATGGTTGCCATCGCCCTTCAGGGCGAAGCAAGGAACGAAGCGGTGCGGCGCGGGTCCTGGATGATGAAGGCGTCGGCCGATCGCCTTCAGCCGGCTTTGAGCGGCTCCGGCACGAACAGCGTTTCCGGCCGCTCATAGGACAGGCGCACGCTATCGCGGCCGTTCTTCTTGGCCTTGTAGAGGGCCTCGTCGGCGCGGCGCATCAACGGCTCCAGAGCTTCGTCGCCGCTGCGCGCCGCCACGCCGAAACTGGCGGTGACCTTGGTGCCGGGCGGAAGTCCATCGACGCCGCCGGCCGAGTAGGCCACGCGCACGGCCTCTGCGAGCAGCCGCGCGGCGGCAAGATCGGTCAAAGGCAGGAGCACCGCGAATTCCTCGCCGCCGATACGTCCGGCCTCACCGCGCGTACCGGCGGCGGCGCGAAGCTTGGCGGCGAAGTCGGCGATCACCCGGTCGCCCGCGGCATGCCCATGCAGGTCGTTGAGCGCCTTGAAGTGGTCGAGATCGGCCAGCACAAGGGCCACCGGCAATTTCGCCGCCGCGCAGCGTTGCAAGAGCAGTGCCGCCCGTTGCTCGAAGCCGCGCCGGTTGAGGAGGCGAGACAGCGGATCTGTGTAGGTTTCGACCTTCAACGCCTTCATCACGTCGAGCGCGGCGGCGGAGAACAGGCAAAGCGCGATCAGCAGCGACAGCAGCGCGTGCGACAGCAACGCCGTCGTCCAATAGGAGGATGTATAGAGCTCGTCATAAGTCGCGAAAGGCCCGTGCGCGACGATGACGGCAAGCGTGCGCACGAAGAAATTCAGCCCCGCGAGCAACGCCAGGACGAACAGGATCTTTTCCGTCGGGCCATTGCCACGCACCTTGCGCAATTCGGCGGCTGCCACCAGGCTGATGCCGCCGAGCGCGAAATTGATGACGAGGACCCGCCATGTCAGGTCCGGCTGGACGAACAGGAACCAGCAAAAGGCGGCCATGCCGCCGCTCGCCAAGACGCAAAGCCCGGCATAGGGCACTCGCCGGCCATGCCGCGCCACGATCGCGCCGGCCAGGCAGGATCCGGCAACGCAGAAGCATAGATTGGAGAGCAGCTTCGACGGTGCCAAGCCAACGGGCAGCGTGAAATGCTGGAACAGGAACCCGGCCGCCGCAAGCGAATAGCTTACCGCCAGCACGGCCAGATAGGGACGGTGGCGCTGATAGAACCAAAGCACGAGGAACGCCGCGCCGAGGGCCAGCGCGATCGTCGGGTTTAACAACGCTATCAGCAGGCCGGTGTCCAAAGGACCGTGACTTCCCCTCGCTTGACGTCGGGGAAGACCTTAGGGCGCAAGCCCAAACAAGCGGTTAAGCGAAAGCGAATATGTGTCACGCGGGTGCGGAGCGTGACGTGGAACCGGCGCGCCGGACCTGCGTTTGTCCAGCGCAGAAGAGGAACCGATAATGGCCGATACAATCACCCTGACCGATCACGAGGCAATCCGTTCATGGGCCGCGTCACGCGCCGGCTTTCCGGCCATTGTCGACGTGTCGCCCGAAGCCGGCACGCAGGCGATGCTGCGGCTGGTATTCGGCCAGCACGCCTATGAGGACGAAGACCAGCCGGAGCGCCCGATCAATGCCGGAGGTTATGAGCTGGTCGAGTGGGACGAATGGTTCAAACTCTTCGATGAACGCGGGCTGGCCCTGGTGGTCGCCGCCGAAGAACCGGGGCGCCGCGAGCAGTTCCACGAGATCATCCGCCGCGACGACCGGTGAAGCTCCAACATGCTCTGGACGCTCAAGCAGAAGGCCCGGATCGCATCGCGGTCCGGGCCCTTGCGTTTCGATCGAACCAGCCGCGGTTTACTTCCAGTCGCGAATATCGACGAAATGGCCGGCGATCGCCGCCGCCGCAGCCATGGCCGGCGACACCAAATGGGTGCGCCCCTTGAAGCCTTGCCGGCCCTCGAAATTGCGGTTCGAGGTCGAGGCGCAGCGCTCATGTGGCTTCAGCCGGTCGTCGTTCATGGCAAGGCACATCGAGCAGCCCGGCTCGCGCCAGTCGAAGCCGGCGGCGAGGAAGATCTTGTCCAGCCCTTCGGCCTCGGCCTGTTCCTTGACCAGGCCGGAGCCCGGCACGATCATGGCGTTGACGCGCGGATTGACTTTTCTGCCCTCGACCACCTTGGCGGCGGCGCGCAGATCCTCGATGCGGCCGTTGGTGCAGGAGCCGATGAAGACACGGTCGAGGGCGATGTCGGTGATCTTCGTTCCCGGCGTCAGGCCCATATAGTCGAGCGCGCGCTGCTTTGAGGTGCGCTTGTTTTCGTCGGTGATGTCTTCCGGGTTCGGCACAATCCCTTGCACCGAGACAACATCCTCCGGGGAAGAGCCCCAGGAGACGATCGGCGGCAGTTTGGCCGCATCGAGCACGATCACCTTGTCGAAATGCGCGCCTTCGTCGGATTGCAGCGTCTTCCAGTAGGCGAGCGCGGCGTCCCAGGCGGCGCCCTTGGGCGCGCGCGGCTTGTCCTTGACATAGGCGAAGGTCGTCTCGTCGGGTGCGATCAGGCCGGCGCGCGCGCCGCCCTCGATCGACATGTTGCAGATCGTCATGCGGCCTTCCATCGACAGCGAGCGGATCGCCTCGCCGGCATATTCGATGACATAGCCGGTGCCGCCGGCGGTGCCGATCTCGCCGATGATGGCGAGGATGATGTCCTTGGCGGTGACGCCTTCCGGCAACTGGCCGTCGACGCGCACCAGCATGTTCTTGGCCTTGCGCTGGATCAGCGTCTGCGTCGCCAGCACGTGCTCGACCTCCGACGTGCCGATGCCGTGCGCCAGCGCGCCGAAGGCGCCGTGGGTGGAGGTGTGGCTGTCGCCGCAGACGATGGTCATGCCGGGCAAGGTGAAACCCTGTTCCGGCCCGATGATGTGGACGATGCCCTGGCGGATGTCATTCTCGGAATAATATTCGACGCCGAAATCCTTGGCGTTCTTGGCCAGAGCCTCGACCTGGATGCGGCTTTCCTCGTTCTTGATGCCGAACTTGCGCTCGGGCGAGGTCGAGACGTTGTGGTCGACCACGGCCAGCGTCTTTTCGGGATGACGGACTTTGCGGCCACTCATGCGCAGGCCCTCGAAGGCCTGCGGGCTGGTCACCTCATGGACGAGGTGGCGGTCGATATAGAGCAGGCAGGTGCCGTCGTCCTGGCGGTCGACGACGTGGTCGTCGAAAATCTTGTCATAGAGGGTGCGCGGTGCGCTCATGTGCGTAAATCCGTCGATATGAGAAAGGGAAGGGCAGACGCCGAGATGTCAGGCGAAACGAGTTGATCAGTCGGCCCGCGTAAGTCGGCTGGTCGGCGCGCCACAGACGCGCGCGGAGAAGCGCGACGGCAGGCGTTTTCTGTCCTGCAGCACGAACCCCTTGTAGGCCGGATCGCCAAAAAGCTCTTCCATGGCGGGGTAGATAGCAATGTTTTGGCTTTTCGGCAATTGGCGGTGGCTGCGCGGGACCTGGGTTCCTCGTCCTCGCGTCCACGCCTCCGGGGGATGCGCACCAAGCTTGGCGGACCCGCGGTTCAAAGCACCTCGAAGACAAACGTCTTCACCAGCGCATCCGGCTCGGCAATCGCATAGCAGCGGAACCACGGGCTTTGCTCCATCAGCCGCCATTTTCCCGTCCGTTCCAGCTCGTCGAAGACGGCCTGGAAACCACCGCTCTCGAACACCTGGTCGCGCACGGTGAAGATGGCGTGGCCGCCTTTCTTCGTGACGCGCACCAGTTCGTGCAGGCCGGAAGCCGGCGCATGGCTGATGGTGAACACGCCGGTCGAGAAGAAGGCGCGGAAATGGCCGTCGGGCCAGGGCAGCGGGCCGCCCAGCATTGCCTGCTTCAGCTCGCCATAGGCGTTGCGGCTGCCGGCGATCTTCAGCATGTCGTCCGACAGGTCGAGCCCGGCGATATCGCCGTAGCCCAGCGCCTTCAGCGACGGCCCGGACAGGCCGGTGCCGCAGCCGGCGTCGAGCAGCGGCCCTTCGCCCGCAGGCACGTGGCGCGCCACCCAGGCGGTGATGAGGAACGGCAGGAGATAGCCGAGCGAGGCGGTCTCGCTGTCATAAGTCGCGGCCCATGCGGCATAGGCCTGCGCCAGGGTTTCGGGCGTATCGGCCGTATAGACCGAATCCAGCGCAGCATTGGCCTTGTCGACGTTCATGGGCATGCTCCTCCTCCAGTGCGCAACTGGAGCGTAACGCCGTCCTTGCCGAAAGACTATTCCTGATGCTGGCGGCGCAACCGCCGTTCCAGCGCCCGGAGCGCCAAAGACAAGCCGACGGTCAGGATGAGATAGATGTAGGCTGTTATCGAATAGGTCTCGAAGAAGCGGAAGGAACCGGCGGCATAGACCTTGCCCATCTGCGTGATGTCGGCGACACCGAGCACCGAGACCAGCGAGGAATCCTTGACCAGGGCGACGAAGTCATTGCCGAGCGGCGGCAGGATGGTACGGATCGCCTGCGGAAAGACGATGAGCCGGAAACGTTGCGCCCGCGTGAGCCCGAGCGCCTTGGCCGCTTCGATCTGGCCCTTCTCGACCGCCTGGATGCCGGCCCGGAACACTTCGGAGATGAAGGCGGAATAGCCGATGGTCAGCGCCATGACGGCGCGCCACAAGAGCGAGACGTCGCGCACCTGCAACTCGCCGAGATAGCCGGTGCTCTGCAGCGGCGCGGTCAGCGCGTTCCAGGCTGCGACGAAAGCCGGTGCGCCGGCAAACGCGATCCAGAACAAAAGCACCAGGATCGGTACGCCACGGATGATCTCGACATAGAAACGCGCGATCTGCCGCAGCCACTGCGAACCCGACAATCCCATCAGCGCGATGCCGAGGCCGATGATCGAGGCCAGCGCGAAGGCGACAATGGTGACGAAGACGGTGACGCCGATGCCCTTGGCAACAGTGGCGAAGACCTGGGCATAAAGATCGCTGGCGGCGATGGCGAGCGCGGCGGCCAAGGCAAGGACAAGGGCGGCGGCCAGCCACCAGGGGAATTCAGGTTTGACGGAGGATGGTGGGGGGGCCATCAGGCGTGGCCGGCGAGGTGCATAGTGCGCAAGGCAGGCGCCAAGGCGCCCCCCTCTGTCCTGCCGGACATCTCCCCCTCAAGGGGGGAGATCAGATGTCTCATCGGCCTTCGCCAATCTTCATCGATGCTGCATGTGGGACGAAGGCCAAGCTGCCAATCTCCCCCCTTGAGGGGGAGATGCCCGGCAGGGCAGAGGGGGGCGTTCAAGCGCAAACTCAGCGCGAGTTCCCGCACGCGCACCGCCCGCATCAAGACGAACTACTGCCCCATCTTGTAATCCAGAAACCATTTCTTGTTCAGCGCATCGAACGTGCCGTCGGTCTTGAGCGCGGCGATCGCGGCGTTGACAGGCTTCACCAGGTCGGAGCCCTTGGGAAAGATGAAGCCGAAATCCTCGGTGCCCAGCGGGCCGCCGATCAGCTTCAGCTTGCCCTCGGAAGCGTCGACATAGCCCTTGCCCGCAGTGCCGTCCGTGAGCACCACATCGACGTCGCCAGTCTTCAGCGCCTGCACGGTGGCACCGAACGTCTCGAACAGCTTTATGCGCGGGTTCTGCTCATTGCCGTCCAGCACGCTGTAGACAGCGGTGTAGAAGGGCGTCGTGCCGGCCTGCGCGCCGATCAGCCCGTCCTTGAAGGCGCCGAAGGTCTTGGCGTCGGTGAAGCGGCTCTCGTCGCCGCGCACCAACATGAACTGTTCCGAGCGCATATAAGGGTCAGAGAAATCCACCTTCTGCTTGCGGTCGTCCTTGATGGTGATGCCGGTCATGCCGATGTTGTACTGGTTGTCGGAAACCGCCTGGATCATCGCGTCCCAGGAGGTGTTCTGATACTCGACGGTGAAATTCAGCCGCTTGGCGATCTCGTTCATCGCGTCATATTCCCAGCCGATCTGTTTTCCGGTCTTGGCATCGATGAACTGCAGCGGCGGATAGGCGTTTTCCGTCACCACCACCACTTTCTTGCCGCCGAGATCGGGCAGCGCCTGGGCGAAGGCGGCAACGGGCGCAAGCATGACGGCAAGCAGGCCGGCCAGCAGCAGTTTCGATTTTGTCATGACACACTCCCCGGAAGTGAAAGCGCCCGGACATGGGCCGGGCTTGCAAAGGAAATCCGGCGCCGACTTTAGCTCTCCGCAAGCGCCATGCAAGACGCTCCGCTGCGCCACGGCTGGCGAAAAACGCAAATAGATACTTTCGGCCGGGATTTTGGGAAACGATCCTTGCCGTGGCCGATCAGCCGCGCTGCGGCGCTCCGGCATCGGCCTCGCGCAGCCCGGCGACGAAGCGGGTCAGCGTGCCATGCAGCGACTTCAACTCGGCTGGGTCGAGCGGCATGCTGCAGAGCATGGCGGCGGGGATGTCCCTGGCGCGCTCGCGCAAGGCTTGGCCCTTGGCTGTCGGCTCGACCAGCACGCGGCGCTCGTCGGCAGGATCGCGCCGGCGCGTAACCAGGCCGCCGGCCTCGAGCCGCTTGAGCAGCGGCGTCAGCGTCGCCGAATCGAGGCCCAGCGCCTCGCCGAGCTCGCCCACCGTGCTCGGCGCGCGCTCCCACAGCGCCAGCATGGCCAGATATTGCGGATAGGTCAGGCCAAGCGGATCGAGCAACGGCCGGTAGAGCTTCGTCATCAATCCGCTCGCCGAATAGAGCGCGAAGCAGAGCTGGTCGCTGAGCCTTGGGACCGCGCTTGTCCCGGCGTCACCCGCCGGGACCTGGTTGGCCGTGTCTTTGGTTTTCGCCGTCATGTCGCCTTTGCCGAAATCGCCACCTCGATATTGCCCCTGGTTGCGTTGGAGTAGGGGCAGATCTGGTGCGCTGCCGATACAAGCGCTTCGGCGGCCGCCTGATCAAGACCTTTCGTCTCGGCCGCCAGGGAAACGCCGAGCAGGAAACCGCCCTGGCCGTTGGGATGGAGGCTGACAGTGGCCGTCACCGAGGCATCGCGCAGCGGCAGTTTCTGCTTGCCGGCGAGAAACCGCATGGCGCTTTCGAAGCAAGCGGCATAGCCGGCGGCGAAAAGCTGTTCGGGATTGGTGGCGCCACCCTTGCCGCCAAGCTCCTTCGGCATTGCGAGATCAAGGCTGAGCAGGCCGTCATCGGTCTGGACGTGGCCGGCGCGGCCGCCGACGGCACGCGCCTGGGTCGAATAGAGTGCGGTCATATCAAGTCTCCAAAATTAATTTGTACACGATTAATTAGTGTACCGTATCATAGAAGTCAATCCCGCTTTGGAAGCCCGCATGTGGCAAAGGGCGGGCTCCGAAACGAAAAAAAGGCGGCCGAAGCCGCCTTTTTCAGAAGTCTCTGTCGAAAGCCTTATTCGGCGGCAGCGGCTTCCGCAGCCTTGGCGGCCTCGTCGGCGGCCTTCTTCTCGGCGGCTTCCTTGGCGGCCGTCTCGGCGGCCAGCGCCTGCGCGGCGGCAACCTTCTCGGCCTCGATGCGCGCCTTCTCGGCGTTCAGCGCGTCGCGCTCCTCATCGTTGAGCTTGCGGGCGCGCACGCCGGTGTTCTCCGAAATACGGGCCGACTTGCCGCGACGGTCGCGCAGATAATAGAGCTTGGCACGACGCACCTTGCCGCGACGCACGATCTCGACGCCTTCGACCATTGGCGAAAACACCGGGAAGACGCGCTCGACGCCTTCGCCGTAGGAGATCTTGCGGACGGTGAAATTTTCCTGGAAGCCCGAACCGGCGCGGGCGATGACGACGCCTTCATAGGCCTGGACGCGGGTGCGGGTGCCCTCGGTTACGCGGACCTGGACGCGCACGGTGTCGCCGGGCTGAAATTCGGGAAGCTTGCGCTTGGCTTCGATCTTGGCGGCCTGTTCGGCCTCGAGCTGACGGATGAGATCCATCTCAATAATCCACTTCTTGTTCTTCCGACAGTCAGAGCGCCCGGCGCTCGCCTTGCAGTTCCAATGACCGCTCGGCTATGCCCTTTGTTCGAAAACATCGGGCAGGGGCGACTACACCGCCATTGTTGACGGGTCCGGCAGATTTCTCCCGGTTCGGCGGGCACATACAGCTATTTCGACGCTTTGTCACGTCTTGGCCGCGTCTTTTTTGCTCGCGTGCACCATCGTATCTGTCCACTACCGGGTTGCAAGGGCCCTTCAAGCTGCCTAAGGCGGGGCAACCATAGTTCTCCGGCGGCATCCTCATGTCCTTTTTCGACGCGGTCCTGCTATTCATGGCGGGTTTTCTTTCCGGCGCCGCCAATGCGGTCGCGGGCGGCGGCACCTTCATCACCTTCGGTGCCATGACCTTGGTCGGCCTGCCGCCGATCGTCGCCAACGCGACCTCCTCGGTGACGCAATTTCCCGGCTACATCACCTCGACGCTGGCCTACCGGGACGACATCCGCCATTTCTGGCGTGGCGCCCTGCTGCTCTGCCTGATATCGGCGCTCGGCGCACTGGCCGGCGCGCTTATCCTGCTGGCGCTGGACAATCCGTCATTTCGCGTCCTGGTGCCATGGCTGCTGCTGGCCGCGACGGCGCTGTTCGCCGCCGGGCCGTGGCTGAAGCCCGCACCCAAGCCGGGGCATGAGGCTTCCGTGGGCTCATTGGCCGGCTCGCTGGCGCAGTTCGTCACGGCCATCTATGGCGGCTTCTTCGGGGCCGGCATGGGCGTGATGATGCTGGCGACGCTCGGCCTGACCCAGGCCGGCGACTACCACCGCCTGAACGCGCTGAAAAACATGCTGGCCATGGTCATCGCAGCGGTCGCCATCGTCGTCTTCGTCTCGGGTGGCGTCGTCGCCTGGCCGCAAGCGATCATCATGATCCCCGGCGGCGCGTTGGGCGGCTATGCCGGCGTGTGGATCGCCAAGCGCGTGCCGCAGAACGTGGTGCGTGGCTTCGTCGTCGCGGTCGGGCTGTTCCTGGCTTTCTACTATTTCGCCAAGGGCTGAGGAGAGCCGAGCAAGTCCGGCCGCCGTTCCCGCGTCAGCTTCTCCGACTGTGCCCGCCGCCACGCCGCGATCTTGCCGTGGTTGCCCGAGGTCAGCACCTCGGGAATGGGCCGGCCCTCGAAATCCTGCGGCCGCGTGTAGTGCGGGTGTTCGAGCAGGCCGTTTTCAAAGCTCTCTTCTTCACCCGACACGGCATTGCCCATGACGCCGGGCAGCAGCCGCACGACCGCGTCGAGCAGCACAAGCGCCGCCGGCTCGCCACCGGACAGAATGAAGTCTCCGACCGAGACTTCCTCCAATCCTCGCGCGTCGATCACCCGCTGGTCGATGCCTTCGAAGCGGCCGCACAGGATGACGGCGCCCGGCCCGGCGGCCAGTTCGCGCACGCGCGCCTGCGTCAGCGGCTTTCCACGCGGGCTCATCAGCAGCCGTGGCCGCAAATCGCCTTCGGGCGAGGCATGGTCGATCGCCCTGGCCAAGACATCGGCGCGCATGACCATGCCGGCGCCGCCGCCGGCCGGCGTGTCGTCGACAGTGCGGTGGCGGTCGGTTGCGAAGTCGCGGATCTGGATCGCCTGCAGCGACCATGTACCCGCCTCCAGCGCCCGCCCGGCCAGCGACAGGCCAAGCAGACCCGGAAACATTTCCGGGTAGAGCGTAAGCACGGAGGCGGAGAAGCTCACCGGTTGCCCCCGGCGTCCCTCGGGCCGCGCGGCCTGCCCTTCGGGTCGAAGCCTTCCTCGCGCGGCGCTTCGCCGTCCTCGTCCTCGACCAGTCCGGCCGCCGCCTGGTTGACGCGCACAAAACCCTCGGCGATCGACACTTCGGGCACAGCGGCCTGCGTGAACGGGATTAACACGCCCTTGCGTCCGGCCAGCGTCACATCGAGGATGTCGCCGCCGCCGAAATTGTGCACGGCGACTACCTTGCCAAGGACGGCTCCCGTATCGTCCCGAACCTCCAGACCGATCAGGTCGGCATGATAGAATTCGTCCTCCTCGCCGTCATCGGGCAGCATGGAGCGATCGACGAACAGCTCCGTGCCGGCCAGCGCCTCGGCCGCGTTGCGGTCACTGACACCCTTGAAGCGCACCACGACCACGGTGTTGGCGGGCCTTATGTCGATGATCTGGAAGGCGCGGCCGTCCCTTGCGTAAAGCGGCCCGTAATCGGCGAGCGCCAGCGGATCGCCGGTAAAGGTTTTGACGCGCAATTCGCCCTTGATGCCGTGGGCGGCGCCGATCACGGCCATCTGGACAGGGTTCTGGGGCTTGCTCATGGCGCGCTTTTACCTTCGTCATCCACGGGCGGAGCAGGCGCGAAGCGACTGCGCAGACCCGAGGACCCATTCGTTACGGTGATCAAACCCACGGCAGTTCAGAAAGGCTCACGGGTTTCGTTCCTGCAACTCTCTATTTGCGGATACCCCGTTTGGCCAATCACCACGGTTTTGACTTGCCGCCGGTCGACTCCTAGCCCCACCGGATTGTCATTTCAATGACGCCTCTTCACCGCTTCCTAACCCGGCTGCCGGAAAATGACGGCGAACCGGAACGACGCCATGCAGGAATTCCTTATCCCGGCAAAGCCCGACCTCCAGGCGGCGCGCGAAAGCTGGCTCAAGATGCTCGCGCGAGAACGTCGGCTGTCGCCCGAGACGGTGGAAGCCTACGAGCGCGACACCAGGCAGTTCCTGCATTTCCTGACGGGTCATAATGGCGGCCCGCCCGGCATAGCCGACATCGCCGATCTGCGCCCGGCCGACCTGCGCGGCTTTCTCGCCGCCCGCCGCAATGAAGGCGCAGGCGCCCGCACGCTCGGCCGGGGGCTGGCCGGCATTCGCTCACTCTTGCGCTTTCTGGAACGGCGTGGTCTCGCCAACGCAGCGGGCGCGGCGGCCCTGCGCGCGCCTCGCCAACCAAAGTCACTGCCGAAACCGCTGACGGCCAGTGACGCAAAACATGTCGTTTCCGTCGAGGGTCAATTGGCGGAGGAACCCTGGATCGCCGCCCGCAACGCCGCCGTGCTGACGCTGCTCTACGGCTCGGGCCTGCGCATTTCCGAGGCGCTCGGCCTTGCCGGCGCCGAACTGGCGTCGGAGGCCGACACGGTGCTGCGCGTCACCGGCAAGGGCGGCAAGACGCGGCTGGTGCCGGTGCTGCCGGTGGCGCTCAGGGCGGTTGCCGAATACCGCCGGCTGTGCCCCTACCATCTCGACCCCAAGGGCCGGTTGTTTCGCGGCGCGCGCGGCGGCCCGCTCAACCCGGCCATCGTCCAGCGCGAGATGGCCAAGCTGCGCTCGGCGCTCAACCTGCCGGACACCGCAACGCCGCACGCCTTGCGCCATTCCTTTGCCACGCATCTGCTCGGCCGCGGCGGCGACCTGCGCACTATCCAGGAACTGCTCGGCCATGCCAGCCTGTCGACCACGCAGATCTACAC
>NZ_VFVM01000031.1:0-1052 GCF_006442845.1 Mesorhizobium sp. B2-4-2 | reverse complement strand
CCTAGAGCATTTCCTATTTTGGGAGAATCGTAGGATTCCCAAAACCGGATGTTTGTGATTCAAGATGCTGGCTGGATTGGAGGCCAGCATCTGATGACGCGAGCGCTTTCAAATGATCTTCGTGAGCGTGCAGTAGCGGCAGTTGTCGACGGGGAGACCTGCCGTGCGGTTGCCTCGCGCTTTGGCGTTGCGGTTTCCTCTGTGGTGAAGTGGTCGCAGCGTTACCGTGCCACCGGCTCGGTGGCGCCGGGCAAGATGGGCGGACACCGTAAGCGCGTTCTGGAGCCCCATCGGGCTTTCATTGTGGAGCGGATCAATCAGACCTCTGAACTGACGCTGCATCGGCTGAAGGACGAGTTGGATGCGCGCGGGATCAAGGTCTCGCACAATACGGTGTGGCTGTTCTTGAGGCGCGAGGGCCTGAGCTTCAAAAAAAACGCTGTTCGCCCTTGAGCAGGCACGCGCCGATATTGCCCGCAGGCGTCAGCGATGGCGATCCTGGCAGACCGGCCTCGATCCGCAGTGCCTGGTCTTCATCGATGAGACCTGGATCAAGACCAACATGGCTCCGCTGCGCGGTTGGGGGCCGAAGGGCAAGCGGCTGCGCGGCCTGGCTCCGCACGGCCACTGGCGCACGCTGACCTTCCTCGGCGCGCTGCGCTGGGATCGGCTCACAGCGCCTTGCGTCTTCGACGGCCCGATCAACGGCCAATGCTTCCGGGCCTATGTCGAGCAGCAGCTCATCACGGTGCTGAAGCCCGGCGATATTGTCGTCATGGATAATCTGGGAAGTCATAAGTCGGCGGCCATCAGGCAGATGATCAAAGCTGCCGGCGCCAGGCTTTGGTACCTGCCGCCCTATTCCCCGGACCTCAATCCGATCGAGCAGGCCTTCGCCAAGATCAAACACTGGATGCGCCAAGCTCAGAAACGTACAATCGAGGACACTTGGCGCCACATCGGCCACCTCGTCGAAACAATCGAGGCAGCCGAATGCAGGAACTACTTCGAAAACGCAGGCTACGCTTCCGTCAAGATATGAAACGCTCTAG
>NZ_VFVM01000030.1:0-1078 GCF_006442845.1 Mesorhizobium sp. B2-4-2 | reverse complement strand
CTCGGCCATGGCGGCGGCTGGACGCTCTATCCGCCTTATTCGACGGATGGCCAGCCAGGTCCCGCCGTCGACCTCGTTATTCTGTCTATCCACCTTTCGGGGGCCTCCTCGATCCTCGGCGCGATCAACTTCATCACGACCATCTTCAACATGCGCGCACCCGGCATGACCATGCACAAGATGCCTCTGTTCGCCTGGTCGATGCTGGTCACCGCCTTCATGCTTCTCATGTCGCTGCCGGTGCTCGCCGGCGCGGTCACCATGCTGTTGACCGATCGCAATTTCGGGACGACCTTCTTTTCGCCGTCCGGCGGCGGTGATCCGATCCTCTACCAGCATCTGTTCTGGTTCTTCGGCCATCCCGAAGTCTACATCATGATCCTGCCTGGCTTCGGCATCATCAGCCACGTCATCTCGACCTTCGCCAAGAAGCCGATCTTCGGCTATCTCGGCATGGCCTATGCAATGGTGGCAATCGGCGCGATCGGCTTTGTCGTCTGGGCACATCATATGTATACGACCGGCCTGTCGGTCGACACGCAGCGCTACTTCGCCTTCGCATCGATGGTCATCGCCGTTCCAACCGGCGTGAAGGTGTTTTCGTGGCTGGCGACCATGTGGGGAGGATCGATAGAGTTCAAGACACCCATGATGTGGGCTCTCGGCTTCGTCTTGCTGTTCACCATTGGTGGCGTCACTGGCATCATGGTTGCGAACCCCGGTATCGACCGCGTGTACCACGACACTTATTTCGTGATCGCTCACTTCCACTATGTGCTGTCTTTGGGGGCGGTCTTCGCGATCTTTGCCGGCTTCTACTACTGGTTCCCGAAGATGACCGGCTATATGTACAGCGAAACGCTCGGCAAGCTGCATTTCTGGCTGATGTTCATCGGCGTCAACCTCGTCTTTTTCCCGCAGCATTTTCTGGGCATGGCCGGCATGCCGCGACGTTACGCCGACTATCCCGATGCTTTTGCCGGCTGGAATTTCGTCTCGTCGATCGGTTCCTACATCTCAACGGCCGGGCTTGTCGTCTTCTTCATCGCGGTTGCCGAGGCCTTCAGCCGAAGACGCC